>NZ_CP021108.1:5483768-6167536 GCF_002119685.1 Bordetella genomosp. 8 | reverse complement strand
GTCGGTCTTGTCTAAACCTCGATTCTACCTTGCCTGGGCTGTGGTTATCCACAGGCTGGGGGTGCCGGACATCGCCCGCCCTACGCTAACTGTTTGACAACAGAGAAGAAACTTGCTGAAATGGCGGGCTCGGCTGAGGTCGGGTGGCTTCGTTCGCCCCGCGCGTCTATTCCCGCACCCATCCCCATCCCGTACGTACGCGTGTACCCGTATACGCATCGCCCCCGAAATGGGCCCGCGGAGCATGTCGCCCGCGTCCGTGCCCATCCGTATTAATTGTTCTTTTGTGGACCGCCCATGAAACGCACTTTCCAACCCTCCGTTACCCGCCGCAAGCGCACCCATGGCTTTCGCGTGCGCATGAAGACCCGTGGCGGCCGCGCCGTGCTGAACGCACGCCGCGCCAAGGGCCGCAAGCGTCTGGCGGTCTGAACGCCGCGCCAGGCATTGCGCCTGCCCCGGCCGGCCTGACGGCCGCCTCGGCCGCGCAGTTGCCCGTCATGCCGCGCACCACGCTTCCCCCGGAGGCGCGGATGCATCGCCCCTCGGAATTCGCCGCCGCGCTGAAAGGCCGCCGGCTGGCGCGAGGGGCGTTTTTCATGATCACGTCCACCGCCGCGCCCGCGGACGTCGCGCCGCCCCAGGCGCGGCTGGGCATGGTCATCGCCAAGCGGCATGCCGCGCGCGCCGCGACCCGCAACGCCCTCAAACGCGTCATCCGGGAATCGTTCCGGGCCCGCCGCCTGGCCTTGCCGCCGGCCGACTATGTGGTCCGGCTCCATGCGCGCGTCCCCGAGCTGTCGCTGACCGCCCTGAAACAGGCCGCCCGAGCAGAAGTAGATACTCACTTCGCACGGGTGATCCGCTTTGCTTCCTGAAGGTGCCCGCGTGAGCGCGTCCATGATCAAGACCCTGCTGATCGCGCCGATCCGGTTCTACCGGTTCTTCCTGAGCCCCTGGATGGGACGGCAGTGCCGTTTCACGCCCACCTGCTCGGCCTACGCCATCGAAGCCATTGAAACTCACGGGCCTTTGAACGGTCTGTGGCTGGCGGCCCGGCGCATCGGCCGTTGCCACCCCTGGAGCCCGGGCGGACTCGACCCGGTTCCGCCCGCGCCGCGGCCCGGCGACCACTGCTCCTGCGGCCACGGCCACCGCGCCCGGCAGGATTGACGCTAAACTGGCGGGCTTTGCCGGTCCCGCTCTTACCTTGTAGGCACCATGGATATCCGACGAACCATCCTCTGGATGATCTTCTCTTTCTCGCTGTTGCTCCTCTGGAACAACTGGCAAGTCCATAACGGAAAGCCGTCGCTGTTCGGCGTGCCGCCAGCGGCCACCCCGGCCCAGCAAGCGGCCAAGCCCGCCACCGGCGACGCGGCGCAACCCGCCGGCAACACGACCGTTCCCAGCGTGCCCGCGGCTGGCCAGCCTGCCTCGGCGGCGCCCGGCGGCGTGCCTGCCTCCGCCGCCAAGGCGCAGGCGGACTCGCAGAAAATTGTCATCACCACCGACGTGCTGCGCCTGACCTTCGATACCACCGGCGCGCAGCTGGTGCAGGCGGTGCTGCTGAAGTATCCGGACGCCAACCGCGGCGACCAGCCGACGGTGCTGCTGGACGATACGCCCGACCTGCAATATGTCGTGCAATCCGGCGTGGTGGGCGCCCCGGGCCAGCCCGGCTTCCCCACCCATCAGACGCCGTTCCGCATGGTGTCGTCCGAGCGCAGCATGACCGGCGACACGCTGAGCGTAGTGTTCGAAGCCGAATCGGGCGGGCTGAAGGTCACCAAGACCTACACCTTGCATCGCGGCCGCTACGACATCGACGTCCGCCACGACATGACGAACACCAGCGCCAATCCGGCGCGCCCCTCGCTGTACCTGCAACTGCAGCGCGACGGCAACAATCCGCCGGATACGTCCAGCTTCTATCACACCTTCACCGGCATGGCGGTGTATTCGGACCAGGACAAATTCCAGAAGGCCACGTTCTCGGATATCGAAAAGAAGAAAGCCAGCTACATCAAGCAGGCCGACAACGGCTGGATCGCCGTGGTGCAGCACTACTTCGCCACCGCCTGGATTCCGCCGCAAGGCAAGGCGCGCACCAATGAGCTTCTGGAGGTCCGCAACAACCTCTACGCCGCGCGCACCGTCGAAGGCGTGGGCGACATCGCGCCCGGCGCATCGGCCAGCGTCGATGCCCACCTGTGGGTCGGCCCGCAGGACCAGAAGGCCATGGCCGCGCTGGCGCCCGGGCTGGAACTCGTCGTCGACTACGGCTGGCTGACGATCATCGCGAAGCCGCTGTTCTCGCTGATGACGTGGCTGCACTCCATCCTGGGCAACTGGGGCTGGACCATCGTGGCCCTGACGGTGCTGATCAAGCTGCTGTTCTACCCGCTGGCGGCCACCAGCTACCGCTCGATGGCCCGCATGAAGCAGGTCACCCCGCGGCTGCAGGCGCTGAAGGAAAAGTACGGCGACGACAAGCAGAAGCTGAACGCCGCCATGATGGAGATGTATCGCACCGAGAAGATCAATCCGCTGGGCGGCTGCCTGCCGATGGTGGTGCAGATCCCGGTGTTCATCTCGCTGTACTGGGTGCTGCTGGCCAGCGTGGAAATGCGCGGCGCGCCGTGGCTCGGCTGGGTGCACGATCTGTCCGTGCATGACCCCTACTTCATCCTGCCGGCGATCATGATGGCCACCATGTTCCTGCAGATCAAGCTGAACCCGACGCCGCCCGATCCCGTCCAGGCCAAGGTCATGATGATCATGCCCCTGGTGTTCGGCGGCATGATGTTCATGTTCCCGGCCGGCCTGGTGCTGTACTGGTGCGTCAACAACACGCTGTCCATCCTGCAGCAGTGGTACATCACGCGCAAACTGCGCGTCGAAACGGAAACCGCCAAGCGTTGATCGCGAGGCGGGGCGGCCGGCCATGAAGAAACTCGACGTCCCGGCGCTGGAGATCTTCGTCGCCGCCGTCGAGGAAAAAAGCCTCACCCGGGCCGCTGAACGGGAAAATGTCGTGGCGTCCGCCGCCAGCCGGCGGATCGCCGACCTGGAACGGCACCTGCATCGCACGCTGCTGCACCGCCACGGCCGTGGGGTCGAACCGACTCCCGCCGGCGTGCTGCTCTACCAGCGCGCCAAGGCCATCCTGCGCAGCGTCCAGCTCGCGGAACAGGCCATCGACAGCTATTCGGCCGACGGCCAGGCCAAGATCCGGCTGGCGGCCAATCCCTCCACCCTGCTGCAGTTCCTGCCCGCGCCCATGGCGCGCTTCCTGGCGGGCCGCGACAACGTCGCGGTGGATCTGCTGGAGGCCCACAGCTACGACATCCCGCGCATGGTGGCGGACGCCACGGTGGACATGGGCATCTACCACGCCGATCGCGCCGCCGCCGGCGTGTCGTCCTTCCCCTTCCGCAGCGATCGCGTGGGCCTGGTCGTGCCGCGCGGACATCCGCTGGCCAGCCGGACCTCCCTGCGGTTGGAAGAAGCGCTGGATTACGAGCTGCTGGGGTATTTTCCGCGCCACTCCCTGGACCAGTTCCTGGACTATATCGGCCAGACGGTATCGCGGCCGCCCAGGGTCAAGCTGCAGGTCTCCAATTTCGAAACGCGCTGCCGGATGATCCGCGAAGGATTGGGCATCGCCGTGGTGCCCGAAGGCATCGCGCGGAATTACCTGGGCGAAATGGGGCTGGTCCTGCTGGCGCTGGAAGACGCCTGGGCGGAGCGGCAGTTTTTCATCTGCGTCCGCGATGCGACGACGATGAGCCCGCTGACGGCGGATCTGCTGGCGGCCCTGCGTCCCTGATCCCTGGGCCCGGCTGCCGCGCGGCAGCCTGCGGATTCAGTGATCGGTCGCTTGCCATTTTTTCAAACCGGACCGGCATCCCACGGGCTAGAGTGGCGGATACACGATAGCGGCGTATCAAGGCGCCGCGACACCGGAGACGCCCATGCTGCTCGAATCCCTGTCCGCCTACGGGGCGCGCGATACCGTCGCGCGCCTGCCCGACGAGGTCCTGCACTACGCCAAGCGCGCGGTCCTGGACTGGCTGTCGGCCCTCTATCCCGGAACCCGTATCTCGCCCTGCCGCGAGCTGGTGGCCGCGCACGCGGAAGAGCTGGGCATCGGACGCTCCAGCCTGCCCGGCAACGGCACGACGGCCTTTCCCGCCACCGCGGCCTGGATCAACGGCAGCGCCTCGCACGCGCCGGAGTTCGACGACATCTTCCGTGACGGGGCCTACCACCCCGGCTGCCCGGTGATCGCCGCGGCGCTGGCGATGGCGGAGCACCGGGGCGCCAGCGGCCTCGAACTGCTCAACGCGGTGGTGGTGGGCTACGAGATATCCACCCGCATCGCGGCGGCGATGCAGCCTTCCCACTACCGCTATTTCCACACCACCGGCACGGTCGGCACGCTGGGCGCCGCGGCGGCGGCCGCCGCCCTGGCCGCGCCGGGCCAGGCCGACGTCATGGGACATGCCATCGCGACGTCCGCCACCATGGCCGCGGCACTGCAGCAGGCTTTCCGTTCCGACGCCATGAGCAAGGCCCTGCATGCGGGCCACGCGGCGGCGGCCGGCGTGCGCGCGGGACAGGGTGCGGCGCACGGCGTCACCGGCGTGCACGACGTCCTGGAAGGCGAGGTGGGCTTCGGCGCCGCGCTGGCCGAGAACGTGCGTTGGGACAGCGTCCTGGAAGGCCTGGGCGAGCAGTACAACATCACCCGCATGACGCAGAAGAACCATGGCTGTTGCGGCCATACCTTCGCGGCCATCGACGCCGCCCTGGCCTTGCGCGACAAAGGCGTGCAGGCCGATCGCGTGCGCGCCATCGAGGTCCAGGGCTATCGCGCGACGCTGGAGGTCGCCGGCAATCCCGACCCGACCACGGCCTTCGAGGCGCGCTTCAGCACGCAATACGTCCTGGCGCATGCGATGCGCCAGGGTTCGGTACGGCTGGCGGCCTTCGAACCGGAAGCGCTGAACGACGAAGCAACGCGCGCGCTGATGCGCAAGGTCACGCTCATCGAGGATCCGCAGCTGACCGCCGGCTTCCCCAGGATGCGCGCGGCGCGCGTGGCCATCGTGACCGACGACGGCATGCGGCACGAGCAGTTCGCGCCGTATCGCAAGGGCGATCCGGAGGCGCCACTTTCGGACGCCGAATTGAACGACAAGTTCGACGAGCTTGCCGGGCCGGTGCTGGGCGCGGAACGCGCCCGCCAGCTGCGCGCCGCGGTCTGGAAGCTGGAAAGCAGCCACGTCAGCGACCTGGCCCTGGCGAACGACCGTCCTATCGCTTGAGAAACGCCCGATCATGTCCGTGAAATCATCAACCTCCCTCGGCCAGGCCTTGCTCGCGCCCCGCGCCATCGCGCTGGTCGGCGCGTCGGGCGACGAGCGCAAGAACACCGCGCGGCCGCTGCGCTTCATGCGCAAGCACCGCTATGCAGGCCGCATCCATCCGATCAATGCCGGCCGCACGGAAATCATGGGCGAACGCGCCTATCCTTCGCTGGCGGTACTGCCCGAGCCGGTGGACCACGTCTTCGTCATGATCCCCGGCGAACAGGTGCTGTCCGTGCTGGAACAATGTCCCGCGGCGGGCGCGCGCGTGCTGACCGTTTACTCCGACGGCTTCGCCGAAGCCGGACCGGAAGGCATGGCACGCCAGCAGGTGCTGGTGGCGCGCGCTCGCGAACTCGGCGTGCGCATCCTGGGCCCCAACAGCATAGGCAGCGCCAACCTGCACACGGGCGGTGTGATCTCGGTGAATGCGGCCTTCGAGGCCGACGACCTGGTCGCGGGCGACATCAGCATGGTGTCGCAAAGCGGCTCCATGATGGGTTCCTTGCTGTCGCGCGCGGCGGCACGCGGCTTCGGCTTCGCCAGCTCCGTATCGGTGGGCAATGAAAGCGACATCACCGTCGGCGAAGTCGTCGACGCGCTGGTGGACGATACGAACACCCGCGTCATCCTGCTGTTCCTGGAAACGCTGCGCGAAGCGCCCGTGCTGGCGGCCGCGCTGGCCCGCGCACGCCAGGCCGGCAAGCCGGTCGTGGCGTACAAGCTCGGCCGCTCCGAGCAGGGCGATGCGCTGGCGCAATCCCATACGGGTGCGATGGCGGGCAACGACGCCGCCGTCGATGCCTTCTTTCGGGCGCACGGCGTGCTGCGCGTGCAGCAGCTGGAAACGCTGTTCGAAATCGTGCCGCTGGCGGCGCGCTATGGCGAAGCGCGGGCCCGCGCCCCGGCGCCGCGCGTCGCGGTGATCACCACCACGGGCGGCGGCGCGGCCACCGTGGTTGACAACCTGGGCATGCGCGGACTGGTGGCGGCCGCGCCGCCTCCGGCCTTTGTCGAGCATATGGCGGGACGCGGCCTGCGCATACGCGAAACGCCCGTCATCGACCTCACCCTGGCCGCCACGCCGGCGCAATACAAGGATCTGCTCGAACAACTGTTGCTGGCGGACTGGTGCGACGCGGTGCTCAGCGTGATCGGGTCGTCGGCCCAGTTCCATCCCGACTTCGCGGTGAATCCGCTGGTGCAGGCCGACAAGCCGGACGACAAGCCCATGGCGGCTTTCCTCGCGCCCGAAGCGCCCGCGTCGTTGGCCCTGCTCAGGAAGCACGGCATTGCCGCCTTCCGCACGCCCGAATCCTGCGCCGACGCGCTCGCGGTACTGTTCCAGCGCAAGCCGGCGCCCGTTCCGCCGCCGGCCGCGGTGCCCTGGCCGGCCGGCTTGCCGCGCGCGGGCGCGTTGACGGAGCATGAAGCCAGCCGGGTGTTCCAGGCCCTGGGCGTGCCGGTCGCGGCCTCGCGGCTGCTCCCCACGGACGATCTCGCGCATGGTTTGCCCTATCCCGTCGTGGCCAAGGTGTCGTCGCGCGACGTGCCGCACAAGACCGATGCCGGCGCGGTCCGTATCGGCATCGCGGACGAGGCACAGCTGCGCGCCGCGGTCGATCAGATGCTGCGGAACGTGCGCGTTCACGCGCCTGACGCCGACATCGACGGCATCCTGGTGCAGGCGATGGAAGGGCGTCTGCTGGAGCTGATCCTGGGCTACCGGCTGGATCCCCTGGTCGGACCGACGATCGTGCTGGGCGCGGGCGGCATCGCGGCGGAACTGAATCCCGACTTCGCCATACGCCTGGCGCCCGTCGGCGTGGAGGAAGCGCGCGCGATGATCGAAGAGGTGCGCGCAACACGCCTGGTGCGCGGCTTCCGCGGCCTGCCGCGCGGCGATTGCGAGGCCCTGGCGCACGCCATTGCCGCTTTCTCCCGCCTGGCCGAGGTGGAAGGTGTCCAGGTAGCGGAAGCGGAGATCAATCCCCTGTTCGTGCGCGCCGATGGCGTCGTGGCGGTGGATGGCCTGCTGCATATCGACTGACACCACGACGGCAGGACGCAGCCACGAGTAGCGCGCGGACGCTGCGCGGAACAACGCACCCCGCCATGGGCGCGACACACATAACGAACATCACGAGGACCCATCGCATATGGATTTCAATCTGACACCCGAACAGCGCGACTTCCAGGATGCCGTGCGCCGCTATGCGGAAAACGAGCTGCGCACCGGCGCGCGCGATCGCGCGCACTCGCGCGAATACCCCTGGGATGTGGCGCGCTCCATGGCCCGGCAAGGGCTGCTGGGCATCACCATCAGCGAAGCCAACGGCGGGATCGGCGGCTCGCTGATGGATGCGGTCATCGCCATCCAGACGATCGCGTCGGTCTGCCCGCGCAGTGCCGACGTCGTGCAGGCCGGCAACTTCGGCCCCATCCGCGTGCTGGGCGAATACGGCAACGCCATGCAGAAGGAAAAGTACCTGCGGCCGCTGCTGGCTGGCGACATGCTCATCTCCGTCGGCATGACCGAACCGGAAGCAGGCTCGGCGGTCACCGAATTGAAAACCGCCGCGACTCGCGACGGCGATGGCTGGCGCATCAATGGCTCGAAGATCTTCACCACGCACGGGCCCCACGCCACCGTCATCCTGGCCTATGTGCGATTCGGTCCCGGCACGCATGGCATCGGTTCGGTGTTGATCGATACGAAGAGCGAAGGCGTCAGGCTGGGCAAGCGCTCGGCCTTCATGTCCGACGAAGAATGGGTGGAGATCTACTTCGACAATGTCTTTGTGCCGGACGATATGGTGGTGCTGGGCGAAGGCGGCTTCAAGAAGCAGATCGCGGGCTTCAACGTCGAACGCATCGGCAACACCGCCCGCTCGCTGGCCCTGGGCCGCTATGCCTATGAAGAAGCGCGCGAGTGGGCGATGCAGCGCAAGCAGTTTGGCCGCTTGCTCTGCGAGTTCCAGGGGCTGCAATGGAAGTTCGCCGACATGCGCATCAAGCTGGATGCCGGCCAGCTGTTGCTGTACCGGGCGGCTTCGAACGCGGATACCGGTTTCCCGTCGGCTACTGAAACCGCCATCGCCAAGGCGTATTGCAACCAGGCGGGTTTCGACGTGGCCAACGAGGCATTGCAGGTGCTGGGCGGCATGGGCTACAGCCGCGAATCGCTGGTCGAATATTGCGTGCGGCGCTGCCGCGGCTGGATGATCGCCGGGGGTTCGATCGAAATCCTGAAGAACCGCATTGCCGAAGGCGTATTCGAACGCAGCTTTTCCCAGCGTCCCCCCCGCGCTGAATGAACCCGGCGCGGCGCCCGCCGGCTCAGGCCAGGGCCTGGGCGATCACCTTGGACAGCGGCGTCGTCGGCCGGCCGATCAGGCGCGCCAGCACGCCGCTGTCGTCGTAGAGCGCGCCGTCGGCGGCCAAGGCGTCCCAACTGGCCACGGCCTGGGCAATGGGGGCGGGCAGGCCGACGCCGGCCAGGGCCTGCGCATACTCGGCCTCCGTCATGTTGCGGTAGACCACGGGCTTGCCGGCCTGGCGTGCGACCTCCGCGGCGAACTGCGCACGGGTATAGGGTTCGTCGCCGGCCAGTTCATAAGTCTTGCCCTCATGGCCCGAACCGGTCAGCACGGTGGCGGCCGCCAACGCATAATCGGCCCGCGCCGCGGCGGAAAACCTGCCTTCGCCCGAAGCGCCGGCCAGCACGCCGGTGGACAGCGCCGGCTGTATCGCGCCGGTGTGGTTTTCGATGTACCAGCCGTTGCGCAGCAGCGTATAGGCCAAGCCGGATGCCTTGATGGCGTTCTCGGTTTCCAGGTGCTCCGGGGCCAGGCTCAGGGGCGATGTGTCCGCATGCAGCAGGCTGGTGTAGACGATGCGCCGTACACCGGCGCGCTGCGCGGCGTCGATCACATTGCGATGCTGGGCGATGCGCTGCCCCACTTCATTGCCCGAGATCAGCAATAGCGTGTCGACGCCGGCCAGCGCGGGCGGCAGCGTCTCCGGCCGGGTGTAGTCGGCCAGGCGCGCCGCGATGCCCAGGTCCGCGGCCTTGGCGGGCGTACGGACCAGGGCCACGAGCTCTCCGGCGGGAACCGTGCGCAGCAATTCCTGGACGACCAGGCGGCCCAGTTGGCCGGTGGCGCCCGTAATGGCGATAGTCATGGGAAAACTCCGTTTGAATTGACGACGGAGCCAATCTAGCAGTATTACTTACCTTTCGTAAGTACGCACATAAAGGTAAGTATGAACGCCCGCGACATGACCTCCGCGCTACCCGGCTCAGCCACAACGTCCGATCAGCCCCCATCGGCGGCGTCGGCCGGTTCGCTGTCCGAACGCCTGCTGCGCGGCGACCTGCTCGCCGCCGATTGCCCGTCGCGCGACGTCCTCAAGCACGTCACCAGCCGGTGGGGCGTGCTGGTCCTGATCACCCTGGAGCAGCGCATGCATCGATTCAGCGAACTGAAGCGCACCATCGGCGGGGTCAGCGAACGGATGCTGGCGCAGACCCTGCAGTGGCTGGAAGCCGACGGGCTGGTCGACCGCAAGGCCTATCAGGTCGTGCCGCCGCACGTCGAATATCGGCTCACCCCGCTGGGCCTGGAATGCGCGGAGAAAGTGCGTCTGCTGGCGGACTGGATCGAAGTCAACCTGCCACGCATACAGGCCGCCAACGGCGCAGCGAACGAGGCCGTCAGGGCTGCATCCGCACGCACCACACCTTGAGTCACGCGACGCGCCGAACGCCGGCCCCGCCGCGATTGCGGCCATCGCATACCGCGCGGCGAATCAAAACGATCGTCAGGAAATTAAAACGCGCTTGCTACCGTAAAGGGATAGTTTTCCACGCATGGGTGTTGGCCACTTGTGGCGTCCTGCCATTGCAGTCGTCCCGACAGGTAGAAGGACACGCGTGATGAAAGCACAGATATTCGCGATTATCCTGGCTTCGTTTTTATTCCATGACGTCAGCCACGCTGCTTATCCGGCATGCAATACGCAATACACGTATGACGAAGACTCGCCCCAATGCATAATCAGCAACGGCACCAACGCCCAGGATAGCCAAGCCTACTTCTATTCGTTCTACTCAAAGTACTGGAAAGACAGTATCCACACGGCTTACTGCACAGTCAGCGGAGTGGACAATCCGCTGGATCCCAGCGGCGTGATCGGGGGCGACCTCGAGCTCTGGCCGTACGGCGGCGAAGCCAACTATTCCAGTAACTATGCTTTCTCGACCGACATCATCGTGGGCCCTCAGCAGACCCTCAATGTGTACATCACCAACAAGGCGGTGAATCCGCCCTACAACGTCGTATTCGGGGCCTTCCGGTGGTCGGATGGAAACGGCGGCCACAATAGTGTCATGAGGGTGAACTGCAATCCACCCTCGGAACGCCGCTAGGGCGTCGGCTATATCGGCGCCACCATGGCCAGCGCGCCGGACGGCCGGCGCGCATGCCGCGCTAGGCCTGCTTCAGGAAGGTTTCCACCATCTTGACCCAATACGTCGCACCCACCGGCAGCAGCGCGTCGTTGAAGTCGTAATTGGGATTGTGCAGCGTGCACGGACCCATGCCGTGGTACGACTCCAGCCGGTGATCGCCTTCGCCGTTGCCCAGGAAGATATAGCAGCCCGGCACCTTCTCCAGGAAGAAGGAGAAATCCTCCGCGCCCATGAAAGGCGGCACCGCGCGGTTTACGCTGTCCTTGCCGAATGCCGCTTCCGCGACCTGTGCCGCGAACTCGGTTTCCTTTTCCCAGTTCACCAGCGGCGGATAGGCGCGCACGAAATCGAGTTCGCCCGAACCGCCGTACACCTGCGGCAACGTCGTGGCGATGCGTCGCATGGTGTCCTCAATCAAGTCGAGGACTTCGGTGGTGTAGGTACGCACCGTGCCGCGGATGACGGCTTCGGCCGGGATCACGTTGAAGGAATCGCCCGCATGGATCTGCGTCACCGTCAGCACCGCCGTATCCAGCGGGTTCCTGGTGCGCGACACCACGCTTTGCAGCACGCCAACCATTTCCGACGCGATCACGATGGTATCGACCGTCTTGTGCGGCTGCGCGGCATGGCCGCCCACGCCCTTGATGGTGATGGTGAAGCGATTGCTGGACGCCATGGTCGGCCCGGGACGGATCCCGAACTCGTTCACGGGCATGCCCGGCATGTTGTGGATGCCGAACACCGCGTCGCAGGGGAACTTGTCGAACAGCCCATCCTGCATCATCGCGCGCGCGCCGGCGTTGCCGTTCTCCTCGGCGGGCTGGAAGATGAACACCACGGTACCGGCGAAGTCGCGATGCTGCGACAGGTATTGCGCCGCGCCCAGCAGCATGGCGGTATGGCCATCATGGCCACAGCCGTGCATGCGGCCGCTGATCGTCGACTTGTGGGCGAAGCGGTTGTTCTCCGGCATGGGCAACGCGTCCATATCCGCACGCAGGCCTATCGTCCTGCCCTTGCCGCCATTGCCCTGCAACACGCCTACGATGCCCGTCTTGCCGAAGCCGGTATGGACTTCGATGCCCCAGCCGCGCAGCTTTTCCGCGACCAGCGACGACGTACGGGTTTCCTCGAAAGCCAATTCGGGATGTGCATGGATATCGCGGCGTATCGCCGTGAGCTCGCCATGCGCGCGCTCGATTTCGTCCAGGGTTTTCATAGTTGCCTTTGAATATATTGCGCGACGTCCTGCGCCGCCTTGGTCAGTGCGGCCTGCATGGCCGGGAATTTCTCGTTCTTTTCGAACGTCTGTTCATTCATGTATTGCCCGCGATGGATCTCGATCTGCAGGCTGTGGCGCCGCTGCGCGGGCTTGCCGAGGCGGGCGATCAGCGCAACGCCCTTGAAGGGATCGTTGCGGGCCACGGTGTAGCCGCTTGCGCGCAGCGAGTGCTCGACCACGTCCACCAGCTCCGGTTCGCATGTGGTGCCGTCGCGGTCCCCGAGCACGAAATCCGCCAGTTGACGATCGCCAGGCACCCGCAGTACTTCATACGAATCCGATGGCATCGAGTGCAGGTTCAGATGCCACACCGCGCCGAACTGCTTGTACGCCGCTTCGATGTCGCGACCGAGCGCGGCATGGTAAGGCTGGTGATAGGCCCGGATACGATGCCGCACTTCTTCCACCGCCAGCTTGCGGTCGTAGATCGGCCGGCCGCCGGCCTTGCTCCAGATCAATCCGTGCCCGATGCGGCTTTTTTCCGAAGGATGGATCGCATCGGGCCATGGCCCCGCCAGGAGCGCGGGATCGATGTCGTCGGGCTCGCGGTTGGGATCGATATAGGTGCGCGGAAACTGCGCCAGGATCAGCGTACCGCCCACGTCGGGGATACCCTGCCACAGTTCGTCCACGTGCGTGTCTTCACCGGTACGCAACACCTTGGCTTCGACGGCATAGCCGAAATCCGCGGGATAGATCACGCCGCTGTGCGGCGAATCGCAGACCAGCGGCAAGGCCGCCGCGCGCGGCTCGATGCGGATGTAGGGCTCGAAAGGCTGGTCTGTGGTGCGCATGATGTTCAGCTCTGCATGGCGACGGGACTGGCGTGGAAATCGACCGGCCGCGCCACGGCGGCGGGCAGGTCGTTCAGATGGCAGGCGCTCAACTGCCCGGGCGCGATCTCGCGCAGCACTGGACGCTCCTGGCGGCATCGGTCCATCGCATGCGGGCAACGGGGATGGAAGGTACAGCCAGGCGGCGGCGCCAGCGGCGAAGGCAATTCGCCCTGTATGGGCTTGAAGCTGCGCCGTTCCGGATTCAGCGTGGGCAATTCCTTCAGCAAGGCCTGCGTATAGGGGTGATTCGGGCGCTTGAACACCTGATCGGTGGGGGCAAGTTCGACGACGCGGCCCAGGTACATGATGGCAACACGATCGGAGATATGCCCGACCACCCCCAGGTTGTGGCTGATGAACAGATACGTCAGGTCCAGCTCGCGGCGCAGCTGCGCGAACAGGTTCAGCACCTGTGCCTGGATGGACACGTCCAGCGCGGCCACGGCTTCATCGCAAACGATGACCCTGGGCTTGAGCCCCAGCGCCCGCGCAATGCCGATACGCTGCCGCTGCCCGCCGGAAAACTGATGCGGATAGCGTTGCGCATAGGCGGGATCCAGCCCCACCTGGCGCATCAGTTCGGCGACATAGGCCTTGCGATCGCGGCGGCTCACCAGGCCGTGCACCATGGGTGCTTCGCCGATGATTTCTTCCACGCGCATGCGCGGGTTCAGCGACGCATACGGGTCCTGGAAAATCATCTGCACGCCCAGCTCGTAGGCGCGCCGCTGCTTGTCGTCCATGCCGGCCACTGGCTGGCCGGCGTAGGCGATGGTGCCCGCGGTCGGCGGCAGGATGCCGCTGATCATCCGGCCCAGCGTGGACTTTCCGCAGCCGGATTCGCCGACCACGCCGATGACTTCGCCCGGCATCACGTCAAGGTCGACGCCGGCCACGGCATGCACCACCGTCTTGCGCAAGCCGGCGCCGAACAGGTTGGCGATGCGGCCCGCCAGGTCGACGGGCTGCACGAAACGCATCTCGGCGCCGCGCAGCGAAAGTATGGGTGTCGATTGCGTGCTCATAGCGCCTCCGGTTCGCCGGCATGCCAGCAACGCACCCAATGCGCGGGGCGCCATTCCACGGACTGGGGCTCCTGCAGACAGGTCTCGGTGGCGCGCGGACAGCGCGTGCGAAAGGCACAGCCCTGCGGCAGTTTCAGCAGCGACGGCGTCATGCCGGGTATCGAAGCCAGATCGTGCCCACGCGTTCCCGGCGTGGGGATGGACATCATCAAACCATGGGTATAGGGATGCAACGGACGCCCGATGACGTCGGCCGTCGAGCCCGTCTCTACCACGCGTCCCGCGTACATGACGGCGATACGGTCCGCCAGCCCCGATACCACGGCCAGGTCATGGGTGATCCACAGCAACGCCGTGCCGGTTTCGCGGCACAGCTTCTGCACCTCGTACAGGATCTGCCCTTGTATGGTCACGTCCAGCGCGGTGGTCGGTTCATCGGCGATGATCACGCGCGGCGCGTTCAATAATGCGATGGCGATGGCCACGCGCTGGCGCATGCCGCCCGACAGCTGGTGCGGATACGCGCGCAACCGTTCTTCCGGCGACGGGATGCCCACCATGGCCAGCACGTCGCGCGCGCGCGTGCGGGCCGCCGCGCGGTCCATCCTGCGATGCGCCTGGATCGCCTCGATCATCTGCGTATCGACGCGCAGGACGGGATTCAGCGTCATCATCGGATCCTGGAAAATCATCGCGATGTCGTTGCCGCGCAGCGCCCGCATCTGCGCGGGCGGCGCGCCGCGCAACTCGCGGCCGTCGAAGCGGATGGATCCGTCCACGATACGGCCCGGCTCGTCGATCAGGCCGATCAAGGAAAAACCGGTAATGCTCTTGCCCGATCCCGACTCGCCGACCAGGCCCAGGATTTCACCCTGGCCCAGCCGCAGGTCCACGCCGTCTACGGCCTTGACCACGCCGGCACGGGTGTAGAAGTGCGTGCGCAGGCCCGCGACGTCCAGTACCGGCGCCGACGTGTCGCGGCCGCCCTGCATGGACGCCGGCGCACCCGGGTTCATCGTCGTCGTCATCGATGCCCCCTAGTTCGCATTGCGCGGGTTCAGCACGTCGCGCAGATGATCGCCGACCAGATTGATGGCGATGATCGCGATGGCCAGGGCCACGCCGGGAAAGAACGATATCCAGTAGCGGCCGGACATCAGGAATTCGAAGCCATTGGATATCAGCATGCCCAGGGAAGGTTCGGTCACCGGCACGCCCACGCCCAGGAAGGACAAGGTGGCCTCCAGCGCGATGGCGTGGGCAAGGTCTATGGTGGCGACCACGATCAGCGGCGGCATGCAGTTCGGCAGCAGATGCCGGCGCAGGATGCGCCACGATCCCAGCGACATGCAGCGCGCGGCCTCGACGTACTCCTTGCCGCGTTCGACCAGCGCGGCGCCGCGCGCCGTGCGCGCGAAGTATGCCCACTGCACGACAATCAGCGCGATGATCACCTTGTCCACGCCGGTACCCAATATGGACAGCAGGATCAGCGCCACGAGGATGGACGGGAAGGACAGCTGGATATCGGCGATGCGCATCAGCAGCGCATCGACACGGCCGCCGAAATAGGCCGCCACCAGGCCCACCGTGGCGCCGATGACGAAAGCGAAGAACACCGAAATACAGCCCACCATCATGCTGGTGCGCAGGCCGTACAGGATCGCCGACAACATATCGCGCGCCTGGCCGTCGGTGCCCAGCCAGTAGTGCATGTCGCCGGCACCGTTTTCACTCAGCGGCGGCAGCTTGGAATCCATGATGTCCAGGTTGCCGATGTCGTAGGGATTTTGCGGCGCGATCCACGGCGCCAGCAGCACCGCCAATATCATGGCCACCAGGACCACCAGGCCCAGCGTGGCCAGCTTGCTGGCGAAAAAATCTTCCGCGAAGCGGCGCCACGGGCCGGCTTCCTTGACGGCCGGCGTCGCGGGCGCGCCGGTCCCTTGGGGTGTCGTCGTTGTCGTCATCGTCGTCCGTCCAATCGTACGCGCGGGTCCAGAACGGTGTAGATGATGTCCACCACCAGGTTCAGCATGACCAGGAAAAACACGATAAGCAGCAGATAGGCCACCACCACGGGGCGGTCCAGGTTGATGATGGAGTCGATCAGCAGCTTGCCCATGCCAGGCCAGGAGAACACCGATTCCGTCACCACCGCGAACGCCACCACCTGGCCGAATTCCAGCCCGGCCACCGTCACGATGGGAATCAGGATGTTCTTCAGCAGATGCACGCGCATCACGCGCGATTCCGACAGGCCCTTGGCGCGCGCGAACTTGATGTAGTCCATGGGCAGCGCTTCGCGCGTGGCGGCCCGCGTGATCCGTATGATGGTGGCGCACTTCGCGAGCGCGATGGTGGCCGCCGGCAGGATCAGGTTGGCCCAGCCGCCCGGCGTCAGGATGCTCAGGCGCAAGCCGCCCAGCGACACCGTCGGGCCGCGGCCGCTGGCCGGAAGCCAGCCCAGGGTCACGGCGAAGATCATGATCAGCATCAGCCCGACCCAGAAATTGGGCAGGGAAAAACCCAGCACCGATCCCGTCATGATGGCGCGCGAGCCCGCGGCATTGGGCTTGAGCCCGGCGCGGATGCCCAGTGGTATCCCGATCAGTAGCGACATCAGCATCGCCACGACCGCGAGCTCCATGGTGGCCGGCATGCGGTCCAGGATCAGCCGCATGGCGGGTTCGCCGGTCAGGAAGCTATTGCCGAAATCGCCGTGGATCGCCTTGCCGACGAAGATCAGGTACTGGTGCCACAGGGGCTGGTCCAGCCCCAGCGATTGCCGTATGGCCGCGCGTTCGATTTCGGTGGCGTCCGGGCTGGCCATCATGGACACCGGATCGCCGACCAGATAGATGCCGCCGAAGACCAGCGCCGACATGACGAGCATGACGACGACGGTCTGCAGCAGCCTGCGGATGATGGTCGCTAACAAACAATTCTCCTGCCGCTATGCCATGCCTCCCCAAAAGAAGGGCAGCGCGCCCATGCGACGGGCGCGCTCGCCGGCTGCTATTGCTTCAGCGTGACATCCTGCGCTTCGGTCATCTGGTCGGAACGGCCCGCGTACCGGATGTCCTTCTTCATCGCCCATACGGACAGTTCGAAATGGACGGGCAGCAAGCCGTAGTCGGCCATTACCATGTCGGCCGCCTTGGACAGCAGTTCGGCGCGCTTGGCGTCGTCCATGGTGGTCGCCGCTTCCATGTACAGCTTGTCCATCGCGGGATTCGAATAGCGGCCACGGTTGGTCGTGCCCAGGCCCTTGGCCGGATCCGACGTCACCGCCAGCGAACCCAGCGCGTTGGACATTTCACCGCTGGTCACCGACCAGCCAGCCAGGTAGGCGCTGTACTTGTAGGAGTCGCGGTTCTTGAAGAACACCGGTGGCGCCGAGGCTTCCACATTGGTCTTCACGCCGATGCGGCTCCACATCGATGCAATGGCCTGCGCCACCTTGGAGTCGTTGATATAGCGGCCCGACGGCGCGCCCAGCGTGATGTTGAAACCCTGTGCGTACCCGGCATCGGCCAGCAGCTTCTTGGCCTTGTTGACGTCGGCCTTGGGCGCTTCGGCGTAGGTCTTCGACGCGCCGAACATGGGGTAGGGCAGCAGGTTGCCCGCCGGCTTGGAAACGCCGCCCATCACGCGGTCTTCGATGGCCTTGCGGTCGATGGCCAGCGACAGCGCTTCACGCACGCGCATGTCCTTCATCGGATTCTTGGCCAGGGGCTTGCCTTCGGCGTCGGTGATGCCGGGGCTCACTTCATTGAACTGGTCCATGGCGATGTACATCACGCGCACCGAAGGCGTCTGCTGCACATACAGGTTCTTGTCGGACTTGAGCTTGGGCAGGTCGTCGGTCGGGGGATCCTCGATCATGTCCACGTCGCCCGCGAGCAGGGCGGCCACGCGGCTGGCCGCATTGGTCATGGGCTTGTAGACGACCTTGTCCCACACCGGTTTCTTGCCCCAGTAGTTGTCGTTGCGCGCCAGGACCAGTTCGGCGCCGCGCTTCCACGACACGAACTTGTACGGGCCCGTGCCGATCAGGCCGTCGCCGGCGTTCAGCTCCGTCGTGGTCTTGCCTTCCGGCGCGGCGCCGGACGCGGCTTTCTTCGACAGGATGGGCAACTGGCCCAGGTTGGGCAGCAGCAGCGGCGAAGGACCCTTGGTGGTGATGCGCACCGTCAGGGGATCGACCGCTTCGGTCTTGGCGACGTCCTTCAGATATAGCGTGAACGGCGAGGGGCTGTTGGGCACCTTGGGCACGCGATCGAAAGTGAACACCACATCGTCAGCGGTGAACGGCGTGCCGTCGGAGAACTTCACATTGGGACGCAGCTTGAACGTCCATACATTGCCGTCCACCGTCCACGATTCCGCTAGCGCGGGACGCGGCTTGAGTTGGTTGTCGGCAGCCACCAGCGGATCGAAAATGGTCAACGCGATCTGCGTGTTCGGCGTCAGCGAGTGATATTGGGGGTCGAGCGAACTGGGTTCGGTCTTGAGACCGACCACCAGGTCCCTGGCCACGGCGCTGCCGTGCGCGCCAAGGGCCATCGCCATGGCGGTAAAACCCCCAGCAACGGCGCGGGTAAACCAACGAGACATAAATAGCTCCTGATCAAGTTGTACTTGAACTCCACGCCGCAAGATACGGAGGAAAAATGCCTCGCGCAACGGTTATATTCCCTTATTGCCTAGTCGATCCGCGTATATGTCCCCCATACCCTCAGTGCCCATCGCGGCGATCGCCACGGCACCCGGCAGAGGTGGCGTGGGCATCGTGCGCGTTTCCGGTGCATCGCTCGCCGAACTGGTGCGTCGCCTGTTTCAGCGCGAGCTGACACCCCGCCACGCGCATCTGCTGCCATTCAAGACCGAGGACGGCGAGACCCTGGACGAAGGCCTCGCGCTGTTCTTTCCGGCGCCGCATTCCTACACCGGTGAAGACGTCCTCGAACTGCAAGGGCACGGCGGTCCCGCCGTGCTGCGGCGCGTGCTGCAACTGTGCCTGGACGGCGGCCGCGACATGGGATTGCGCATCGCCGAGCCCGGCGAATTCACGCAGCGGGCATTCCTGAACGGACGCATCGATCTGGCGCAGGCCGAAGCGGTCGCGGACCTGATAGAAGCCACGTCCGTCGCCGCCGCGCGCGGCGCGATGGCTTCGCTGTCGGGCGTGTTTTCCGAAAAGGTGAATGCCCTGGCCGACCGCATCGTGCACCTGCGCATGCTGGTGGAAGCCACGCTGGATTTTCCCGAAGAAGAAATCGACTTCCTCGAAAAATACCAGGCCAGGCCGTTGCTGGACGCCTTGTCCGCCGACCTGCGCGCCATCATCGCGCAGACGCGCCAGGGCGTGATCCTGCGCGAAGGCCTGCACGTCGTTCTTGCCGGCCGGCCCAACGTGGGCAAGTCCAGTCTGCTGAACGCGCTGGCCGGCGATGAAGTCGCCATCGTCACCCCCATCGCCGGTACAACACGCGACAAAGTGGTGCAGGAAATCCATCTGGACGGCGTGCCGCTTCACATCGTGGACACCGCGGGCCTGCGCGAAACCGACGATCCGGTGGAAAGCATAGGCATCCAGCGCACGTGGCAGGAAATCGAACGCGCCGACGTCATCCTGCATCTGCTGGACGCCACGGCAGTCGACGAAGAGGCACTGGACGCAGGCATCTCGGCCAGGCTGCCGGCGGACACACCGGTGCTGAAGGTCGTGAACAAGATAGACCTGCTCGCGGCGACGCCGGCGGCCGACGCCGTGCTGCCCATCTCCGCCCGCACCGGCGCTGGCCTGGACACGCTGCGCAAGGCGCTGCTGGACATCGCGGGCTGGAACCCTGGCGCCGAATCCCCCTGGCTGGCGCGCGAGCGCCACCTGCGCGCCTTGAATCAAGCCGAAGAACATCTCACCATCGCGGCCGGCCACGCCGCGATGGACGACCGCGTACTGGACTTGTTCGCCGAGGAACTGCGGCTGGCGCATGAAAGCCTGTCATCGATCACCGGCGAATTCACCAGCGACGACCTGCTCGGCGAAATCTTCTCGCGCTTCTGCATCGGCAAGTGATGCCGCGCATCACTGCGTGAGACTTACGCCGCGCGCCGCGCCTGGCGTATGGCCGACGATGCGCTTGAACGCACGGCTGAATGCCGCCTGGGATCCATATCCCAATTCATAGGCGGCGCCCTCGATCGACATGCGGCCATCGCGCAACCATTGCGCCGCCAGCCGCATGCGCAGTTCCGTCAGGTAGCGCACCGGTGTCATGCCGGTGACCGCCAGGAAGCGTTCGGCGAATACCGAACGCGAACTGCCCATGCGTTCCGCCAGCTCCGCCACCGTCCAATCGCGCCCGGGCTCGCGATGCATGGCCACGATGGCGCGTCCCAGGCGCGGATCGCGCAGCGCTTCCACCCAACCCTTGGCATCGCCGCAACCGCATTCCACCCAGCCGCGCACGATGAAAGCGGAAACCACATCGGCCAGCCGCGCCAGGATGCCCGCATAGCCCGCGCGTTCTTCGCACGATTCGCGCGCCATGGCTTCCAGCATGGGCAGGATTTCGGGATAGCGATCCAGCAGCGTATCGACGCGCATGACTTCCGGCATGGACGCCACCAGGGTATGCATGCCGCCCAGATCGAACGCCATGCAGCCGCTGAAAATCAAGGCATCATGGGCATGGTCGCAGGCTTCGCCGCTGTCCAGCACCGCGCACACGGTTTCGCAAAGCTTCTGCGTATCGAAGCTGGCGATATCGCGTGCCGCGCGCTCCGGATCCGAAAGCAGCTCATGCGCGCGGCCATGCGGCAGCAGCACGGCGTCGCCCGCCTTCAGGCGATGCAGGGCGCCGCTATCGGTACGCAGGAAAGCGGTCCCTCGGGCGATGAAGTGAAACTGCGCGCGCCCCGCGGCAGCCGCGAATTCCACCCCGAAAGGAGGCGCGAACTGCATCCGGCGGTACTGGATGCCAAACAGGCGCATGCCCAGCAACAGTTCGCTGACGACATCGCCAGGATGGGCATCGTCTGGCGGGGCGCTTACGGCCGGGTCGGATTCTTGATCAAACATTTCGGATTCCATGGCATGGATCGTCCGGAAACTCTAGCTTATTCTGCACGCCATTGAAAGCAATATGAGAAGCCATCATGCACGCAGGTGAAGTCCCGACCATCAAGAACGCCACCCACGGCGGCCCGCCGGAACGCCCGGCCTGGCAGGCCGTGTTCTCCATGACCCTGGGTGTGTTCGGACTGGTGACGGCGGAATTCCTGCCCGCCAGCCTGTTGACCCCCATGGCCGCGGATCTGCGCATCACCGAAGGCATGGCCGGGCAGGCCGTCACCGCGACGGCAGCCGTGGCGCTGGTGACCAGCCTGCTGATCGCCACGGCCACGCGGCGCATCGATCGCCGCTATGTGCTGCTGGCGTTTTCGGTGCTGCTGATCATCTCCAACCTGTTCGTCGCCTTCGCCTCCAGCCTGGGAGCGCTACTGTTCGGGCGCGTACTGCTGGGCGTCGCCATCGGCGGTTTCTGGACCATGTCCGCGGCGACGGCCATGCGGCTGGTGCCGGTTTCCCTGATCCCGCGCGCGCTCTCCGTCATGTTCAGCGGGGTTTCCGCCGCCACCGTCGCCGCGGCACCCGTGGGCAGCTATCTGGGCGGCACCATAGGCTGGCGCAACGTCTTCCTGGTCGCCTCGGCGCTGGGGCTGCTGGCGCTGGTGTGGCAACTGGCCACATTGCCGCGCATGGCGCCGTCGGGACACACCCGGCTCGGCACCTTGCTCGATGTCCTGAAACGGCCAGGCATAAGCATGGGCATGCTGGCCGTCATCGTGGTGTTCACGGGGCACTTCGCGTTCTTCACCTACCTGAGGCCTTTCCTGGAGACCGTCACCGGTGTCGGCGTCAATGGGCTTTCGGCGATCCTGCTCGGCTTCGGCGTGGCCAACTTCATCGGCACATCGGCGGCGGGTTTCATGCTCGAACGCAACCTGCGGCTGACGCTAGCATTGATGCCCTTGCTGATGGGCGGCCTGGCGCTGGCGCTGGCAGCCCTGGGTAGCGCTCCGTTCGCGGACTCCATCATGGTGGCCTTGTGGGGATTCGCCTTCGGTACAGTGCCGGTAGGTTGGTCCACCTGGATCACGCAGCGCGCACCCGACGAAGCCGAAAGCGGCGGTGGCCTCATCGTAGCGGCCGTACAGCTGGCGATCACGCTGGGCGCGGCGGTTGGGGGAGCCGTGTTCGATACGACCGGCGCACTCGGTGTATTCACGAGCAGCGGGTTGGCGCTGCTGCTGGCCACGCTATTGGTATTGCTGGGCCTGCGGCCCCGCGCCGTGCCCGTGGCCGCCTGACGGCCCGCCGCAGTTCCGCGCGGCCGGTCAGGCGACGCGACTAGCGAAACCAGGTACGCGCGGCGACCGACCAGAGCACCACAAGTCCGTAGGTCACCATCGCAATGGCGCCCAGGATATAGAAGGCGGTCAGCGATCCGGTCGCCGCCAGTACCGCGCCGCCCACGCCAACGTACAGAAAAAGCCGCAATCCGCCGGCGGTCAACGGCCACTTCAATTTGCCGGCGCCCTGCGAAGCGAAGTACAGCGAAAACCCCATCGCGAAGAAGCCATAGAAGGGCCCGACCAAGCGGAGATAGGCCGCGCCGGCCTCGAGCAGATGGGCATCCGTCCCGAACAGGCGCAGCCATGCGTAAGGAAAGGTGGCGGCCAGCAAGCCCACCACTTCGGCCAGTGCGAACGCCATGGCGCCGCCAGCCATGGCAATATGCCTGGCCCTTTCCGGTTGTCCCGCCCCGATGTTCGAGCCGACCATGGCCACCATGGGTGCGCCCAGCCCGAAGGCCAGGGGCATCAGCAAATATTCCAGGCGAGCCGCGGTCGCATAGCCGGCCAGCGCCGCCGTCCCGCCATAGGCGCCGACCAACGCGCCCGTGACCGCGATGATGGCATTGGTGAGCACCGGATTCAGGCAGGCGAAGCCGCCTACCGTCAGGATGCCGCGCATCATCCGCCATTGCAGTCCGCCGCGCACCAGCCTTGCCGGGTTACGGCCGCTCAGGCAGTAGGCACCCAATATCAGGGTGCCGGCGCCGTAGTACACCACCAGCGCCCAGGCGCCGCCGACCACGCCCAGCGGCGGCAACGGGCCCAGGCCGAATATCAAGCAGGGCGAAAGCGGTATCAGCAACACGGCGCCGCCGCAGATGACCGCGCCGGGGACCAGCATGTTCCCCGTGCCGCGTATCGCGCTCGCGAGGGCGTTCATCATCCACATCAGCGTCAAGCCGGCGAAGACGACGTGGCCATAATCGGTGGCGGCGTCCAGCGCGGGTCCATCCGCGCCCAGCAGGTGGTACAACTGCCTGCCGAATAACAGGAGCAAGACCGTGAACACCAGGCCGATGCCGGCGTTCAACGCGACCGCATGGCGCACCAGGTGATTGGCATCATCCCGGCGGCCCGCGCCCAGCGCACGTGCGATCGCGGAAGATATCCCGCCGCCCATGGCGCCTTGCGACATGTTCTGCATCAGCATCAGCACCGGCACCACGACCGCGACACCGGCGAGCACCTCGGTGCCCAGCTTGGCGAGGAACCAGGTTTCGATCAGGCCGGTCGACGACTGCGCCAGCATCATCAACATGTTCGGCCAGCTCAAGCGGATGAGCGTGGCGGCGACCGGCGCCTGCAGCATGGCTTGCAGGCGAGGATTCGCGCCAGCAGCGGGGCTGCTGGAAGTAGCGGTTGTCATGTGGGCACGGCGACGGCGAGGTTGGACTTATACTGGCATATGCAACTATCTGGGCAATTTACTTGCATACGCCCATAAGGTCAACGATGCCGGCGAACAGCCATTCGCCACAGGAATAGAATAGGGACCGGCGCACGATTATGCGCGCCATCGCGATGCACGACGTTCCACCTCCAGACCGCCATGCCCAAACCAGATTCCAAAGACCCCGGCGTATGCAACGGTGCCGCCTTGCGCAAGGCGACGCGCCGGGTGACGCAGCTCTACGACACCGTGCTGGCGCCCTGCGGCTTGAAGGTATCGCAACGGTCGATCCTGCTTCATGTGGACCGCGCGGGCACACCGACCATGTCGGAACTGGCGCATGCCATGGTGCTGGACCGGTCAGCGCTCGCGCACAACCTCAAGCCGCTGGAGCGCGATGGGTATCTGGTGCAGATCCGCGACGAATATGACGGCCGCAGCCGCCGCGTCCAATTGACGCCCGAAGGGCGCCGCAAGCTGGCCGAAGCCACCCGGCTTTGGCGCCAGGCACAGAACCGTTTCGAAGCGGCGTACGGTACGGAACGCGCCGCCGCGCTGCGGGTTGCCCTCGCCGACATCTTCTCCGACGAATTCGCCGAAGCGTTCAACCATGCCTGATCGGTCAACGCCAGGCCACTAGCCTGTAGTTCAGGGCGTATCGGCCTCAGGCCAACTGGGTGGTCTGGTCGTCGCCGCCCGTCGCGAGCAAGGTCCGACCATTGTCGTCAGCGCCGCCAGTGGCCAGCATCGTCTGGCCCGCATCGTCGCTGCCGTCACCACTGGCCAACATTGTCTGGCCGGCATCGTCGCTGCCATCACCGCTGGCCAGCATCGTCTGGCCCGCATCGTCCGATCCGCCGCCTGCCGCCAGCGTGTTCTGGCCGGCCTGCGCACCGCCCCCGATCAGGGCGAAAACGAGAAACAAGGAAGTCGCAAAGGTTCTCATGACATTCTCCGGAATAAGAGCCCCAGGGGCTCGGCGGCCTTGCCGCTGGAATGGTGAGATTTTTGCGCAGTAGACGACTAGGGTAAACCCTTAAAACTGGAAACTCTGTTCCACGGAGAGCTGTAATCAACGTCCCTTGGCTGTGGACATCCTCTATGAACAAGCGGTGTGCGAAGCATGTGGATGGCTTGGGCATAAGCGACGCTTTTGCTCGGCCAGGAAAAGTTGCTCATGTTTTCCCCCACTGCCACACAGAAGTCCTGCACAGAAAAAAACCTCGCCAAGCCTTTGTCATTGTTGGGCTTTTCGATGGTTGTGCAGTTATCCACAGACACCCATTATTATTAGTCTTTATATATAGAAGAAAAGATATGAAAAGATCTTCCCTCACCCGGCACCGGGGGAGGCCCTGCCAAAAGACCTCAAGGGAACTCCGACTTTTCCGTAGCCCTGCAGCGGACGGCGCGCTGGTACAACGCAGCCCTGGCAACTGCCGGCGTGGAATAGGCTGAGCGGGGCCCAAGGCCACGTCCAGAGGTCCACAGGACGATTGGAGTGCCCCAGGTAGCCTCCCTGCACCGGCGCGCGCCTGAAGCCCCCTGGACACCGTAGTTCCACACTCAGGACACGGCTCGGGCGTCCGCCGTCGACCACACTCCGGCATCCCCAGGCCGGGAGCGACGCGAATGACGAGCAGCGATCCCCACCCGGCCGGCCAGCGTTTAACCCGCCGGATTTACGCTAGGCCCGAGACGGCCTGTGCATAACTGCTATGACGGCCTGCTGTGCAAACGATGTGGATGGCCAGCGAACAAACACCTGTTTTTGGTTGGAGCGCAAAGTTGTTCAACTTCAGCCTACATGCAGAACATGGCTAGCGCACACCGGAAAACCAGCGTAAGTCCATGGCAGGAAAAGCAAATCTGAACTTGTCCAGTTATCCACAGACACCCATCACCACCATTCTTTTTATATAAAAGAAAAGAAGAGAAAAAGAGATGGCATCCAGCGCCGCGCTCCACTGCCCAAATAAAAAAGCAGCCCGTAGGGCTGCTTTGCGTTGACCGGGCCCTGCTTGGGCTATCCGAGCGGCCGACAGGTCAGACCCCCATCAAGCGTTCCAGCGCCTGGTCCAGCGTCTCGTCCCGCTTGGCGAAGCAGAAGCGGATGAGCTTATGGTTGGACGCCGGCGCATCTGGAGATTGATAGAAGGCCGATATGGGAATCACCGCTACCCCATGTTTCGTCGTCAGCCATCGGGCGAACTCGGCTTCCGGCAGATCCGATATCTCGCTGTAGTCCGCCATCATGAAAAAAGTGCCAGGGCTGGGAAGCGGCCGGAACCGGCTCTGCGCGAGTCCGGCGTGCAGCCGATCCCGCTTGGCCTGGTAGAAGGCCGGCAATTGCAAATAGGGGGCAGGATCGCGCATGTATTCGGCGTAGGCGAACTGCATCGGCGACGGGACCGTGAACACCATGAATTGATGGACTTTCCGCAGCTCCGCGGTCAGATGACGCGGTGCGCAGCAATAACCCAGCTTCCACCCGGTCGTATGGTAGGTCTTGCCGAATGATGAGATCACGAAGGCATGTTCCGCCAGCAGGGGTCGGCGGGACAGGCTTGCATGCTCGCGGCCGTCGAAAACGATATGTTCATAGACCTCATCGGACACGAGCAGCACGCCGGTGTCCCGAACGATGCCTTCCAGCGCGTCCAGGTCGGCGTCCTGCAGGACGGCGCCCGTGGGGTTATGGGGGAAGTTCAACATCAGCAGGCGGGTTTTCGGCGTGATGGCATCGCGCACCCGCTGCCAATCGATCCGATAGTAAGGGTCATCGGACGTCGGAGCACGTAGGGGTACGGGCACCGCGGTGCCCCCGGCCAAGCGGATACCCGGCAGGTAGGAGTCGTAGCAGGGCTCGATTACGACGACCTCGTCGCCGGTGTTCACCGCGGCCAGGATAGTGGCCATCAAGGCCTCTGTAGCGCCGCTGGTGACGGTTATTTCGGTTTCGGCATCGTAGGCATGCCCGTACAGCTTCTGCGTCTTCTCGGCGATTGCCTGGCGCAATGGCGCCACCCCGGGCATGTAGGGGTACTGGTTATGCCCATCGGCCATGGCTTTGGTCACCAGGTCGAGCAGTGCGGGATCGGGATTGAAGTCCGGAAATCCCTGGCCGAGGTTGATCGCCTTGTGGTCTATCGCCAGGCGGCTCATGACGGTGAATATGGTGGTGCCGATATCGGGCAGCTTGGAACGGATCATGGTCGCAAAGGGTGGTAGGTGAGGTGGATGCGGTTGGTCTGGATATTGGTCTGGAAGTCGGTCCGAAAGTATCCCACCATCGCCGCCAACTGCTGCGTCAAGGGTGGCCTGGACGGCGAATACCATGGCTTTACCGGGAAGCGGAACTCAGGCACTTGTGAGCCAAGTTAAAAAAAAACGACATAGGGGTAAACAACTATTTGTCCCTGTCATGACGGCTGAGTATGCTCGTTTCGCCGTTGTATTCAAGTCGAGTGTCTGTCTCGTTTCGCTGCAGGCCTATCCGTACCGGACCCGCTGAACGGGACCCCGATATGGTCGTAACACGTTCGCGCCAGCGTCCTTGAATCACATCTGCGCACAGCATTGTGTTTTTATAGGACGTTATAGAAATGGTTCAGAAGGGCAAAGTGAAGTGGTTCAACGCCGACAAGGGCTATGGGTTCATCACCCCTGACGCCGGCGGTGTCGACGTCTTCGCGCATTTTTCGGCGATCCAGGGACGTGGCTATCGCAGCTTGAACGAAGGCCAGGATGTGGAGTTCGAAGTCAAGGACGGCCCCAAAGGTCCTCAAGCTGCTGACATCCGTCCGCTCTAGGTCGTACAGTTCCAGACCGTACTCAACTTATTAGGACCGCCTAGCGCGGTGCCAGCCCCGCTGGCCTTTTATCGCCCTGGTTGCTATAGGCAGCCGGGGCGTTATGTTTTGTGCAGTGAATAACCCTGTGGATAAGCCTGGGATAGATAGCGCGTATTGCGTAGGCATTTGGTCCCGCGTCCCATCTTCGGGTACGGCTACATCGCCTCGACGCAGGGTTATACACAGATATCGAAGACGGCGGCGGGCCGCCTCGATCATGCGGTTTGTCTCTCAAAGTGGCCACTATCGGTAGTTTTTATATCGTCCTGTAGATACGCGCCCCTTTTTCCCCCGGTTTTTGTAGGTTTCACACCCCTTTTGCCGAATGACGTGAAGGCGTCCGCAATTCCTCGCGCCCGTCGATGACGGTTGTTCACAAAACTATCCCCAGCATGCAGGACGCCGACGCAGTGCGCGTCGGGGCTGTGGGTACATCTGTGGATAGGTCGTGGTCCGAGCGTCTTCGCGCAGCGCCAGTCGGGCTGCTGCGGCGCGGCGGCTCGTCGTTCCTGGCGACTTCCCAGCGGTTGATAGCAGCTTGGATCAACCCGCGTGGTCTGCAAGTTAGCGACGTTTCTCTCCTCCATTTTGTGCGGAAGGAGTACGGCCTTGGATCAAACGGCTTAGGAAGACCGATCTACGTTCCACGTGAAACATCAGCACAAACGCCTGGGCGTCGTGGCTGATGTGTCCGGCAGATCGTTCTACCCGGCCTGGTCCTCGTGGTGTTGAACGCGGGTTCCGGCCGCATCATTCGGGCGGAAGGGTGGGGCATCGCTGCCAACAATCCAGGAGACACGCCCCGCGCTTAGTGTGTGGACGTTAGCGAGTTTGCAGGCCTCTGGCTGGTATGAGCAGTCAAGTATCTAGGTCCATACAATGGAATGGCCGGAAGCTTGCTATGCCTGCGTGTTCCACGTGAAACATGTACGCAGCGCTTCTATCTTCCTGATGTCCGCCGAATCAGACAGCGATAGCTAACCGATGACTGTTTCACGTGGAACAGTGTGCCCGGCATCTAACTAACGCGCCTACCATGTGCCGGGCCGGGAGTTTCACGTGAAACACTCGTAGGGTCGTCAGCCTCTATAATTGCGGCTTGAATGCTCTTTCACCTCTTCAGTACCATGGATTATCCCCGCGAGTTTGACGTCATCGTTGTAGGTGGTGGCCACGCCGGCACGGAAGCGGCATTGGCGTCGGCCCGCAGCGGCGCCAAGACCCTATTGCTGACCCATAACATCGAGACCCTGGGTCAGATGTCCTGCAATCCGTCCATCGGCGGCATTGGCAAGGGGCATCTGGTCAAGGAGATCGATGCCCTGGGCGGTGCGATGGCCCTGGCCACGGACGAGGCGGGGATCCAGTTCCGCATACTCAACGGCTCCAAGGGACCGGCCGTCCGCGCGACGCGGGCGCAAGCGGACAGGGTGCTATACCGCAAGTCCATCCGTGCGCGGTTGGAGAACCAGCCCAATCTGTGGCTGTTCCAGCAGGCCGTGGACGATCTGATGGTGGAAGGTGACCGGGTTGTGGGCGCCGTCACCCAGATTGGCCTGAAATTCCGCGCCAGGAAAGTGGTCCTTACCGCAGGGACTTTTCTGAACGGCTTGATCCATGTCGGTCTGCAGCACTACACAGCCGGGCGCGCGGGGGATCCGCCCGCCACGACGCTGGGCCAGCGCCTGAAGGAGCTCAAGCTGCCGCAAGGCCGCCTGAAGACCGGTACGCCTCCTCGCATCGATGGCCGGACCATCGACTACAGCGTGCTGGAGGAACAACCCGGTGACCTTGACCCTATCCCGGTGTTTTCCTTCATGGGCAACGCGGCGATGCATCCGCGTCAGCTCCCGTGCTGGATCACGCACACCAATGCCCGCACGCACGACATCATCCGCGGCGGCCTGGACAGGTCCCCGATGTACAGCGGCGTCATCGAAGGCATCGGTCCCCGCTACTGCCCGTCCATCGAAGACAAGATCCACCGGTTCGCCGACAAGACTTCCCATCAGGTGTTTCTGGAGCCGGAGGGATTGGACACCCACGAGGTCTACCCCAATGGAGTGTCCACCAGCCTGCCATTCGATGTGCAACTGGAATTGATCCATTCCCTACCGGGATTGGAGAACGCGCACATCCTGCGGCCCGGCTACGCGATCGAATACGATTATTTCGATCCGCGTGGCCTCAAGTCCACGCTGGAAACCCGTGCTATTTCTGGCCTTTATTTCGCAGGCCAGATCAATGGCACCACCGGATACGAGGAAGCCGCCGCGCAAGGATTGCTGGCGGGCTTGAACGCCGCGCTGGCGGCCCAGGACAGGGAAGGGTGGACGCCTCGCCGCGACGAGGCCTACCTGGGTGTGCTGGTGGACGACCTGATCACGCGCGGGGTCACCGAGCCTTACCGCATGTTCACGTCCCGGGCGGAATACCGACTCAGCTTGCGCGAAGACAATGCGGACCTGCGGTTGACCGAAACAGGCCGCAGGCTCGGCTTGGTCGACGACGCCCGTTGGGAAGCCTTCCAACGTAAACGCGATTCCGTCGACGCGGAAGTCCAGCGTTTGCGGACGACCTGGGTGACGCCGCGGAATCTGCCACAGGAAGTGGCTGAGCCACTGCTCGGCCAGCAGATTGAACGTGAGTACTCACTATCAGACCTGTTGAAGCGTCCCAATGTCAGCTACCAGGCGCTGATGACCGCCACGCTGCCGAACGGCAATCTCGTGGGCGGCCCGGGGCTCACGGATAGCGACGCCGCCCAGCAGGTGGAGATCCAGGTCAAATACGCCGGCTATATCGCCCGCCAACAGGACGAAGTGCAGAAGCACATGGCGCACGAAGGCCAACGCCTGCCCGAGGACCTGGACTATGACGCCGTGCTCAGCCTGTCCTTCGAGGTGCGCCAGAAGCTCAAGGCGCATCGGCCCGAGACCATAGGCCAGGCAGCGCGCATATCCGGCGTCACGCCCGCCGCTATTTCACTGCTGTTGATCCACCTCAAGCGCCTGCACTACGGCTCGCGCAAACGCGCCGCATGACGCCGGCGCAGGTATCGGGACAGGGCGAACACGACGTCAGGCTCAGGCGAGCCTGCGCGACGCTGGCACTCTCTATTACGGATGAGCAGGTCTCCGGGCTGCTGGGCTATCTGCTGCTGCTGCAGCGGTGGAACCGTACCTACAATCTCACCGCGGTCAGGGACCCGGACCAGATGCTGGTGCAGCACCTCTTCGACAGCCTGGCCGTGGTGGGCCCGCTGGACGGCGCGATGCCGCCCGACGGCAAGCTTTACGACGTCGGTGCGGGCGCCGGCCTGCCTGGCGTGGTGCTGGCCATCATGCGCCCGGGCTGGCGTATCACCTGCATCGACGCGGTCGAGAAGAAGACCGCCTTCATTCGCCAGGCGGCCGCCGCGCTTGCGCTGCCCAATCTGGCCGCCATGCATCAACGTGTGGAACAACTCCCGGCGGGCAACTGTGACGTCGTGACGTCGCGCGCCTTTGCTTCCCTGCACGACTTCGCCCGTCTTGCGGGACAGCACGTCGCCCCCGGTGGTACCCTGCTGGCCCTGAAGGGCAAAGTCCCGGATGACGAAATCCAGCAGCTGCACGCCGAACATGCGTGGCGCGTCATTCGTATCGACCCTGTCTCTGTTCCTGAACTCGACGCGCAACGATGCCTGATATGGATGCGCCGCGATGGCGCAGGTAGTCAAGGAAATCCATGAACCAAACTGAGCCCAGTACAACCGCCCGCGTCTTCTGCATCGCGAACCAGAAGGGTGGCGTCGGCAAGACGACCACGGCCATCAACCTGGCGGCCGGGCTGGCCACCCATGGCAAGCGCGTATTGCTGGTCGACCTGGATCCGCAGGGCAATGCCACCATGGGCAGCGGCATCGACAAGGCAGGGTTGCAGTCCAATCTGTACGAGGTGTTGATAGGCGACACCACCATCGCCGATGCGCGCGTGCGTTCCGAAGTCGGCGGATATGACGTGCTTCCCGCCAACCGCGAACTGGCGGGCGCCGAAATCGATCTGGTACAGATGGAAGAGCGCGAACGCCAGTTGCGGCACGCACTGGACACGGTGGCCCAGGAATACGACTTCATCCTGATCGATTGCCCGCCCACGTTGTCGCTGCTGACGTTGAACGGCCTTGCCGCCGCGCATGGCGTCATCATTCCGATGCAATGCGAATATTTCGCGCTGGAAGGCCTGTCCGATCTGGTTAACACCATCAAGCGCGTACACCGCAACATCAACCCGCAGCTGCGCGTCATCGGTTTGTTGCGCGTCATGTTCGACCCTCGCATGACGCTGCAGCAGCAGGTGTCGGCGCAGCTCGAAGCGCATTTCGGCGACAAGGTTTTCGCCACCGTCGTGCCGCGCAATGTGCGGCTGGCCGAGGCGCCCAGCTATGGGATGCCCGGCGTGGTGTACGACCGGGCGTCGCGCGGCGCGCAGGCATACATATCCTTCGGCGCGGAGATGATCGAACGCGTGCAGGCGCTGGTGGATTGACGCCGTGTGCGCCGTTGCCGCCATTCCGTCAACCGATCCCGTCGACACTATCGATGCGCTGGCATTGCGCATAGAAGAAGCGGCCCTGAATGCCACGGTCGTGCGCGAACAGATGCTCTACGATGGCTGGCTCGTGCGATGGGCGCCGTCGGTCGCCAAGCGGGCGCGCAGCATCAATGTCATCGCCACGCCCCATCGTGACCTGGAAGAAAAGCTGGCCTACTGCCGCGAACTCTACGGTCGCGCGCGGCAGCCGCTGATTTTCCGCCTCACTTCGGCCAGCCCCGACCGCGGCCTGGATGAGCAGCTCGCCGCGCGTGGATGGCATCGTTATGCGGAGAACGCCGTCATGGTTGCCTCCATGCGCGGGACGCCCGATCCGGCGATGCGCGGCACGCTACGATACGAGCAGGCCGATGCGGACGGATTCGCGACGATCGCCGGCATGCTGCGCCGCTCAGGGGCCGAACACGTGACCGAACACAGGCGACGCCTGTCCACCGTGGCCGTGCCCTGCGTCAGGCTGGTTGCGCGCGACGATGAAGGCCGCACCGTGGCGACGGGCATGGCGGTGATCGATGGCGAACTCGCCGGTATCTTCGACGTGGTCGTCGATGAAGAATCGCGGCGGCGCGGATATGCGCGGCAGATCATGCATCGCCTGTTCGACGTCGCCCGCGACGCCGGCGCCGCCCGCGCGTATCTGCAGGTCGAGCAGGGGAATGCCGCCGCGCGGCGGCTTTACGCATCGCTGGGTTTCTCCGACCGGTACACGTATTGGTACCGTACGCATCAACACGAATGAGCGGCCCGACTGGCACGCTGGGAATATCTTCTTATGGCCACCAAAAAACCAAAAGGACTCGGGCGCGGACTTGACGCCTTGCTCGGCGCCGACATGCCCGCCATCGAAACGCTGGGCAAGACCGCGCCAAAACCGGAAGGGCCGCCCAACGTGCTGCCCGTCACGGTGATGCGCGCCGGCAAGTATCAGCCGCGCACGCGCATGGACGAAGGCGCGCTGAACGAGCTGGCGGAATCCATCCGTACGCAGGGCATCATGCAGCCCATCCTGGTCCGGCCGTTGAGCGACGGCGCCCTGGGGCAATACGAAATCATCGCGGGCGAACGTCGTTTCCGTGCGGCGCAACTGGCCGGACTGAAGGAAGTCCCCGTGCTGGTGCGCGAGGTGCCGGACGAAAACGCCGCGGTGATGGCGCTGATCGAAAACATCCAGCGCGAGGACTTGAACCCGCTGGAAGAAGCGCATGGGGTCAAGCGCCTGCTGGACGAATTCGGCCTGACGCATGAGCAGGCCGCGCAATCCATCGGCCGCTCGCGATCGGCCACCAGCAATCTGCTGCGCTTGCTGAATCTCGCTCCCGCCGTACAGACCATGCTGCTGGCCGGCGATATCGACATGGGTCACGCACGCGCCCTGCTGGCGGTCGACGGCGCCACGCAGATACAACTGGCGAACCAGGTCATCGCCAAGCGCCTGTCGGTGCGCGAGGCCGAGAAGCTCGTCGCCAAGGCGGCGAAGGAATCGGATCCTGTTGCCCGCAAGAAAGGCATCGGCAGTTCGCGCGACGTCGCGCGTCTGGAAGAAGCGATCTCGGATTTCCTGGGCACCCGCGTCAGCCTGAAGATAGGCGCGCGCGAGCGCGGCCAGATCGTCATCGATTTCCACGGTTGGGACCATCTCAACGCCTTGCTGGAAAAGCAGGGCCTGTCTGGCGTTCTCGACAATGCCTGAACGCACCCGCCTGCCGGTCATCGCGGTCCTGGCGACGGGCGGCACCATCGCCGGCGCGCAAGCGGCGCAACAAGGCGTGGGTTACGTCGCGGGTTCGTACGACATAGCCACGTTGCTGGCGGCCGTCCCGACGCTGGCCGGCGTCGCCGACCTGCGGCCGGAACAGATCGCCAATGTGGGCAGCCAGGACATGAACCACACGGTGTGGCACGCACTGGCAACGCGCATACGCGCGCTGATGGCCGATCCCGGCATCGATGGCATCGTCGTCACGCATGGCACGGATACGCTCGAGGAAACCGCGTATTTTCTCGATCTCACCATGCCATGCGGCAAGCCACTGGTCCTGACCGGCGCCATGCGGCCGGCCACCGCCCTGGGTGCCGACGGCCCCGCCAATCTGTATGCGGCGGTGGCGCTGGCCGGGCATGAATCCGCGCGCGGACGCGGCGCGCTGGTGGTGATGAACGAAGACATACACGAGGCGCGCGGCGTGCAGAAAGTCGCGGCCGCCGGCCTTGCCGCGTTCGCATCGCCCGATCGCGGTCGCGCCGGCGTCATGCAGGCGGGCGCGCCATGCTTCCATCGCGGGCTCCCATTGTCGCCGCCCATCGTGCCGTGGCGCACCGCGGCCCTGCCGCCGCCGGACCAGTGGCCGCGCGTCGGCATCGTCTATGCCCATGCCGATATGCAGGTGGACGTAATCGACTTCATGGCCGATCGTTGCCAGGGACTGGTGATGGCCGGTGTGGGTGACGGCAACGCCAGCGCGGCTGCGCTGCAGGCGCTGGCCAGGGCGGCCGCGCGGGGCGTCGCGGTCGTGCGCGCGTCCCGCACCCGGCGTGGCCGTGTGGCCCGCAATGTCGAGGTGAACGACGATGCCTTGGGCTTGATCGCCGCGGGCGATCTGAATCCCGAAAAAGCCCGCGTGCTGCTCATGCTGGGCCTGATGTCCACATCGGACCGCGCGGCGCTGTGCCGCTGCTTCGAAAGCGCGTAAGGCTCGGCCGTCGTAGCGACGACGCCCGCCAAACGCCCGCCATGCCCTCACCGCATCACGCCAGCACGACGGTGCCGACCGCGCCGGCCAGCATGTCATAGCCTTCCTTGGCCTCGGATTTGCGATTGGTGATGAGGACGGCGACGCGATCGGCCGCGCAATAGGATGCTCGCGCGTTGACGGCGATGCTGGCGTCTTCGGCGATCACCATGACGCGGCTGGCATTGGCCGCCATCGCGCGTCCCAGCTCCGCTTGTGCAAGGTCCGCGTGCGTCGCACCATGTCTGGCGTCGAAGCCCGTAGGGAAGAGCAGGGCGGCGTCCGCGGTGTAACGGTGGATTTCCGCGATCGCGCGGTCCCCCTGCGTTCCGGCCAGGGTCGGCAGCACCGCGCCGCCCAGCACGAACACCCGGTTGCCGTGCGCGGCGTGATCCTCGCCGGTCGCCACGCGCGTGGCGGCTTCGAAGGAGTTCGTGATCAGCGTCATGCCGTGCAGGGCGCCCAACGCGTCGGCCAGCTGCGCCGCCATGGGGCCGGCCTCCAAGTACACCGTCTGCTCGTTGGACAGGCTGGCGGCTGCCGCCCGCGCGATACTGCGCGCATGACGGCCATCCGTCGACCGCGGGCCGGCGCCCGGCGCGACGCCTTCCGGCAGTACCGCCCCGCCGTGGGAGCGACGCAATGCACCCAGTGCTTCCAATGCGATCAGATCGCGCCGCACGGTTTCGCGCGATACGCCCAGTTCGTCGATGATGCGATCCGTCGACACACTACGCATGGCCTCGAGCATTTTGCGTATCCGCTGATACCGTTCTTCCTGCCACATGATGACCCGTCCCATTGCGTGGCGGCTATGTTTGCAAACTTGCGGCGAGGTGTCCAGAGTGGCTCCCGGGTGGCCGTCCGCCGGGATCCCGATACACAAAGCTTCACACAAGGCCACAGACGGGCACACAAGTGCCGCGTCGTCGCCGCGACGCTTATGGTTTGGACTCAGCCAGGGACGGGCGCACCATGCAGGCGGAAGGGGTAAGAAACGTGGACGACGCCGCGCGGCTGGTCCAGTCCAGCGCGCTGACCCATATCAAGGTCGGCCTTTCGGATATCGATGGCGTCATGCGCGGCAAGTATCTGCGCAAGGAAAAATTCCTGTCGGCGCTGAACTCCGGGCTGGCGTTCTGCGACGTCGTGTTCGGCTGGGACGTCGAAGACCAACTCTACGACAATGGTCGCTACACCGGATGGCACACCGCCTACCCGGACGCGCAGATGCGTATCGATCCTGCCACCTGCCGCCGGCTGCCGCTGGAAAAGGGATACGGCGGAGAGGACATGCTGCTGTTCCTGGCCGACTTCACCGGCCCCGCGGCGGAAGTCTGTCCGCGCCAGCTCCTGCAGCGGGTCATCCAGCGCGCCGAGGACATGGGCTACGACCCCTACGCGGCGCTGGAATACGAGTTTTTCATGTTCCAGGAAACGCCGCAGTCCGCACGCGAAAAAGGCTATCGCGACCTGCGGACCTGGACACCGGGCAACTTCGGCTATTCCATGCTGCGCAGCACCGTCAACAGCGACTTCTATCGCCAGCTGCTGGAACTGTCCGAGTGTATGAACATGCCCATCGAAGGCCTGCACACGGAAACGGGACCGGGCGTGCTGGAAGCCGCGCTCGCCGTGGACCGCGCCGCGGCGGCCGCGGACAAGGGCTTTCTGTTCAAGACCTTCACCAAGGCACTGGCCCAGCAGAACGGGCTGATGGCGACCTTCATGGCCAAATGGTCGCATCACCATTCCGGGCAGAGCGGTCACATCCATCTATCGTTGCGCGACCGAACGACCGGCAAGTCGGCTTTCCTCGATCCCGCGCAGCCGCACGGCATCGGCGCCACGCAAAGTGCCTTCGTCGCGGGCCTGCAGCGCTATCTTCCGGAATTCATGGCGATGTACGCGCCGACCATCAATAGCTACTCCCGCCTGGTCCCGGGATTCTGGGCACCGCTGGACGCGACGTGGGGCGTCGAAAACCGCACGACGGCATTGCGGGTCATTCCCGGCAGCGACAAGTCGCAACGCGTGGAGCTGCGTATCGGCGCGGCGGATGCGAATCCTTATCTGGCCCTGGCCGCGGCGCTTGCATCGGGGCTGCGCGGCATCGAAGAGCAACTGCGGGCCGAAGCGCCCGTCACGGGCAATGCTTACGAACAGCAGTTCCCCGATCAATTGAAGCTGCCCACCACGCTTTGGGAAGCCGCACAGCGCCTGAAGCAATCCGAGGCGGCGCGCGCCTGCTTCGGCGATCTCTTCGTCGATCATTACGCCGCCACGCGCGAGTGGGAAGAACGCATGTTCCGGCGCCATGTGACGGACTGGGAGTTGGCGCGCTACTTCGAAATCATCTGAGGCGAATGGAGCTCCAGGCATGTCCAGCGAACTTATCACCATCAGCCCCATCGACGGCCGCGAAGTGGTATGCAGGCCATACGCCACGGAGTCGCAGATCGCGCGCACGCTGCAAATCGCGCAAGGCGCGCAGATGCAGTGGCGCGACGCGGATCTGGCCGAGCGCGCGCGCCTGCTCGGCGCCGCCGTCGATCACGTCCTCGCCGCCAAACAGGACATCGCGCAAGCGATCACCGTGCAGATGGGCCGTCCCGCGCGGCATGCGCCGTCGGAAGTGGATGGCTTCGCCGAACGGGCCCGACACATGATCGCCATCGCGCCCGACGCGCTGCGCCCCGTCGCCGCCGCGCCGGGCACCGAACACGACCGCTTCATACGTCGCGAACCGCTGGGCGTGACCTTGACCATCGCGCCATGGAACTATCCCTTGCTGACGGCCGTCAACAGCATCGTTCCAGCGCTGATGGCGGGCAATGCGGTCGTGCTCAAGCACTCCGACCAGACGCCCTTGTGCGCGGAACTGCTGCACCAGGCATTCGCGCATGCCGGCTTGCCCGACGGCCTGTTTTCCTATGTGCATGCCGACCACGACACCACGCAGCGATTGGTGCGCGCACCGGCGGTCCGCTTCGTTTCCTTCACGGGCTCGGTGCGCGGCGGGCGCGCGGTGGAAGAGAGCGCTTGCGGGCGCTTCATCGGCGTGGGATTGGAACTCGGCGGCAACGATGCGGCGTACGTGCGCGGCGACGCCGATATCGAGGCCGCGGTGGAATCGCTGGTCGACGGCGCGTTCTTCAACGCGGGGCAGTCGTGTTGCGGCATACAGCGCATCTACGTGGCCCGGCGCCTGTACGACGCTTTCGTGGAGCAGGCTGCCGACCTCACGAACCGTTATGTGCTGGGCGATCCGCGCCTGGCCGAAACCACGTTGGGTCCGGTCGTGCGGCGATCCGCGGCGTCGTCGGTACGCGACGTCGTCGCCGACGCGCTGGGCATGGGCGCACGCAACGCGGCGGACCCGGCCTATTTTCCCGCCGCGCGCGACGACACCGCCTACGTGGCGCCAGCTGTCCTCACCGGCGTCGACCACACCATGCGCGTGATGCGCGAAGAATGCTTCGGGCCCGTGGTCGGCGTCATGCCGGTGGATGGCGACGATGACGCGGTCGCGTTGATCAACGACAGCGATTACGGCCTGACCGCCGCGATCTACACACGCGATCGCGATGCCGCCGTGACCATCGGCCAGCAGGTTCACGCAGGCACCATCTTCATGAATCGTTGCGACTATCTGGACCCGGGCCTGGCGTGGACAGGCGTCAAGGACAGCGGCCGCGGCGTGTCCTTGTCGTGGCTCGGATATGAGCAGTTGACGCAACCCAAGTCCTTCCACCTGCGCGCGGTGTAGGCACCGGTATCGCCGCGCGTGCCGCGTGGACGAGCGCTTTCAGCACGAGAGATAGCCATGGATCTGCCCCACGTGAACTGGAACTACCCGACGGCGATCAAGGTCGGCCCGGGACGCATCGCCGAATTGCCGGAGCTGTGCGCCGGGCTGGGCATGCGCAGGCCGCTGATCGTCACCGATCCGGGCATCGCGGCCCTGCCCATGCTGGAGCGCGTGCTGGCGGCTTGCGGCGACGCGGGCCTGGCTTGCGCCGTGTTCCACGACATCAAGGGCAATCCCACCGAAGCCAACGTCAGCGCCGGTGTACGGGCGTTTCGCGGCGGCGGCCATGACGGCGTCGTCGCCTTTGGCGGCGGCTCCGCGCTGGACGCCGGCAAGGCCATCGCGTTGATGGCCGGCCAGGACCGCCCGCTGTGGGATTTCGAGGATGAAGGCGACAACTATCGGCGCGTCAGGGTGGAAGGCATGGCGCCCGTCGTGGCCGTGCCGACCACCGCCGGCACCGGTTCGGAAGTCGGCCGCGTCGCCGTCATCACCGACGAGCAGGCCAGGCTCAAGCGGCTTATTTTCCATCCACGCATCATGCCGGCCGCTGTCATCCTGGACGCGGCCCTCACCACCGGATTGCCGGCCAAGGTCACGGCGGCGACGGGCATGGATGCCCTGTCCCACTGCCTGGAAGCGTACTGTTCGCCGATGTACCACCCGATGGCCGCCGGCATCGCGCTGGAAGGCATGCGCCTGATCCATCATCACCTGCCGCGCGTGGTCGCCGATGGCGAAGACCTGGCCGCGCGCCATCACATGCTGGTCGCGTCGTGCATGGGCGCCACGGCCTTCCAGCGCGGCCTGGGGGCGATGCATGCGCTCGCGCACCCCCTGGGGGCGCTGTACGACGCGCATCACGGCCTGCTCAACGCGATACTCATGCCCTACGTGGTCCAGGCGAACGCGCAGGCCATACGCGCGCCGCTCGCGGCCCTGGCCCGCTACCTGGCGCTGCCCGCCGCTTCCGCCGAAGGCGTGCAGGCGTGGATACTGTCGCTGCGCGAACGCATCGGCATCCCGCATACGCTGTCGGCGATCGGTTTGGACGATAGCGAGGCGGAGCGGGTAGGGCGCATGGCTGCCGCGGATCCTTCCGCCGCCACCAATCCGGTACCGCTCGATGCCGGCCAATACGCCGCGCTGTTCCGCGCGGCCGTGGCCGGCCGCCTGGACGAGAAGCCCGCGGCGGCGAAGGCCTGAGTTCCTGGCGGCCGGCCATCGGGCACCCCTGGCCCGTTTCTTGCCGCGAGCGATTTGACACCCGCCCCGAAAGTCACCATAATTTCAAGTTCTCCGCTGGAGGGGTGCCCGAGTGGTTAAAGGGGGCAGACTGTAAATCTGTTGGCCTTGCGCCTACATTGGTTCGAATCCAATCCCCTCCACCAGAGACCGCGCGATCGAGGACCGGCGAACAGCCAGTAGCTTGCAAGTCGTGCGTGTGTTGTTGATGCAGTCCTCATATGCCTGGCAGGGGTCGCAACGGATCCCGGCAATGCAGGCATCTACAGGGATCCAAACGTGGAATCCACACGTGGAATCCGGACCAGGAATCCAGGCGAAGTCGGCCTGGATTTGCAGTGTCTGGGGGGTGCATCCGTCACACGCCGGCCGGAAGGCAGGTCCGCGCAGGCGCAGCGGTCTGGTGCGACAGCGGTGAGCAGGATGGGGAACGGTACGCCGCGGGTGTAGCTCAATGGTAGAGCAGAAGCCTTCCAAGCTTACGACGAGGGTTCGATTCCCTTCACCCGCTCCAGGTTTTTAAGGTGCGCGGCCTTGCAGTGACGGCCGGGCATTTGCAGGACCAGTTTTAAACGCCCATGTGGCTCAGTGGTAGAGCACTCCCTTGGTAAGGGAGAGGTCACGCGTTCGATCCGCGTCATGGGCACCACGCATTTGTCTTCACTTCAGTCAGATCCGCACATCCAGTCAGGAGTCAGCCATGGCAAAAGGCAAGTTTGAACGTACCAAGCCGCACGTGAACGTGGGTACGATCGGTCACGTGGACCACGGCAAAACGACGTTGACGGCGGCGATCACGACGGTGCTGTCGAACAAGTTCGGTGGCGAAGCGAAGGCGTACGACCAGATCGACGCGGCGCCGGAAGAGAAGGCGCGCGGCATCACGATCAACACGGCGCACGTGGAATACGAAACGGAGTCGCGTCACTACGCGCACGTTGACTGCCCGGGCCACGCTGACTATGTGAAGAACATGATCACGGGCGCGGCGCAGATGGACGGCGCGATCCTGGTGGTGTCGGCCGCTGACGGCCCGATGCCGCAGACGCGCGAACACATTCTGCTGAGCCGCCAGGTGGGCGTGCCGTACATCATCGTGTTCCTGAACAAGGCGGACATGGTCGATGACGCCGAGCTGCTGGAACTGGTGGAGATGGAAGTTCGCGAGCTGCTGAGCAAGTACGACTTCCCGGGCGACGATACGCCGATCGTGAAGGGTTCGGCCAAGCTGGCGCTGGAAGGCGACAAGGGCGAGCTGGGCGAGCAGGCGATTCTGAAGCTGGCCGAAGCGCTGGACACGTACATCCCGACGCCTGAGCGCGCGGTGGACGGTGCGTTCCTGATGCCGGTGGAAGACGTGTTCTCGATCTCGGGTCGCGGCACGGTGGTGACTGGCCGTATCGAGCGCGGCGTGGTGAAGGTTGGCGAGGAAATCGAGATCGTCGGTATCAAGCCGACGGTGAAGACGACCTGCACGGGCGTGGAAATGTTCCGCAAGCTGCTGGACCAGGGCCAGGCCGGTGACAACGTGGGTATTCTGCTGCGCGGCACCAAGCGTGAAGACGTCGAGCGTGGCCAGGTGCTGGCCAAGCCGGGTTCGATCACGCCGCACACGGACTTCGACGCCGAGGTGTACATCCTGTCCAAGGAAGAAGGTGGCCGTCACACGCCGTTCTTCAACGGCTATCGTCCGCAGTTCTACTTCCGCACGACGGACGTGACCGGCACGATCGAGCTGCCCAAGGACAAGGAAATGGTCCTGCCGGGCGACAACGTGTCGATGAAGGTCGCGCTGCTGGCGCCGATCGCCATGGAAGAAGGCCTGCGCTTCGCCATCCGCGAAGGCGGCCGTACCGTGGGCGCCGGCGTGGTTGCCAAGATCCTCAAGTAACTCACGACGCCGCTCGGGGCGTGGGATTTTTGATCCCCGCCCCGAAATTCGCTGGACACGCTAGCGAAAAAAGTAGTATTATGGATGGTTCCGCAAGGTTCCATCCTTCGTTTTTGGTTCGACCATTCAGAACCCGGAGCGAACCGACGGCGAAACGAAGGTCAGGGTCTCTAGCTGGCTGTGTGGCATTCGTCACGAATGGGGTCAAAATTGGGTCGCAATGTGCGGCTTCAGTCATGGCCACGATGGTGCGGATGCCTACGGTAGCGCGTGACTAGAGGGGTATAGCTCAATTGGCAGAGCGTCGGTCTCCAAAACCGAAGGTTGTAGGTTCGATTCCTACTGCCCCTGCCAGCCCGCCTTCCTCTCCCCAGCCTGCCGGAAATCTTTGCAAGCTGCGCATCTACGGCGTGCTTGCTGCGCAAAATGTCTAATACCAGCGTCGAAACCGTAACCAGTACCGCCGATCGGTTGAAACTTGCCCTGGCGGTGCTTGTCATCATTGCTGGAATCGTTGGATTCTCGGTGTTGAGCGCACAGCCCATGGCTGCTCGCATCGGGGTATTCGTCGGTGGCCTGATCGTGGCCGCCGTCATCGCCTGGTTCAGCGAACCGGGACGCCGTACCCTCAGTTTCGCCAGCGAGTCCTACAACGAAGTCAAGCGTGTCTCATGGCCCACGCGCAAGGAAACGACCCAGATGACGGGCATCGTTTTCGCGTTCGTGGCCATCATGGGCATTTTCATGTGGGTGCTCGACAAAGGCATCGAGTGGATCATTTACGGCCTGCTGCTGGGCTGGAAATAAGGGACGGCACATGAGCAAACGTTGGTATGTCGTCCATGTTTATTCCGGCATGGAAAAAAGCGTGCACAAGGCGCTGCTCGAACGTATCGAGCGGGCCGGCCTGCAAACCTCCTTCGGCCGCATCCTGGTGCCGTCCGAAGAAGTCGTCGAAATGAAGGGCGGCCAGAAGTCGATTTCCGAACGTCGGATCTTCCCGGGCTATGTCCTGGTCGAGATGGATCTTACCGACGAAACGTGGCATCTGGTCAAGAACACCAATCGCGTGACCGGCTTCCTGGGCGGCTCGGGCAACCGGCCTTCGCCGATTTCCGAGAAGGAAGTCGAAAAGATTCTTTCCCAGATGGAAGAAGGCGTGGAAAAGCCGCGCCCCAAGATCCTGTTCGAAGTGGGCGAGATGGTGCGCGTGAAGGAAGGCCCGTTCGCGGACTTCAACGGCAACGTCGAAGAAGTCAACTACGAAAAGAGCAAGGTCCGGGTGTCGGTGACCATTTTCGGTCGCGCCACGCCTGTCGAATTGGATTTCAGTCAGGTCGAAAAGACCTGATTACTGCTGTATCAACCCTCAATCCCCCGGGGAGCCCGCGTTGACCGCGGGCGTTTGAACCCGCAAGGAGCAAAGCATGGCGAAGAAGATCGTCGGCTTTATCAAGCTGCAAGTGCCGGCTGGTAAGGCAAACCCGTCTCCCCCGATCGGTCCGGCGCTGGGTCAGCGCGGCCTGAACATCATGGAATTCTGCAAGGCGTTCAACGCCAAGACGCAGGGCATGGAGCCCGGTCTGCCGATTCCGGTGGTGATCACCGCCTTCGCGGACAAGAGCTTCACCTTCATCATGAAGACCCCGCCCGCGACGGTCCTCATCAAGAAGGCAGCCGGCGTGCAGAAGGGTTCGCCCAAGCCGCATACCGACAAGGTCGGCAAGCTGACGCGCGCCCAGGCCGAGGAAATCGCCAAGACCAAGGAACCCGACCTGACGGCGGGCGATCTGGAAGCGGCGGTGCGCACCATCGCCGGTAGCGCCCGCAGCATGGGCATCACGGTTGAGGGGATCTGATCATGGCAAAACTGTCCAAGCGCGCCATCGCACTGCGCGAAAAGATCGACCGTACCAAGCTGTACCCGGTCAACGAAGCCTTGAACCTCATCAAGGAAACCGCCGCCGCCAAGTTTGACGAGTCCGTCGACGTGGCCGTGCAGCTGGGCATCGATCCCAAGAAGTCCGACCAACTGGTCCGTGGCTCCGTGGTGCTGCCCGCCGGTACCGGCAAGAGCGTGCGCGTCGCCGTGTTCGCCCAGGGCGACAAGGCGGAGGCCGCCAAGGCCGCCGGCGCCGACATCGTCGGCCTGGAAGACCTGGCCGAACGCATCAAGGGTGGCCAGATGGATTTCGACGTGGTCATCGCCTCGCCCGACACCATGCGCGTGGTCGGCGCCCTGGGCCAGATCCTGGGTCCGCGCGGCCTGATGCCGAACCCCAAGGTCGGCACGGTCACGCCCGACGTGGTCACCGCGGTCAAGAACGCCAAGGCTGGCCAGGTGCAATACCGCACGGACAAGGCGGGTATCGTCCATGCCACCATCGGTCGCGCCTCCTTTGGCGTGGAACAGCTGCAAACCAACTTGGCCGCTCTGGTCGATGCCCTGAACAAGGCGCGTCCCGCTGCCGCCAAGGGCGTGTATCTGCGCAAGCTGGCCGTGTCGTCCACGATGGGCGGCGGCGCGCGCGTGGAAATCGCCTCGCTGACGACGCCGGCTGCCTGATAGCCGGCTCACCGGGCCCCGGCCTTGGGTACAAGGCCTGGTACCGGAAGCTTTACAGAACTTTGGGCTGCGTCCGGATCCATCCGGGCGTTGCTGTCAAAGACCGCTGGAGCAAGCCGTTTCGCAACGGGGTCCTTCGCAAGCAGGACGCCAACGCAGGCGGCGAGCTTAATCCCGAAGCCCGCACGGTTCGGATCCAGCGTAGACGGCGTCCCATGGAAGATTTCTTTATAAGAACTCGACCAGGTCGCCGCATTCGGTTGACGTTCCAGGCCCCCGCCTGAAGCGTCTTTTGATGGAGTGTTCAAACCGTGAGTCTCAATCGCCAAGAGAAAGCGGTGGTAATCGAGGAAGTCTCGGCGCAAGTCGCCAAGGCACAATCGATTGTTATCGCCGAGTACCGTGGTCTGGACGTCGCCTCTGTCACCGTACTGCGCAAGACTGCGCGTCAATCGGGCGTGTACCTGCGTGTTCTGAAGAACACGCTGGCTCGTCGCGCTGTGGACGGCACGGCTTTCGAGTCGTTGTCCAAGCAGCTGACCGGTCCGCTGATCTACGGTATCAGCGCTGATCCGGTCGCGCCGGCCAAGGTGCTCTCCGACTTCGCAAAAACCAACGACAAGCTGGTCATCAAGGGGGGCTCGCTGCCCAACAACCTGTTGAACCAAGAAGGCGTCAAGGCCCTGGCCACGCTGCCTTCGCGCGACGAGTTGATCTCGAAGTTGATGGGCACCATGCAAGCCCCGATTGCGCAATTTGCACGTACGCTCAACGAAGTTCCGACCAAGTTCGCCCGTGGCCTCGCCGCCGTGCGCGATCAGAAGGCCGCGGCGTAAAGCCTGCCCTTACGGAATATCGTTGTCGACGAAGCGACACCGAACCTGGCATTACCAAAATCTGGAGTTCTTGAAAAATGGCACTTAGCAAAGCTGAAATCCTTGACGCCATCGCTGGCATGACCGTGCTCGAACTGTCCGAGCTGATCAAGGATATGGAAGAAAAGTTTGGCGTGTCGGCTGCTGCCGCCGCCGTGGCCGTGGCTGCCCCCGCCGCTGGTGGCGCTGGCGCCGCTGCTGCTGAAGAGCAGACCGAGTTCACCGTCATCCTGTCGGAAGCCGGTGCAAACAAGGTCAGCGTCATCAAGGCCGTTCGCGAACTGACGGGCCTGGGCCTGAAGGAAGCGAAGGATCTGGTCGACGGCGCGCCGAAGCCTGTGAAGGAAGGCATCGCCAAGGCTGACGCCGAAGCTGCGAAGAAGAAGCTGGAAGAAGCTGGCGCCAAGGTCGAAGTCAAGTAAGACCTTTTGCCAGTTGCCCGGGGACAGCGCAGTTTGCCGTCCCCGGGCTTTTGCGTTTCCAGGAAACCCTAGTTGGCAGTGGGGTTCAGTGGGGTTTCCTGGAGTCGTATCAGCGTCGCATCACCCCGGGCCGTGGTTTACGGCCCAAGTAACCTCGAGTCGGAGTGCTCATGCCTTACTCGTACACCGAAAAAAAGCGCATCCGCAAAAGTTTCGCCAAGCGTGAGGACGTCCAGAACGTTCCTTTTCTGCTGGCGACACAGCTTCAATCCTACCTAACTTTTCTGCAGGCGGATACGCCCCCGTCGCAGCGGGCCAACGATGGTCTACAGGCGGCATTCTCGTCTATTTTCCCCATCGTCAGCCATAACGGAATGGCGCGTCTGGAGTTCGTCAGCTATGTGCTGGGCGAACCGGTGTTCGATGTCAAGGAATGTCAGCAACGTGGCCTGACCTACGCGTCGCCCCTGCGCGCGAAGGTTCGTCTCGTCCTGCTCGATCGCGAAGTCAGCAAGCCGACCGTCAAGGAAGTGAAGGAACAGGAAGTCTACATGGGCGAAATTCCGCTCATGACGGGCACCGGTTCGTTCGTCATCAACGGTACCGAGCGCGTGATCGTGTCCCAGCTGCACCGTTCGCCCGGCGTGTTCTTCGAACACGATCGCGGCAAGACGCACAGCTCGGGCAAGCTGCTGTTCTCGGCACGCGTGATTCCCTACCGCGGTTCCTGGCTGGACTTCGAATTCGATCCCAAGGACGTGCTGTTCTTCCGCGTGGACCGTCGCCGCAAGATGCCGGTGACGATCCTGCTGAAGGCCATCGGCATGACGCCGGAAGGCATCCTCAGCGAGTTCTTCGACTTCGATCGCTTCGATCTGCAAGGCGAAGGCGCGATGATGGAATTCATCCCCGAGCGCTGGAAGGGCGAAATGGCCCGCTTCGACATCAATGACAAGTCGGGCAAGGTCATCGTCGAAAAGGACAAGCGCATCAACGCCAAGCACCTGCGGGACCTCGCCGCGGGCGGTATCGAGCGCATCTCCGTGCCGGAAGAATTCCTGTACGGCCGCGTGCTGGCCAAGAACATCGTCGATGGCGACACCGGCGAAGTCGTCGCGCACGCCAATGACGAGATCACGGAAAGCGTGTTGAGCGCCCTGCGCGCCGCCAACATCAAGGAATTCCAGACGCTGTACACCAACGACCTGGATCGTGGTCCGTACATTTCGCAGACCCTGCGCACCGACGAAACCGCCGACCAGATGGCGGCGCGCGTGGCCATCTATCGCATGATGCGCCCCGGCGAACCGCCCACGGAAGAAGCCGTCGAAGCACTGTTCCAGCGCCTGTTCTACAGCGAGGAAACCTACGATCTGTCGCGCGTGGGCCGCATGAAGGTCAACAGCCGCCTGGGTCGCGGCGACGACATCACCGGTCCGATGACGCTGACCAACGAGGACATCCTCGCCACCATCAAGGTGCTGGTCGAGCTGCGTAACGGCCGTGGCCAGATCGACGATATCGATCACCTGGGCAACCGCCGCGTGCGTTGCGTCGGCGAACTGGCGGAAAACCAGTTCCGCGCCGGCCTGGTGCGCGTGGAGCGCGCCGTCAAGGAACGCCTGGGCCAGGCCGAGACCGAAAACCTGATGCCGCACGACCTGATCAACTCCAAGCCGATTTCCGCGGCTATCAAGGAGTTCTTCGGTTCGAGCCAGCTGTCGCAGTTCATGGACCAGACCAACCCGCTGTCGGAAATCACGCACAAGCGCCGTGTTTCCGCACTGGGCCCGGGCGGCCTGACGCGCGAACGCGCCGGCTTCGAAGTGCGCGACGTGCATCCCACGCACTATGGCCGCGTCTGCCCGATCGAAACGCCGGAAGGCCCGAACATCGGCCTGATCAACTCGATGGCGCTGTATGCCCGCCTGAACGAATACGGCTTCCTGGAAACGCCGTATCGCAAGGTCATCGACGGCAAGGTCAGCGACCAGATCGACTACCTGTCGGCCATCGAGGAAAGCCACTACGTGATCGCGCAGGCGAACGCGGCGCTGGACCCCGAAGGCCGTTTCGTCGACGACCTGGTGGCTTGCCGCGAAGCCGGCGAAACCATGCTGACGTCGCCGACCAACGTGCACTACATGGACGTCGCCCCTTCGCAGATCGTGTCGGTCGCCGCATCGCTGATTCCGTTCCTGGAACACGATGACGCTAACCGCGCGCTGATGGGCGCCAACATGCAGCGCCAGGCCGTGCCTTGCCTGCGTCCGGAAAAGCCGCTGGTCGGCACCGGCATCGAACGCACCGTGGCCGTCGACTCCGGCACCACCGTGCAGGCGCTGCGTGGCGGCGTGGTCGATCACGTCGATGCGGACCGCATTGTGATCCGCGTCAACGACGAGGAAAACGTCGCTGGCGAAGTCGGCGTGGACATCTACAACCTGATCAAGTACACGCGTTCGAACCAGAACACGAACATCAACCAGCGTCCCATCGTGGCTCGCGGCGACAAGGTCGCCAAGGGCGACGTGCTGGCCGACGGCGCGTCGACGGACCTGGGCGAACTCGCCCTGGGCCAGAACATGCTGATCGCGTTCATGCCCTGGAACGGCTACAACTTCGAAGACTCGATCCTGATCTCGGAAAAGGTCGTGGCCGATGACCGCTACACCTCGATCCACATCGAGGAACTGACGGTCGTTGCCCGCGATACGAAGCTGGGACCGGAAGAAATCACGCGCGACATCAGCAACCTGGCGGAAACGCAACTGAACCGCCTGGACGATTCCGGCATCACCTACATCGGCGCCGAAGTCGGTCCCGACGACGTGCTGGTCGGCAAGGTCACGCCCAAGGGCGAAACCCAGCTGACGCCGGAAGAAAAGCTGCTGCGCGCCATCTTCGGCGAAAAGGCCTCGGACGTTAAGGACACCTCGCTGCGCGTGCCGTCCGGCATGACGGGCACGGTGATCGACGTGCAGGTGTTCACGCGCGAAGGCATCGTGCGCGACAAGCGCGCCCAGTCCATCATCGACGATGAACTGCGCCGCTATCGCCAGGACCTGAACGACCAGCTGCGCATCGTCGAAAACGACCAGTTCGACCGTATCGAGAAGATGCTGGTGAACAAGGCCGTCAACGGCGGTCCGCGCAAGCTCGCCAAGGGCGCGACCATCACCAAGGCCTATCTGTCCGATCTGGACCGCTGGCAGTGGTTCGATATCCGCCTGGCCGACGAGCAGCATGCGCTGGTGCTGGAGCAGGCCAAGGAATCGCTGGAGCAGAAGCGCCACCAGTTCGACCTGGCCTTCGAGGAAAAGCGCAAGAAGCTGACGCAGGGCGACGAGCTGCCTCCCGGCGTGCTCAAGATGATCAAGGTGTACCTGGCCGTCAAGCGCCGCCTGCAGCCTGGCGACAAGATGGCCGGCCGTCACGGCAACAAGGGCGTGGTGTCGCGTATCACCCCGGTCGAGGACATGCCGCACATGGCTGACGGTACTCCCGTCGACATCGTGCTGAACCCGCTGGGCGTGCCTTCGCGGATGAACGTCGGGCAGGTGCTCGAAGTGCATCTGGGCTGGGCCGCCAAGGGCGTGGGCCAACGCATCGAAGAGATGCTGCGCGACGAACGCACGGCGCAGGCCAAGTCGCTGCGCGGCTACCTGGAAAAGGTCTACAACACGACCGGCACCGGTGCGCGCATCGCCGACCTGACCGATGAAGAAGTCATCGAGATGGCCCGCAACCTGAAGCGCGGCGTGCCGTTCGCGACCCCGGTGTTCGATGGCGCGACGGAAGAGGAAATCAGCAAGATGCTGGAACTGGCCTACCCCGACGAGGTAGCCCGGCGCATGCAGCTGACTGATATCCGCACGCAGGCCTGGCTGTTCGACGGCCGCACCGGCGAGAAATTCGAGCGCCCGGTGACCGTTGGCTATATGCATTACCTGAAGCTGCACCATCTGGTCGACGACAAGATGCACGCGCGTTCGACCGGTCCGTACTCGCTCGTTACCCAGCAGCCGCTGGGCGGCAAGGCGCAGTTCGGCGGCCAGCGTTTCGGGGAAATGGAAGTGTGGGCGCTCGAAGCCTACGGCGCTTCCTACACCCTGCAGGAAATGCTCACGGTCAAGTCCGACGACATCACGGGCCGTACCAAGGTATACGAGAACATCGTCAAGGGCGATCACGTCATCGACGCCGGTATGCCGGAATCCTTCAACGTGCTGGTGAAGGAAATCCGCTCGCTGGCCCTGGACATGGATTTGGAGCGTAACTAATGAAAGCGCTACTCGACCTTTTCAAGCAAGTCTCGCAAGACGAGCAGTTCGATGCCATCAAGATCGGCATCGCCTCGCCCGAGAAAATCCGTTCGTGGTCCTACGGCGAAGTCCGCAAGCCCGAAACCATCAACTACCGTACGTTCAAGCCTGAACGCGATGGCCTGTTCTGCTCGAAGATCTTCGGGCCGATCAAGGACTACGAGTGCCTGTGCGGCAAGTACAAGCGCCTGAAGCATCGCGGCGTCATCTGCGAAAAGTGCGGCGTTGAAGTCACGGTCGCCAAGGTGCGCCGCGAACGCATGGGCCATATCGAACTGGCCAGCCCCGTCGCGCACATCTGGTTCCTGAAGAGCCTGCCGTCGCGCCTGGGCATGGTGCTGGACATGACGCTGCGCGATATCGAGCGCGTCCTGTACTTCGAAGCCTGGTGCGTGATCGAGCCGGGCATGACCCCGCTCAAGCGCGGCCAGATCATGTCGGACGACGACTTCCTGGCCAAGACCGAAGAGTACGGCGATGACTTCCGCGCGCTGATGGGCGCGGAAGCCGTGCGCGAACTGCTGCGCACCATCGACATCGACCGCGAAGTGGAAACGCTGCGCGGCGAGCTCAAGGCCACCGGTTCGGAAGCCAAGATCAAGAAGATCTCCAAGCGCCTGAAGGTGCTGGAAGGCTTCCAGAAGTCGGGCATCAAGCCCGAATGGATGGTCATGGAAGTGCTGCCCGTGCTGCCGCCGGACCTGCGTCCGCTGGTGCCGCTGGACGGCGGCCGCTTCGCGACCTCCGACCTGAATGACCTGTATCGCCGGGTCATCAACCGGAACAACCGCCTGAAGCGCCTGCTGGAACTGAAGGCCCCGGAAATCATCCTGCGCAACGAAAAGCGCATGCTGCAGGAAGCCGTCGACTCGCTGCTCGACAACGGCCGCCGCGGCAAGGCCATGACCGGCGCCAACAAGCGCCAGCTCAAGTCCCTGGCCGACATGATCAAGGGCAAGAGCGGTCGCTTCCGTCAGAACCTGCTGGGCAAGCGGGTGGACTACTCCGGCCGCTCGGTCATCGTGGTGGGTCCGCAGCTCAAGCTGCACCAGTGCGGCCTGCCCAAGCTGATGGCGCTGGAACTGTTCAAGCCCTTCATCTTCAACCGCCTGGAAATGATGGGTCTGGCCACGACCATCAAGGCGGCGAAGAAGCTGGTGGAAAGCCAGGAACCGGTGGTGTGGGACATCCTCGAAGAGGTCATCCGCGAACACCCGGTGATGCTGAACCGCGCGCCGACGCTGCACCGCCTGGGTATCCAGGCCTTCGAACCAGTGCTGATCGAAGGCAAGGCCATCCAGCTGCATCCGCTCGTCTGCGCGGCGTTCAACGCCGACTTCGACGGCGACCAGATGGCCGTGCACGTCCCGCTGTCGCTGGAAGCGCAGCTGGAAGCGCGCACCCTGATGCTGGCCTCCAACAACGTGCTGTTCCCGGCGAACGGCGAGCCGTCCATCGTGCCGTCCCAGGATATCGTGCTGGGCCTGTACTACACGACGCGCGAACGCATCAACGGCCGCGGCGAAGGTATCTTCTTCACCGACGTGGCCGAAGTGCAGCGCGCCTATGACAACGGCGAAGTCGAGCTGCAAAGCCGCATTACCGTGCGCCTGACGGAATTCGACAAGGACGAGCAGGGCGAATGGCACCCCGTGGTGCGTCGCTACGAGACCACCGTCGGCCGTGCGCTGCTGTCGGAGATCCTGCCGCGCGGCCTGCCCTTCACGGTCCTGAACAAGGCCCTGAAGAAGAAGGAAATCTCGCGCCTGATCAACCAGTCCTTCCGTCGCTGCGGCCTGCGCGATACGGTGATCTTCGCCGACAAGCTGATGCAGTCGGGCTTCCGCCTGGCCACGCGTGGCGGCATCTCGATCGCCATGAACGACATGCTGATCCCCTCCGCCAAGGAAACCATCCTGGGCGAGGCCAGCCGTGAGGTCAAGGAAATCGACAAGCAGTACTCGTCGGGTCTGGTCACGTCCCAGGAACGCTACAACAACGTTGTGGACATCTGGGGCAAGGCTGGCGACAAGGTCGGCAAGGCGATGATGGAACAGCTGGCCACGGAGCCCGTGACCAACCGTCACGGCGAAGAAGTGCGCCAGGAATCGTTCAACTCCATCTACATGATGGCCGACTCGGGCGCCCGCGGTTCGGCCGCCCAGATCCGCCAGCTGGCGGGAATGCGCGGCCTGATGGCCAAGCCGGACGGCTCCATCATCGAAACGCCCATCACGGCGAACTTCCGTGAAGGCCTGAACGTGCTGCAGTACTTCATCTCGACGCACGGTGCGCGTAAGGGCTTGGCCGATACGGCGCTGAAGACCGCGAACTCGGGTTACCTGACCCGCCGCCTGGTCGACGTGACGCAGGACCTGGTCATCATCGAAGACGACTGCGGCACCTCGCAGGGCTACTCAATGAAGGCCCTGGTGGAAGGCGGCGAAGTCATCGAACCGCTGCGCGATCGCATCCTGGGCCGCGTGGCTGCGATCGATATCGTCAACCCCGATACGCAGGAAACTGCGATCGAGGCGGGCACGCTGCTGGACGAAGACCTGGTCGACCTGATCGACCGCATCGGCGTGGACGAAGTCAAGGTCCGCACGCCGCTGACGTGCGAAACGCGTCACGGCCTGTGCGCGCATTGCTATGGCCGCGACCTGGGCCGTGGTTATATGGTCAACGTCGGCGAAGCCGTCGGTGTCATCGCCGCGCAGTCCATCGGCGAACCGGGCACGCAGCTCACGATGCGTACCTTCCACATCGGTGGCGCGGCGTCCCGTTCGGCGCTGGCCAGCGCGGTGGAAACCAAGTCCAACGGTACGGTGGGCTTCGCCAGCACGATGCGCTACGTCACCAACGCCAAGGGCGAACGCGTGGCTATCTCGCGCTCGGGCGAAATCGTCATCCATGACGATAACGGCCGCGAACGCGAACGCCACAAGATCCCGTACGGCGCGACGGTGCTGGTCGGCGACGGCGAAGCCGTCAAGGCCGGTGCTCGCCTCGCAAGCTGGGATCCGCTGACCCGTCCGATCGTGTCGGAGTACGCCGGCCAGGTGCGCTTCGAAAACATCGAGGAAGGCGTTACCGTCGCCAAGCAGGTGGACGAAGTCACCGGCCTGTCGACGCTGGTCGTCATCACGCCCAAGACGCGCGGCGGCAAGATCGTCATGCGTCCGCAGATCAAGCTGGTCAACGAGTCTGGCGAAGAGGTCAAGATCGCCGGTACCGACCACTCGGTGAACATCTCGTTCCCGGTGGGCGCGCTGATCACGGTGCGCGATGGCCAGCAGGTCACCGTTGGTGAAGTGCTCGCACGTATTCCGCAGGAATCGCAGAAGACGCGCGACATTACCGGCGGTCTGCCGCGCGTGGCCGAGCTGTTCGAAGCCCGTTCGCCCAAGGATGCCGGCATGCTGGCCGACGTCACGGGTACGGTTTCGTTCGGCAAGGACACCAAGGGCAAGCAGCGTCTGGTCATCACGGACCTGGAAGGCGTCAGCCACGAGTTCCTGATTCCGAAGGAAAAGCAGGTGCTGGTGCACGACGGCCAGGTGGTGAACAAGGGCGAAATGATCGTGGACGGTCCGGCGGATCCGCACGATATCCTGCGCCTGCAGGGTATCGAGAAGCTGGCCACCTACATCGTGGACGAAGTGCAGGACGTGTACCGTCTGCAAGGCGTGAAGATCAACGACAAGCATATCGAGGTGATCGTTCGCCAGATGCTGCGTCGCGTGAACATCGTCGATGCGGGCGATACGGCGTTCATCCCTGGCGAACAGGTCGAGCGTTCCGAGTTGTTGAACGAGAACGATCGCGTGGTCGCCGAGGACAAGCGTCCGGCCAGCTACGACAACGTCCTGCTGGGTATCACGAAGGCCTCGCTGTCGACGGATTCCTTCATTTCGGCTGCCTCGTTCCAGGAGACCACGCGTGTCCTGACCGAAGCCGCCATCATGGGCAAGCGCGACGACCTGCGCGGCCTGAAGGAAAACGTCATCGTGGGTCGCCTGATCCCCGCCGGTACCGGCCTGGCGTACCACCTTGCCCGCAAGGACAAGGAAGCGCTGGAAGCGGCCGAACGCGAAGCAGCTCGCCAGCTGGCGAATCCGTTCGAGGAAGCGCCCGCGACCATCGGCTCGGACAGCGAAAGCGATGTCGCGCCGGAAGGTGGCCACGAGCCGGCCGCCGAATAAGGCAGCCTGTCCGCATCACCGCAGTAGTAAAGCCCCGCAGGAAAGGACGTATCGTCCGGCCCTGCGGGGCTTTTTTTTGCATGGGCCGTCAGCGCGTCTGGCGGAACGACCCATGCAGGGGTTTGAAATCGGGTGCGATGCGGCTCTTGTAGATGACCGACACGGGGTCGTCACCGCGATGCGGGGTGAGATTGGCGGTCACGGAGACCTCGTAATCGCCGTTGTTGCGGGCCGTGACGTCGAAAGACATCCGGGTCAGCGCATCGGAAGAGGGCGCTGGTTCGCGATCCGCGGCGGCGTTGTCCGTGGCGGCCTGGCGCCGCAGGTCCAGTTGTACGCGGGCGAACAGCCGCGCGAGTATGGGCGTCGCCTGCATACCGACGCGCCCCATGGTGCGTGAAAACAGATGCCCGCTGGATCGTTCGCCGGTCCGTGCGCCGGGGTCGCCATCGCCGCGCCGGCGGCGTTCATGTTCGATGATCTGCAGTACGGCCTTGCGGCGCGGCGCCGGCAGGAAGGGCAGGTGCCGTTCGAATACACGCAGCGTGCCATCGGACATGCCCGCGACGTAGCGCTGGACATCCAGGCCGTCCGCGCCGACCAGGGCCTTCGCCAGCAATGTGGTGACCTGGGCGTCGCGCTGGCTGCGCGTCCACGGCGCATCGCCGTTCATCGAGGCCACGCCTTGCGACAGCATGTCGAACACGCTGCGCAATGTGTCGGAGGTGGCACGGCTTTCCTCGGCGCCTTGCTTCAGGATCAGTCGGGCGCGGATGATCAGGCGTGAACGCATGCATTGGTCCAGCGCGTTCTTCAGGACGCGGGCGCAGGTCTTGACCCCGCCGTCGTAGGCGGAAAGGGTCAGCCTGCCCTGCGTGCCTGGAATGGAGGCGGTGTCGAAGGGCACGCGCAACGGCGCCGATGCAAGCGCCGCCGCCGCATTTTCCAGTTCGGCGTTGTTGCGGCTGTCCGCCAGGTCGCTCAGGAAGCGGATGGGGCTTTCCCCGCGCCGTTCCCGCATGCTGACCGCCATCGCCAGGGTACGCAGAGGACCCTGCAGGTCTTCAGGGGATATGCCTTCCTGGGCCAGCACCTGTAATACGGCGACGAAAGGTTGCTCGCGCAGCGAAATCTCGCGATCGACGGCGCTGTAGCTCCGTTCTATGGTCAGGCGGCCGCACGGACCTGGCGCGATCCGGTCGGGGCCCGACATGGCCACGCGTGGCAGGTACTCGCGCAGCAGCAGCAGTTCGGTGAAGGCGTACGGCGCCAGCGGCGGCGCATAGGGCATGTTCGGTTGATCGGTGTGCGGACCGGACGCGGATACGAACGAGGAACCGGACCTGGATCCAGACCGGGGCCCGGTCGTGGGAACAGGCTTGGGGTAGGTCGAATGGGGCAAGGCCAGCCGGCCGCCCGCCGCGACGTAGGCAGCTTCCGTCGCCAGGGTCTCCGCCAGGGCGAAGGCCATGCGCGGCCCGTGCGGTTCCGCGCCACCCAGCAGCGTTTTCAGCAGGCACTCGTAGGCGGCGTCCAGGTTCAACCGTGCATGCCGCAGCGGATTGCCGGCACGGGGTAGCGAGCCGTGCATCGCCGTGCGCAGCAGGCGGCGTACACCGCCCAGGACGCTCTTGGCCTGGGTGCCGGCCAGCGCAGCGGTACGGTGTCCGGATTCAGGTTGGGCGGTGAAGCGCTTGTCACCCACCTTGCCGATGGGGGCGGGCTGGCGTGTCGCTGGGGTACCGGCGCCACGACTTCTGGTTGGGACGTCTGTCATCGTCGGGATGCGCGGCGGCGCCATGCCGCCCGCATCCAGCCGGCGATACGCGTCGCCAGAATCGGCGGAAGGTTGCTGGGAACAGGCCGAGTCTATGTGGGCCTATCGCGTGGGTCTGTCGGCGCAGCGCGCATCCCGCAGCGCAGAGCCTTCCCCAGCTGCGTGGGAATATTCCGCCGGCGCATCAGCGAGGCGCTATTCGCGAATCAGTTCCGGCCGGCCTCAGAGATCCGTGGTGCGAGGAATCACCACCGCCTGTCCGTGCACGACGCCGGCGTCGTCGCGATCGCCATCCAGTTTTTGCTTTCCGTGCTCGCGGCCTGGGGGGCAGGCCGTCACTGCGACAAAGAAAAGCGGTACGCCGTTGGTCGAAGTGCACCAAAAGTGAAATCACGGTTTCAGCGGTACGGCGTGAAGGCCAGCGTTCCATAGGCAGCTACCACGGGTGCCACTTCACAACGATGAAGACAAACCGGATACTTGCCAACGTGAAGAAATGTCATCCATCTACCGTTGGATCGCCGTCATGCCCTTGTTGGAAACTCAGCTCGCCCGATACTTTATGCAGGTGGCGCACGCAAAAAGTCTCTCGAAGGCCGCGATCAAGTTGTCGACGACTCAGTCGAACGTCACCGCGCGCATCAAGCAACTGGAAGAACAACTCGGTGCGCAGCTTTTCTCCCGGCATAGTCGCGGCGTCGCATTGACTGCGGCAGGCGAGGTATTACTTCCCTATTGCGAGCAAATCGTGAAGATCGCCGAAGCGGTTCAGCGCCAGGCGGCAAGCACCGGATTTTCGCGGCCATCCCTGCGAGTAGGCGTCTATCATACGGCGGCAGCGCACCTGATGCCCGACCTGATCGCCGGTTTTCTTTCGGCCAATCGCGGCGTACATCTCACCGTCAAGATGGGCAGCACAGACGAATTGCGTGCGCTAGTGCGGGAAGAGCAGCTAGACTGCGCCGTCATCGCCGCGGTCGCTGTTGATTCCGCACTCCATGTCCATTCCCGCTTCGTGGACGAAATGGGATGGGTATTCAAGGTCGGCCTGCTGTCTCGATCCGATGCCGATGTCATGGCCCAATTGGCCAGCATGCCTATTTATGCCACGCAGAAAGGGGCACTGTACGAGGCGTCCGTTCGCCAGCTTTTCCAGGATGAGGGGCTGACCGCCGAGATGCCGGTTTTTCAGGAACTGGGCTCCACGGAAATTCTCAGAGCCGTGTTGCACCTGGGGCACGGATTCACATTCATTTCGAAAGCGGTGTTCCTGCCTGAAATCGAATCGGGGATATTCGAGTTCCATCCTCTTGCGAACCAGCTCCCCCGGCTGCATCCAGTCCTGGTGACCCGAACTGGCGGCCATCAATCAACCATCCTGGCTGATTTCGTCGATTATTTCACCAAAGCCACGGCCGCTTCACTCAAAAGACGCACCGTCGATTCATGAAAGGATATGCATTATGAGCCAGGCTCTCATCCGCCCCGCAACCAGAGACGATTTGGGCGCCATCATAAGGCTATTGGCCGATGATCCCCTGGGCAGATTGCGCGAGTTGCCCGGAGAAACCGTGTCCGCATCCTATTTGGCGGCATTTGAGGCAATCTCCCAGGATCCGAATCAATTGCTGGTGGTGGCCGAGGACAACGGAGAAATCATAGGCACCTTGCAACTGACCTATATTCCTGGGCTGTCTCGGGGCGGCGCGTGGCGCGGCCAGATCGAAGCCGTGCGTATCGCCTCCGAGCGACGCGGCGCAAGGCTGGGCGAAGCCATGATCGAGTGGGCGATAGAGAAGTGCCGGGCAGCCAATTGCCGTATGGTCCAGCTGACCACCGACAAGCAGCGCACCGACGCGCACCGGTTCTACGACCGACTCGGCTTCTCTGCCTCGCATGTGGGTTACAAGCTGGCGCTCGACTGACGAGGCCCATACGGGGAGCCTGGCATCACGTTTCCGGATAGCGACCATCCGGACAAGTGATGGCTGGCGAGTTTGGCATTCCTACACTGGGTAATCCATGGAAATGCCAAATGATAGAAAAACTTGAAGAGCAATTGACCCCGGTCATCAACGCCTGGGGCACGCCCACGCCATTCGGCGTATCGCGGTCCAGCCCAGAGGTCGCCCAGGCCGTCGCTTCCGGTCTGCAGCGGCACGTCGTCATCGCGGAACTTAGCCGAGTGGTGGCCGACCGCGTCAAGGCGGTCTGCAAGACGGAGTCCGCCATTTTCTGTCATTGCGCGGCCGGCGCATTGACCCTGGCCGCGGCAGGCGCCCTGACCAGGGACGACGCCGCCGCGGTCGCCACACTCCCCGTATCCAATGACACACGAGTAATCGCTATACAGGAAGAGCATTGCGTCAACTACGGCCAACCCGTGACCCAGGCATTGCGGCTTAGCGGCAGCCAGGTGGCGATCCTCAGCGGTTCGGCGGAACACCGTATTGCGACCATGGACGAACTGGTTCGCCGCGGCCAATTGCGTGCCATCGTCTACGTCTCTTCTTCGCTGGTGCTGACACCCGCGCGGCTCTCGCGCGACCAGCTTTTTGGATATGCGAAGGCTGCAAACGCTTGGTTGATCGTCGATGCCGCGGCGCAGGACTGGCGCCTCGACCAGACAGACGAACTGTCGAAGGCGGACCTCACCATCTTCAGCCTGCAGAAATACCTCGCCGGTCCCACCTGCGGCCTGCTCGTGGGATCAAGCCTGGCCATCACGGCAGCGCAGGCGCATCTTGCCGGTATAGGGCGTGCCATGAAGCCGACCAAAGAGGCCTTGTTCGGAGCCTGGGCCGCGCTGGAGCAGCGCGACTGGCTGCGCCTGGGCGCCCAGCGCGGTGAGAACATTGAGCGAGCACAGCGTTTCGCCAACGCGATGGGATCTTTGTTCGCAGGACGCTCGACGGTGTCGGCCGATGACGATCACGGCCCCTTTCCTCGGCTACATCTGGACTTTGGCGTCCGCGAGGCGGCGCTGGCGGCGGCGGACAGCTTGCGCGATGGCTATCCGCGTATCGCCGTGGGCCGTAGCCGCATAGGCGATGGCATTGTCACGCTGGAACTTACGCACGTCGACAGCAAGGAAGAGGCGATTTTGCTGGCCGCCGTCAAACGGGCCATGACCTCATACGGCGTCCGTACGGCGGGCCGCAACCCGCTTTCTTGAGCGTCCCACTCTACCGCCTGGCCTGGATCGCCGGGTTCAACCCGCTGGATCTTCATGACAAACTTCATTAACGCAACGCTGCGACATTGCATTGGCATCGCGCTGCTACCTGTATTGATGGGATATCAGGGAATAAGCCTCGCCGCCGGTTATCCGACACACGCCATCAGTCTCATTGTTCCCTTCACGGCGGGAAGCGCCGCCGATATCTTATGCCGCCTGATCACCGCGGAAATGTCGAAGTCGATGGGGCAAGCCATCGTCGTCTATGACAAGCCGGGTGCCAGCGGATTGATCGGTACCCGGGAAGTGACCAATGCAACGCCGGACGGTTATACGATCGGCTACGCGAACGTCGTCACGTTGGCGATCAACCAGTCGCTTTATCCGAAACTTCCCTATGACGCCGACAAACAACTCACGCCGATCGCCCTGATGGGAAAGGTGCAGAGCGTCCTGGTCGTGCGCAAGGATCTGCCCATGAACAATGTGAGCGACTTGATCGCCTATGCGAAAAGCCATCCTGGCCGCCTGAGCGCGGGGTCAGCCGGCAACGGCAGCACTGGGCATCTGAGCATCGAACTTCTCAAGCGCTTGGCCGGTGTCGACATCACGCATGTACCTTACAAGGGCGCGGCGCAGGCAACCCAGGACTTGATCGGCGGCAGAATCGATATCCTCTTCGATAACCTGACTTCGATGGCGCCCCAGATCGATAGAGGTGCGGTCAAGGCCCTGGGCGTCACGGGAGACCGCCGGTCGCCGGCCTATCCCGCACTGCCCACGATACAGGAGGCCGGCGTCGCGGGATTCAAGACCGAGGCCTGGGCAGGCCTGGTCGCGCCAGCGGGCACCCCGGCTGCCATCGTCGAACAGCTCAACGCCGAGGTCAACCAGGCGCTGCAGTCGCCGGCATTGAAAGAGCGCCTGGCCGCGCTGTCCTTTGAAACCACGATCGATCGTCCCGATGCCCTGTTCAGCCGGGCCAAGGACGAGCGCGCGCGCTGGGCCCGCATTATCCGCGACGCGGGCATTACCGCCGACTAGGAGCCGCCATGCCAACCTACGATCTAATCTTGCGCAATGGAACCGTCATCGACGGAAGCGGTGGTCAGCGCATGGTGCTGGATGTCGCCATCCATGGACAACGCATAGCAGCCCTGGGAAACTTTGGCGCCGGCTTGGCCGCGGTTGAAATCGATGTAAGTGGGCGCGTAGTGGCGCCGGGATTCATCGACGCGCACACCCATGACGACAGGTACCTGCTTTGCGATCCCGGCATGCCGGCGAAACTTAGCCAAGGGGTTACTACGGTGGTCACTGGAAATTGCGGCCTGAGCCTGGCGCCCTGGATCGCACCCGTGGGATCGTGCATTCCCGCGCCCATGGACTTGCTGGGCGAGGCCGCGGATTTCTCCTATCGAAGCTTCGGCGCATACCTGGATGCCGTGGACGCCACCGCGCCGGCGCTGAATGCCGCCTGCCTGGTAGGCCATAGCGCATTACGATTGGCCTGCATGGCATCCGTGGGCCGCGCCGCCACCGAACCCGAAATCGAGGCCATGAAGGCCTTGCTCCGAGAGGCCCTGGAGAGTGGCGCCATCGGCTTTTCGACGGGACTGAATTATCCGCCAGCAGCACAATCGACGCAGGACGAACTCGAACGCCTGGCTGCGGCCGCGCGCGGATACGGCGCCGTCTATGCCAGCCATATTCGCGACGAAAGCGAGCACATCATTCCCGCCCTAGACGAAGCGTGCTGCGTTGGCCGCGCCGCCGACGCGATGCTGGTGGTGTCCCACCACAAGCTATCCGGCCGTGCCAATCATGGCCGCTCGGAGGAAACCCAGCGCTATCTTGCCCAGGCGATAAGACGGCAACCTGTCTCCCTCGACTGCTATCCCTACAACGCCGGGTCATCCATGCTCCGCCTTGCGAATATTCGTCGCGCGTCGCGGGTCATTGTTACCCGCTCCGATCCCTACCCCGATTTCGTCGGCAGGGATCTGGACGACATCGCCAAAACCATGGGTTGGTCGATCGAGCACGCCGTGGAGTCCCTGCAACCCGCTGGCGCCATCTATTTCATGATGGACGAGCGCGACGTGCAAAGAATACTGGCGTTTCCACAGACCATGATCGGATCGGACGGCCTGCCGCACGACATCGCTCCCCATCCGCGGCTTTGGGGCACATTCCCAAGGGTATTGGGGCACTACAGCCGTGATCTGGGCTTGTTTTCGCTGGAAACCGCGGTCCATAAGATGACGGGGCTGACAGCACTGAATTTCGGCCTGTCCGACCGCGGCCTGCTCGCCCCTGGTATGTTTGCCGATATCACGGTTTTCGATCCTGCCACCGTGGCTGATACCGCTACTTGGCTCGATCCCATCCAGCCCGCTGCCGGCATCGACATGGTGATGGTCAACGGAACCATTTCCTGGCGTAATGGCTCGGCGACCGGTGCCCGCGCCGGAAAAGTCATTCGCCGTCACACTGGCGACGCATGACAGCCGCTATTCCGTCGCACCGGCCACTCGCAAGTGCGCATGGCCGGTCGCAATCAAAATGAAGGTTGGTCGCTCAGGCCGCTCACGTTAGCTCGCAATTGCTCTCCCATCGGCATCCCGATAACGGCCTGGTTTGGGGGAATCGGTGCCTGGAACCATTTGTCGTATAGCTTCGTGAACGCGCCGGAAGTCATGGCGCCGCCTATGGTTTTGTCCACCAGGGTTTTCAGACGCTGGTCGTCCTTGGGCAGCATGCACGCATACGGCTCGACATGAAGGTCATCACCCAATACATCGTATTTGGTTGGATCACGCATGGTGCTCTTCAGCCCGTAAAGGATGACATCGTCCATCGCGAAGGCCGCGACACGGTCACTCTCCAGCATCAGCAAGGCATCCGCATGATCCCGCGCGGGGACCAATTTCATGCCCAGGCCTTGCTCCGCGTTGTACTTGCGCAGCATCAGCAGATTGGAACTGCCGGCGGTGGTGGCGACGCGTTTACCTTTCAGGTCCGCGTAGTTCTTGATACCAGCATCCCGTTTCACAAGCAGGCGCGTTCCCGTATAGAAGTAATTGACCGAGAAGTTCACATCCTTCCAACGGTTCGAATTATTGGTGGCTGCTTCACACTCCAGGTCTATGGTGCCGTTGTTCAAGAGCAAGGTGCGATTCTGGGGCGTCACCGAGATCCAGTTGACCTTGAGATCCTGCCGTCCGAGTTCCTTCTTGATGGCATTCACGATCATCAACGAAATGTCGACGGAGAAACCGGCCGGACGTCCAGGCCCGTCGAGATAACTGAACGGCACCGAGGATTCCCGATGCGCCACGTTGATCTGACCCGTGTCCTGTATTCTCTCCAGCGTGCCAGCGTGCGCCAGCGTGGCGCAAAACATGGTGGCAAGGCCCGCAATCGCCTTTCGTTTTCCTGCGTGCATCCGTGTACCCCTCTTAATGTTGTTGAACTTTGTCCAGGAATTCGCGAGAGCGCGCATGATGCGCGTGCCCGTGCTCAAAGAAGGCCGCCGTGGGGCAGTCTTCGATGATGCGACCGCCGAGGTCCATGAAGATCACGCGGTTGCTGACCTTGCGCGCGAATCCCATCTCGTGTGTAACGATCATCATCGTCATGCCGTCGCGGGCCAGCGTGGCCATGACGTCCAGCACCTCGCCCACCATCTCCGGGTCGAGCGCCGATGTCGGTTCGTCGAACAGCATGACCTTTGGGTCCATGCACAGCGCGCGTGCGATGGCGACCCGTTGCTGTTGCCCACCCGACAGCTGACCGGGAAACCTGTCCTGATGTTGTTCCAGCCCTACTTTGCGCAGATAGCACAGCGCCCGTTCACGCGCTTCTGACTTACTACGGCGCAAGACTTTGACTTGCGCCAGGGTCAGGTTTTCCATCACCGAAAGATGAGGGAACAATTCGAAGTGCTGAAAGACCATACCTACCCGCGCGCGGATCGTGGGCAAATCGACGCGGCCATCGTGGATGGACGTACCGTCCACAAAAACCTTTCCCTCCTGGATGGGCTCAAGCCCATTGACCGTTTTGATCAAGGTGGATTTCCCCGAGCCTGAGGGGCCGCAAATCACCACGATGTCTCCCTTGTCGATGCGCATGCTGCATCCGGACAGGACTTGGGTGCTGCCATACCATTTGGAAATCTGGTCGATGACGATCATGTCGCCTCCTGCATCTTTGGCGCGGACAGTGGCGCTGCGGGGATGGGACGTCCAAGCCGCTTGGCCGCCCGGGAAAGTCCCAAGCTGATGACGAAATAAACGGCTGTTGCTAGTGAATAGGCCTCGATGGGCCGGCCGTATACCTTGCCTATTGTCTCGAAGCCCTTGAGCAGGTCGTAGGCGCCAATCGCATAAACCAGCGACGTATCCTGGAAGAGGACGATGACCTGGGTCAACAGGACGGGCAGCATGTTGCGCAGCGCCTGGGGCAGGATTATCAGCACCATCGACTGTCGGTACGTAAGGCCCAGCGCACTGCTCGCATTCATCTGTCCTGGGGGCACGGACCGCAGGCCGGAACGGACGATCTCGCTGAAATAGGCAGCCTCGAACGCGATGTAGGTAAGGAAGGCAGACAGGTTCGCGCCTATGGGCCGGCCAATCAAAAGTGGAATCAGGAGGAAGACCCACAGGATCACCATGACCAGTGGAATACTGCGCATCACATTCACGTATGCCGCTGCGGTATTCCTGATGAAGCGGCGGCCGGACAGCCGCATCATGGCGATCAGCGAGCCGAGTATGATTCCGCCTACGGTCGCGACGAAGGTAAGCGTCACGCTGAAGAGAAGACCCTTCAAGACATAGTCCCGTATCGTTTGCGCGTTGAGCACTGCGATGTCGAAGCTCATTTCAAGCGCCCCCCGGATTCTTCGTCTGCATGCCAGGGATGCGCACCGCTTTCTCCACGCCGGCCAGCAGACGATTGACGACCAGGGCCGATGCCATGTAGGCCAACGTGACGGCAAGATAGATTTCTATGCCGCGTCCGGTTTCTTCCTGCGCCTGCATGGCGAACATGGTCAATTCCGGGACCGAGACCACGAAAGCAACGGCTGAATTCTTGAAGACATTCATCGCCTCGCTGGTGAGCGGCGGAAGAATGATGCGAAACGCCACGGGCAGCAGGACGTAGGTGTAACTCTGGAGCGGCGTCAAGCCCAAGGCCAAGGCAGCCTTGCGTTGGTTGGCCGGTAACGACGCCAGGCTGGCGCGTACCTGCTCCGCGATGCGGGTGGAGGTGAACAGTCCCAGCGCAATGACCACCAAGGCAAAGCCGGGAAGCTGCTTCAGTGGAGGAAAGAAATTGGGTAAGACGTGGTACCAGAGCAGGACCTGAAGCAGGACCGGAATGTTCCGGAATCCCTCGACCCATACTTTGCCTATCCAGCCGCCCAAGCTTTTCTCGGGTAGGGTGCGACACAGGCCGATTGCGATTCCGAGGATCAGGGCCAGCGCGAAGGCCAGTAGCGCGACGGAGATCGTGCTGCCCCACGCCGCCATCAGCCAGCGGCCATAGGTCGGATACGTTCCCCCGGGCTCCTGGTTGAACAACGCCCAATCCAGATGCATCGACACTCGCGCTCCCCAAAATTCTTCGTGTGGCGAAGAGTTTAGGCAGGCGCAACCCGACTGCGATGAGGCTAAGCGATTGCTGCCATCAGGAAACGTAATGGCGGAAGAGTCCGGGTAGCAAGCCCGCAGGCCAGACGCGAAGCGGTCAGAACGTTGATGACCGGGCGCGGCATGGGTATCACCCGGGCCTCTGGGCTGGCAGGCATCTCCCGGTCGCCATTCGCTTATGAAAGTAAGCGTGCGGGTGTTGTGGCATTAACCGAGCGCATGAAGGAGATGGCAGCGCTCAAACGACGCCACGGCTATCGGCGCATCGGCAAAACGGTTTCTAACCTTGGACTTATGTCGGAGCCGTACTAAGTCTTGGGATGGGTCAAGGGCAGATCCACTACGGGTTCCCTCTGGTTTCAGCCGCCTGTTGCGGCCTTCGCGCGCTGGAAGACCGGGCCCCAGAGGGGATGGCCGATCTCCGCCGGTCCCAATGTGAAAGTCGGTTCCAGCTCCAGGATGCGCTTGAAGTCATCCTCGCACAGCGCGCGATAGCCCGTCACGCAGTAGCTGAACGCCTGCAGCTTGAGGGATTCCACGCGCATGTCGACGGGTGCAGTCGCCAGCGCGTCCGACGTCGCGACGGTGCGAATGACATCCCCGTAGGCGCCCGCCTGATAGCGGTCGCGCACCTGGGCCAGGGCATCGACGGCCGCCTGGCTGGGCGCGGGGGGCGGCGGCGTCGGCGCGGGAGGGGTAGCGCAGGCGGCGAGGGCCGCGACCGTGCCGGTCAACATCAAACGAACGAGGATATGCATGTCGGAGCCTGGTATGCGGTGACAGATGGCGCTGGATGGTCGACGCCGTGCGCGGCATGTTTAAACCGCGACATATTGTGTCTTGCCTGCCCGGCAAAGAACAAGCGGGTGGATGAAGGATATTACGTTCCAGTACAGGGCGTGTCCGGGATGGGTGTAGGGCCCTGGCTGCATCCCGCTCGCGGCCCCGAGGACATGCAGGGAAAAGGTAAAAGATGCTATCGAATGTTAATGACGCCTCTGGGAACGCCCCATGCGGCGTTGCAAAGCGCGCACGACATGGTGTCAGCGGGCCTTCTTCATGATTCAATCCATTTCTTCCCTCGTCCAAATGATTTCGGCGCCCGGCGCCGCCTCCCTGCGTAGGCATTAGCGCGGGCGGATGAACGCGTGGATGAGGTGTCAGGGGATGGCGAGCGCGGCGCTCGGCTGGTCGCGGGGGATGCGGGATGGGTTTCGGAGTCAAAACGATGTCTGTATCGCCGGCCTTTATGCCCGGTGGGGAACATCCCGCGCCGGAGCCCTTCGGTTATAGACCCCTGGCGGCCATCGCGGCCGCGTCGGCCGGCGGCGTGCCCCAGAAGCGGATTGGCCGCGTGGTTTCCGAAATCGCGCCGGAACTCATGACCGCGCACCGGCAGGGCAAGGTGCATGGCGCCATCTCGGTCCACACCGTCGGCCTGGACGAATTCGGCTATGCCCATCTCATGGTTCCGGCGCTCTACCCGGACCATCCCGGGTCCATGGAGCCGGCGTCGTGCTTCGCGGCGGTGGAGCAATTCGATCCCGACCCCGTGCATGCCTGCGGGCCATGGACGGACGTCTACGCCTTGTGCGCCGTCATGTGTTCGCTGGTCAGCGGGACGCAGCCGCCCCATGCGCTGGCGCGACGCTCCAACGACCAGTACGTGCCGCTCACGGCACGTGCGCCGCGCGGCTACGATGCCGCCTTCCTGGCGGTGATCGACCAGGGCTTGTCGCTGGCGCCCGCCCAGCGCCCGCAGTCGGTCGAGGAACTCTGCGACATGCTGGGCATCTCCTGCGTGCCCGAAACCCAGGAAGACGCCGCGCTGGACGCCCGCGGCGCCGGCGCGATGCCCCTGGGCGGCGGCGCGGGCGCGGCGCGCCAGGGCAGCGGCCGCCGCCGCGGCTTGGGCGGCGTGGCGGCCATCCTGGCCGGCGCCCTGGTCGCCGCAGGAGTGTGGGCCTGGTTGAACCGCGATGAAGGACCAGCCCAGCGGGCCGAAAGCCGCGGGGCGAGTCCGGTCGTCCTGTCGTCGCGCTCTTCCTCCGGCAGTCCCGCGCCATCGCCGTTCGCGCAAGGTCCGGCCGACGCCGCGAAAGGCGCGCCTGGCGCAGGCGGGGCGCAGCCGGGCCTGGGCTTCGCGGGCGCCGGCGACGCGACTCGCCCGGCTGGAGGGCCGTCGCCGTCCGTATCGGCCGATTCCGCGGAAGGCGCCGCGAACGGGCTGGCGACGGGCTCGGCTCCGGCATCGCCCGCGCCCGGGGCCGTGGTTCCGCCGGCCAACCCGGCGACACCGGAAACCGGCGCGCCGGCGGCGCGTCCGGCGCGTCCCGCGACGGTGGCCGTCAAGGTGGACATCCAGCCGTGGGGCGAAATCTTCGTCGACGGCGTTTCGCGCGGGATCAGTCCACCCGTCAAAACCTTGAACCTGCCGGCGGGGCGGCACACGGTCGAAGTGCGTAACGCAGACCTGCCGCCGTACCGGCTGTCGCTGGATTTGAAGCCCGGCCAGCCGGCCACCATCCGCTACGTGTTCCAGTAGCTCGGCTTAGGGGTTTTCCCGGGAAAGCTTTTGACAGGGCCCCGAAACTGCGCTAAATTCATGGGCTTACTGATTTATCCGCGTACAAAACCCTGCCCAGGCTAAGCCCAGGGCCCCGCCCAATCCAGCCTGGCTGGGGGGCAATTCAGGGGCGCAACCCAGGTTTTGTGGGGGGCAACCCAGGTTTTGTGCGCTTTATTTGTCTGCAAGACCCGCTCTTTTAACGTAACTGTTGAGGCGGTTTTGCGCGAACTGCCTCCCCTGTGAACCGCTGCCCGCCGGGCTGCCGGGGCGGAGGGGGCGAGTACGAAAGTACTTACCAGTGGTACGTAAAAGGGAATTTCCAGGTCATGCCTACCATCAGCCAACTCGTGCGCAAGCCGCGCGAAGTCAGCATCGTTAAGAGCAAGAGCCCCGCGCTCGAGAATTGCCCTCAGCGACGCGGCGTGTGCACTCGCGTGTACACCACCACCCCCAAGAAGCCGAACTCCGCGCTGCGTAAGGTCGCCAAGGTGCGCCTGACCAATGGCTACGAAGTGATTTCGTACATTGGCGGCGAAGGCCACAACCTGCAGGAACACTCCGTCGTGCTGGTGCGCGGCGGCCGTGTGAAGGATCTGCCGGGCGTGCGCTACCACATCGTGCGCGGCTCGCTGGACCTGCAAGGCGTGAAGGATCGCAAGCAGGCCCGTTCGAAGTACGGCGCCAAGCGCCCGAAGAAGGCCTAAGTAATCAGGCTACGGCCCGAGGCCCGTGGGCTTCAGGCCGGACATGCCTGCGCGGGCGGCCCGAGCCGTCCGCCCCCGTGCAGCCGCGCCCGGTTTTTAGCGCGGCACGTAAGTGGTCATCCCGTCTGGATGGCCGTGGCCATGGCCCACGCCGTGGTTCAACTGAACTGACACAAGGAAGCAAGAAATGCCCCGTCGTCGCGAAGTCCCCAAGCGCGAGATCCTGCCCGATCCCAAGTTCGGCAGCGTCGAGCTCGCCAAGTTCATGAACGTTGTGATGCTGGACGGCAAGAAGGCCGTCGCCGAGCGCATCGTCTACGGTGCCCTGGAGCAGGTGCAAAGCAAGAGCGGCAAGGATCCGCTGGAAGTCTTCAGCACCGCCATCAACAACATCAAGCCCATCGTCGAAGTGAAGAGCCGCCGTGTCGGCGGCGCCAACTATCAGGTGCCGGTTGAAGTGCGTCCCGTGCGCCGCCTGGCCCTGGCCATGCGCTGGCTGCGCGAAGCCGCCAAGAAGCGCGGTGAAAAGTCGATGGACCTGCGCCTGGCTGGCGAACTGCTCGATGCGTCGGAAGGTCGCGGCGCCGCGATGAAGAAGCGCGAAGACACGCACAAGATGGCCGAAGCCAACAAGGCTTTCAGCCATTTCCGCTGGTAATCAAAGGATTTATCAAACATGGCTCGCAAAACCCCCATCGAGCGCTATCGCAATATCGGCATCTCTGCGCACATCGATGCAGGGAAGACCACCACGACGGAACGCATCCTGTTCTACACCGGCGTCAATCACAAGATTGGCGAAGTCCACGACGGCGCTGCCACGATGGACTGGATGGAGCAGGAGCAGGAGCGCGGCATCACGATCACGTCGGCCGCGACGACCGCTTTCTGGCGTGGCATGGCCGGCAACTATCCCGAGCACCGCATCAACATCATCGACACCCCGGGACACGTGGACTTCACGATCGAAGTCGAACGTTCCATGCGCGTGCTCGATGGCGCCTGCATGGTGTATTGCGCGGTGGGTGGTGTGCAGCCTCAGTCCGAAACCGTGTGGCGCCAGGCCAACAAGTACGGCGTGCCGCGTCTGGCCTTCGTCAACAAGATGGACCGCACCGGTGCGAACTTCTTCAAGGTCTATGACCAGCTGAAGACGCGCCTGCGCGCCAATCCCGTGCCCATCGTGATCCCCATCGGCGCCGAAGACGGTTTCACCGGCGTGGTCGACCTGATCAAGATGAAGGCCATCGTCTGGGACGAAGCCAGCCAGGGCACCAAGTTCGATTACGTCGACATTCCGGCCGATCTGCAATCGGCGGCCGAGGAATGGCGCGAAAAGCTGGTCGAGTCCGCCGCTGAATCGAACGAAGAGCTGATGAACAAGTACCTGGAATCGGGTGAGCTCTCGGAAGAGGAAATCAACCAGGGCATCCGTTCGCGCACCATCGCCGGCGAAATCCAGCCGATGCTGTGCGGCACCGCTTTCAAGAACAAGGGCGTGCAGCGCATGCTGGACGCCGTCATCGACTACCTGCCTTCGCCCGTGGACATTCCCCCGGTCGACGGCCAGGACGACGAAGGCAATGCGATCAACCGCAAGGCCGACGACGGCGAAAAGTTCTCCGCGCTGGCGTTCAAGCTGATGAGCGATCCCTTCGTCGGTCAGCTGACCTTCGTGCGCGTGTATTCCGGCGTGCTGAAGTCCGGTGATACGGTCTACAACCCGATCAAGGGCAAGAAGGAACGTATCGGCCGCATCCTGCAGATGCACGCGAACAACCGCGAGGAAATCAAGGAAGTTCTGGCCGGCGACATCGCCGCCGTGGTGGGCCTGAAGGACGTCACGACCGGCGAAACGCTGTGCGATATCGATTCGCACATCCTGCTGGAGCGCATGGAATTCCCCGAGCCCGTGATCTCGCAGGCCGTGGAACCCAAGTCCAAGAGCGACCAGGAAAAGATGGGCCTGGCCCTGTCGCGCCTGGCGCAGGAAGATCCGTCCTTCCGCGTGCGTACCGATGAAGAATCGGGCCAGACCATCATTTCCGGCATGGGCGAACTGCACCTGGAAATTCTGGTCGACCGCATGAAGCGCGAATTCGGCGTGGAAGCCAACGTCGGCAAGCCGCAGGTGGCGTACCGCGAAACCATCCGCAAGAGCTGCGACGAAGCCGAAGGCAAGTTCGTCAAGCAGTCCGGCGGCCGCGGCCAGTACGGCCACGTGGTCATCAAGCTGGAACCGCTGCCTCCTGGCGGCGCCGGCTTCGAGTTCGTCGACGCCATCAAGGGCGGTGTGGTTCCTCGCGAATACATCCCCGCGGTCGAAAAGGGTATCGTCGATTCGCTGCCGTCCGGCATCCTGGCGGGCTACCCCGTCGTGGACGTGAAGGCGACGCTGTTCTTCGGTTCGTACCACGACGTGGACTCGAACGAAAACGCCTTCCGCATGGCCGCGTCGATGGCCTTCAAGGAAGGTATGCGCAAGGCCTCGCCGGTGCTGCTGGAACCGATGATGCACGTCGAAGTCGAAACCCCGGAAGACTATGCCGGCACGGTCATGGGCGATCTGTCGTCCCGCCGCGGCATGGTGCAAGGGATGGACGACATCCCCGGCGGCGGCAAGATCATCAAGGCCGAAGTTCCGCTGGCCGAGATGTTCGGTTATTCGACCAGCCTGCGGTCGCAGACCCAGGGCCGTGCCACGTACACGATGGAATTCAAGCAGTACGCTGAAGCGCCGAAGAACGTGGCCGACGAAGTTATCGCAGCCCGTACCAAGTAAATCATCCGCGATACGTCCCGGCCGCGCCGGGACGCCGCAATTAACGAGTTTCCTTGAAAGTTCAAAGGATAAGAGATCATGGCAAAAGGCAAGTTTGAACGTACCAAGCCGCACGTGAACGTGGGTACGATCGGTCACGTGGACCACGGCAAAACGACGTTGACGGCGGCGATCACGACGGTGCTGTCGAACAAGTTCGGTGGCGAAGCGAAGGCGTACGACCAGATCGACGCGGCGCCGGAAGAGAAGGCGCGCGGCATCACGATCAACACGGCGCACGTGGAATACGAAACGGAGTCGCGTCACTACGCGCACGTTGACTGCCCGGGCCACGCTGACTATGTGAAGAACATGATCACGGGCGCGGCGCAGATGGACGGCGCGATCCTGGTGGTGTCGGCCGCTGACGGCCCGATGCCGCAGACGCGCGAACACATTCTGCTGAGCCGCCAGGTGGGCGTGCCGTACATCATCGTGTTCCTGAACAAGGCGGACATGGTCGATGACGCCGAGCTGCTGGAACTGGTGGAGATGGAAGTTCGCGAGCTGCTGAGCAAGTACGACTTCCCGGGCGACGATACGCCGATCGTGAAGGGTTCGGCCAAGCTGGCGCTGGAAGGCGACAAGGGCGAGCTGGGAGAGCAGGCGATTCTGAAGCTGGCCGAAGCGCTGGACACGTACATCCCGACGCCTGAGCGCGCGGTGGACGGTGCGTTCCTGATGCCGGTGGAAGACGTGTTCTCGATCTCGGGTCGCGGCACGGTGGTGACTGGCCGTATCGAGCGCGGCGTGGTGAAGGTTGGCGAGGAAATCGAGATCGTCGGTATCAAGCCGACGGTGAAGACGACCTGCACGGGCGTGGAAATGTTCCGCAAGCTGCTGGACCAGGGCCAGGCCGGTGACAACGTGGGTATTCTGCTGCGCGGCACCAAGCGTGAAGACGTCGAGCGTGGCCAGGTGCTGGCCAAGCCGGGTTCGATCACGCCGCACACGGACTTCGACGCCGAGGTGTACATCCTGTCCAAGGAAGAAGGTGGCCGTCACACGCCGTTCTTCAACGGCTATCGTCCGCAGTTCTACTTCCGCACGACGGACGTGACCGGCACGATCGAGCTGCCCAAGGACAAGGAAATGGTCCTGCCGGGCGACAACGTGTCGATGAAGGTCGCGCTGCTGGCGCCGATCGCCATGGAAGAAGGCCTGCGCTTCGCCATCCGCGAAGGCGGCCGTACCGTGGGCGCCGGCGTGGTTGCCAAGATCCTCAAGTAACTCACGACGCCGCTCGGGGCGGCACCGATAGCGCCGCCCCCTCTCGTTCTTTAGGAAACGCCATGAAAAACCAGAAAATCCGCATCCGCCTGAAAGCGTTCGATTACAAGCTGATCGATCAGTCGGCTGCTGAAATCGTCGACACGGCCAAGCGCACCGGCGCCGTCGTGCGCGGTCCCGTGCCGCTGCCCACGCGCATCCGCCGTTATGACGTGCTGCGTTCGCCGCACGTCAACAAGACGTCGCGCGACCAGTTCGAGATCCGTACCCATCAGCGCCTGATGGACATCGTCGATCCCACCGACAAGACCGTCGACGCGCTGATGCGCCTGGACCTGGCTGCCGGCGTGGACGTCGAAATCGCGCTGGAGTAGTCGCGGGCTTGACCGTGGCTGAGCAGTAATACGAACCAGGCCGCCGGTGGAAATCGGCGGCCTGGTTCGTTTCGGCGGCGGTGTTGTTTCGCCGCAGTTCCGCTGCCGTCCCGCCACAGCGCATGTGGCCGATCACTTGCAGATCGTCCTGGAAACCTGCTAAACTCGCAAACTTGCCATTTTTGGCAGAGTTGCATACGTGCGTCGTTCACGATTTCTCGGAACCACCCCCGGAATCAAGGGCGCCGCCGAAAACTGTAGGGCAAGCCGTTACCTTGCCTGATTAGCCCCGACCAATCGCAGTCGGGAATGGAGAAAACGATGTCGAATTCGACACCCACGCCCGCCGCGTTCCGGCTCGGGCTGGTGGGTCGCAAGGTCGGCATGACCCGCATTTTCACCGAGGATGGCGAATCCATTCCGGTGACCGTGCTGGACGTGTCGAACAACCGTGTGACCCAGGTGAAGTCTCTGGAAGCCGACGGCTACGCCGCTGTCCAGGTGACTTACGGCACGCGCCGTGCCTCGCGCGTGACGAAGGCCCAGACGGGCCACTACGCCAAAGCCGGCGTTGAAGCCGGCAGCATCCTGAAGGAATTCCGCCTCGATCCCGCCCGTGCCGCCGAATTCGCGGCTGGTGCCGTGATCGCCGTGGAAAGCGTGTTCGAAGCCGGCCAGCAGGTCGACGTGACGGGCACCACCATCGGTAAGGGTTTCGCCGGTACGATCAAGCGCCACCACTTCGGTTCGCAGCGCGCGTCGCACGGTAACTCGCGCTCGCACCGCGTGCCCGGCTCCATCGGCCAGGCGCAGGATCCCGGCCGTATTTTCCCCGGCAAGCGCATGTCCGGCCACCTGGGCGATGCGACCCGTACCGTCCAGAACCTGGACGTGGTGCGCGTCGACGCCGAGCGCGGCCTGCTGCTGGTCAAGGGCGCCGTCCCGGGCCACAAGGGCGCGGACATCGTCGTGCGTCCGGCCATCAAGGCCCCGGCCAAGAAGGGAGCGTAAGCACCATGGAACTCAAGCTCCTGAATGAACAAGGTCAGGCCGCGACGTTCAGCGCGCCCGACACCGTTTTCGGTCGCGACTACAACGAAGCGCTGATCCACCAGATCGTCGTGGCTTTCCAGGCCAATGCCCGCAGCGGCAACCGTGCCCAGAAGGACCGTTCGGAAGTCAAGCACTCCACCAAGAAGCCCTGGCGCCAGAAGGGTACCGGCCGCGCGCGTGCCGGTATGACCTCGTCGCCGCTGTGGCGTGGGGGCGGCCGGATTTTCCCGAACTCGCCTGACGAGAACTTCAGCCAGAAGGTCAACAAGAAGATGTACCGTGCCGGGATCCGCTCGATCCTGTCGCAGCTGGCTCGCGAAGACCGCATCGCCGTCGTCGACACGTTCACGCTGGATACCCCCAAGACCAAGCTGGCCGCGGCCAAGCTGAAGGAACTGGGCCTGGATTCCGTGCTGATCATCACCGACACCGTCGATGAAAATGTTTACCTCGCCACCCGCAACCTGCCGCACGTTGCCGTGGTTGAACCGCGTTATGCCGATCCGCTGTCGCTGATCCACTATCGTAAAGTGCTGATCACCAAGCCCGCGATCGCTCAACTCGAGGAGATGCTGGGATGAACACCGAACGCTTGATGCAGGTGCTCCTGGCTCCGATCGTGACCGAAAAGGCCACCTTCGTCGCCGAGAAAAATCAGCAAGTCGCTTTCCGCGTGGTCGACACCGCCACCAAGCCGGAAATCAAGGCTGCCGTCGAACTGCTCTTCAAGGTGCAGGTCGAGTCCGTGCAGGTCCTCAATCGCAAGGGCAAAGTCAAGCGCTTTGGCCGATTCATGGGTCGCCGCCGCAATGAGCGCAAGGCCTATGTGTCGCTCAAGGAAGGCCAGGAAATCGACTTTGCGGAGGTGAAGTAAATGGCCCTCGTGAAAATGAAACCGACTTCCGCCGGCCGTCGTGGCATGGTGAAGGTCGTCAGCCCGAACCTGCACAAGGGCGCGCCGGTCGCTTCTTTGCTAGAAAAGAAGAAGCGCGGCTCGGGCCGTAACAACAACGGCCATATCACCGTCCGCCATCGTGGCGGTGGTCACAAGCAGCATTACCGTATCGTCGACTTCCGTCGCGACAAGGACGGCATCCCCGCCAAGGTCGAGCGCCTGGAATACGACCCCAACCGTACGGCGCACCTGGCACTGCTGTGCTACGCCGACGGCGAACGTCGCTACATCATCGCTCCGCGTGGCGTGGAAGTCGGCGCCACCCTGGTGTCGGGTATCGAAGCCCCGATCCGTGCGGGCAACACGCTGCCGATCCGCAACATCCCGGTCGGTACGACGATCCACTGCGTCGAGATGCTGCCCGGCAAGGGTGCGCAGATGGTTCGCTCGGCGGGTGCTTCCGCCGTGCTGCTGGCGCGTGAAGGTACGTACGCCCAGGTCCGCCTGCGTTCCGGCGAAGTGCGTCGCGTGCACATCGAGTGCCGCGCCACCATCGGCGAAGTCGGTAATGAAGAACACAGCCTGCGCCAGATCGGCAAGGCCGGTGCGATGCGTTGGCGCGGTGTGCGTCCGACGGTTCGTGGCGTCGCCATGAACCCGGTGGATCACCCGCACGGTGGCGGCGAAGGCCGTACCGGCGAGGCCCGCGAACCGGTCAGCCCGTGGGGTACTCCGGCTAAGGGTTACAAGACCCGTAGCAACAAGCGGACGAACAACATGATCGTCCAACGGCGCAAGCGCAAGTAAGAGGCGAACACTATGTCACGTTCGATCAAGAAAGGCCCGTTTGTCGATGCTCACCTGATCAAGAAGGTGGATACGGCTACCGCGGTCAAAGACAAGAAGCCGATCAAGACCTGGTCGCGCCGTTCCACGATCCTGCCGGAATTCATCGGCCTGACGATCGCTGTGCACAACGGCAAGCAACACGTTCCCGTCTACATCAACGAGAACATGGTCGGTCACAAACTGGGCGAGTTCGCGCTGACCCGTACGTTCAAGGGTCACGCGGCGGACAAAAAGGCCAAGAGGTAAGCGATGGAAACGACTGCCATTATCCGTGGTGTTCACATTTCGGCGCAGAAGACCCGTCTGGTCGCGGACTTGATCCGTGGCAAGTCGGTCGCGCAAGCGTTGAACATCCTTACCTTCTCCCCCAAGAAGGCTGCCGGCATCCTGAAGAAGGCTGTCGAGTCCGCCATCGCCAATGCAGAGCACAACGACGGTGCCGACATCGACGAGCTGAAAGTAACCACGATCTACGTGGACAAGGCTCAGTCGCTGAAGCGCTTCTCGGCTCGCGCCAAAGGCCGCGGCAATCGTATCGAGAAGCAGACCTGCCACATCACGGTTAAGGTCGGCGCCTAAGGAGTCACGATGGGTCAGAAAATTCACCCCACTGGGTTCCGCCTCGCGGTAACCCGTAACTGGTCCTCGCGTTGGTACGCCGACGACAAGGCTTTCGGCGACATGCTCGCTCAAGACATTCGCGTCCGCGAGTACCTGAAGAAGAAGCTGAAGAGCGCTTCGGTTGGTCGCGTGGTCATCGAACGTCCGGCCAAGAATGCCCGCATCACGGTGTACTCGGCGCGTCCCGGTGTCGTCATCGGCAAGCGCGGCGAGGACATCGAAAGCCTGAAGGCCGATCTGCAGCGTCTGATGGGCGTGCCCGTGCACGTCAACATCGAGGAAATCCGCAAGCCGGAAACCGACGCCCAGCTGATCGCCGATTCGATCTCGCAGCAGCTGGAAAAGCGGATCATGTTCCGCCGTGCCATGAAGCGCGCCATGCAGAACGCCATGCGTCTGGGTGCCCAGGGCATCAAGATCATGAGCTCGGGCCGTCTGAACGGTATCGAAATCGCGCGTACCGAGTGGTACCGCGAAGGCCGTGTGCCGCTGCACACGCTGAAGGCGAACATCGACTACGGCACTTCGGAAGCCCACACGACCTATGGCGTGATCGGCATCAAGGTCTGGGTCTACAAGGGCGACATGCTGGCCAATGGCGAGCTGCCCCCCGAGACCGCGACGCCGGCCGAAGAAGAGCGTCGTCCCCGTCGCGCGCCGCGCGGCGACCGTCCTGACAACGGTCGTCCCGGACGTCCTGGCGGTCGTGGCCGCGGTCCCCGCAAGGCGGACTCCGCGCCGGGCGCCTGAAGGAGAGAACAATCATGCTGCAACCCTCACGCAGAAAGTATCGTAAAGAGCAGAAGGGCCGTAACACCGGGCTGGCCACGCGCGGCACCAACGTGTCGTTCGGCGAATACGGCCTGAAGGCCACCGGCCGCGGCCGCCTGACCGCTCGCCAGATCGAGGCCGCTCGTCGTGCCATCAACCGTCACATCAAGCGTGGCGGCCGCATCTGGATCCGCATCTTCCCGGACAAGCCGATTTCGCAGAAGCCGGCGGAAGTCCGGATGGGTAACGGTAAGGGCAACCCGGAGTACTGGGTCGCCGAAATCCAGCCCGGCAAGGTGCTCTATGAAATGGAAGGGGTCAGCGAAGAGCTCGCACGCGAAGCTTTCCGCCTGGCCGCCGCAAAGCTGCCGATCTCGACGACGTTCGTCGCGCGTCACATCGGTGCTTAAGGAGTCCTAAATGAACGCCAAAGAACTCCGCTCGAAAGGCGCCGACGAGCTGCAGAAAGAGCTCGAAAGCCTGCTCCGAGCCCAATTCGGTCTGCGTATGCAGAAGGCCACGCAGCAACTGGCCAACACCAGCCAACTCGGCAAGGTGCGCAAGGACATCGCGCGCGTGCGTACTTTGCTGACCGAGAAGGCAGGGAAATGATCATGAGCGAAACTCAAAACACCCAACAAGCCAAGCGCAAGCGTACGCTGGTCGGCAAGGTCGTCTCCAACAAGATGGACAAGACCGTTGTCGTGCTGGTCGAACGCCGCGTGAAGCACCCGATTTACGGCAAGATCGTCATGCGCTCCAATAAGTACAAGGCGCACGACGAGACCAACCAGATCAATGAAGGCGACACCGTGGAAATCGCGGAAGGCCGCCCGATTTCCCGCTCCAAGTCCTGGAGCGTGGTGCGTCTGGTCGAAGCCGCTCGCATCATCTGAGCGCAAGCTCCGGATGAAAAAAAGCCAAGGGTCTCCCTTGGCTTTTTTGCGTTCTGGCCAGGGCGGGCCCGGCCAGGCGGCTGGGCTCAGATATGCGTGATGAACTTGGTCACGAGGTAGCCGTCGAAGGTCTCCGTGCCGCCTTCGCTTCCGATGCCGCTATCCTTGATGCCGCCGAACGGCGTCTCGGCCAGGGCGCTGCCGAAGTGGTTGATGTTCACCATGCCGGCTTCCAAGGCGTTGGACACCTTGGTCGCGGTCTTCAGCGAATTGGTGAAGACATAGGACGACAGCCCGAACGGCAGGCTGTTCGCGCGCTTGATGACTTCGTCCGTATCGGTGAAGGGCACGACCGGCGCCAGCGGGCCGAACGGTTCTTCCGTCATCAGCATGGCGTCTTCGGGCAGGTCGGTAATGACGGTGGGCGCGAAGAAGTGGCCATCGCGTTCGATCGGCGCGCCGCCGAGCACCACCTTGGCGCCCTTGGCGACGGCATCCTCCACGAAGCGCGTCATGGTGGGCACGCGGCGCTCATGCGCCAGCGGGCCCATTTCCGTGCCGGCCTCCAGGCCGTTGCCCACCTTGATGTTCTTCAGCACGTCGGTGAAACGCGACAGGAACTTGTCGTAGGCGCCTTTCTGCACGTAGAAGCGCGTGGGCGATACGCACACCTGCCCGGCATTGCGGATCTTGAAGCGGGCCAGCATCTCCGCCGCGCGATCGATGTCGGCATCGTCGAACACCAGCACCGGCGAGTGGCCACCCAATTCCATGGTGCTGCGCTTCATGTGCGCGCCGGCCATGGCCGCCAGGTGCTTGCCCACCGGAACGGAACCGGTGAACGAGATCTTGCGGACGATGGGGGAGCGGATCAGGTATTCGGAAATCTTGGGTGGCTCGCCCCACACGATGTTCAGGCAGCCAGGGGGCAGCCCGGCGTCGTGGAACATGCGGGCGATGGCCATGACCGCGCTGGGCGAATCTTCCGGACCTTTCAGGATGACGGTGCAGCCGGCGCCCAGCGCCGCGGCAACCTTGCGGATCGCCTGGTTGTAGGGGAAGTTCCACGGCGTGAAGGCCGCGCAGACGCCGATGGGTTCGCGCACCACGAACTGGCGGACGTCGGGATTGCGAGGCGGGATGACGCGGCCGTAGATACGGCGGCATTCCTCGGCGTGCCATTCGCAGTGTTCCGAGCAGCTGGTGACTTCCAGGACTGCTTCGGCCAGTGGCTTGCCCTGGTCCAGGGTCATGTTGCGGCCGATCTCCTGGGCGCGTTCGCGCGACAGTTCGGCGACCTTGCGCAGGATGCGCGAGCGCTCCATGGGGGAGGTGCGGCGCCAGGATTCGAAGGCCCGTTGCGCGGCCTGCAGCGCGCGGTCCAGGTCAGCCTCGGTGGCGTGCGGCAGCTTGCCCAGCACTTCCAGCGTGGCCGGATTGGTCACGTCCTGGCTCTGGCGCCCATCGCCGGACAGGAATTCGCCATCGATATACAACGCCAACTGTTCGTACATGCTGTGGTTCCTCGTTGGAAGTTGGGGACGCCCGGGTCGCGGTCGACGCCACGCCGTCATGGTCCATACCCGTCATCCGCGTTTCCGCGCCCAAGTGGGCGTACTACCGCAGCCTGACGGAACGGAGCCTATTATCCTCCTTGAATGCAATTGCATGGCCAATAGGCAAAAGGGCCAAGGGCTCATGCCCCTGGCCCTTTTTCCCATCCGGTAAGGTCAATCCGCAAGCTCGAGGAAGTCCAGGACCATGCGGTTGAAATCGGCGACATCGCTGCGCGACCATGCGTGGCCACCGCGGTTCTTCAGGCGCAGCCGGGCGCCGGGAATCGCGGCGGCGATTTCGCGAGAGAAATAGGCGGGCGTCAGCATGTCGTCTTCAGCGCAGCAGACCAGCGTGCGCGCGCGTATCTTCTTCAGCTCGGCGGCGAAGTCGAAGGCCAGGATGGAATCGATACGGCTGAACATGATCTCCGGCGCGGAAATCTCCGAAGTGGCTGAACGTTGCTCCACGGCACGCAGGGCCAGGTCGTGTTCAGCGACGTATTCAGGCGGATAGAAAAGCAGAGACGTGGCCTGCGCGTAGACCTCCGGTCCCAGTTCCTGCAGGATCTTCTTGCGCAGCCCGAACACCCGCCGACGGTAGGCGTCCGCCCTGTGGATGCTCGCATAGATCACGAGGCGCGAGACGCGCTCGGGCTGCCGTGCGGCGATCACCTGCGCAATCGCGCCGCCGGTCGAGTGGCCGACCAGGTCCGCCGATGCGATGTCCAGTCCATCCATCAGCGCAAGCAGGTCGTCGGCCAGCTGGTGGATGTCCCGCACCGGTACGCGTTCCGTGCCGCCCGTGCCCCGTTGGTCATACACCAGGACACGCCTGCCCGCCGAGAAAGCGTCGAGCTGGGGCTGCCAGTATGACCCGGTGCCACCCATGCCGGCGATCAGCACCAGGGGCGCGCCGTCCGCGGGACCGTGCAGGTCGTACGCGTGGGAGATGCCGTTCGCCTGTATATGCGGCATGGCTCAGTCTCCCACGTATGCGGTCGACGCGATCTCGACCAGGAATTCCGGCCTGACCAGGTCGGCCCGTATGCAGTAGCGCGCGGGCGGATTGCTGGGGAAATACGCCGCGTATACCTCGTTCACCGCGGCGTAGTCCGCCAGGTCCTTGACGAAGATCTGGTTGAACGCGATGTCGTTCATGGTCGCGCCGGCCGCGGCAAGGACCGCCTTGATGGATTCGAGCACGTGGCGCGTCTGCGCCCGTACGTCGCCTACCCCTACGGTTTCGCCATTGGCGCCGATGGCGAGCATGCCGGACACATAGATGGTGTTGCCTGCGCGCGTCGCCGGGGAATATGGCGCGAGCGGGGGAGGGGAACCGGGCAGGGTGATGATTTTTACGCTCATGGATGGACTCCTGGTGGGGCGGCCTGATCGGGGACTGTCTATTCGGCCTTGATGCCGTTCTTCTTGATGATGGCGGCCCACTGCGCGGTGTCGGCCCGGATGATTTCCGCGAAGGCCTGGGGCGTGGTGACCTGGGGCTCCGCGCCCATATTGGCCAGCGCCGTCCGGGCCTCGGGCGTGGCGAAGGCCTTGACGATCTCCGCGTTGAGCTTGTCGATGATGGGTTCGGGCGTGCCGGCTGGCGCGAGCAGGCCGAACCAGGAACGCACCTCCACGCCTTCGACGCCGCTTTCGCCCAGCGTCGGCACGTCAGGCAAGGCCTCGGCGCGCTTGGCGCCCGCGATTCCCAGCACCCGCAGCTTGCCGGCGCGGATCGACGGCAGGACCGATGGCAGGTGGTCGAACATGAGCTGCACCCGTCCCGCCAGCAACTCGGTCATCGCCGGCGAGGCTCCCTTGAAGGGTACGTGCAGCATCTTCACGCCCTGGGCCTGCTGGAAGATCTCGGCAGTGAGATGAGGGATCGCGCCGATGCCGCTGGACGCGAAACTCAGGGGCGGGTTGGCCCGGCGCGCGACCTGGACCAGCTCTTTCGGCGTATGCGCCGGCACATCCGGGTTGACGACGAGCGCGACCGGGATGGTGGCGAGCATGGCCACCGGCGCGAAGGCCTTGGCGCTGTCGTAGGACAGGTTCGAATAGATCGACGGCGCGATCGTCTGGCTGGCCGTTACGCCGAGCAGCAGGGTGTAGCCGTCCGGATCCGCGCGCGCCACCAGTCCCGCGCCTATGGTGCTGCCGGCGCCGGCACGGTTTTCCACCACGAAGGTCTGCTGCAAGGAGCGGCCCAGGCGTTCCGCCACCAGCCGCGCCATGAGGTCGCCGGCGCCGCCGGGCGGAAATCCGACGATGATCTTCACGGGTCGGGATGGATAGGCAGGCTCCGCCGCCTGGGCGGAAAGTGCGGGCAGGGCGGCGCACAACAGAGCCGACGCAAGCACGGCATGCCGCAGGAAGCCGCGCGCGAGCGGTCGCGCGGGCTGGTATTTCAAAGCGCTGTTCATTACATTCCCCTTGTTGTATGTACCGTCGTAGCGGTGACCAGACTATGCGGCGGAAATACAGGGGAGGCGTAGCGTTTATTCAACTACAAGGCCTTGCGCGAAATGCAACACCTCGATCTGACCGCGCTGCGGTACTTCTCGGTAGCCGCGGCGACAGGCTCCATACGCCTGGCTTCCGCACGGCTGCATGTCACCCCGTCGGCCATCAGCCGGCAAATCGCCAAGCTGGAGCACCGGCTGGGTACGGTGCTGTTCGAGCGCCGGCCCACCGGCGTCGTCCTGACCGCATCCGGACAGTTGCTGGCGGCCGAAATGGAAGCGATATACGGCAATCTGTCGCGCGTGCAGACGCTGATCGGCGACCTGGAGGGGCTGCGGCGCGGCGAAGTGGTCATCCACTGCCTGGAAGGCGCCATCGACACGTGGCTGCCCGCGGTGATCGCGCGGTATCACGCGCAACACCCCGGCATCGAATTCAACGTGGTGGTTTCGAGCACCGACAGGGCCGCCGAGGCCGTCGCGGCCGGCCGTTGCGATGTCGCGCTGATGTTCAAGGCGCCGCCACGCCGTGAAATCGAGGTGATCGCCAGCGGCGTCGAGCCGCTGGTGGCGGTCGTCAGCCCCACCCATGCGCTGGCGCGCCGGCGATCGATTTCCGTTGCCGAACTGCTGCGCCACAAGCTGGCGATGCCGGATGCCAGCTATAGCCTGCGCCAGCTGTTCGACCGCTACCTGAAGCAGGCGGGCGCGGAAGCGCCATGCCTGCTCACGGCGAACTCCATCGCCATGATCCGCAGCATCGTGCGTCGGGGCGCCGCGGTGTCTGTCCTGCCGCACCTGTCGGCGCAATACGATTGCCAGCTCGGGCTGCTGAAGGCCGTGGCCATCTCGCGCGCCGGGGCACTGCGCGCGGAGGTGCAGCTATGCGTTCGTCGCGACCGTCCGCTGACCGCCGCCGCGCGCAGGGCGGTGCAGCTGATGACGGAGGCCTTCGACGGCTTGTTTACCGCCCCGGCCTCCTGATATAAGGAACCCTTCGTGCCGTCCTCATCATTGATGCCTTGAATCCGTCAGCGCCCGCATCCTCCCCCACGCTGTTATCGCGTTCCTTCTTCGCGCTGATCGACTGGCTGCACAACGGCATCGCCAAGGCATCCCTGGTCGGCGACCATCCCATTTTCGACAATGCGCAGTTTCCATGGATAACGGAGCTGGAGTCCCAGGCCCCGGCCATCCGTGCGGAACTGATGGACGTCCTGGCCGACCGGGAGCGGTTGCCGGCTTTCCATGAGCTGTCGCCCGACGTGGCGACCATCACCACCGACGACCAGTGGAAGACCTTCGTCTTCATGGCATATGGCCTGTCTTCGGCGCGCAATATGGCGCGGTGTCCCGCCACCACCCGCGCCCTGGAGCGCATTCCGGGCATACGCACCGCCTTCTTCTCCATCCTGGAGCCCGGCAAGCGCATCCCCTTGCACCGCGGCCCCTATAACGGGGTGCTGCGGCTGCACCTCGGCCTGGTGGTTCCGGAGCCGCGCGAGCGCTGCTGGATCGAGGTAAACGGGCAACGCTATGTCTGGAAGGAAGGCGAAGCGGTCGTTTTCGACGATCTGTACCCCCACGAGGTCCATAACGACACCGATGGGGTGCGCGTGGTCCTCTTCGTCGATTTCGAGCGGCCCTGCCGGCTGCCCATGCGCTGGATCAACCTGCTGATCCTGGCGCTGGCGCCCATGACCAGCGAGATCCGCCAGGGCAAGGCCAACCACGATCTGTGGGAAAAAGACTACTACGGCGGGGATAAGGGATAACGCTTGCGTACTGGGCGTGAATCAGGCTAGAATGGTTAGCTTTCCCGCAGAATCCGTGTCGCAATAGGCTGGGCGTAGTCATGGTCATAGTCACGGGCAACGGAGTCGGTCGGGGAATCCGCAGGATACCAACCCTGGTTAGTCAGGTACGGGCAATACGGGCAGGTCCAGAATTGGGCAGGCCGGCAGGCTCGGCAGGGCGGACCGGGGTTATCAACCCTTATGGGACTAAACCCTTACGGGACCAAAACTGACGGAAAAGGCGGTTTTGCCCGCGATCTGACGGCGGCCAGTATGGATACCGGCCGGCGCCACGGGAGCGGCAGCAGCACTTTCCGTTAAGTTGGGAACAGGAAAAATCATGATCCAAATGCAGACCACGCTGGACGTGGCCGACAACACTGGTGCGCGCCGCGTGCGTTGCATCAAGGTGCTCGGCGGCTCCAAGCGCCGTTATGCCGGTATCGGCGACATCATCAAAGTCAGCGTCATCGACGCCGCCCCGCGCGGTCGCGTCAAGAAGGGCGAAATCTACAACGCCGTCGTCGTGCGTACCGCCAGCGGCGTGCGCCGCAAGGACGGTTCGCTGATCCGCTTTCCCGGCGTCAACGGCAATGCGGCCGTTCTGCTGAACGCCAAGAAAGAACCGATCGGCACCCGCATTTTCGGACCCGTGACCCGTGAGCTGCGTACCGAGCAGTTCATGAAGATCGTGTCGCTCGCGGCCGAAGTGCTGTAAGGAGCCAGCGATGAACAATATCCGCAAAGGTGACGAAGTCATCGTCCTGACCGGTCGTGACAGGAAGCGTCGCGGCACCGTGCTGCAGGTCGTGAATGCCGATTACGTGCTGGTCGAAGGCGTGAACGTCGTCAAGAAGCACACCAAGCCGAATCCCATGGCCAACAACCCGGGCGGCATCGTCGAAAAGTCGATGCCTATCCATATTTCCAACGTCGCGCTGTTCAACCCGGCTACGGGCAAGGGCGACCGCGTGGGCGTCAAGGAAGTCGACGGCCGCCGGGTCCGCATCTTCCGTTCCAATGGTGCCGAAGTCGGCGCCAAGGCGTAAGGAGCGTAAGACATGACTCGTATGCAAGACCTGTACCGCGACAAGATCGCTGGTGAGCTGAAGGAAAAGTTCGGCTACAAGAGCGCGATGCAAGTGCCGCGCATCACCAAGATCACGCTGAACATGGGCGTGTCCGAAGCCGTTGCCGACAAGAAAGTGATCGAGCACGCCGTTTCGGACCTGACCAAGATCGCCGGCCAGAAGCCCGTGATCACCAAGACCCGCAAGGCTATCGCCGGCTTCAAGATCCGCGAAGACTATCCGATCGGCTGCATGGTTACCCTGCGCGGCGAACGGATGTACGACTTCCTGGATCGCCTGGTGACCGTGGCCTTCCCGCGGGTGCGTGACTTCCGTGGCGTGTCCGGCCGTGCTTTCGACGGCCGCGGCAACTACAACATCGGGGTGAAAGAGCAGATCATTTTCCCCGAGATCGAGTACGACAAGATCGACGCGTTGCGTGGGCTGAACATCAGCATCACGACCACTGCCAAGACCGACGAAGAAGCCAAGGCGCTGTTGACGGCGTTCAGCTTCCCGTTTCGTAATTAAGGGACGATGACGTGGCCAAACTCTCACTCATCAATCGCGATATCAAGCGTGCCAAGCTGGCTGACAAATTCGCCGCCAAGCGCGCCGCACTGAAGGCGATCATCGACGATCAGTCGAAGACCGACGAAGAACGTTACCAAGCTCGGCTCAAGCTGCAACAGCTGCCGCGCAACGCCAACCCGACCCGCCAGCGCAACCGCTGCGTGGTGACGGGACGTGCGCGTAGCGTGTTCAGCAAGTTCGGCCTGACGCGCCACAAACTTCGCGAAATGGCGATGAAGGGTGAAATCCCCGGCATCACCAAGGCCAGCTGGTAGGAGAACGAATATGAGCATGAGCGATCCGATCGCCGATATGCTGACCCGCATTCGCAATGCGCAGCAAGTTGACAAAGTCACGGTGACCATGCCGTCGTCCAAGCTGAAGGCCGCTATCGCTGCCGTCTTGAAGGACGAAGGCTACATCGATGGTTTCGAGGTCAAGGGCAACCAGGCCAAGCCTGAGCTCGAGATCGCCCTGAAGTACTACGCTGGCCGCCCGGTCATCGAGCGCATCGAACGCGTCTCGCGCCCCGGCCTGCGTATCTACAAGGGCCGCAGCAACATCCCCGAGGTCATGAACGGCCTGGGCGTTGCCATCGTGTCGACCTCGCGTGGCGTCATGACCGACCGCAAGGCTCGCGCCAATGGCGTGGGCGGCGAAGTCCTGTGCTACGTGGCTTAAGGAGACTCGCATGTCACGTATAGCCAAATACCCGGTCGAAGTGCCGAAGAACGTCGAAGTGACGTTGAAGGAAGACCAGATCACCGTCAAGGGCCCGCTGGGCACGCTGGAACAAGCGCTGACGGGCGACGTCGTCGTCAAGCTGGATGAAGGCAAGCTGACCTTCGTCGCCGCGAACGACGGTCGCCATGCCAACGCCATGTCCGGCACGGTGCGCGCTCTGGTCGCCAATATGGTTACCGGCGTCAGCAAGGGTTTCGAGCGCAAGCTGAACCTGGTTGGCGTGGGTTACCGCGCTCAAGTGCAAGGCGACGTCGTCAAGCTGCAACTTGGTTTCTCCCACGACATCGAGCACAAGCTGCCCAAGGGTGTCTCCGCGAAGTGCCCCACGCCGACGGAAATCATCGTCGCGGGCGCCAATCTGCAGGAAGTGGGCCAGCAGGCCGCGAAGATCCGCGCCTATCGCAAGCCCGAGCCCTACAAGGGCAAGGGTGTGCGTTATGCGGATGAGCGCGTCATCATCAAAGAAACCAAGAAGAAGTAACGGCGCACGCAAGGACGAATCATGGACAAGAAAACCTCCCGTTTGCGTCGTGCGGTTCCGACCCGCCGGAAGATCACCGAACTGCGCGTTCATCGCCTGTCGATCTTCCGCTCGAACCTGCACATCTACGCGAACATCATTTCGCCGGAAGGCGACCGCGTGCTGGTCAGCGCTTCCACGTTGGAAGCCGAAGTGCGCAACCAGCTCGCCGGCCAGACCGGACGTGGCGGCAACAAGGCCGCCGCCGAACTGGTGGGCAAGCGCGTGGCCGAGAAAGCCAAGGCCGCCGGCATCGAGCTGGTCGCCTTCGATCGCTCGGGCTTCCGTTACCATGGCCGCGTGAAGGCGCTGGCCGATGCCGCGCGTGAAGCCGGCCTCAAGTTCTAAGCGAGGATCAGTCAAATGGCTAAACCACAAGGCAAAGGCGCCGTGGAAAAAGAGAACGACGACGGCCTGCGCGAAAAGATGATCGCGGTGAACCGCGTCAGCAAAGTGGTCAAGGGCGGTCGCACGATGAGCTTCGCCGCGCTGACCGTGGTCGGTGACGGCGATGGCCGCATCGGCATGGGCAAGGGCAAGGCGCGTGAAGTGCCGGTGTCCGTCCAGAAGGCGATGGAACAGGCCCGTCGCGGCCTGTTCAAGGTCGCCCTGAAGAACGGCACCCTGTACCACACCGTGGTCGGCAAGCATGGCGCCTCCACCGTGCTGATTTCTCCGGCTCCCGAAGGTACCGGCGTGATCGCCGGCGGCCCGATGCGCGCGATCTTCGAAGTGATGGGCGTGCGCAACATCGTGGCCAAGAGCCTGGGTTCCAGCAATCCTTACAACATGGTTCGCGCCACGCTGAATGGCCTGCGCGCTTCCATGACGCCGTCGGAAGTTGCCGCCAAGCGTGGCAAGACCGTCGAAGAGATCCTGGGGTAAGTCATGGCTCAGAAGCAGATCAAAGTCACCCTGGTGCGCTCGGTTATCGGTACCAAGCAATCCCACCGCGACACCGTGCGCGGCCTGGGCCTGCGTCGTATCAATAGCTCGCGCGTCCTGCAAGATACGCCCGAGGTGCGCGGGATGATCCGTACTGTGGATTACCTGGTCACCGTCACGGAAGTCTAAGGAATCGCGATGTCTGAAATTCAACTCAACACGCTGAAGCCCGCCGAGGGCTCCAAGCATGCCAAGCGCCGTGTCGGCCGTGGCATCGGTTCCGGCCTGGGCAAGACGGCCGGCCGTGGCCACAAAGGTCAGAAATCGCGTTCGGGCGGCTTCCACAAGGTCGGTTTCGAAGGCGGCCAGATGCCGCTGCAGCGTCGCCTGCCCAAGCGTGGCTTCACGCCCCTGGGTCAGCACCTGTACGCCGAGGTCCGCCTGTCCGACCTGCAGAAGGTGCCCGTCGACGAAATCGACGTCCAGGTGCTGAAGCAGGCTGGCGTGGTTGGCCAGCAGGTCCGTTATGCCAAGGTCATCAAGTCTGGCGAACTGTCGCGCAAGGTCGTGCTGAAAGGCATTACCGCGACGGCCGGCGCTCGCGCCGCCATCGAAGCCGCGGGCGGCTCGCTCGCCTGAGAGGTGATCAGTGGCTAACGCACAGGCACTGGGCAAGACCGGACCGCGATACGGCGATCTGAAGCGCCGTTTCGTATTCCTCGTGCTCGCACTGGTGGTCTATCGCCTGGGCACCCACATCCCCGTTCCGGGCATCAACCCGGACGCGCTGGCTGATCTGTTCCGGCAGAACCAGGGCGGGATCCTGGGCCTGTTCAACATGTTCTCCGGCGGAGCACTGTCGCGGTTCTCCATCTTCGCGCTGGGGATCATGCCGTACATCTCGGCATCCATCATCATGCAGCTGATGTCGGTGGTCGTCCCATCGCTGGAAGCGCTGAAGAAGGAAGGCGAGGCAGGTCGTCGCAAGATCACGCAGTACACGCGTTACGGCACGGTCGTGCTGGCGCTGGTGCAGGCGGTGGGTATTTCGGTGGCGCTGGAGTCGCAGCCTGGTCTGGTGACGGATCCCGGCATGCTGTTCCGCTTCACGACGGTGGTCACCCTGCTGACCGGCACCATGTTCATCATGTGGCTGGGCGAGCAGATCACCGAGCGCGGGCTGGGGAACGGGATTTCCATCCTGATCTTCGCCGGTATCGTGGCGGGGTTGCCGAACGCGCTGGCCGGCTTGCTGGACCTGGTGCGGACGAATTCGATGTCGGTGCTGTCGGCGCTGTTCATCGTCGCCCTGGTGATCGTGGTGACGGCCTTCGTGGTGTTCGTGGAACGCGGCCAGCGCAAGATCACGGTGAACTACGCCAAGCGCCAGGTCGGGAACAAGATCTACGGCGGCCAGAGCTCGCACCTGCCGCTGAAGCTGAACATGGCGGGCGTGATTCCGCCGATCTTCGCTTCGTCGATCATCCTGTTCCCGGCGACCATCACCAGCTGGTTCTCCAGCAGCCAGCACATGCGTTGGCTGGGTGACCTGGCCGCCGCGTTGTCGCCGCGTCAGCCGCTGTACATCACGCTGTATTCGGCCGCGATCATTTTCTTCTGCTTTTTCTATACGGCCCTGGTGTTCAACAGCCGCGAAACTGCAGACAACCTGAAGAAAAGCGGAGCCTTCGTCCCTGGTATCCGTCCCGGCGAACAGACCGCGCGCTATATCGACAAGATATTGATGCGCCTGACGCTGGCGGGAGCTTTGTACATCACCGTGGTGTGCCTGTTCCCCGAATTTCTGGTCATGCGTTGGAATGTGCCGTTCTACTTCGGCGGCACCTCGCTGTTGATTATTGTCGTGGTGACGATGGATTTCATGGCTCAGGTTCAGGCCTACATGATGTCCCACCAGTACGATTCATTGCTCAAGAAGGCAAACTTCAAGGGCTCGAATTCGAACCTGCCGATGCGTTAGCGAAGAGAATGGCAAAGGACGACGTCATACAGATGCAGGGCGAGGTTCTGGAGAACCTCCCCAACGCGACATTCCGCGTCAAGCTCGAAAACGGCCATGTGGTGCTGGGCCATATTTCCGGCAAGATGCGTATGCATTACATCCGGATCCTGCCGGGCGACAAGGTCACAGTGGAGCTCACGCCCTATGACCTGACGAGGGCCAGGATCGTGTTCCGCGCGAAGTAGGCGGACGGGTTTACGGAATAACAGGGAGTCACCCATGAAAGTATTGGCATCGGTTAAGCGGATCTGCCGCAACTGCAAGATCATCAAACGTCACGGCGTGGTGCGTGTCATCTGCACCGACCCGCGGCACAAGCAGCGTCAGGGCTGATCGCTCGGCCTCCACGCATAGAATATTCAAGGAACAGTCATGGCCCGTATTGCTGGCATCAACATTCCGCCGCATCAGCACGCCGAGATCGGCCTGACCGCCATTTTTGGCATTGGTCGTACGCGCGCCCGCAAGATTTGCGAAGCTGCTAATGTGCCCACGACCAAGAAGGTCAAGGATCTTACCGACGCCGAGCTGGAGCGTATCCGCGAACACGTCGGTGTGTTTACCGTCGAAGGCGATCTGCGCCGCGAAGTGCAACTGTCGATCAAGCGTCTGATCGACCTGGGCACCTATCGTGGCATGCGTCATAAGCGCGGTTTGCCCGTGCGCGGCCAGCGCACCCGCACCAACGCCCGTACCCGCAAGGGTCCGCGTCGTGCTGCGGCGTCCCTGAAGAAATAATCGAGGAACAGGATTATGGCGAAAGCTTCCACCAGCGGCGCCTCGCGCGTGCGCAAAAAGATCAAGAAGAACGTTTCGGACGGCATTGCGCACGTCCACGCGTCCTTCAACAACACCATCATCACCATCACCGATCGCCAGGGCAATGCCTTGTCCTGGGCGACCTCGGGTGGCGCCGGCTTCAAGGGTTCGCGCAAGTCGACGCCGTTCGCGGCTCAGGTTGCCGCCGAAACGGCTGGCCGCGTGGCTCTGGAATACGGCATCAAGACGCTGGAAGTCCGCATCAAGGGGCCTGGCCCCGGTCGTGAGTCGTCGGTTCGTGCGCTGAACGCATTGGGCATCAAGATCTCGAGCATCGCCGATATCACGCCCGTTCCGCACAACGGCTGCCGTCCGCCGAAGCGTCGTCGTATTTAAGGGGAATCCTAATGGCTCGTTATATTGGACCCAAATGCAAGCTCTCGCGGCGCGAGGGCACCGACCTGTTCCTGAAGAGCGCCCGCCGTTCGCTGGATTCCAAGTGCAAGCTTGATTCCAAGCCCGGTCAGCATGGCCGCACTTCGGGTGCCCGTACCTCCGACTATGGCCTGCAGCTGCGTGAAAAGCAGAAGCTGAAGCGTATGTACGGCGTGCTGGAAAAGCAGTTCCGCAAGTATTTCCAGGAAGCCGACCGCGTGCGCGGCAACACCGGCGAGAAGCTGATCCAGCTGCTGGAATCGCGCCTGGACAACGTCGTCTATCGCATGGGCTTCGGCTCCACGCGCGCCGAAGCGCGCCAACTGGTCAGCCACCGCGCCATCGAACTGAACGGCCATACCGCCGACATCGCTTCGATGCTGGTCAAGGCCGGTGACGTGATCTCCGTGCGTGAAAAGGCCAAGAAGCAAGGCCGTATTCGCGAATCCCTGGATCTGGCCACCAGCATCGGCCTGCCCCAGTGGGTCGACGTCGACACCAGCAAGATGTCGGGTGTCTTCAAGCAGGCGCCGGACCGCGCTGACGTTGCTCGCGACGTCAACGAATCGATGGTCGTCGAACTGTATTCGCGTTGATGCCAAGCGCCGCCGCAACGCGGCGCTGCGACACATTTTTGCCGCTTGCCAACCCGCAAATGCCCTGTCAGGGCGTTGCGGGTTTGCGAGTTTTTGTACTTCCATCAGCCTTATCGGTGTAACGAGCCGAGGGTATTGAAAAGGAAACGAGTAAATGTCCACTCAAGGTTTTTTGAAACCGCGCTCCATCGAAGTCGAGCCCGTCGGGACGCACCATGCCAAGATCGTCATGGAGCCCTTCGAGCGCGGTTACGGTCATACGCTGGGTAACGCCCTGCGTCGCATCCTGCTGTCGTCGATGACGGGCTATGCGCCGACGGAAGTCCAGATGACCGGCGTCGTGCACGAATACTCGACCATCGCCGGCGTGCGCGAAGATGTCGTGGACATCCTGCTGAACCTGAAGGGCGTGGTCTTCAAGCTGCACAATCGCGACGAAGTCACCCTGGTGCTGCGCAAGCAGGGCGAAGGCCCGGTGCTGGCCAGCGACATCGAACTGCCGCACGACGTCGAGATCGTCAACCCGAACCACGTGCTGTGCCACCTGACCGAAGCTGGCAAGATCGAAATGCAGGTCAAGGTCGAGAAGGGCCGCGGCTATGTGCCGGGCAACGTGCGGGCGCTGTCGGAAGACCGTACGCACACCATCGGCCGTATCGTCCTGGACGCCTCGTTCAGCCCGGTGCGTCGCGTCAGCTATGCCGTGGAAAGCGCGCGTGTCGAACAGCGTACCGACCTGGACAAGCTGGTGCTGGACATCGAAACCAACGGCGTGATTTCACCCGAGGAAGCGGTGCGCCAGGCGGCTCGTATCCTGATGGACCAGATCTCGGTGTTCGCGGCGCTGGAAGGCGCGGGCGACTCGTACGAAGCCCCGGTCCGCGGCACGCCGCAGATCGACCCGGTGCTGCTGCGCCCGGTCGACGACCTGGAGCTGACGGTGCGTTCGGCGAACTGCCTGAAGGCCGAAAACATCTACTACATCGGCGACCTGATCCAGCGCACGGAAAACGAGCTGCTGAAGACGCCGAACCTGGGCCGCAAGTCCCTGAACGAAATCAAGGAAGTGCTGGCCGCACGCGGCCTGACCCTGGGCATGAAGCTGGAAAACTGGCCTCCCCTGGGTCTCGAGCGTCCGTAGGGGTCCCACCCCCGAAGCGCTGCGCGCTTCCCCCTCAAGGGGGCGACGCCGGCGGACCGGGAGGAAGGCCCACCCCCGAAGCGCTGACGCGCTTCCCCCTCCAGGGGGCGACGCTGGCGGACCGGGAAACCCGGATCCGCGGCGTCCCGGATGGGGCGAGAACTGGTTTTTGTGTTTGTTTTCTCTCTACCGGACCGCGGCATTTGCTTGCCGATAGAAGATTCGGATAACCCGGCGGCCGCAAGGCTGTCATTAGATTCAAAAGGAAGTTGTCATGCGTCACGGTAATGGTTTGCGCAAGCTCAACCGCACCAGCAGTCACCGTCTTGCCATGTTCCGCAACATGGCCGTTTCGTTGATCACCCACGAAGCGATCAAGACCACGCTGCCCAAGGCGAAAGAACTGCGCCGGGTCATCGAACCCCTGATCACGCTGGGCAAGGAGCCCACGTTGGCGAACAAGCGGCTGGCCTTCGCCCGCCTGCGCGATCGCGATGCCGTGGTCAAGCTGTTCGCCGAAATCGGTCCGCGCTACGCGTCCCGCAACGGCGGCTATACCCGCGTGCTGAAGATGGGCTTCCGCCAGGGCGACAATGCTCCCATGGCTTTCATGGAACTGGTCGACCGTCCGGAAGTCGCGGAAACCGAAGAAGGCAGCGCTGAGTAACATCAGCGGTATTTCATCGGCGGAAAGCGAGCCCCTGGGCTCGCTTTTTGTTTTTGAAGATGGAGGCGACAATGAACGACCAAGACCTCGTGCTGGTGATCAGCAACGCCCCCGACCTCCTGCTGGCCAAGCGGATCGCCCATGTGGTGGTGGAGGAAGGCCTGGCCGCCTGCGTGAACCTGGGCGCGCCCATGCTGTCCATCTACACATGGCAAGGCGTAGTGGAAGGCGCGGAGGAGGTGCCCATGACGTTCAAGACCACCGCAGGACGGCTCGATGCGCTGATGCAGGCCATCGCCCGTATGCATCCCTATGAGGTTCCGGAAATCGTCGCCATCCCCGTGGTGGCCAGTGCCGCGCCTTATCGCGACTGGGTACGCGCGCAGACCACGCCGCGTGAAGATGCCGCGGCCGGTTGAGTGGATACGAAATGCCGACATCGCAGGCTGAATTCGCTGCAGCGTCGCTGACGGCCCCGGGCGTATCGAACCGAACGGGGGTACTGCCGCGGGTGCTGCGCGCGATACTGGCGCTGGTCGCCCTGTTCGCCTGGCTGGCGCTGGCCATGCCGGCGGCGCGCGCCGCGGATGATTTCCTGGCGCCGGAACAGGCCTTTCCCTTCGCCGCCGTCATGGACGGCCCGACCGCGCTGCGCATCGACTACAAGGTGGCCAAGGGCTACTACATGTACCGTGAGCGCTTCGCCTTCGACGTGGCGCCCGCTGGCGCGGCGACGCTGGGCGAGCCGGTGTTCCCGGCCGGCGAAGTGAAATACGACCCGACCTTCGACAAGAATATGGAGGTCTATCACCAGCCCTTGTCGATACGGGTGCCGCTGCAGCCTGGGGGCGGGGCGTTCACCCTGAACGTCACCGGACAGGGCTGTGCCGATAAGGGCGTGTGTTATCCACCGATGACGCATACCGTGTCGCTGCAGCCGGTGCAGGGCGGTTATCGGATCACGGCGGTAGGCACGGCGGTAGGCACGGCGGAGCCCGGTGCCGCGGCGGCCGGCGCGGCGTTTTCCACGGCGCCGTCCCTGGGCGGCGTCCTGGCGGGTGCCGTATCAGCGGGCCAGGATGGCAAGCCCGCCGCTGGCACGGACGCGGGCGGCGGCCTGGCGGCGCTGGCGCGGACCGATGACGTCGGGCTCGCGGGCGCCATCGCGGACCTTGGCCTGTTGAAGACCGCCGGTGTTTTCTTTCTGCTTGGCGTGCTGCTTTCCCTGACGCCCTGCGTGCTGCCCATGATTCCGATCCTGTCGTCCGTGGTCATGGGCGCCGGCCGGCAGCATACGCCGACGCGAGGCCGCGGGTTGGCCCTGGCGGCCGCCTATGTGCTGGGGATGTCGCTGGTCTACACCGCGCTGGGGGTGGCTGCCGGGCTGAGCGGTATCGGGCTGGCGGCCTGGCTGCAGACGCCATGGATATTGGGCCTGTTCGCGGCGCTGTTGGCGGTGCTGGCACTGGCCATGTTCGATGTGTTCACCCTGCAGGTGCCCGGGGGCATGCAGACCGGGCTGAACAATTGGCTGACCCGCGTGCCGGGCGGCCGCGGCACAGGCGCGTTCGTAATGGGAGCGGTGTCGGCCCTGATCGTCGGGCCCTGCGTGGCCGCGCCCCTGGCGGGAGCGCTGCTCTACATCTCGCAGACCGGCGACGTCGGCCTGGGCGCCGCGGCCCTGTTCGCCATGGCCTGGGGCATGGGCGTGCCCTTGCTGGTCGTCGGCGGCTCGGCGGGCAGCCTGCTGCCCAGGGCTGGCGCATGGATGGACGGCGTCAAGCGCTTCTTCGGCATGCTGCTGTTGGGTACCGCGTGGTGGATGCTGATCCCGCTGCTGCCGGTGTGGCTGCAGATGGTCGGCTGGGCGCTGCTGGGGCTGGTCGGCGCCGTGATGCTGCGCGCTTTCGAGCCGCTGCCGGCTGCCGGCGGGACGGGACGCATGTTCGCGAAGGGCGCGGGCCTGATGCTGGCCTTGCTGGCGGTCGTGATGCTGGTGGGCGCCGCCAGCGGCGGGCGCGATGTACTGCGCCCGCTGGCCCACCTGGCGGCTGGCGGCGCCGGTGCGGCGGCAGGCCAAGGCAGTGCGGCCCGTGCCCGGCCAGATGCCCTGGCTGGCGAGAACCTGCATTTCGTGCCGGTCCGTTCGCTGGCCGAGCTCGACGCCGCGGTTGCCGGCGCCGGACGGCCGGTGATGCTGGATTTCTATGCGGACTGGTGCGTGTCCTGCCGCGAAATGGAGCAGTTCACCTTCAGCGACCCGGCGGTGGCGACCCGCATGGCGGGAATGTTGCTGCTGCGCGCGGATGTGACGGCCAATAATGCCGACGACCGCGCGTTGCTGAAGCGCTTCAAGCTGTTCGGGCCGCCGGGCATCATGTTCTTCGATGCGGCCGGCCGGGAGCTGGCCGATATCCGGGTGATAGGCTTCCAGGACGCCGCCCGGTTCACGGAATCGCTGGACCGGGTCGCGGCTCGTTGATCGCGTCCCGTTGTTCCACGTACCGCTCCGCGGTGCTCAGCGCCCCTTCATCAGGCGCGCCGCGTCGATGGCGAAATAGGTCAGGATGCCGTCCGCGCCGGCCCGCTTGAACGCCAGCAAAGCTTCCATCATGACCTTGTCGTGGTCCAGCCAGCCGTTCGCGGCGGCGGCCTTCAGCATCGCGTATTCGCCGCTGACCTGATAGGCGAAGGTCGGCACGCGGAAGGCGTCCTTGACCCGCCGCACGACGTCCAGGTACGGCATGCCGGGCTTGACCATCACCATGTCGGCGCCTTCGGCCAGGTCGGCCGCGACTTCGCGCAGGGCCTCTTCGAGATTGCCCGGGTCCATCTGGTAGACGGCCTTGTTGGACTTGCCGAGGTTGGCGGCCGAACCGACCGCGTCGCGGAACGGCCCGTAGAAGGCGCTGGCGTACTTGGCCGAATACGCCATGATGCGGGTATGGATGTGCTGGGCGTCTTCCAGTGCCTCGCGGATGGCGCCGATGCGGCCATCCATCATGTCGCTGGGCGCGACAATGTCGACGCCGGCTTGCGACTGCACCAGCGCCTGCTTGACCAGGATTTCCACGGTGGGCTCGTTCAGCACGTAGCCGGATTCGTCGATCAGGCCGTCCTGGCCGTGGCTGGTGTACGGATCCAGCGCCACGTCCGTCAGCACGCCGAGCTCGGGAAAGCGCTTCTTGATCTCGCCGACCACGCGCGGCACCAGGCCATCGGGATTGGCCGCCTCGATGCCGTCCGGCGTTTTCAGGGCGCTGTCGATGACGGGAAACAGCGCCATGACCGGAATGCCCAGTTCCATGCAGGTTTCGGCCACCGGCAGCAGGGTGTCGAGCGAATAGCGCACGACGCCGGGCATCGACGGCACGTCCTGGCGCAGGCCCCGGCCTTCCGCGACGAAGACCGGATAGATCAGGTCGTTCGGGGTGAGGACGTTTTCGCGCACCAGGCGGCGGGTGAAATCGTCACGGCGCAGGCGACGTGGGCGGGACGCGGGGAAACCCGCCGATACGATATGGTGATTCATGGCGCTACCTTGGGAGAGATCCAATTTTCGATGTGCTCGCCCGCTTCTTCCAGGCCGATGCGGTCGGGCGCGGAAAACGGCACCGTGTGCAGGGCGCCGATGTCCGCCAGGTCCTTGCGCACCGCGAAGACCGTGCGCGTGCGTTGGCCATAAGGCAGCTTGTCGGCCTTGGTGAGCAGGGCCAGCACCGGACGGCCGGTCGGCGCGATGAAATCGGCGAGCCGGCGGTCCAGGTCGGTCACGCCGCGGCGGATGTCGATCAGCAGCACGACGCCGACCAGCGAGGCGCGCGTGGCCAGGTAGCCGCCGAGCAGCTCCGCCCATTTGTCGCGCTCGCTCTGGCTGATGGCGGCATAGCCATAGCCCGGCAGGTCGACCAGGAAACCCAGCGGATGGTCCGGGTCGTAGGGATCGGGCAGGCCGAACATATTGATCAGGCGCGTGCGGCCGGGCGTCTTGCTGGAGAAGGCCAGGCGGCGCTGGTTGGTCAGCACGTTGATGGCCGTGGACTTGCCGGCATTGGAGCGGCCGACGAAGCAGACTTCGGGCGCGCCGGGGGCGGGCAGCTGGTCCAGGCGGGCTGCCGAGGTGAAGAACGAGGCGCGATGCAGAAGGGACACGGGGACGGGGGTGCGGAGAGGGGTACGGGCCCTATTGTATAATCCGGCGTTTGCAAGGGTGGGCGTCAGTCCGCTACCGGTGTAGCACGCCGCGTCGCATCACAGAACTCGGGGTATACCGGCAGGTCTGGGCAGGCGAATGGAAAACATAGGCAAATCATAATCGGCGCGTATCAGCGCCGTGAGTCGATGCTGCGAACGTCGAGGTTTTCATGAAGCGTGTGCTGTCCCAGATGTTGGTTGTGGGCGGATTGGTTTTTGGTTCGGCCGCCATTTCTCCTGTTTTCGCGGCCGACGCTTCGGCCCCGGCCGCTAAGCCGGATGCGGCCAAGGGCGAGCAGCTCTACACCAACGGCGACCAGGCCCGCGGCATCATCGCCTGTGCCAGCTGTCACGGCGCCGCTGGCAACAGCACCATCCCCACCAATCCCAATCTGGCGGCCCAGTCGCACGAATACCTGGCCAAGCAGTTGGGCGATTTCCAGCTGAAGCAGGGCGCCAAGGCGCCGGTGCGCAACGGCGCGGGCGGCAATCCCACGCCGATGACCGCCATCGTGCAGTCGCTGACGCCGCAGGATATGCAGAACATCGCGCTGTACCTGTCGCAGCAGCAATTGAAGGAACCCGCCACCGCCGGCCAGAAGTCGCTGATCGAGCGCGGCCAGACCATCTGGCGCGGCGGGCTGCCCGATCGCAACGTCCCCGCCTGCGCGGCCTGCCACTCCGCCAATGCCGCCGGCATTCCGGCGCAGTATCCGCGCCTGTCGGGCCAGTTTCCCTCCTATATCGAGGAACAGCTGAAGCTCTTCCAGGACGGCAGCCGCAACAACAGCGAGCCCATGCACGAAATCGCCAGCCGCCTGACGGCCGACGACATCAAGGCGGTGTCCGACTACGCGGCCGGCCTGCGCTGACGGCGCCGGCTGTCATCGGCGCGTCAGCGCGGAGGCTGTATTGTCCGTAGTGCTGCGTCCGCGCCATGTCCTTGCCCCGGGCCTCGCCGTTGCGGCCGTTGGCCGGGCCCAACGGCCAGGCTGACTGGTCCCACGTCCTGGCGGATCGTCGCCCGGCTGCTTCAGGGCCCACTTTTTTCCGATGCATCAGAATCCGCCTTCCCCCCGCCCGACCCTGCGCAACCTGCCCGCGGACTTCGTGGAGCTCATGGGCTCCATGCGCTTCGCGGTCAGCCTGCTCATGTTCATCTGCGTCGCCAGCATCGTCGGCACGGTGCTGGTGCAGAACCAGGCGTCTTCCGCCTACATCGATCAGTTCGGGCCGTTCTGGTACGCGGTGTTCGACAAGTTTTCGCTCTGGCACGTCTACAACAGCTGGTGGTTCCTGCTGATCATGACTTTCCTGGTGGTATCCACCGGGATCTGCCTGACGCGCAACGCGCCCAAGATGCTGCGGGACGCGGTGTCCTTCCGCGAATACATACGCCTGTCCAGCCTGCGCGCGTTTCCGCAGCGCCTGGAATTCGACAGCGGCGCCGCGGCCGCCGATACGCTGGGCCGCGCGCGCCAGCTGATGAAGTCGCTGGGCTACGCGGTGAAGGAACGCCAGGACGGCGAAGGCGTGCTGCTCGCCGGCAAGAAGGGCAGCGCCAACCGCCTGGGTTATATCTTCGCGCACACAGCGCTGATCGTGATCTGCGTGGGCGGCCTGCTGGACAGCGAGCTGGCGGTGCGCGCGCAGGTCTGGCTGGGCGGCAAGAAGCCCATCGTCGAAAACATGCTGATCAGCGACGTGCCGCCCAGCGGGCGGCTGTCCATGAACAATCCCAGCTTCCGCTCCAGCATGATGGTGCCGGAAGGCGGGCGCGCCAATAATGCGGTGGTCATGGTCGGCGATGGCGCCCTGGTGCAGCCCATCCCGTTCACCTTGACGCTGAAGAAATTCATCGTCGACTACTACTCGACCGGCATGCCCAGCCGTTTCGCCAGCGAAGTCGAGGTGCGGGATCCCGATACCGGCAAGACCTTCGACAAGACCATCGAGGTCAACGAACCGCTCCGCTTCAAGGGCGTGACGGTGTACCAGTCCAGCTTCGACGACGGCGGCAGCACGGTGAAGCTGCATGGCTATCCCCTACGAGGCAGCGACCCCGCCACCTTCGATATTTCGGGCACGGTGGGCAAGAGCGCAGAGACCGGCAAGGACGCGCCGGCCGAGGCGCGCGACCTGAAGGTGGACGTCACCGCGTTGCGTCCCATCAATGTGGAAGACCTGTCCGGCGGCACGCCCAAGCCGGCGCGCGACTTCGCGCAGAACGTCGCGTCGGTGGCGGGCAGCGCCGCCGGCAAGGCCAACGCGAACCTGCGCAACGTCGGGCCGGCGGTCGAGTATCGCCTGATCGACGCCAGCGGCCAGTCGCACGAATTCCGCAACTACATGCTGCCGGTGCAGCTGGACGGTTTCCCGGTCTTCCTGGCGGGGGTGCGCAACAACGCCAACGAGAACTATCGCTACCTGCGCCTGCCGGCGGACGACGACAACTCCGTTGCCGAATTCATGCGCCTGCGCGCCTTGCTGGCCGACCCGCAGGCGCGCGCGGAAGCCGCGCGCCGCTTCGCCGAAAAGAATGCCCCGGCGGGCAGCGACCGCCAGCCCCTGGAGACGGCGGCGGAACGGGCGCTGCACACGTTTTCCGACGGCGGCCTGCAGGCGGTGGCGAACTTCCTGCAAAGCAACGCGCCGGCATCCGAACTGGAACGCGCCGCCGATATCGTCGTGCGCCTGATCGGCGCGAGCGTGGCCGAGCTGCGCGTCATGGAGCGCGAGCGCGCCGGCCTGCCGCCGCTGCCGAGCGACGGCGAAGCCGGCGAACGCGCCGCGGTCTGGTCGCGGGTGGCGGTGGCGGCGCTGTCCGATCTGGCGATGTATCCGGCGCCGGTGTTCTTCACCCTGGCGGACTTCAAGCAGGTGCAGGCCAGCGTGTTCCAGGTCAGCCGCACGCCGGGCAAGCAGGCCGTGTATGTCGGCTGCCTGCTGCTGATACTGGGCGTCTTCAGCATGTTCTATATCCGCGACCGCCGCGTCTGGGTCTGGGTGACGCCCGGCCCGGACGGCCGCGGCAGCGCCGTGCACGCCGCCATGACATCCCAGCGGCGTACACTGGATTTCCATCGAGAGTTCGAGCGGCTCAAAGAGGCGCTGCTGCGCCTGAAGCAGTGAGGTGCTAGTCATGTCCGAAACCGCGGTTTCCCCTTCGCACGACAATCTCTGGCAGGACGGCATGGCCGAAAGCGGCGATGCGCGCCTGCGGCGCGGACGTCCCGACTGGACCGACGCCGTGTTCTTCCTGCTGCTGGCCGCCGGCGCCGGCTATGCGCTGACCCGCTTCGCCGGGTCCATGGACTATTACGAGAAGGTCATCCTGAGCGGCGCCGTGCTGGTGCTCACGTGGATGGGCTGGCTGTGGCGTCCGCTGCGCCGGCTGATGGTCGCGGTGGCGCTGGCCAGCGGGCTGGCGGTCATGTTGTACGGCCATGACCTGGCGCGCGCCGAGGAAGTGTTTTTCCTCAAGTACCTGCTGTCGTCGCAATCGGCCATCCTGTGGATGTCGGCCCTGTTCGTGCTGGCGACGGTTTCCTACTGGCTGGGCTTGTTCAGTCCCACGGCGGCCTGGCTGGGCACGGCCTTGACCTGGGGGGCGGTGTTCGCCGGCGTCACCGGCATGCTGGTGCGCTGGCGCGAGAGCCACCTGATGGGCCCGGACCTGGGCCATATCCCGGTCAGCAACCTGTACGAAGTGTTCGTGCTGTTTTCATTGATCACGGCGCTGTTCTACCTGTACTACGAACGCCGCTACGCCACGCGGGCGCTGGGCGGCTTCGTGCTGCTGGTGATCTCGTCGGCCGTGATGTTCCTGCTGTGGTATGCCTTCACGCGCGACGCCGCGCAGATCCAGCCGCTGGTGCCGGCATTGAAAAGCTGGTGGATGAAGCTGCACGTGCCGGCCAATTTCATCGGCTACGGCACGTTTTCGCTGTCGGCCATGGTCGGCTTCGCCTACCTGGTGAAGGAAAACGGCGAGACCACGTCATGGCGCAAGCTGGCGCCCTTGTTCGTGCTGGGCGTGCTGCTGTGCGTGGAGCCCATGGTGTTCCGCACCAAGGGCTTGTCGGCGGCGTGGATGACGTATTTCGGCCTGGGCGCCGTCATCGTGGGGGCCATCCTGGTGGGGCGCCGCAGGGTGGCCGCGGCCTTGCCGCCGCTGGCGGTGCTGGACGACATCATGTATCGCGCGATCACCGTGGGGTTCGCGTTCTTCACGGTGGCGACCATACTGGGCGCGCTGTGGGCGGCGGATGCCTGGGGCGCTTACTGGCAGTGGGATCCCAAGGAAACCTGGGCCCTGATCGTCTGGCTGAACTATGCCGCCTGGCTGCACATGCGGCTGATCAAGGGCCTGCGCGGCGCGATGGCGGCATATTGGGCCCTGGTGGGATTGCTGATCACCGGCTTCGCCTTCCTGGGTGTGAACATGTTCCTGTCCGGCCTGCATTCCTACGGGCAACTGTAGGCCCGGCGGCGAGCTTCTCGCCAGGACGGAAAGCTTCGCCACCGCGCGTCCGGGCATCGAGTCCGGGCGCGCGGTTTCTTCTCATGGCAGCGTGGATTCGCCGCGCATCAGGTCTTCCACCGTCTCGCGCTGGCGGATCACGTGGAATTGCGCGCCGTCGACCATGACTTCGGCGGGACGCGGGCGGGTGTTGTAGTTGCCCGCCATGACCATCCCGTAGGCGCCGGTGGATTCGATGGTCAGGACGTCGCCGCGTTCCACCGCCAGCGCGCGTTGCTTGGCCAGCCAGTCGCCGCTTTCGCAGACCGGCCCCACGACGTCGTATTCCTGCGTCGCCCCGCCCCGGGGGTGGACCGGCAGCACGCCATGCCAGGCGTCGTACAGCGTGGGCCGGATCAGATCGTTCATGGCCGCGTCGACGATGGCGAAGTTGCGCGCCTCGGCGTGCTTCAGGAACTGCACGGTGGTCAGCAGGACGCCCGCGTTGCCGACCAGGGAGCGGCCTGGCTCCATGATCAGTTTCAGATGGCTCAGGCCGCGCGCGTCCAGGCGCGCGTAGACCTGGTCCAGCAGCGCCGCCGGCCGCAGCGGGGTTTCATCCGTATAACGGATGCCCAGGCCGCCGCCCAGGTCCAGGTGTTCGATGTGGATACCGGCCGCCGCCAGGCCGTCGATCAGGTCGAGCAGCTTGTCCAGCGCGTCCAGGTAGGGGGAAACGTCGGTGATCTGCGAGCCGATGTGGCAGTCCACGCCCGTCACCGCGATCCCTGGCAGGGACGCGGCCGCCTGATACACCCGCGGGGCGTCCGCGATGGCGACGCCGAATTTGTTTTCCTTCAGGCCGGTCGAGATATACGGGTGGGTGCCGGCATCCACGTCCGGATTCACGCGCAGGGACACACGGGCGGTTCGGCCCATGGACGTGGCGACATCCGATAGCAGATTCAGCTCGGCTTCCGATTCCACGTTGAAGCACTTGACGTCGGTTTCCAGTGCCTTGCGCATTTCCCAGGCCTGCTTGCCCACGCCGGAGAACACGATCCTGGCCGGATCCGCGCCCACGGCCAGCACGCGTTGCAGTTCGCCGCCCGACACGATGTCGAAGCCGGCGCCCAGGCGGGCGAATTCCTTCAGTACCGCCAGGTTGGAATTCGCCTTCATGCCGTAGCACACCAGGACGTCGCGGTCGCCGATGGCGTCGCGGTAGGATTCCCAGGCGGCACGCAGCGCAGCCCGCGAATAGACGTAGAGCGGCGTGCCCAGGCGGTCGGCCAGCAACTGCAGCGGCACGTCCTCGGCGCACAGCGCGCCGTCGCGGTAGTGGAAATGCGGGTAGCCGGCCGGCTGCGCCGGCGCGGAAATGGAAGCGTTCATCGTTGGGTGGCGGACGGCGGGAAATCGGGAAGCGCGGTGCCCAGGCGGACGCCGGAAGCGGCACGGAACTCCAGGGGTGCGATAACCTTGGGGGGCGGCTTCAGTACGGGGGCCTGCGATGCCGGGATGAGCGGGCCCTTGTAGCCGCAGGCCGCCAGCGATGCGGCTGCGCCCAGCGTGGCTACAATGCGCAGAGCGGTACGGCGGTATGCCGGGTGGGACACTGGGAACTCCGTAATTCTTGCAGACTGGATTATGAACGAAACCGAATTTCTTGCGTTGGCGGAACAGGTGCTCGACCGTATCGAAAGCCAGGCCGATGACTGGGCGGCTTCGCTGGACGTCGATGTCGAGGCCAACCGCAGCGGCAATGTACTGACCCTGGTTTTCGAGGACGACACGCACGTGGTCGTCAACAGCCAGGCCGCCATGCAGGAACTGTGGGTGGCGGCGCGCAGCGGGGGCTTCCATTACCGCTACGACGGCCAGCACTGGCTGGATACGCGCGGCGGGCCGCCGCTGCATGACGCCCTGTCGCAGATCTGTTCAGAGGCGGCAGGGGTGCCGATCGTCGTCCAGGTGTAGGGCTACTGCACCGGCAGTGAACCTTCGCCGAAACTGGTCCCGGAGGGCCGGTTGTCGGCGTTGGCCGAGCGCAGCGTATTCAGCAGGTCGCCCAGGCTGTCCGAGCCCGGCGCCGGCAGGCCCAGGCGGGCCACCGCCTGTCCAGGCGGGAATTCAGAGAAATAGAACTCGCCGTTTTCCACCAGCAGGCCATCCGGCCGCGGGCGCTGTTTCTGTTCCGGCACGCCTTTCAGCATTTCCTGCATATAGCTCAGCCAGATCGGCAGCGCGGCGCCGCCGCCGGTTTCGCGCGAGCCCAGCGACTTGGGCTGGTCGTAGCCCAGCCAGGCGGTGGCTTCCAGGCTGGGGGTATAGCCGGAGAACCAGGCGTCCACGGATTCGTTGGTCGTGCCCGTCTTGCCGGCGATATCGTTGCGCTTGAGGACTACCCGGGCGCGGGCGGCGGTGCCGTAGGTCGCCACGCCGCGCAGCATGTCGTCCATGACGAAGGCCGTGCGCGGGTCGATGGCGCGGGCAGCGGAATCGCCCGCCACCAGCGGCTTGGATTGCATGATGACCTTCCCGCTGCCGTCCGTGACGCGGTCGATCAGGTAGGGGGTGATGCGATAGCCGCCGTTGGCGAAGACCGAATACGCGCCGGCCAGCTGCAGGGGCGTGACGGAGCCGGCACCCAGCGCCAGGGGCAGCACCGCGGGCTGGCGCGACTTGTCGAAGCCGAAGCGCGTCAGGTAATCCTGCCCGTACTGCGGGCCGATGGCCTGCAGGATGCGGATGGAGACCATGTTCTTGGACTTGTACAGGCCTTGCCGCATGGTCAGCATGGGCTCGTACTCGTTGCCGTAATTTTTCGGCGTCCAGGCCTTGGAACCGGTCTGGGCGGCACTCATGGCGAAGGGCTGGTCGGAAATCTGGGTGGCCGGCGTCAGGCCGCGTTCCAGGGCCGCGGAATAGATGAACGGCTTGATGTTGGAGCCCGGTTGGCGCCATGCCTGCGTCACGCGGTTGAAATTGCCCCGGTAGAAATCGAAGCCGCCGACCATGGAGCGGATACCGCCGTCCTGCGGCGACAGCGAGACGAAGGCCGCCTGCACCGACGGCATGTTCAGGACTTCCCAATCGTCCGGCCCGATCTTGTGGATGTAGACCACGGAGCCGCGGCGCAGGCGCTGGTCGTCCTTGGCCTTGGGGTTCAGCGCGCGGGCGACGACCGCCAGGACTTTCTTGTCGTTGATAGTGATGATCTCGCGCGAGCTGCGCGCCACCTTGATCTCGGTGGGGCTGGCCGACAGCACCAGCGCGACCAGCAGGTCGTCGCTGTCCGAATACTTGTCCAGTACGCCGTCGAGCACGTCGTCCAGGGCTTGCGGGTCCTTTTCCACGCCGGCGGGCAGGTCGAGCTGGGCTTCCGGGCCCGGGTAGGGCGCGCGGCGGGTGTAGTCCAGCACGCCGTCACGCACCGCGCGGTAGGCCGCTTCCTGGTCCTTGGACTGCACGGTGGTGTAGATGTTGATGCCGCGCGAGTACACGTTGTCCTGGTAGACGCCGTACAGGAGCTGGCGCGCCAGCTCGGCCACATACTCGCCATGGATGGAGTAGCCGCCCGCGGGGGTGCCTTCGGCGGACTTGATGACGATGGGCTGGGCCATCGATTCCTTGTATTCGGGATCGGTCAGGTAGCCCAGGCTGCGCATGCGGCCCAGCACGTAATGCTGGCGCAGTTCGGCGCGCGGCAGGTTCGAGATCGGATTGAAGCGCGACGGCGCCTTGGGGATGCCGGCCAGCATCGCGGCTTCGGCCGGCGTGATCTGCGACAGCGGCTTGCCGAAGTACGTGCGCGAAGCGGCGGCGAAGCCGTAGGCGCGATGCCCCAGGTAGATCTGGTTCATGTATAGCTCGAGGATCTGGTCCTTGCTGAGGCTGGCCTCGATCTTGAACGTCAGCAGCAGTTCGTAGAACTTGCGGGTATAGGTCTTTTCCGACGACAGGTAGAAGTTGCGGGCCACCTGCATGGTGATGGTGCTGGCGCCCTGCGACTTCGACATGTTGACCAGGTTGGTCAGCCCGGCGCGCACCACGCCGGTCCAGTCGATGCCGCCGTGCTGGTAGAAGCGATCGTCCTCGGCGGCGAGCACCGCCGATTTCATGACATCGGGGATCTCGTTGAAGCGCAACACGTTGCGGCGCTCTTCGCCGAATTCGCCGATGAGCACCTTGTCCGCGGTGAAGACGCGCAGCGGGATGCGCGGACGATAGTCCGTCATCGCGTGCAGGTCGGGCAGGTTGGGCCAGGCCAGGGCCAGCGCCATGCCGCCCAGCAGCAGGCCGCAGCCGGCCAGGCCGGCGAAGAAAATGCCTAGCTTGAAGAAAAAACGGACAAAGGGGGAGCCGCTCGAATCGGGCTTTTCGTTCTTGGACGAAGGAGTCTGGGGCTTACTCATCGCCGCGATTTTACGGGGAAGCGGGCCGGCCATCCCTGCCGCGTGTGTGGTTTCTGTAACAGCGTTGTTCAGTGTGGCGCGCGGGCAACTGATCCGAATGGGATAATACGTCTTATGAACGCGTCCCAACCCGATTGCACGGCCGCCAAGCCGTCCGTCGAATCCGAATCCGAGACCTGCGCCGTCGTGGGCGCGGCGCCGCGCGTGAGCCTGCCGTACGACACGCCGATCTTCCTGGTCGGCATGATGGGGGCGGGCAAGACCACGATAGGGCGCTCGCTGGCGCGCGTGCTGGGCCGCGACTTCGTCGACCTGGACCATGAACTGGAATCCCGCTGCGGCGTGCGCGTGCCGGTCATATTCGAGATCGAAGGCGAGGCGGGCTTCCGCAAGCGCGAAGCCGCCGCGCTGGCGAATTGCGCCGCCCGGCGCGGCATCGTGCTGGCTACCGGCGGTGGTGCCATCCTGGCCGCCGAAAACCGCGCCGTGCTGCGCGAGCAGGGCATCGTCGTCTACCTGCGCGCCAGCGTGGATGAGCTTTACCGCCGCACCTGCCGCGACAAGAACCGCCCGCTGCTGGCCACCGCCGATCCCCGCGGCACCCTGCGCGACCTGCTGGCGCGCCGCGAACCCCTGTACCGAGAGGTCGCGCACCTGGTCATCGAAACCGGCTGCGTGCCCGTCAGCACGCTGGTCAAGCAGCTGACGCCAAAGCTGCAAGCCTACGAGAAGCAAGCATGAAAGTCGTCGATGTCGCCGTGCCCGGCGCCCGTTATCCCATCCGTATCGCGCCGGGCCGGCTCGACCATCTGGATGAGGCCATCCCGCCCAATGCCACCGCGATCGCCCTCGTCACCAATCCCACGGTGGCCGCGCTGTACGCCGAACGCGCGGAACGCGCGCTGGCCAGGACGGGGCGCAAGGTGGTGCGCATCGACCTGCCGGATGGCGAGGAGCACAAGGACAGCGGCACGCTGAACCAGATCTTCGACGTCCTGCTGTCCAACGGCTTCGATCGGCGTTCCGTGCTGGTGGCCCTGGGCGGCGGCGTCATCGGCGACATGACCGGCTTCGCGGCGGCGGTGTACATGCGGGGCATCCGTTTCGTGCAGGTGCCCACCACGCTGCTGGCGCAGGTGGATTCATCCGTCGGCGGCAAGACCGGGGTGAACCATCCCCTGGGCAAGAACATGATCGGGGCCTTCCACCAGCCGGTCGCCGTCGAAATCGATACCGACGTGCTGGCCACGCTGCCGGCGCGCGAGGTGTCGGCCGGGCTGGCGGAAGTCATCAAGTACGGCATGATCCTGGACGCCGATTTCTGGGCCTGGTGCGAGGCGAACGCCGCGCGGCTGCGCGCGCTGGACCGCGACGTGCTGGGACAGGCGATCCAGGTGTCCTGCGAACTCAAGGCCAAGGTGGTGGGCCAGGACGAGCGCGAATCGGGCCTGCGCGCGATCCTGAACCTGGGCCATACCTTCGGCCATGCGATCGAATCGGGGCTGGGATATGGCGCCTGGCTGCATGGCGAGGCCGTCGGCTGCGGCATGGTACAGGCCGCGGAACTGTCCGCCGAGGTCGCCGGCCTGCCGCGCGAGGACGTGGCGCGCGTCCGGAAACTGGTCGAGGCCATCGGCTGTCCAACCACGGCGCCGGACCTGGGCGCGGAACGCTGGCTGTCCTTGATGCGGGTGGACAAAAAGGCGGAAGGCGGCGAGATCCGCTTCGTCCTGACGCCACGTATCGGCCAGGCCATCATCCAGGGCGCGCCGCGGGACGCCGTGCTCCGGGTGCTGGAACGCACCGTCGCCTGAAACCTTCCGGCGATGGTCCGATAGACAGGAATCAACGATCATTGCCCTATGAACACTTACGCGGACACACTGGCTCCCTATGCCGCCGATCCCCTGCGCAGCCTGGGCCGCGCGCACAGCGAACCGCCGCCGCAGAACCGCACGGAATTCCAGCGCGATCGCGATCGCATCATCCATTGCACCGCCTTCCGGCGGCTGGAATACAAGACCCAGGTCTTCATCAACCACGAAGGCGACCTGTTCCGCACGCGGCTGACGCACAGCCTGGAAGTGGCGCAGATCGCGCGCACGCTGGCGCGCAGCCTGCGCGTCAACGAGGAATTGACGGAAGCCATCTCGCTGGCGCACGACCTGGGCCACACGCCCTTCGGCCACGCCGGCCAGGATGAACTGAATGCCTGCATGCACGAGCTTGCGCCGGGCGCCGGCGGCTTCGAGCACAATCTGCAGAGCCTGCGCGTGGTTGACGAGCTGGAAGAACGCTACGCGGCGTTCAATGGCCTGAACCTGTGCTTCGAGACCCGCGAAGGCATCCTCAAGCATTGTTCGCTGGCGCACGCGCGGCAGCTGGGCGCGGTGGGCGAGCGTTTCATTCGCCGCCGCCGGCCGTCGCTGGAGGCGCAATTGGCCAATCTGGCCGATGAGATCGCCTACAACAATCACGACATCGACGATGGACTGCGGTCCGGCCTGGTAACGGTGGAACAGATGCGCCAGGTACGCATATTCGCGCGCCATTACGATGTCGTGGCGGTGCAGTTCGCCGGTGTTCCGCAACGCCGGCAGATCGCGGAAACCATACGCCGGATGATCAATACGCTGATCGTCGACCTGACCGACACGACGGCGGAACGCATCGCCAGGCACCGGCCGGAAAGCGTGGACGACGTGCGCGAAGCGCCGGCGCTGGTGGGATTTTCCGAAGGGATACGCGCCGAGGCCGACGAGCTCAAGCGCTTCCTGTTCGAAAACCTGTACCGGCATTTCCGCGTGATGCGCATGACGTCCAAGGCGCGCCGCATCGTGCGCGACCTGTTCACCGCCTTCCTGGCGGATCCGCGCCTGCTGCCGCCGGATTACCTGCGGCGCGACGCGCAGCCGCGCGCCATCTCGGATTACATCGCCGGCATGACCGACCGCTACGCCATGCGCGAACACAAGCGGCTGTTCGATATGTCCTATTGATGGGCCCGCGCGGGCTCCTGCCGGTCCGCCTGCGCGTGCAGACGCGTGCGCAGCCAGTATCCGCCCAGGATGGCGGCGGCCAGGGCGAAGCCCGCGCCGCATAGAAAGGCCAACTGGTATCCCTGGTTCAGCGCGACCGCGGGCGCCGCGCCAGCCGCGGCCGCGGCATGGGAGCGTGCCGCCGCCAGGCTGGCCAGGACCGCCAGTCCCAGCGAACCGCCCATCATGAACGAGGTATTCACGATGCCCGATGCCAGGCCGGATTCGTCGGGCTGGACGTCGCTCATCGCCGCCAGCAGGACGGGATTGAAGGCGACGCCGGCGCCCAGTCCGAGCAGCAGCATGCCGGGCAGCACGTGCAGCGCGAAGCTGCCCTGCACGGGCGCGTAGCCGAACAGCGCGAGGCCGATGGCGGCGATCAGCAGGCCGCCTCCCAATGGCACACGGATGCCGAAGCGCATGACCAGCCTGGCGGACAGCCCCAGCGAAAACGCGGCCATGATCAGGTTGGCCGGCAGGAACGCCAGGCCGATCTGCATGGCGTCGTAGCCCAGCACCAGTTGCAGGTACAGCGCCGAGATGAAGAACCAGGCGAACATCGCCGCCGCCCACAGCACCCCGACCACGTTGGACACGGCCAGGTTGCGCAGGCGGAACAGGCGCAGCGGCACCAGCGGGGCGCGCACGCGCGCCTCGATGGCCAGGAACAGCGCGAGCAGGATGACCGCCGCCGCCAGCATCGCGACGGACTGCGTGGAGCCCCAGCCCGCTTCATTGCCGTTGACCACCGCATACACGGCCAGCATCAGCGCGGCTGTGATCGTGATCGCGCCGGCCACGTCCAGGGGACCGTCCATGGCCATGCCGCGGCCGCGCGGGATGAGGGCCAGGCACAGCGCATAGACCGCCACGCCGATGGGCAGGTTGACCAGGAAGATCCAGTGCCAGCTGAGGGTGGACGTCAGCAGGCCGCCCAGCAGTACGCCGATGCTGCCGCCGCCCGCGCAGACGAAACCGTAGATGCCCATGGCCTTGGCGCGTTCGCCCGCTTCGGTGAACAGGTTCATCACCAGCGACAGCGATACCGCCGAGACGACGGCGCCGCCCAGGCCCTGCACGGCGCGCGCGGCGATCAGGAATTCGCGCGTGTGCGCCATGCCACAGGCCAGCGAGGCCAGGGTGAACAGCGCCAGGCCGGCCAGGAACATGCGCCGGTGGCCGTAGAGATCGCCCAGCCGGCCGCCCAGCAGCAGGAAGCCGCCGAAGGTCAGCATGTAGGCGTTGACGACCCACACCAGGGACGTTTCGGTGAAATCCAGGTCGGCGCGGATGGATGGCAGCGCCACGTTCACGATGGTGGTGTCGAGCACGATCATCAGTACGCCCAGGCATAGCACCGTCAGCGCGTACCAGCGTCTACGGCCTTCTATGCCGTGTGTCATGTGTCTTCTCCTTTTCAGTGCGGATCGCGGGGGCGCGGGAAGCGAGGCGTCCACGCCTGCCCGCGCCTGTCGGTATCCAGCACGACGATCGACGGCAGCGGATTTCGACAGGCGGCTCAGCGTTGCGTGCGATAGGGCTCGTCGGGCGGCAGGAAGATGCCTTCCGCCCTGGCGTCGCGCATCCACGCCTGCATGGCCGGCAGCGCCAGGATGGCGTCCATGTACTCGCGCACCGGGCCCGCGGCGGCGGTGACGCCGTAGGTGATGAAGCGGGACACCACCGGCGCGAAGAACGCGTCCGCGATGGAAAACGCGCCGAACAGGAAGGGGCCGCCCTGGCCGTATTCCGCCCGCGTATCCTGCCAGATCGCCTGCACGCGCGAGATGTCCTGCTGCGCCGCGGGCGAAATCTCTATGCCGGGTAACAGCGCTTCGATGTTCATGGGCAGGACATTGCGCAGATCGGCGAAGCCGCTGTGCATCTGCGCGGCCAGGGAACGTGCGCGGGCCCGGGCGCGCGGGTCGGCGGGCCACAGCCGCGCCTGCGGATGGCGTTCAGCCGCGTATTCGCAGATGGCCAGGGAATCCCAGACGGCGAAATCGCCATCCAGCAGCAAGGGCACCGTGCCCGACGGCGTCAGCGGCGCCAGCCGCGCCGCGAATTCGGGCGTGAACAGCGTCAGCTTTTCTTCCTTGAACGGAATGCCGCCCACGCTCAACGCCAGCCACGGCCGCAGCGACCACGACGAATAGTTTTTATTGCCGATCAGAAGGGTGTACATGGACGCTCCAGGATAATCGGGCTTGTTTGCAGCGGCGTGTCCGCCCCGCGCGGAGACGCCGTCCTTCGCAGTCTACTTCGCCTTCCTGCGCAGCGGCGTCGCGGCGGGCGGCACGGCGTTGGCGGCCTCCAGCACGCGTTGCAGGTAGTGTCCGGTGTGGCTGCCCGCCGTCCGCGCCACGTCTTCCGGGGTGCCTTGCGCCACCACGCGGCCGCCGCCGTCGCCACCTTCCGGACCCATGTCGACCACCCAGTCGGCGGTCTTGATGACGTCCAGGTTGTGCTCGATGATCAGCACCGTGTTGCCGGCGTCGACCAGCTGGTTCAGCACCTTCAGCAGCAGTTCGATGTCGCGGAAATGCAGCCCGGTGGTGGGCTCGTCCAGGATGTACAGGGTGCGGCCGGTGCTGCGCCTGGACAGTTCCTGCGACAGCTTGACGCGCTGCGCTTCGCCTCCCGACAGCGTGGTGGCGCTCTGGCCCAGGCGCAGGTAGGACAGCCCCACGTCCATCAGCGTGTGCAGCTTGCGCGAGATGGCGGGCACCGAGTCGAAATATTCCAGCGCCTGTTCGACGGTAAGGTCCAGCACTTCGCTGACGTTGCGGCCGCGGTAGCGGATTTCCAGCGTTTCGCGGTTGTAGCGCTTGCCCTGGCAGACGTCGCAGGGCACGTACATATCCGGCAGGAAATGCATTTCGACCTTGACCACGCCGTCGCCCTGGCAGGCTTCGCAGCGGCCGCCCTTGACGTTGAAGCTGAAACGTCCGGGATCGTAGCCGCGCGTACGCGCTTCCGGCACGCCGGCGAACAGTTCGCGGATGGGCGTGAAGAGCCCGGTGTACGTCGCGGGGTTGCTGCGCGGCGTGCGGCCGATCGGGCTCTGGTCGACGCTGATGATCTTGTCGAAATGCTCCAGTCCTTCCAGCGCCACGAACGGCGCCGGTTCGGCCTGGGCGTGATGCAGCTGGCGCGACACGGCCACCGCCAGCGTATCGTTGATCAGCGTGGATTTGCCCGATCCGGATACGCCGGTCACGCAGACCAGGCGGCCGGCGGGCACCCGCAGGTCGACGTTCTTCAGGTTGTTGCCGCTGGCGCCGGCCACCACCAGCCAGGGCAGCTCGTCATTGACGGGACGACGCTCGGGCACCTGGATGGCGCGGCGGCCGCTCAGGTACTGGCCGGTGAGCGATTGCGCGTCGTCCTGCACTTGCGCCGGCGTGCCCTGCGCCACCACCTGGCCGCCGTGTTCGCCGGCGCCGGGGCCCATGTCCACGACCCAGTCCGCGGAACGGATCATGTCTTCGTCATGCTCGACCACGATGACGCTGTTGCCCAGGTCCCTGAGATGCTGCAGGGTACCGATCAGGCGGTCGTTGTCGCGCTGGTGCAGCCCGATGGAGGGCTCGTCCAGCACGTACATCACGCCGGTCAGGCCAGAACCGATCTGGCTGGCCAGGCGGATGCGCTGGGCCTCGCCGCCGGAGATCGTATCCGCGCTGCGGTCCAGGGAAAGGTAGTTCAAGCCCACGTTGTTCAGGAAGCTGAGCCGGGCTTCGATCTCGCGCACGATGCGCTGCGCGATTTCCTGCTTGGCGCCGGCCAGCGCCAGTTCCTGGAACCAGCGCAGGCAGTCCGACAGCGGCATGCCTTCCACTTCGTAGATCGCCAGGCCGCGCCGTTCGCTGTCGTCACGCTTTTCGGCGCCGATCAGCACGTGGCGCGCTTCGGCGCGCAGCCGCGAGCCGTGGCAGGCGGGGCAGACCTTGATGTTGCGGTACTTGCCCAGTTCTTCGCGCACGGTGGCCGAATCGGTTTCCTTCCAGCGCCGTTCCAGATTGGGAATCACGCCTTCGAAGACGTGGCGCTTGACGGTGCTGCGGCCTTTTTCGTTCAGATAGACGAAGGCGATTTCCTCTTCGCCCGAACCGTACAGCACCTTGTCGCGCACGGATTCCGGCAGCGCTTCGAAAGGCGCTTCGATATCGAATTCGTAATGCGCGGCCAGGCTGGTCAGCAGCGAATGCGTGAAGGCATTGCGGCGATCCCAGCCACGGATCGCGCCGGCCGCCAGGCTGAGCTCCGGAAATGCCACTACGCGCTTGGGATCGAAGAAGCCTACCTGGCCGATGCCGTCGCAACTGGGGCAGGCGCCCATCGGGTTGTTGAAGCTGAACAGCCGCGGCTCGAGTTCGGGCAGGCTGTGGCTGCACACGGGACAGGCGTAGCGGCTGGAAAATACGTGTTCGTGCGCGCCGTCCATGTCCAGCGCCACGACCCGGCCGTCGGCCAATGCCAGTGCGGTTTCGAAGCTTTCCGCCAGGCGCTGCCCGCTTTCGGCGCGCACGCGCAGCCGGTCGATCACGACGTCGATGTCGTGTTTTTCGGTTTTCTTCAACGCCGGCAGGCTGTCGATTTCGACCATCTGCCCATCGACGCGCAGGCGCACATAGCCCTGCGCCTGGAGGCTGGCGATTTCGTCTTCGAAGGTGCCCTTGCGGGCACGCGCCACAGGCGCGAGGATCGCCAGGCGCGTGTCCGCCTGCCAGCCCAGCACGGTATCGACCATCTGGCTGACGCTCTGCGCCTGCAGCGGCAGGCCGTGGTCGGGGCAATACGGCGTGCCGACGCGGGCGAACAGCAGGCGCAGGTAATCGTGGATTTCGGTGATGGTACCGACGGTGGAGCGGGGGTTATGGCCCGCGGCCTTCTGCTCGATGGAAATCGCCGGGGACAGGCCCTCGATCAGATCGACATCCGGCTTGTCCATCAGTTGCAGGAACTGCCTCGCGTAAGCCGAAAGGCTTTCAACGTATCGGCGCTGGCCTTCCGCGTATAGTGTGTCGAACGCGAGCGAAGACTTGCCCGAACCGGACAGACCCGTTATCACCACCAGTTTCTGCCGGGGCAGATCCAGCGAAACGTTCTTCAGGTTGTGGGTGCGTGCACCCCGAATGCGTATCGCGTCCATCGGGTTTAAGCAATTCCAAAGGCCAACTTGGTACTATAGCGCGCCGAATTCGTCCGTGTTCGGGGTCGTGGCCAGGCCGTTCTGCACGGGCGTCGCGTTTACCCGCCGTTCCACAACAATCAGATCGCGCGCAGCAGACCCGATTCCCCCGCATGCCGTCACGCCCCCGCCTTCAGCTGACTCCCAACGAAAGACGCACCAGCATCGCCCTGGCAGGGTTGTTTGCCTGTCGTATGTTGGGGCTGTTCCTGCTTTTGCCAGTGTTCGCGGTGGCCGCGCGCGGCCTGCCCGGCGGCAACGATCCTGCCAAGGTCGGGCTGGCGATGGGCATCTACGGGCTGACGCAGGCGGTGCTGCAGATACCGTTCGGGCTGGCGTCGGACCGCTGGGGCCGGCGTCCGGTGGTGCTGCTGGGCCTGGTGCTGTTCGTCGTGGGCAGCGTGATCTGTGCCCTGTCCCCCAATGTTTTCTGGATCACCATCGGCCGCGCGGTACAGGGCGCCGGAGCGATCTCCGCCGCCATCACCGCCTGGATCGCCGACGCTACGCGCGACGAGGTCCGCACCCGCGCGATGGCCATGGTCGGCGCGTCCATCGGCGTGTCCTTCGCCGTGTCGCTGGTGGCCGCGCCGCTGCTGACCGGCTGGTGGGGCTTGCCCGGCCTGTTCTGGACCATCGCCTGCCTGGGCGTGCTCAGCTTCGCCGTGGCGCGCTGGTGGGTGCCGGTCGTGCCGCTGAGCGGCAACCGGACCATGCGGGGTGCCCGGCCGTCCCAGGTATTGCTGCACGGCGACCTGCTGCGGCTGAATTTCGGCGTGTTCTGCCTGCACCTGATCCAGGTTTCGCTGTTCGTGGTCGTGCCCGCGCTGATGGCCCGGCTGGACGGCCTGGACGTGCACGACCTGTGGGAAATCTACCTGCCCGTCATCGTGGCGTCCTTCGTGCTGATGGTGCCCGTGGTGTTCGTGGCCGAGAAGTATCGCGCGCACCGCGGCGCGCTGGTCGGCGCGGTGGGGGGATTGATCGTGGTGCTGGGCTTGATGCGCTGGGGGCAGGGCAGTTTCCACGCCATGCTGGTGCTGCTGACCCTGTTCTTCGTGATGTTCAACGTGCTGGAAGCCCTGCAGCCGTCGCTGGTCTCGCGCGTCGCGCCGGCGGCGTACAAGGGGCTGGCGCTGGGCTTCTACAACACGTCGCAGGCGGCCGGCCTGTTCTGCGGCGGGGCGCTGGGCGGGATACTGGCTGCCCATGCGGGGCCGAGCGCCGTGTTCCTGACGGTGGCCGGTCTTTCGGTGGTGTGGCTGGCGGCCACCTGGGGCTTGAAACCGCTGGGCTGACGCGGACTCGATCACGCAGGGGCTGGCCCGACCTTGGGGCATGGCTGTGCAGGGCGAGCGCGACGGTTTTGTCCACGCCGGTAAAATTCGGCCCCCAGGTGCGGTAAGCTTGCCGTATCGCTGTCCGGGCCGACGGACGCATCCGACGTCGGGCGCCTGATCAGCACAGCGCGGGATCGCGTCGCTCCGATCCGGCGCGACGCACATTCAAATGAAGTTATTTGCCCCATGGACCCTTCCGGGATGGGCAATCTAGGGAAATCAGCACATGGCATCTGTCAATAAAGTCATCCTCGTCGGCAACCTCGGGCGCGATCCCGAAGTGCGCTACAGCCCCGAAGGCAGCGCCATCTGCAATCTGTCCGTCGCGACGACGTCGCAGTGGAAGGACAAGGCCTCCGGCGAGCGGCGCGAAGAAACCGAATGGCATCGCGTGGTCATGTACAACCGTCTGGCGGAAATCGCCGGCGAATACCTCAAGAAGGGCCGTTCGGTCTATATCGAAGGCCGCCTGAAGACGCGCAAATGGCAGGACAAGGACACCGGCGCCGACCGCTACAGTACCGAAGTCGTGGCCGACCAGATGCAGATGCTGGGCGGCCGTGAAGGCGGCGAAGGCGGTGGTGGTTTCGGCGGCGGTGGCGGCGGTGGTGGCGGATACGACGACGCCCCGCAACGGGCCCCGCGCCAGCAGGCCCAGCGCCCGGCGCCGCAGCGTCCGGCCAGCCCGCCCGCCGGCGGTGGCGGCGGCGCGGCGAACCTGACGGACATGGACGACGATATTCCGTTCTGAACGTCCCGGTCCGTTTTCCGGAAGACCCCTGCCCAGCCTGGCTGCGCAGGGGTTTTTTCTTTGCGATGGCTTCGGGTTCCTTGCATGGTGGCCTTCGCCGATAGCACCGCACGCGTCGAATTTTTGTAAATGTCCGGTCCGTCGGGAGCTCATCTGTTTGCAAGTCGTTGAGCCACAAGACGTTTTTTCTGCCCCGCGTTGTCGGGGCGCGACGGCGCCTGAAATATCGTTGTCATGTCAATGGAATCGCACCCAGAATAATGAAGAAGCCAACGACAACAATATTTCATGAGCACACTTCCTCCGGAGTGGTCGTGCAAGACCGCCGCGGGTCAGGACGTCGTGTTGGTGCTTGCCGAGAAGATAGGCGCCGGCCATGATCGCGAGGTCTGGCGGCATCCCTTGAACCGCGCGCTTGGGGTCAAGGTGGCGAAGCCACAGCATGAACGGGCGCAGAACGACATCGACCTGCACTACAGCGTCCACCTGGAACGGTCGGGCGTCAAAGGGCCGCACCTGCCGCGTGTGCACGGCTGGGTACAGACCAATCGTGGCCGCGGCCTGGTGGTGGACCTGGTGCAGCGGCCGGACGGCACGCCCTGTCCGACCTTGTCGCAGGCCTTGCGCGGCGGACTGATCAGCGAAATGGAAGCCGTGGGCCTGGTCTACGAGGCCTGCGACTGGCTGATCCGCAATAACGTCATCCTGGCCGACTATGGCATCGACAACTTCCTGGTGCGGGAGTCGTCGCTGGAAGGACGCGCCTATCTGGTGTTCGTCGACGGCCTGGGCACGCGGCACTTCGACTTCAAGTATTGGGCCCGCTGCAGGTTCACGGCGCTGGAGCAATGGGCCGCGCGGCACAAGGCCCGGTCGTTCCGCGAGAAAACGCTGGACATGCTGCGCGACCGGTCAAGCCGGCTCTGGGTGCCCAAGAAAAAGCAGTGCGTGCCGGCTTGATTCTTCCATGCTGACGCCTGTGTGGCAGAACAGCGTGGCGGGGAGCCGGCCGCGCCGGACCTGATCCAGGTACATGGCGTACAGGGATTCGATGGCCTCGCGCGACATTTCCTGTTTACGCTGGTGGATGACGTCCGGCGGACAGGTGGCGACGATGAGATGCCGCGGCGGCGGGGCCAGCGCGCTGCATGCGCCATAGGCCGCGATGCGCCGGAAGGGCTGCGTCGCGGTGAGGCGGACGTTGCGGACGAAGTAATCGTAGAAGTAGCGGTCCAGCACCAGCGGGCGGCGCCAGCCGCCGAACAGCTGCGCCAGCGAGAAGGCGATCCACGCGACGGGAAGGACCAGCCAGAGCCTTTTTTCCTCGCGCACGTTGCGCGGCTCCCGGCCCCAGTAGAACAGCGGTTTGCGGAACAGGCGCTTGAAGCGCTTGAAACGGAAGCGCCGTCCCAGCGGACTGGCCTGGACGGCGTCGATCAGCGTGCCCTTGCCGCTGCCGTCCGGCCCGACCACCGCGATCGTGCGCCAGGAAGGCCAGTGCGCAAGGCGCCGTATGCGCCATGCCAGGCGCTTGAACGCGATGGCGATGGGCGAGACGGTCGGGATGTTGTGTTCGAGCAGGTAGGCCGTCGCGGTATGGTGCGCGGCGTCCAGTCCCACGGTGCCGGCCAGCAGGCCGCGCATGGCGCCGCTCAATCCCGGGATATCCGCGACACGGTCGGCGAAGTACGCAAGGCGATCGCGCACCAGCGGCACATCCAGCTTCTTGCGCTTGTGGTGCAGGTGCAGCAGGAACAGCGCGGCCAGGAGCGCCTCACGATTCCTGGCGTCCAGCCGCTCATAGGTGGCGTAGTCGACGCCGCCTCGGCTCAGCCGGCCGACGTCGCCGCGCGTGCGCAGTTCGGCGTGCGGCCAGAACTCCAGGGTTACGCGGTGCTGGTCGTCGTGCAACAGCTCGATCTGCCGCTTGAAGGGCGATGACTGGCGCAGGATGAAGCTGACGCCGGCTTCCTGGCAGATGGCGAACACGCGGGCCAGTATCTCGTCGAAGCGCGCCTCGTCGATGAGGAAGTCGAAGTCGCCTTCGAAGATGTCCTCGCCGTCGAAGTCGCGCGGACGCAGCATGACCCACGGAAGGCGCGGGCCCCGGCCAGGGTCGATGAGGGAGCGCAGGACCTGCGCGCATCTGGATGTGTTGGCGGTCCTGGGAGTATCCATTGTTCGGCGCCCCTGCGGCCGCGCCGCGTTGCGCGCCGTGGATATCGAGGGCATGTCGCTCGCGGAAGTTTTTCTGCGCGCCAGTGTCAATGACGGTGCGTCAAATTTTCATCAAATTCCCAAATTGCGGACGCACGGACGCCACAAAGGATGAGGACGCTGGGTGACGCGTCCGCGGGTATTTCCGGCCCGGGCGACGCGCTGCCCGCTAGCACGCCGATACAAAAGGTTATGGCGCGGCGCCGCGCCATGCCGTGGCGCATGCGATAGCGTGACGGTACGCCGCGAAACGCACGCACCCTTGTGCCGGCAACCGCGCAGCGCACATACGGAGATGACCATGGCCAACCCACCCACCACGGACTGCGATATCCAGATCCGCATCCTCATCGACGAGAACAATCTGCAGGACGGTTCGGTGAACGGGGTCTATATCGTCGACAACCGCGTGGCGTCCGGCAGCATGCCGCAGGGAAACCCCGGCATGACCACCGTCGCCAGCCTGAACGACAAGATCTGCTGGCGCGTCGAGCCATTGAATCCCAACTCGACGTCCACCTTCATGATCCAGTCGATCAGCGATATCCAGGCGTGGGGTTACACCGGCGTGCCGGGGGTATCACCGGATGCCGGCGACGCCGCGTACACCGGCATCGCCGAAGGGGCGTGCACCGCGCTCGCGTACACCATCGACATCTACGCATCGCTCTCCAGCGGCGACGTCATGACGCTGAGCCCGCGGCCCAGCATCGTGGTGCGGTGAGCGCGCCATACCTGATCACCTGGGAGTGGAACATGGCCACGCAAGCGAACACGATAGGATCTTCCGGCTCTCCGCTGACCGCGAGGGAGGAGGACTACGGCCCCGACAATCCGCAGACCATGGTGCGGATACTCGTGGACACCGCCTATGTCGCCACGACGGCGGCCGCCAACAACGGACAGGTCTCCAACGGCGTATACATGCTGGACAACCGCGCTTCCAACGGCAGCTTGTACGAAGGGTCGCTGGAGCTTCGTACGTTCGCGCATCTGGAGGACTTCGTCGGCTGGCGCATCGAGCCGGTGGATCCGACCACGCAGGATACGGTCAGGATCATCGGCTTCGAGGTCCTGGGTACGGCCGACGCTTTCACTAGCGCCGGCGAGCCGGTCATGCGCGACACCAACGGGCAGTTCTTCGTGGGGCAGGTACTGAATGCCGCCACGTGCGGCTACCGGATCAAGGCGGAGTTGACCGCCAATGGCTTGCAGGTGATGCGGATACCGTTCTACTGGGATCCTTCCATCGTCGCGAATTGATCGCGCGGCGACGTGCATAGGGAGACCTCCATGGATAGTCAGGACCAAGACCAGAGCCAAAGCCAGAACGAGGATCAGGACCCGGCTGCCGACCCGCAGTCGCAGCCCGATGCCGCGGCGAACCAGTTCGTCATCGCTTTCGCGCCGTACTTCGAGGTGCAGAAGAAAAGTCAGTGGAGCTGGATCACCGTGGCGGTGATGCTGGGCAACTTCTATAACACCGGCCTGCTGAAAAACGGCAAGGCTACGAAGTGGACCCAGGAGGAAGTCATCACGCGCTGCATGGGCACTGCCAATCTGAATGTGGCGGGATCGCCGGACCGCTCCATGAACGTGACCATGGTGTATTCGCCCTTGAATTCCGGCAACGCCAGCGTCGCCCAGAGCCTGGGGACGATCCGCGCCCAGATCAGGACCAAGTCCCCCGTGGTGGTGGGATGGGGAACCCCGCAGGGAGACCAGCTGGGCAATCCCAAGTACATCGTCGTCTATGGCTACAGCGGGGACAACTGGTTCTACGCCGATCCGTCGAAGAACAACGTGACGAAGAACGCGCCGCTTCCCATCCCCAAGACTGGCAAGCTGGTCACGAAGGTGGTTTATTCGAGAAACCCCGCGCTGCGGATGCGCTGAGCGGCGCGCTTGCCGGGCGTTGTCAGCCCGCGCTGCCGGCCATCCGTTCGCAGGCGTCCGCGCAACGCCGGCACATGGTTGCGCAGTCATCCATTCCGTCCAGCTGGTCGCAGCTGTCGGCGCATTGGCGGCATATCGTCGCGCAATCGGCGCAGGTGTGCCGATGGTGGGGCACATTGATCAGCATGAAATGCGCGGAGGTACGGCATATTTCGGCGCAGGCCATCATCAGGCGGAAGTGCTCCGGCTCGACGTGGCGGCCGCCTGCTTCGAGGCAGTGGTTCATCGCCATGGCGGTACAGGTCTGATAGCAGCGCAGGCATTCGTCGATGCATAGCTGCATATTGGTGGGGATAGGATACATGGCGTCGGGCTCCTTGCCGTTGGCGGCAGGGCGGCAGCGTCCTGCGGCGATTGAGACAAGGAATGTCAGCAATGGCTATGCCGGTCGCTACTGCACCATCTGGTTGATCTCGATGATGGGCATCATCACGGCCAGCACGATGACCAGCACCACGCCGCCCATTATCAGGATCATCAGCGGTTCCAACAGGGCCGTCATGGCCATGGCGCGGCGTTCAAGGTCGGCCGACAGCGTGGTCGCGGCGCGGTCCAGCATGGGGGCCAGTTCGCCGGTGCGTTCGCCGCTCCCGATCAGGTGCACCAGCAGCGGGGGAAAGGTTTTTTGCGTCTGCAGCGAGGCGGCCAGCGGCGCGCCCTGGCGAACGCGGTCGGTGGCGTCGGCCACGGCGGCGCGCAGGCGGTCGTTGGTCAGCGTTTGCGCCGCGGCCTGCAAGGCGCGCAGCAAGGAGACGCCGCTGCCCGACAGGATGGCCAGCGTGGATGCGAAGCGCGCGGCGTTCATTTCCAGCACGAAGCGGCCGGCCATGGGCAGGCGCAGCACCCGCGCGTGCCAGCGCAGGCGGGCGGGCGCGGCCCGCAGGCGCCAGCGCCACGCGGCGAAGGCGGCGACCGCCACGGTTACGCCGATGGCGCCCCAATCGCGCACGATATCGCTCATCGCGACCATGATGCGGGTGATCAGCGGCAGCTGCTGATGCGTCTGGTTGAAGGCGCCGATCACCTGCGGCACCACGAATCCCAGCAGGAAGAAGATGATGCCCACCGATACGACGGCAACGATGGCGGGATAGATGAAGGCCGTCAGCACCTTGCCGCGCAGGGCGTTGCGCTGTTCCACGTAGGTGGCCAGCCGCTCCATGACCAGCGACAGGTCGCCGGATTCCTCGCCGGCGGCGACGAGCGCACGGTAGATATCGGGAAAGTCGCGCGGCCGCGATGCCAGCGCGTCGGCCAGCCTGTGCCCCGCGCGCACGTCGGCGCGCACGGCGGACAGCGCCTGCGCGACATGGCGTTTTTCAGCCTGCTCCAGCGTGGCCGTCAGCGCGGCGTCCAGCGGCAGGCGCGCCGCCAGCAGGCTGGCGATCTGGCGCGTCACCCAGGCGAGCTCGACGTCGCCGAGATGCTTGCCCAGCCAGCGCGCGGATCCCGCGCGGTGCCGTCCGGACGCATCGCGCACGTCCAGCGGCGTGAGCCCGCGCGCGCGCAACGCGTTGCGCGCGCCGCGCGGCGAGTCGGCGTCTATCATGCCGCGCTCCAGGCGGCCCGTGGCGTCGGCGGCTTCGAAGTTGTAGGAAGGCATGGGTATCAATCGTCGCGCGTGACGCGCAGGATCTCTTCGGCGGAGGTCTCGCCGCCATCCACCCAGCGCTGGCCATCCTGCCGCATGGTGCGCATGCCGGCGGCCTCGGCGGCGCGGCGCATGGCAGGTTCGCCGGCGCCGTCATGCATCAGGCGGCGGATCTCCTCGTCGATGACGAACAGTTCGTGGATGCCGGTACGGCCGCTGTAGCCGGTGTGGCCGCAAGCCGCGCAGCCCACCGCGCGCCAGGCAGGGCGGCCGTCTTCCTGTTCGGCCGCTTGCCTGCAGTGCGGGCACAGGCGCCGCACCAGCCGCTGCGCCAGCACGCCCAGCAGCGACGAGGACAGCAGGAAAGGTTCCACCCCCATGTCGGTCAGGCGCGTGATCGCCGACACGGCGTCGTTGGTGTGCAGCGTCGCCAGCACCAGGTGTCCCGTCAGCGACGCCTGCACGGCGATCTGCGCGGTTTCCAGGTCGCGGATTTCACCGATCATGACCACGTCCGGATCCTGTCGCAGGATGGCGCGCAGGGCGGTGGCGAAGCTCAGGTCGATGCGTGCGTTCACCTGGGTCTGGCCGACGCCGGGCAGGTCGTATTCGATGGGATCCTCGACGGTCAGGATATTGGTCGTGCTGGCATCCAGCCGCGCCAGCGATGCGTACAAGGTGGTGGTCTTGCCGCTGCCGGTGGGGCCGGTGACCAGCACGATGCCGTGTGGCTGGTGGATCAGCCTGTCCAGCCGCGTGAGCACGGCGGACGCCATGCCCAGGCCTTCCAGGCGCAGGCGGCCGGCTTCCTTGTCCAGCAGGCGCAGCACGGCGCGTTCGCCATGGCCCGTGGGCAGCGTCGATACGCGCACGTCGATGGGCCGCCCGCCGACCCGCAAGGCGATGCGGCCGTCCTGCGGCAGGCGTTTTTCGGCGATGTCCAGATGGGCCATGATCTTGATACGCGAGATCAGCGCGTGATGCAGCGCGCGCCGCGGACTGACCACGTCGCGCAGCGTGCCGTCGACACGGTAGCGCACCATCGAATGCGTTTCGAAGGCCTCGATGTGGATGTCGCTGGCGCCGTCGCGCGCGGCCTGGGTGAACAGGGCGTTGATCATGCGGATGACGGGCGCGTCGTCCTGCGTGTCGAGCAGGTCCTCGATTTCCGGGATGTCCTGCATCAACCGGTCCAGGTCTATCTCGTTCTCGGATGCGGCCACCACGCTGGCCGCATCGCCGGCCTGGGCATAGGCGGCCGCCAGCAGCGTTTCCAGTTCGTCGTCGGCGATCTCGCGTTCCTGCGCCTGGGGATGGTGGCGCCGTGCCTCGGCGCGGGCCCACGCCGGCGTGCGCGGGCTGAACGTCAATTGCGCGCCTTCCGGGCGGATGGTCAGCAGGGCGCGCTGCGCGCGGGCCCAGGCATAGGGCAGGGTGGTCATCGCGTGATCTCCGGGGCCGTTACCGTATCGTCTCCGGCTGATAGCCCAGTTTGGTCAGCAGTTCGGCCGCCGCGCCCGCGGCCGCCGGATCGCGCGCGACGCGGGTGCGCACCAGCACGCCCGAGCCGCCAGGGGCGACCTGGGTATAGGCCTGCAGCCCCGTGCCCGATACGCGCTGCACGATCTGTTGCGCCTGCGCCTGCGAGTCGGCGCGGGCAATCTGCAGCACCAGCGCCTGGCTACCACTGTCGTTCCTTCCGGCACCGAGCTGGCCACCCACGGCGGGCAGGCCTTCCATGGATGTCGCGGGTGCCGGCGGGCGCGGGGTCGTCGGATGGACGCGTGTGTCGGTAATGGTGGGAGGCGGGTCCTGGCTCAAAGTCTGGTCGGCGCTGCTGGGCCGCAGGTCGAGCGTCCGCGACGATAGCGGCTGGCCGTCCGGGCCCAAAGTGGGCAGGTGCGGCGAATCGACGTCGGGCAACGGCCAGCTGTGCGGGGTCCGCGCGTTGTCCTGCACGCGTTGCATGTAGTCGTAGCGGTCCATCGTCAGGCGGCGGCTGTCGTTGGTGCCGCGCACGATATGCGGACGCAGGAAGATCATCAGGTTGGTCTTGGTGCGGTGCCGGCTGGTATAGCGGAACAGCGAACCGATCCAGGGCAGGTCGCCGAGTATCGGCACCGATTGCGTGCCGTCGGTGCCGGAATCTTCCAGCAGGCCGCCCAGCACGATGATCTGGCCATCGTCGACCAGCACGCTGGTATCCAGCGCCCGCTTGCGCGTGATGATGCCGGCGGTGCTGGTGGCGGTGTCGTCGATGCTGCTGACTTCCTGGTACAGGTCCAGCTTGACCGTGCCGCCTTCCGATATCTGCGGGCGCAGCTTCAGGGTCAGGCCGACGTCCTCGCGTTCGATGGTCTGGAAGGGATTGCCGGAGCCGTCGCCGGAATTGGTCACGTAGGAGCCCGTCACGAAGGGCACGGTCTGGCCGACGACGATGCTCGCCTGTTCGTTGTCCAGCGTCAGCAGGTTGGGCGTCGACAGGATATTGGTGCCCTGCCTGCCCTGCATGGCGCGCGCCAGCACGCCCAGGTTGATGACCTGGTGCCCCAGGGCGTCCACCGTGCCCTTGACCAGGCCCACGTTCAGGCCGCTGCCCAGCGCGTCCAGCGTGGTCGCGGTGCTGGAGCTCAGGTTCAAGCCGCTGCCGTTCAGGTTGGTGCCGCCGAACACCGAGCTGCCGTTGCCGTTGAAGCCGTTGCCGCCGAACATCCACTGGATGCCGAACTGCGCGGCATCGTCGCTGGAGACTTCGACGATCAGGCTTTCGACCAGTACCTGGGCGCGGCGCTGGTCCAGCTCGTCGATGACTTCGCGCAGGCTGCGGTACAGGGGCTCCGGCGCGGAGATGATAAGCGTGTTGGTGGTCGGATCGGCCGTGATGGTGGCACCGTTGACGGAAAACGCGTTGCCCTGCGCGTCGCGGTCGCCGCTGTCGCCATTCTGGCCGAAGCGCTGCGATGCGTTGGCGCCGTTCGCCCCCGTGCCCAAGGCGTTCTGCGTTTGCGTCGATGGCGACGGGTTCATCACCGAGGTGCCGCCGCGGAAGGGATTGCTGCCATAGTCGCTGCCCGGCGTGCCGCCGGACGGGGCCGCCGCGCTACCGCCTCGATTGTCGGATTGTCCCGTCAGCGCGCCGCGCAACACGCCCGCCAGCTTCACCGCCTGCGCATTGCGCAGGTAGACCACATGGAGATTGCCGGCCTGGCTTTGTGGATTGTCCAGGCGCATCACCAGTTCGCGCGCGAGCTGCGCGCGCGCTGGATTGGACGCGCGTACCAGCACGCTGTTGCTGCGCGGATCGGCCGCGACGGTGACCTGCTGGCTGGGATCGTTGCCGCCGCGCGTGTCCAGCATGCCGCCGACCACCGGCGCGATGTCGGACGCGATGCCGTAGCGCACCGGGATGACGTCGGCGGACAGGGAGTCCGGATTGTCGATCTCGGCAATCACCTTGGCGATGCGCGCCATGTTGTCGGCGTAGTCGGTGACGACCAGGGTGTTGTTGTTGGGATAGGCATTGATCGGATTGTTGGGCGCGATCATCGGGCGCAGCACCGGCAGCAGGTTGGTGGCGTTTTCGTACTGCAGGCGGAACACGCGCGTCACCAGGCCGCCGGAGGTCGCCGGCTGGCCGCTTTCCGCGACGGGCACGCCTTGCAGCTTGGCGTCGGCTTCCGGCACGACGCGGCTGACGCCGTTGACGTCGATGACGGCCACGCCCTGCATGCGCAACGCACCCAGCAGCATGTCGTACGCGGTGTTGGGGTCCACCGGCCGTTCGGACACCAGCGTCAGCTGTCCCTTGACGCGCGGATCGACCACGAAGTTGCGGCCGGTGTAGCGCGCCATGGCGCGCACCACGTTGGGCAGGTCCGCATCGACGAAATTCAGCTGCACCGGTTCGGTGTTCTGGCTGCCCGCGGCGCCGGGCGTGGGGGCGTTGCCATCGACGTCCTTGCCGTTGACCTTGACGCGGACGTGCAGGGGGCCCAGGTCGCGCGGCGTGGGTGCCGTCGGCGTGTCGGTGCGCCGCGTGCGCGTGGCGCCGAGGTCGGGCTGGCTGGCCGCGGCGCTGATCAGGGGACTGTCCGGCACCGGGGGTGGCGTCGCCGGCTTGTCCGGCGTGGCGCATCCGCTCAATGCCAGCAGGGTCGCCAGCGCGGCGGGGGCCAGCCGGTGAGGCGGCCGGGCGGCGTGGCGGATGCGACGGACGAGACCGGGGGCGTCGTGACGCTTGCGAGGGACATGAGGAGGATTCATCGAGCGGCTCGGTAATCAGGGAAATCGCAGTTGTGAAACGCCATTGCGGTAGTTGCCCAGCGCGCTCAACAGCGGCTGCAGCGCCTCGCGCGTGGCGGTATCGGTGTCGGGCGCGGGACTGGCCAGGCCATCGAAGCGCCAGCGGCCCGCCTGGTCGCGGCCTTGGCCGTCGACGTGCAGGGCGCCGCGCAGGGTGCGTATACGCAGGTCGAGATGGCCCTGGGCATCGGCGGACAGCGATGCCTGGTAGTCGCCCAGCGGCTGTACGCGCACCAGGGTCGACGACGCCTGCGTCCAGGTCAGTTGCAGCGGCGACGTGCCTGGCGGCAGGGCACCCAGGTCCATCGCGGGCCAGGCCAGCGCCAGCTGCCCGCCGGGCTCCAGCGTGTTCAGCGGCGCGCCGATGGCCGTCAGCACGTCGGCGGGCAGGTTCAGACGGCCCTGGCCCAGGCGGATGCCGCGTAGCCCCGGCGCCATTTCGACGGGTGTCGCCAGCCATGGATGGCTGAGCTGCGCGGCGGGGCCGACGCCGGAGGCCCAGTGCCAGCGCCAGCTGAAGGACTGGGGCAGGGTGCGGCGCATGCCAGGCGGGCCGACCGCGACCTGTGCCTGGCCGTTCCATACACTGCCCGAGGCATCGACGACGCTGATGGGGCCGTCCGCCGGGAAGGCGCGCAGCAGCCAGCGCGCGGGCAGGACGGCCAGCGCGGCGGCGAGCGCCACGCATGCCGCGCCGGCGGGCAGCAGCCAGCGACGGGCCTTCATGGCCGGGCCTCTTTCGCGGGCACGTCGCCATCGCGTAGCAGCAGCGTGCCGGACACCTGGGCGGGCACCGGGCGGCCGAGCGAATCGCGCGGCCGCAGCAGTTGGACCTGCGTGACGCGCAGATGCAGCTGCGCCGGGGCATGCGCCAGCCAGTCGAACAGCACGGCCGCCGCCACGCCTTCGACAGCGATGCGCCAGCGCTTGCCGTCTTCCAGCTTGCCGACCTGGGGCGTCGTGCCCAGTCCGCCGCGCGCCAGGCTGGCGCGCAGCGCGTCTTCCATGTCGTTCGCGGCAATGCGCCTGCCCTGCTCGCGCTTCAGGGCCTGGGCTTCCTGCACCAGCGCGTCGATGGCGGCGGCCTGGGTGCGCAGCAACGGCAGTTCGTCCTGCCACTGCGCGATGTCGCGCAAGGCGGGCCGCAGCGCCAGCAGAAACAGCAGCGCCGCGACGATGACGCAGGCCAGGGCCCGCACCAGCCGGCGTTCACGGGCGCTGAGTCGCGTCCAGTACGCCGCCGTATGCTGCCGCGCGGCGAGCGAGCGTGCCACCAGCGCGGGCGGCAAGACGGGCCGTTGCAGCTTGCGCATGCGGGCCGTCATGGCTGGCGCTCCTGTGCGCCGCGCCCCCGGTCCGTGCGTGTGCTGGCCAGTCGCGCCGGCATCAGTTTCCAGCCGGTCTTGGTGCTTTCCAGCGCCAGGCCCATCGCGGTGGCCTGGCGTTGCGGCGCGCCGTTGGCGGGCGGCGGCGGGCGTCCGTTGTCATCGACGTCGATGGCCAGAATGCCATCCTGGTAGGACAGCGCGGCCAGCTGCAGCGTGCCGGCGGGTAGGAGCGTGGCCGCGGCGAGCGCGAGCGGCATGAAGTCGTCATCGCTGGCCGCGCCGCGCGCGGCGCGCAGGGCGTCGACGCGTTGCTGCGCCTGCTTGAGCGGATCGACGATCACGGGGAGATCCGGGAATGCTTCGGCGACGCGGCTATTCATGATCTGCCGCAATGCGGCGCCTTCGCTGGCCAGTTGCGCGGCATGGATGTTCAGTCCGATCAGCCAGACCGCGAGCGCGGCCACCCCCCAGGCCAGGGGGGCGCGCCAACGCTGTCCACCACGCATCGCGGGCCGCAGTTCAGGCAGCGCCAGGGACCATGCCGGCGATGCGTGGCGCCAGCGCGCATCGGCGGGCAGGCCCAGCGGCGCGATGCCCGTCGACCCGTCGGCCTCGGCCGCGGGGACCGCCACGCGCGTGGGGTAGAGGGCCGCCACGTCGAAACCCGCTTCGGCCAAGGCGGCCCAGCCGCGCGCCAGCGCCGCCCGATCGGTCCAGGCGACGGGTGCGCGCCCCGTGTCATCGCGGGGACCGAAAGCGATGGCCAGGTCGTCCGTCGAGGACAGCGTCAGCGGTTCGACCTGCGCGACCGCCGCGGCCTGCAGCCGGTCTCCGCGCAGCGGCGGCAGCGCGATGAAGGTATCGACGGTATCCAGAGGATGCAGCACGGCCTCGACACGCGCGGCCGGCGTGACGGCGGCGATCTCGCGCAGGGGCAATTCGCCTTCGCGCAGGAGCCGGCAGTCGCGGTCCAGCAGGACGAAGGCGACGCGCGTGTCGGGGGTCAGGGTGCGCAGCGGCGGCAGGGCCAGGCGCAGGACGGTCTTCAATTCGCTTCCCTTATCCAGACGACATGGGTGGATAGGCTTTCATCACGGCGCAGCAGCGCGCGCATGGCGACCGTGGCGCTGCCCAGGCGCACGGCGCCGGTCACGCCGAACCACTGGCTGCCGATGTCCACGCTGTCGTCATCCAGCTTGATGTCGGGGTCCGCGAGCCGATTGACGAAGTCCGCTTCGTCATTGAAGTAGCGGCCGCGTTCGCGGTCCGCCACCAGGGCCATGGCGTGGCCCAGCGACAGCGGTCCGATCAGGGCATGTAGCACTTCGGCCGGCGCGGTGTTGACGTTGACCGCGGTGCGCGCGGGCAGGATGGTGACGCAGCAACGCAGGCGATCGAGGGCCTGCCGGTCCAGCCTGGCGACGCCAAGCAGGTCGTCCAGGGATTGCAGGCCGGGCGATTTCTGGGAACCGGCGACGCCCGCGGTCGACGCGCGGCGGGTGCCGCCGTTGCCATTGATGCCACCGGTTCCGCGGTTGCCATCACTTCCACCGCCTCCACCATCTGCGCCGTCCGCGCCATCGGCGCCCTCGGGCAAGGCCTGGCTCAGCGCGATGCGACGCGCGATCAAGGGCGCGGCGGCGGGTGGCAGGTCCAGGGCCTGTAGCAGGCGTTCGAGCACCGCGAGCTGGCGCGGGTCCACCCGTCCCGCGCGCGCCAGGTTCCACAGGTTGTACTTGGCCTGTTCATCGTCGACGCGCCCGGAGAACAGGGCGGCGTCGGCCTGATTGGCTGCCTGATCGCCCGGCTGATCGTCCGCATCGACGCGCAGGTCGACGATGGGCGTGGCCCATAACTGGTCCGGGCGTGTCGCCGGGCTGCGCCTGCCGTCGGCCTGCAGGATGAGCCGGGCCCAGTCCATGCCGCCCATCAGCAGCCAGTGCGCCTGTACGCGGGCTTTCTCGCTCTGCAGGATGCGCGTGTACGTGGTCTGGCCATCCAGCATGGTGGTGGCGATGATTGCGGCGGCGGCGACCACCAGCAGCGCGGCGATCACGGCCATGCCTTGCTGCCCGCCGCGTGACGTGGGCTTGCGCGATGTGGGCCTGCGTGACCTGGGCCTGTGTGACCTGGACTTCATGGCAGGGCCACCACGCGGCGATAGGTCTGCGTGGTGCCAGGTGCCGCGCCGGCGAGTCGCAGCACGAAGGCCAGCCCGGTGGCGGCCGCGCTCGATTGGCCGGCGGGCAAGGCGATCCACCCGCGTCCGGGTATCCAGGCTTCCACGCCGAAGCCGAGCACGCCGTCCAGCACGTCCGCGCCGGCATCGGGCCCGGGCAGCGGGAAGCTGTCGCCACCGGCTCCGCTGGCACGCCGCAAGGTATCGCCTTCTCGCCACCAGCGCACGCGTTGCCAGCGTCCCGCCGGCGCCGGACCGCGGACGATATCCACCTCCTGCGCGCTGGCCGGCATGCTGATGGCAGCGGGCAGCGCCTGGCCGGCGGTCGCATCGCCAATGCCGCCGTTCAGGACGGAATCGGGCGCCCGCATGCGGACGTCCTGTTGCAGCTGTCCCAGTACGCGCAGCAAGGCCTCGTCGCGGTCGGCTTCGCGCTGCATGTGGTTGCGCGCGCGGACCACGCTGTCCAGGCCCCGCCAGGACATCACGCTGACGATGGCCATCAACGCGACCGCGACCAGTACTTCGATCAGCGTGAAGCCACGCTGTCGTGCCGGGCTCGATACGGACGGGGCCGACGCGGACGGGGCCGATGCGGCGCGCCGCGCGCGCGTCGGCTGCGACCCGGGCGACACCTGCGCCGAAGCGTGTATGCGAATTGCCGGTGACGCCATGCGGTTCTTCATGGCTGCGCGGCCGCCAGCCCGCGCAGTTCGGACAGCAGGCGCTTGTCGGCATCCATCACCCGCACGGTGGCCTGGCGAAAGCCGCGATTGGACGTCGATTCGATGGAAAGGTCGCAGGTGAGCGCCAGCGGCCCCTGCGGACAGGGTAGGCTGCGGCGCCCCAGCGGCGGATAGAGGCGTTGGGCGCGCAGTTCGGCCAGCGTGTTTTCCGCCGACACCAGCGCCAGCGCGCGCTCGCGCACGGCGGCCTGGCCGGCCGCCATCTGCCCCGCCGCACGCACGCAGGCGCCCAGCGCGATCGCGATGATGACCAGCGCCACCAGGACTTCCAGCAGCGAAAAGCCTTGTTGTCGATCGCGGTGGTTCATGGGTGCGTCGCATAACGGCCGGCGGCGTCACGCACGATGTCGATGCGCCGGAAGTCATCGCTGAGTTCGACGCGCATGGGCGGCGATATCCACTCGGGCGCGAAGACGGCGGTGGCGTGGGCGCTCGCTGCGAAGGCACCCGTCCCGTCCGTCCCTTCCGCCCCGCTCGCGGCGCCGCCCGCGGGCCGGCCGTCGTTGTAGACCTGCACGCGGACGTGGCCGGCTTCCCATTGCCGTGGGCGCAACGATTCGTCCTGCCGGAAATCATCGGACCGAGGCGCCTCGGTGACCGAGGCGGGTGCGACTCCGCGTGCATCGCCGGGCTGCCAGGCGGCGCGCCGCGTGAAGCGGTAGCCGTTCTCGTCGGCGCGCCAGATGATGGCGCGGCCGCCCGCGCGGGCTTCCGTCTGGGCCTGCGCGAACAGCAGCTCCAGCCGGCGGGCGTCGCGCGCCAGTGGCTGGTCGCCACGGCGCGGCATCGCCAGGCTGATGCCCGCGGTCATGATCGCGATGATCGCGACGACCACCAGCATTTCGATCAGGCTGAAACCGGCCTGGCATCGACGTGGCTGGGCTGGCGCGCGCGCCGCGCGGCGGTCAAAGGCTCCAGGATCCGATATCCGCATCGCTGTCTTCGCCGCCGGGCTTGTTGTCGGCGCCCAGGGAAAACACGTCGATCTCGCCTTTGACGCCGGGGTTCAGGTATTGATAAGGATGGCCCCAGGGATCGTTGGGCAAACGATCGAGATAGCTGTGCCAGCCTGACAGCTTTTCGTCGGCCGGCTGCTGCACCAAGGCCTGCAGGCCCTGCTGCGCGCTGGGATAGTGGCCATTGTCCAGGCGATACAGTTTCAGGGCCTGGTAGATACTGGAGATATCCTGCCGCGCGGCGACGACGCGCGCCTGGTCGGGACGTCTCAGAAGATTCGGCACGACGAGCCCGGCCAGGATCCCCATGATGACCACCACGACCATGATCTCGATAAGCGAGAAGCCGCGTTGTCGCGTAGGGTGGCTGCGGGGCGCGGGACGGCGGGTCCGAGGCGCGGGAATACCGTGGGCGCAAGGTTTCATGGGGTTCATCGTCGCTCGCCGACGCGTTGCGCGCTGGCCGGGACGCTGCTTGCCTTGCGTCTGGCTGTCACAACAATTGAGGTGATCTGTCATATGCGGGACCTATCATCTACGGTCCTAATGACAGCCATATGTCGACGCAAGGTCGGCCTTGTAAACGTTTCCATGCCACAACGCTTCGATTCCGCCCGGCTGGCCCGGGGCGCCGCCATGCTGGTCCTGGCCGCGGGCGTGGGTACCTGGGGCGCGATCCTGCTGGCGCCGCGCACGTCCAACCTGCCGCCGCTGCTGGTGCCGCGGGCGCGGGCGGCGGGAGACACCACGGCACTCGCGCGCTGGTTCGGAACGTCGGCGGCGCCGGTCAAGGTGACCGTGCTGGGCCTGATCTCGGCGGGCGATCGAGGGGCCGCGATCCTGGCCATCGATGGCGCGGCGCCACGCGCCTATCGCGTGGGACAGGCGATCGCCGATGGGGTGACGCTGGCGAAAGTCGAATCGGCGGGGGTGGTGCTGGATCAGGGCGGGACGGCGATACGCGTCGCGGTGGCCGCGCTGCCGGCCCTGAAGACGCCCGGATTCGTGCCGGTGCGTTGAAGCGGCGGCTGTTGCCCTTGAAGGCACGCACGAATGCGTTGATGCCTCGAATCGCGACGCGCGTGATTCAGGAGGAAGGCAGAAAGGCGACGACGGCCATGTCCCCTTCCAGGTAGATGCGATAGTCGCGCGCCACGGCGACCGCGGGTCCGCCCGCGCCCGGCGCCGCAGTCGTACCCGGGACTACGCGCGGCATTTGCGGCGCGGTCAGGCGGTAGGGCAGGTCCACGCCGAAGTGCTGCAGTTCCTCATAGGCCCAGCCCCATCCTTCGGTCAGGTGCACGGGCACCAGGGCGCCGATCAACGGGTATTTGCGCAGGGTGTGCCGCACCACCACGGCGTGGCCCAGGCTGCCCTCCAACGTGTAGGCGGCAATGGCGTGTCCGGCGGCGATGCGGCTCAGGTCCGTGGCGATCTGCGCCGCCACGCGGTTTTCATAATCCTTTTGCAGCTTGAGCGAATTGCCGTAGACGAAGCAGAAGGTGAACAGTCCGTAGACGGGCACCGCCAGCGCCGCGACCTGCCAGGACGGCTTGACACGCACGCGCTGCATGGCGGCCCAGGCGAACAGCAGGCTGGCCGCGCCCAGCGCGCCGAAACCGATGGCCACGCGCGGCGCGTACACCGGCAGCTCCAGCGCCAGCATGGGTCCCCAGGCGGCGATCGCCAGCGCCGGGGGCAGCAGTACGGCGCATGCGGCCATGCCGAGCCTGGTGGCCGCCGGCGCGGCGCGCCAGCCCATGACCAGATAGCGCAACGCCCAGTACACGCTGGCCAGCGCGCCGGCCGCGATACAGACCAGCAGCGGCTTGGACCAGAGCCCAGGCAGCAGGCCCGTCACGTAACGCCAGAAGGACAGCAAGTTGTGCCAGACGGTGGCCGGCAGCGCGCCCATCGGCGCGATGGCGCCGTGTGCGGTCGCGTAGTGGCCGTTCACGGTGACCGCGATCACGCCCTTGTAGGCGACCAGTGCCAATAGGAGTTGCGCGGCGCGTGCCGCCAGGGCGCCGGCCAGGCGGCGCGGGGGCAGCAGGTCGCGCTGTCCCATGACGAATTCCGCGATCGTGAACACCAGGAAGACGTTCAGGGCCGGCTGATACAGGCATAGCGTCGCCAGCAAGGCCAGCGCGCCCAACACCACGCGGCGCGGGGCCGGCGCGATGGCCGTGACCGCGATCCCCGCCAGCACGGTGGCCAGCGTCATCGGCAGGACGTCGAACTTGTACGACAGGTTCTCCAGGAAAAAGGGATTGATGACCAGGGGCGCCAGTATCAGCGGTGCGCGCCAGGTGCCGGGTATGGCGAACTTCCGCGCCAGGGTGACGGCCAACCAGGCCAGCAGCAGCACGGCCAGCAATTGGGGCAGGGGGGACAGATCGGAGATGGGGGCGCCCAGGTTCAGGGTCTCCACCACCAGGTTGGACAGCGGGCGGCCGTCGGTGGTCCAGCCCAGGTAGCCGGAGCGCGCGCGTCCAAGGTCGTCGATGTAGAAGCGATCGGCGTGCAGGATGGGATACATGGCGAGGCCGTACAGCAGGGAGGCCGCGATGAAGGCCTTCTGGCGGGATGGGGATGGTGCGGTGGGATGCATGCTGCCTGCCCGGTGTATGCGACGTGTCACGAAACGGCAGCAATTAGAGCAGAGCGGGCGTTGGCCAGGTGTAGATATCCGACGCGCCCACCCTCCTTTCAGGCGGCTTTCTCGTCCCTTCGATCGGCGGGCGAACCCGGCCTCGCTCAACCATTGTGAAAACGAGAATGCAATAATACAATCATCCTCTAATACGATAACTACACGCCGGCAGCACCGAAGGCAATGGAGCGGACATGGGAAGACTGCAGGGCAAGGTCGCGGTCGTCACGGGAGCGGCGGGGGGCATAGGCAGAGCGATATCGCAGGCCTACGCGCACGAGGGCGCCCGTGTCGGCATGCTGGACTACAACGCCGATCTACTGGCGCAGGCCGTGGCGGAAACGCCGAACGCCGAGGCGCTGGTGTGCAACGTGGCGGATCGCGCCGCGGTGCTGGACGCCATAGGGGGATACGCGGCGCGCCAGGGCGGGCTGGACGTGCTGGTGAACAACGCCGCCTATTTCCATTACGGACTGCTGGTCGATATGCCGGAAGACATCGTCGACAGGATGCTGGACGTCGGCCTGAAGGGCGCCTTCTGGAGCCTGCAGGCCGCGACACCGCATCTCATCGCCCGGGGCGGCGGCGCCGTGATCAACCTGTCTTCGGTGGCGGTCTCCATCGCCATCAAGCATGCCGCCGTGTACAGCTCCATCAAGGGCGCGCTGGACACGCTCACGCGCCAGCAGGCGGTGGAGCTGGGCGTTCATGGCATTCGGGTCAATGCGCTGGCCCCCGGTCCGGTCGTCACGCCGGGCGCCAGTTCGGTCATCGATGCGCAGGGTTGGGAAACCCGGCGGGAGAAGACGCCGCTCAAGCGGCTGCCCACCGGCCAGGAGATCGCCGCGGCCGCGGTATTCCTGGCTTCGGAGGAAAGCGCCACGGTGGCCGGCGTAACCCTGAAGGTGGATGGCGCGCTGACGATCAGCGGCTACTGATACAGGTCGGTGAAACCTGCGTTGCGCCAGGGAGACGCGATGACGGAATTGCAGATACAGCTGGAGGCCTTTCTCCAGGCGTTGGCGGCCGGCGTGCTGGTGGGCGCGTTGTACGGCTTGATGTGCGTGGGCCTGGCCATGATCTTCGGCATCATGCGCGTCATCAATTTCGCCCAGGGCGATTTCATGATGCTGGGCATGTACGTGGCCTACTTCTTCTTCATCGCGCTGGGCGCGCACGTGCTGGCCGGATCGGCGCTGGGCGCCTACCTGTCCATCCTGTTGACGATCCCGGTCATGTTCGCGGTGGGCTACCTTGCGCATCGGCTGCTGATTTCGCGGGTCACCGGCGGGCGCACCGCCGCGCTGGAAGGCGAAGGCCATTACGCGCAGCTGATCCTGACCCTGGGAATCGCGCTGATCCTGCAGAACGGCGGCATGATGCTCTTCGGCCCGCAACTGGTGTCGATACGCACGTCGGTATCCAGCAGCGCCTGGGAGATCGGCCCGCTGTGGGGCGACTTCGTCAGTATCTTCGTCAACAAGGGACGCGGGATCGCGGCGCTGATTTCCGTGGGCACCATCCTGCTGCTGATCGCGCTGGTCAACCGGACGCGGCTGGGCAAGTCCCTGCGCGCCGCGGCGGACAATCCGGTGGCAGCTTCGTACATGGGGATAGACGTCAATCGCGCCTATCGCGTCGCCTTCGCGCTGGGGACCTGCGTCACGGCGCTATCGGGCGGCCTGCTGGCCACCAATTTTCCGTTTCATCCCTTCGTCGGCCTGGAGTTCGTCATCATCATGTACGCCGGCGTGGTGCTGGGCGGCATGGGCAGCATTTCCGGCGCGTTCTGGGGCGGCATGGTGATCGGGCTGGTGCAGCAGCTGTCGGCGCTGGTGTTGCCGACGCAACTGCAGAATGCCGCCATTTTCGTGTTCTTCCTGCTGATCGTGACCCTGCGTCCGCAGGGCCTGTTCGGCCGCGTGGCGGAGCGGACATGAGCGGGCGCCGCCATCTGTGGTTCCTGTGCCTGCTGGCCGTGGCCTACCCGGCGATCGCGCTGTGGATCGACAACGGCTATCACCAGTTGATCTTCACCCTGGTGCTCGTGTGGGCGTGTTTCGGCCTGTCGTGGAACATGCTCAGCGGATACACGGGGCTGGTGTCCTTCGGCCATGCGGCCTTCTTCGGCCTGGGCGCCTACGCGGCCGTGCTGGGGCAGATTTATCTGGGCCTGACGCCGTGGCTGATGATCCCGGTGTCGGCGGCCATCGGCGCGGCCGCCGGGCTGCTGGTCGGCCTGCCGACCTTCCGCCTGCGCGGGCATTACTTCGCGCTGGCCATGCTGGCCTATCCCCTGGCGCTGCTCTATGTCTTCGAATGGCTGGGTTACCAGGAAGTGACCTTCCCGATGAAGCGCGAGAACGCCGCGGCCTATATGCAGTTCTCGAATCCCGGTATGTACACCGTGGTGGCGATGGCCATGCTGGTGCTCTTCGTGCTGCTGACGCGCCATGTCGAGCGCACGCGCTTCGGCATGGCGCTGATCGCCATCAAGCAGAACGAGGCCGCGGCCGAGGCCGCGGGCATCGATACACTGCGCTGGAAGCTCAAGGCGATCGCCCTGAGCGGCGCCATCGCCGGCGCGACGGGCGCCTTCTATGCCGTGGTGCTGCTGGTGGTGACGCCGGTGTCGGTGTTCGGCATGCTGGTGTCGGCGCAGGCGCTCACGGTGGCAATGTTCGGCGGAGTGGGCAGCGTGTGGGGGCCCATCATCGGCGCGGCGATCCTGGTGCCCTTGGGCGAGGTGCTGCACGCCGAGCTGGGCGCGCGCTACCCGGGCATACAGGGCGTGATACTGGGCATCGCCATCATCGCGGTGATCCTGGCGGCGCCGGAGGGCGTGTTCTGGAAGGTGCGCGATTACCTGCGCCGCCGTGGCGCGGACGCCGGTCGCGTGGCGGCGGCGGCCTTGCCGGCCGTCGCGGTGTCGCGCCAGGATGGAGCCGACGCGGCGCGCGGTCCGGGCTATCCCACGCTGGCCGCGCGCCAAGGCCAGCTCGCGGCGGCAGGCATGGCGAGCCAGGCCATGTCTTCCACCTTGCGCGGCATGGCCGATGGGGCGGCCGCCTTCGTGCCGATGGCGTTCGAAGGCTTGCCCGCGTCCGAGGCCGCCGGCATGGGCGCTGGCGCATCGCCTGGCGCAGTGCCCGCTGCGTCGCCTGTCCGCGACGACGGCGCGTCTGGCAGTGGCAGCATCGCGTCAGGCAACGACACCGCGCCGCGAGGCGACGCGGCCGTCCCCATCCTGGAAGTCCGCAAGGTATCGCGCCGCTTCGGCGGCCTGCAGGCCGTTCGCGACGTCAGTTTCAGCGTGCGCCGAGGCATGATTCTGGGCATCATCGGGCCGAACGGCGCCGGCAAGACCACCTTGTTCAACTTGCTGAACGGCTTCCTGCGTCCCGATACCGGCATGGTGCTGGTCAACGGCGTCGACATGGCGGGGCGCAAGCCGCACGTGTTGTGCGCGGCGGGCATGGGCCGCACGTTCCAGGTCATGCGCCCCTTCATGCGTTTGACGGTACTGCAGAACGTGCAGGTAGGCGCCTACGTCAAGGCGGACAGCGAAGCGCATGCGCGCGAGCTGGCCCGGCAGGCGGTGCGGCGTGTCGGCCTGGCCGACTGCGCCGACCAGGTCGCCTCCACGCTGACGACACGGCAGTTGCGCCTAATGGAGCTGGCCCGCGCCCTGGCGGGACAGCCGGACCTGTTGCTGCTCGACGAGACGCTGGCCGGGCTGGGCGCGGGCGAAGTCGACGATGTGCTCGCGGTGATCCGTTCGCTGTCGCGGGAGGGCGTGACCATCGTGATCATCGAACACACCATGCAGGCCATGGTGCGGCTGGTCGACCAGTTCCTGGTGCTGGACCATGGTGAAGTCCTGGTCATGGGCGACCCCGCCTCCATCACCCAGGATACGCGCGTGGTCGAAGCCTACCTGGGCAAGAAGTGGAGCGCCAAGGATGCTTGAGATCCAGAGCCTCGTGGCCGGCTACGCCACGCTGCCCGTGCTGCACGATGTCTCCATCCAGGTCGACGCGGGGCAGTTCGTGTCCATCGTCGGCCCGAACGGCGCGGGCAAGAGCACGCTGTTCAAAAGCATTTCCGGCACGGTGTCGGCGATGTCGGGCGCCATCCGCTTCGACGGCAAGGACCTGCTGGCGGTGCCGCCCGCGCAACGTCCCCACCTGGGCATCGCGCACGTGCCCGAAGGCCGGCAGGTCTTCGCGTCGATGACGGTGCGGGAAAACCTGGAAATGGGCGCCTATACGGCGGCGGGACGGCGCGACTGGCAGCGCAACCTGGCGCGCATCTACGAGTGGTTCCCGGTATTGCCGCAGCGCGCCGGGCAGCTGGCGGGCACGCTGTCCGGGGGCGAGCAGCAGATGCTGGCGATCGGCCGCGGCCTGGCGTCGTCGCCGCGCCTGCTGATGCTGGACGAGCCATCGATGGGCCTGTCGCCCGCGATCGCGGATTTCATTTTCGAACGTTTGATCGATATACGCCGCGAAGCGGGCCTGACCATACTGCTGGTGGAACAGCGGGTGGCCGAGGCCCTGCAGTTCGCCGACCACGCCTACGTGCTGGAAACCGGCCGCGTGGCGCTGGCGGGCACGCACGAAACCCTGCGGGCGGATGATCGTATCCGCCGCGCATACCTGGGTATGTGAAGACCCGTATGTGAAGACCTGTATGTAAAGACACTTGAGACCCGTACAACGGGCTACCAGGAGGAGACCATGAAGACCTTGACGATGCCGCGCCTGCTCGGCGCCACGGCCCTGTGCGGACTCTTGCTTGCGGCCGGCATGCCGGCCCCCGCGCGCGCCGCCGACCCCACGCCGGTCAGCGTGGGCCTGATCGCGCCGATGTCCGGCATCTACGCGCGGCCGGGCCAGGTCATGCGCATGGGCGCGGAGATGGCGGTCGCCGACATCAATGCGCAAGGCGGCATCAAGTCGCTGGGCGGCGCGCCGCTGAAACTGGTGGTGGTCGACTCGGGCGATTCGACGGAAAAATCGAAGAGCGCGGCGCAGCGCATGGTGGCGGACTATCCCGACCTGGTGGCCGGCACGGGTGCCTACCTGAGCTCGTTCACGCTGGCGGTGACGGAGGTGACGGAACGCGCCAAGCTGCCCATGCTGACCCTGTCGTACTCCGACCAGATCACGGGGCGCGGGTTCAAGTACATCTTCCAGACGTCGGCGACGGCGGGGCGTCAGGCCGATATCGCGCTGCCCATCATCCTGGAGCTGGCGGAAAAGGCGTCCGGCAAGCGGCCGAAGACGGTGGCTATCCTGACCGACAACACGGCGGCGTCGCTGTCTTCGGTGAAGGCGATGAAGGACGGCCTGCTCCAGAAGAACAATCTGGAGCTCGTGGTGGACGAGACGTTCACGCCGCCGCTGTCCGACGCGTCATCGCTGATACAGCGGGTGCGGTCGCGCCGGCCCGATCTGGTGTTCTTCCTGCCGACGGTGATTTCGGACGCCAAGCTGATCCTGGAGAAGATGAACGAAACCAATGTGCGGATACCGGTGATCTCCTTCGGCATCGCGATCGCGGAGCCCGACGTGCTGAACACCGTCAGTCCGCAGCTGCTGAACGGCGTGATGTCGGCGGTGGCGAACTGGGGCGCGAAGGGGCAGGAGAAGCTGATCCAGCGCATGAAGACGGAGTACAAGGAGCCTTGGATGACGCAGAACGCAATCTCCACCTACGGCGATATGTGGATCATCAAGGCCGCGCTGGAGAAAGCCGGCAAGGCGGATCGCGAATCGGTGGCGCAGGCGATGCGCAGCCTGAACGAAGGTCCCACGCCTTACTTCCCAGGCGGCGAGTTGAAGTTCGACGATGCGGGACATCGCGTGGGCGCTTCGCTCACCATCATCCAGTGGCAGAACGGCGTGCCGGTGACGGTGTATCCGGAGAACCTGGCGATCGCCCAACCCATATGGCCGGGCAAGAAGTGACCGCACCATCGGACCGCATATCGCCTTCGCCCCGTTCAGGCCGATCACGCTGCCGTACACGGGACCGGTGTGGGTGACCAGCCGCGAGTAGGCATGGTTGCGATCAAACCAGGCGCAGCAGCCGAGTCAATTCCGCGACGTCGGGGGCTCGGTCCATTTCCAGGGCGGCGGCCAGAATGCGCTCGCCCAGGTCGGATTCGAGGTCGGCGGTCAGGCGGCGGAACTTCCTGACCACTTTGTCGTGGCTGGGCAGCTGGTACTCCATCTCGACGCCGCGGGCTTCGAAGCTGCGCCCCGCGACCATCACCTGCACATGGACGTCATGGATGTCGGAGGTGGGCTCGACGAGCTGCACGCGTTTTGCCAACGCCAGCACCTCCGCATCGTCGGTGTGGTCGTAGTATTCGTAGGTGTCGATCGGACGACCCAGCAGGGCCGCCGCCACCGTGAAGCTGGCGCTGATGCGCGCTTTCAGCGCGGTCGCGAAAGGCGCGGCATTCTGGTAGCCGGGATTGGTGTACGTGGCGATCGGCGCATGGATGCGCACGTGTTCGATCGCCGCCGGATCGAAGCCATGCTGGCGGACCAGGCGATGCGCCAGTTCGACCGGGGTCTGCACGAAGATGCAGACCGGGCGCTCCTTGTAGAGCGTGTCCTCGATCAGGAATTTCTCGCCCAGGCCTTCCACGGTGCGCGGCGCGCTGTCGACGCCATTGGAGAAGGCATGGAAGAACCCGGACGTGCCCTCGAAGATCGTCGGCGAGGCGGTGGCGCCCGCACGGGCCAGCAGCGCCGCCGATGTGCCGCTGCGGCTGGCCCAGCCGACGTTCAGCTTGACGTCCATCGTGCCGGAGTGGAAGCCTTCGCCGAAGCCGGAGGCGAACATGGCGCCCAGGCCGAGCGCATGCATAGCGCCCCTGGCGTCCAGCCGCAGTGCGCGCGCGGCCGCCGCGGCGGCGCCGACCGCGCCGGGCACGCCCGTCGCCCGGAAGCGCGGAAGCATCCCCGGCCCGCCCAGGTAGGCGCGCGCCGTGACTTCGTAGCCCGCGACGATGGCGGCCAGCAGGTCGGCGCCGGTCCCGCCATGTTCCTCGATCAATGCCAGCGCGGCCGGGACGACCACGGCGCCGGCGTGGGACTTGGCCAGGAAATCGTCATGCGTGCTGCCATTGATCAGCGTGGCGTTGACGAAGCTGGCGTCGACGGCGGCGGCGCACTGCCGCCTTCCGACGATGCTCGCGCCCCCGCGGCTGTCGGCGACGAAAGCGCCGGCCACGGCTGGCACGGGCAGAGCGCGCGACGAGATCGCGGTGGCCAGGCAGTCCACGAGGCGGCTCTTGGCGTGGTCCACGACCTGAGCGGGCAGGCGGTCGGCGCGGACGCCGGCGACGAACTGTCCCAGTTGCACGGCGCAGGGCGCCGTACCGGTCGGGTTCGCCGAAGGCGCCTGCAGGTCCATCTCCTCGGTGGCGATCGATGTATTCATCTTATTGTTCCGTTTATCGAAATGGCATTTCGATAAAAGATATATCGTCCGCGGAGCTTGCGCAAGGGCCGAGCGCAACCGTCCGGCGCTCCGGGCCAGGGGCGCGGCGGGTCGTTCGCTGTCTGCGTTTGGGAACGATCAGGAAAGGGATTGCGTGGTGACGCAGGCCGAATCGATGCGCCGGCTGGGCTGGTCCGTTCCCTGGGGGCCTGCCGCGGCTTCAGGTCGCGGCGGCGGATTCCTCTTCGGCGGCTTCATCGCCTTGCCGCAGGATCTCGATGGCAACCTTGGCCGCATTGCGCACGTGCAGGCTGCCGGCGCGGCGGGCAGCCTTGCCATCGCGTGCCGCCACGGCGTCGATCACATCCGCCAGTTCGGCCAGGCTTTTCTTCGACCGCCCGGGCGCCTGCATCGAGGTCGAACGCAGCAGCATGACGCGGGAGTTCAGCAGCCGCAGTGTGGTGGTCAACGCCTCGTTGCCCGCGCCATCCAGCAGCTGCTGGTAGAAGAAGTTCTTGGCCGTCAGCTTTTCCAGCGCGGTGCCGTGCGTCATCGCGCGCTTCAGCGCCTGGAAGGCCTCTTGCAGCGCCTTGCGTTGTGCGTCGCTGGCATGTTCGGCGAACAGCTGGCACGCCAGGCCTTCCAGTTCTTCGCGCACTTGATAGATACCTTCGGCCTGTTCCGGCGTAAGCCTGTCCACCACCGGCCCGCGATGCGGGATCACGTGGATCAGGCCTTCGGATTCCAGCTGCCGCAGCGCCTCCCGCACCAGGGTGCGGCTTACCCCGGTCATCTCGCAGAGCTCGCGCTCCGGCAGTCGTTCGCCAGGCGCGAAGCGCCCCACCAGGATGGCGTTGCGTATGCTTTCGGTAACGCTGTGCCGCAGTACGGATGCGGCACGCGGCACTTTGAAATCGCCTTCGGGCGCGGCAACGGCAGCTTTCATGCGGTAGTTTGGCAAATGGGTGGCCGCGTGGCGGCAATGGGGCGCATTTTAACCCGGGGCGCACCGCTCCCGCGTTCCAGAGTGGCGGATCGCCGCGTCGCAACGCCCCATGTTGCGCGGATGCCTAACGCATGACGAAGGGATTGGGCACGTCCCCGCCCGTGCTTATCCATACGCTTTTTTCCTGCAGGTATTCGCGGATCGCCGACAGCCCGCTTTCGCGGCCTATGCCCGAACGTTTATAGCCGCCGAACGGCGAAAGAAAGCTGGTCGCCCGGTAGGTGTTGACCCATACCGTGCCGGCTTCCAGCCGGCGCGACAGGTTCAGGGCTCGCCCCATGTCGCGCGTCCATAGTCCGGCCGCCAATCCGTAGCGGGTGTCGTTGGCGATGCGCACGGCCTCGTCGTCGTTGTCGAACGGAATGACGCACAACACCGGCCCGAACACCTCTTCCTGCGCGATGCGCATGTCGGGACGCACGTCGCAGAAGATGGTGGGCTCGACGAACCAGCCGCGGCCGCATTCGGGGCGGCTGCCCGGCGTGCCGCCCAGCACGCAGCGCGCGCCGCCGGCGCGGGCGATGTCGATGTAGTCCAGGATTTTCTTCAGCTGCGCCTGCGTGGTGACGGGGCCGATCTGGGTTTCCGGCAGCGCGGGATCGCCCATGCGCGCCGTGCGCGCGAAGGCGACGAGCTTGTCGACGAAGCTGTCGTGGATGTCCCGGTGCACGAGCGCGCGCGATCCGGCGATGCAGGTCTGCCCCGTGGCCGCGAAGATGCCGGACACCGCGCCCTTGACGGCGTTGTCCAGGTCGGCGTCGGCGCAGATGATGTTGGCGGATTTGCCGCCCAGCTCCAGCGTGACGGGCTTGATGCCGCGCGCGGCCATTTCGTAGACGTGCTGGCCGGTCTGGTCGCCGCCGGTGAAGGCCACCTTGGCGACGTCGGGATGCGTCACCAGCGCTTCGCCGATGTCGCTGCCCAGGCCGCTGACGATATTGACCACGCCCGGCGGGAAGCCGGCTTCCTCGAACAGGCGGCCGAAGGCCAGCGCCGATGCGGTCGAGTGTTCCGAAGGCTTCCAGACCACGGTGTTGCCGGCCGCCAGCGCGGGCGCCAGCTTCCATGTGGCCAGCAGCAGCGGCGAATTCCATGGCGTGATGGCGGCGACCACGCCCAGCGGCTCGTCCCAGGTGAAGTTGAAGCAGTCGGGCTTGTCGATGGGAATGACGCGGCCTTCCACCTTGTCGGCCAGGCCGCCGAAGTAGTAGTACCACTGCGGCATATAGCGCATCTGCGCGCGCATTTCGGAGATCAGTTTGCCGTTGTCGCGGGTTTCCAGCTCGGCCAGTTCATCGGCGTCGCGCGCCACCAGGTCGCCCAGGCGGCGCAGCAGGGCGCCGCGCGCGGTGGGCGTCAGGTTGCGCCAGGCCGGGCCGACGTAGGCGCGCCTTGCCGCCTGCACGGCACGGTCGACGTCCTCCACGCCCGCGCGCGGCACCCGCGCCCAGGCTGCACCGGTATACGGATTGAAGGTCTCCAGCCATTCGCCGTTCTGGGCGTTCACCCAGCGGCCGTCGCAAAGCATTTGCAGATCCTGCATGTCGGCTCCTTGGTTATTGGACGGCCAGCCGGTTGTCGCGCACGACACCGCCCCATTTGTCGGCCTCGGCCTGGATATAGCCGGCGGCTTCCGCGGGTGTGCTGAGGATGGCGCCGATACCGTTGCGGTCCATGAACTCGACCAGGGCGGGCTGACGCATTGCGCGCTTGCTGGCGTCGTACAGCTTCTGGATGCGGTCGGGCGGGGTGCCGGCCGGCGCGGCCAGCACGAACCAGTTGGCGGCGTCGAAGCCCGGCAGCGTTTCGGCCACGGTGGGCGCGTTGCCGGCGGCCGCGAGCCGTTGCTGGCCGGTGGTCGCGATCAGTTTCAGGCGGCCCGACTGCACGAAGGGCAGCGACGACGCGGGATTGTCGAACATGACGTCGACCTGGCCGCTGATCAGGTCGGGAAAGGCGGGCCCGGCTCCCTTGTACGGGACGCTGGTCCATTTGACGCCGGCCACGCTGCCCATCAACTCGCCGGCCAGGAAGTGGATGCCGCTGTTGCCTGGCGCGGCGAAGTTCACCGATCCCGACCTGGCGCGCGCCATGGCGATCATGTCCTGCACGGTGGATGCCTTGAAATGCGTGGACGCCACCAGCACCAGCGGATTGGACGCCAATATGGTCACCGGCGCGTAGTCCTTGCGGATGTCGTAGGGCAGGTCCTGGTAGAACGCCGGGGTGATGGCGTAGGCGGCCGAGCTCATCACGATCGTGTAGCCGTCGGGCGCTGCCCGCGCGACTTCGGCCATGCCGATCTGGCCATTGGTGCTGGGCTTGTTCTCGACGATGACGCTCTGGCCCAGTATCTGGCTCAATTCCTTGGCCAGCGGCCGCGCCAGCGCATCGACACCGCCGCCAGCGCCGAAGGGCACGATCATGCGCAAGGGACGGTCGGGGTATTCGGCCTGGGCCGGCGTGGCGGACAACAGGCCGGACAACAGCGCGGCGGCAAGCATGGCTCCGGATTTCTTCATGGCGATCGCGGGCCGGCGGGCGCATGCCTTGCGCCCACGGCGCTGCGCTGCCATGGGCGGTGGCGGGGCCCTGGGGCCTCCTCCTCCTGCGGGTTGCGTGACGGTGGCCGCGTCGTGCCGGGACTGCCGGCGCCGGCCGCCGCGTTGTCTCTACGTTCTGTCTTTAAGTTCTTATGATTGTATGACTGTATCATCGTCGTGAGGATCGACTGGCTAGTGATAACCCTAGCCGGCGGCGGCCCCCGGCCGCTTCTCCATTTACTATATGATTGCACGATTGTATTATCGCAATTACCGCGTAGGGTCCTCCGGCACCCCGCGCGGCATGCGGCAGCCGCGGGCGCGGGCCGCGCCGACAAAAGGAATCACGATGGCAAACGACGAGCTCTTCCAGAAAGGCTTCCAGAATCGCAAGGCTGTGCTGGGCGCCGCCCATGTGGAGAAATCCTGGAACGCGGCCGACGATTTCAATCGTCCGATGCAGAAGCTGGTGACGGAATACTGTTGGGGCGAGATCTGGGGTGACGACACCTTGCCGTTCAAGACCCGCAGCCTGGTCAACCTGGCAATGCTCACGGCGATGAGCCAGCATCACGAGCTTGCCTCGCACGTGAAGGGCGCGCTGCGCAATGGCTGCACGCGCGAGGAAATACGGGCCGTGCTGCTGCAGGCGGCGATCTATTGCGGCGTGCCGCTGGCGCTGGCGGCCTTCCGCGTGGCCAGCGAGGCCATCGCCGCCTACGAAGCCGAAGCGGCCCGCGGCTGAGCGGCGCGGCTTCGGCGTTTACCGCCGCTTCGGCGCGTATCGCAGCTTCGGCAGCTCATGTTCGCCATCGAGCTGCTCGATCATCCGGCTATCCCACAGGAGACAGCAATGAAGGTATTTCACGGCAGGGCGAACGGCATCCCATCCGAACAGCGCGGCCCCACGTTCACGGGCGTGGTGTGGGCGGATCCGGTCATGCCCACCATGGACAACGTCGGCATCAACAACGTGTTCTTCTCGCCGGGCGCGCGCACGCATTGGCATACGCACGAGTACGGGCAGGTGCTGCACGTCACGGCCGGATGCGGCTGGATCTGCCTGGACGGGCAGGAGCCGCAGATGATCCGCCAGGGCGACGTGGTGTGGATCGGGCCCAACGAACGACACTGGCACGGCGCGGCAACCGATACCTACATGATCCATATGGCGACGTCGCTGGGCAAGGCCGATTGGCAGGACGCCGTCACCGACGGGCAATATCCCACGCAGCGCGCCGCCGCCTGACACGGCGCGGCTGCCGGCATTTTCCATCAGGGCGGACCGCGCGATGGAACTACGACAGCTGGAAACGTTCATCGGCATCGCCGACGCGGGCGCCTATTCGCGGGCGGCCATGCGCCTGTCCATCAGCCAGCCCATACTGAGCCGGCGCGTCAAGGCGCTGGAAGAAGAGCTGGGCGTGGCGCTGTTCCATCGCACGGGCCGGGGCGTGCTGCTGACAGAGGCCGGCGTGCTGCTCGCGCAATATGCGCGCGGCATCGTCGAAAGCACGCGCACCGCCGTCACCGCCGTGAAGGCGTCCGGCGCGGTGCCGCAGGGCCCGGTGGTGATCGGCATGCCGGCGTCGATCTCGGCGGTGTTGTCCGTCCCGCTGATCCAGGCGTTTCGCCGTGCCGTTCCCGGCATATCGCTGAAGTTCATGGAAGGCTATAGCGGCCACGTGCTGGAGTGGCTGGGCAATGGCCTGACCGACATCGCCATCCTCTACGATGCGCCACGGCTGAATATTCCTTCGCTGCGGGCGGAATCCCTGTTGACCGACGAGTTGTTCCTGCTGGGACCGCGCGACGACCCGGCAGGCGTGGGCACGGGGCCGGTGCAGGCGACGCGGCTGAGCTGCCTGCCCATGATCCTGCCCGGCCGGCCGCACGGCGTGCGCGTGCTGGTCGACGAAGCGCTGGCGGCGCTGGGACTGGAGCCGAACGTCGAGATGGAAGTCGACGCCATGCATGCCATGCTGCAGCTGGTGGAAAACGGGCTGGGTTATGCGGTGCTGTCGTACTCCTGCGTGGCGCATCAGATCGCGCAGGGCCGCATGCGCATCTGGCGCATCGCGCAGCCTGGCATCACGCGATCCCTGCTGATCGCCGCGTCCACGCAACGGCCATCGACCAAGGCGGTGCGGATACTCCGCACGATATTGCGGCGGCAGATCCAGGACATGATTGCCCGCGGGAGCTGGGCGCCGGATCCCGCGGTGTTTTCCTGAAGTCGCCGCCGGCGCGGCGGTCGCGCCTCAGCCCGGCAGCAGGCCGCTGGATCGGCACCCCTCCACGATGGCGTCATACAGCGAAATATCGCCTCTTCCGCGCGCGGCGAGCTGGGCGCCGGAGATGGCCGCGAAAATTGCATATGCGCGCTGTTGGGCTTGCGCGGGCTGCACGACACCCGCCGCGATCAGCACCTTGCTTAGCCATGCAACGTTCACGTCGGTGAAGCGCAGGACTTCGGTCCGGATCTGCGGCGGCAGGTCGTCGACCTCGGACGCCATGAAGCTGCACAGGCACATGCGATTGTCCTGTTCCAGCGCGCGGCGGAAGGTTACCGGATACCAGCGCAGGCAGGCCAGCGGGTCGGCGTTGCTTTCGAGCATGGCGTCCAGGTCCGCCGCGGCGTCTTCCCAGTAGCGCCGCGCCAGCGCCACGCCCAGGTCGGTCTTGCTGGGGAAGTGGTGATAGATGCTGGCCGCCTTGATGCCGACCTCAGTGGCCAGGTCCCGGAAGTTGAGTCCGTTGTAGCCATGCGCCTGGGCCGCCTTCCTGGCGGCCGCCAGGATAGCCTCGCGTGAATTGCTGCTCATTCTGAATACCTCCCGGCGCCATTGTAATCGATTAGCCTACCAAGTGTTAGATAGGGCTTGACGCTCCTCGCATGCCGCGCTTAGTATTTCCCTACCAAGCGCTTGGTAGGTTTGTTTTTCAACGAATTTCCCTACCTGATTTGAACCATGAAAACTGAAATCACACGATGCGACGCGACCGCGCTTGCCGGCCTGATTCGCAGTGGCGAACTATCGGCGGTGCAAGTGATGCAGGCGCATCTGGAGCGCATCGCCGCGGTGAATCCCAAGATCAATGCGATCGTGACGCTCAACGAGCATGCGCTCGCCCAGGCGGCCGATGCGGACGAGGCCGTGGCCCGGGGCGACACGCTGGGGCCCTTGCATGGCGTCCCCTTCACCGTGAAAGACTCCCTGGATACGGCGGGGATACCGACGCAGCATGGATCGCTGCTGTTCGCCGGCAATGTGCCAGCGAACGATGCGAGCACCGTGGCCCGCATGAAGGCGGCGGGCGGCATCATCCTGGCCAAGACCAATCTACCCGAGTTCTCCACGTGGACCGAGTCCGACAACCGCCTGACCGGACGCACCAATAATCCCTGGAACCTGGAGCGCACGCCCGGCGGTTCGTCCGGAGGCGAGTCCGCCGCGATTGCCGCGGGCATGTCGCCCCTGGGCATCGGCAGCGACGTCGCCATCTCGGTGCGTGGGCCCGCCGCCTTCACCGGCATCGCCGCGCTGAAGGCAACGCATGGACGCATCCCGTATACGGGGCACTATCCCAGGGTCACTTCCCAATGGTGGCATGTCGGCCCCATGGCGCGCACCGTACGCGACGTGGCCTTCGCCTATTCGATACTGCGCGGCCCGGATGGCGTGGACGGCTATGCGGTCCATGCGCGAAACGCGCAAGCGGACAACCCGCGCCGCGCGGGTCAGACGATACGCGTCGGTTGGGTGTCCGACGCGGCCTTCGGTCCCGTCGAGCCGGAAATCACCGCGGCGGTGTCACGGGCCGCGGCGCAGTTGAAGGAGCTGGGCTGCCAGGTGGAAGAGGTCGCGCTGCCCTTCCTGGACGATCCGCTGTCGCCCCTGATGCTGCTGGTCTACGGCGAGCTGGTGCCCGAAATCAGGAAGCTGGCAAAAGGGCGGGAGGACCAGCTGCACGCGGTGGGCAAGGGCATCTATGAATCGTCCGACCCCACGTTCGTCGACTTCAATGCCGCATTGAGGAAAGCCGAGGCCTTGCGCAGCGCCTTCGCCGGCTGGTTCAACCAGTACGACGTGCTGTTGTGTCCCGTCACGCCCATGACCGCCACGCCGCACGGCGCGCAGGAACTGACCGTGAATGGCAAGTCGGTGTCCTGGCTGCACGTCATGAGCGCGACGTCGGCCTTCAACCTGACCGGATTGCCGGCGCTTTCGGTGCCCTATGCGATGAGCTCGGAAAAGCTGCCGATCAACGTCCAACTGGTGTCGCGCTGGCTGAACGAGGATCTCATCCTCCAGCTGGGCAGCATGTTGGAAAGGCGCGGCGGCATGGGCACATTGAGCCCCGAACTGTGAACCCGGGCGCCGTGCCGATCCAGGCGCGGCGCCAGTCATCCGAGGAAGTACCCGTTATGCCCAAATCATTTAGCACGCAACGCCGGCAGCTGTTGGCCGCTGCCACGGCGGTCGGTGGCCTATCCTGGCTGGACCCGATGGACACGGCCCGCGCCGCGCCCGCGCCGGCGTCGACGCCGGAACTTGCGACGACAAATCGCGCGGCTTCTCCATCGCCCGAGCCGTTCGCACCGCTGCGCAACGTGAACGCCGGACCACTGAATGTGGGTTATGCCGAGGCAGGGCCCGCCACTGGGCCCGTGGTCATCCTGTTGCACGGGTGGCCGCACGATATCCATAGCTACGCCGACGTCGCACCCCTGCTCGCGGCCGCGGGCTATCGCGTCATCGTGCCCTACCTGCGGGGGTACGGTACGACCCGCTTCCTCTCGGCGGACACGCCGCGCAATGGCCAGCAATCGGTGTTCGCGGCAGACCTCATCGTGCTGATGGACAGCTTGAAGATCGACAAGGCCGTGCTTGCCGGCTTCGATTGGGGCGGTCGCGCCGCCAATATCGTCGCCGCCCTCTGGCCCGAGCGATGCCGCGCGCTGGTGTGCGCCAGCGGCTACCTGATCGGCAGCCAGGAGGCCAATCGGAACCCGGCGCCGCCCGCCGCCGAACTCGCGGCCTGGTTCCAGTACTACTTCGCCACCGAACGGGGCGCCGAGGGTTACGCGCGCAACCGGGACGAGTTCAACAAGTTGGTCTGGCGTAACGCATCGCCGCGGTACGGCTTCGACGATGCGACGTATCGCAGGACCGCGACAGCATTCGATAACCCGGATCACGTGGCGGTCGTGATCCACAACTATCGCTGGCGGCTGGCATTGGCGGCGGGCGAAGCCAGGTATGACGATCTAGAAACGCGGCTGGCCCGGCTGCCGACGATATCCGTACCCACCATCACGCTGGAGGGAGACGCCAACGGCGCGCCGCATCAGGCGCCATCGGCCTATGCCAAGAAGTTCACGGGCAAGTACCAGCACCGCGATGTACAGGGCGGCATCGGTCACAACCTGCCGCAGGAGGCACCCAAGGCCTTCGCCGACGCGGTGCTCCAGGTTCTTCAGCTGTAACCCGCGCAGGCGGCGCGGCGGGGAGTGGTGGCGAATACCCTGCTCGGCCGGGGACTATTCCATGGCCGGCGCCAGGGCGGCGGCTTGCTTTCCTTTGGCGGGTGCGGTTTCGGCGGCCCGGACCAGGACGAAGGCCAGCATGCAGCTGATGGCGGCGACCCCCGCGGCGATCAGGCTGGTGTCGGCAAACCCACCGGCGAACGCGGCTGCCGCCGCCGCATGGATCGCGTCCTGCGCCTGCATGCCCAGCGCGCCGATGACGCCGTTGATATCGCCGGACGCCACGCGCCTGGCCGCGGCGGCCACCAGACCGGTATCCAGCCCGTGGAGGTCGGCCGAGGCCATGAAACGGCGGCTCACGCCCGCCGCCAGGACCGCGCCCAGCGCCGCCACCCCGACCAGCAGGCCGACGAAGCGGGTGGTCGCCGTGATGCCGGACGCCATGCCGGCGCGTTGCGCCGGAACCGCCCCCTGCATGACTTTCACGCTTTCGCTATTGAGCATGCCGGCGCCGATGCCGGCGATGAACATGCCGATCGCGAAGACCGGATACGACGCCCGCGATCCTGCCAGCAGATGCATCAGCGCATTGCCGGCCGCCGTGATCGCGAGCGCCAGCGTAAGCAGGGTGCGTCCTGAATAGCGAGACGCCAGCCGCGCGCCGAAACGCGGTGTCAGGAACATCGGCAGCGCGAACGGCAGCATGGCCAGGCCGGCCGCGGCCGGCGCGTAACCGTAGGCGTTTTGCAGAAGCAGGGGTAGGAAGAAGATGAGCACCTGCGCGCCGCCTGCATAGCCCAGCATGGCGAAGGCGGACCCGAGAAAGGTCGGGCGGCGGAACAGCGAGAAATCGATCATCGGGCGCTGTTGCCGCGCTTCGACGAAATAGAAGGCCACGAGCAGGACCGCCGCGCCTCCCAGCAGCGCCAGGATCTCATGGCTGGACCAACCAACGCCATTGCCATCGATCAGCGCCCAGATCAGGCAGAACAGGCCACCGCTGAAGGTCACGATACCCGCGTAGTCCAGGCGCTTGGCTTCGTGGTCGGAGGATTCGTGGACTGCCAGGCAGGCGGCGGCGAACAGCACCAAACAGATGGGCAGGTTCATCAGGAAAGCCCATCTCCAGCCCAGGAAGGTGGTGATGGCGCCGCCGATGATCGGACCGCAGGTAATGGCGATTCCCTGGCAAGCGCCCCAGAAGGCGTAGGCCCGCGCGCGTTCGGCCCCGGAGAAGGTGTGATTGATGACGGCCATCGAGGCGGTCAGGAGCAGGCTTGCCCCGACCCCCTGCAGCGCGCGCGCCAGGTTCAGCATGAGCGCGGAGCTGGCCATTCCGCAGATGCCGGAAGCCACCGTGAATAGGGTGATCCCGATCAGCATGGCGAGCTTGCGGCCGTGCCGGTCGGCATAGGCGCCGGCCGCCAGCAGGAGCGCGGCGAAAGGCAGTATGTAGGCACTGACGACCCATTCGATCTCGGTGAAATTCGCGCCGAGCGACCTGGCGATCGAAGGCAGCGCGACCGCGACGATGTTTGAGTCCAGCATGATCAGGGAAGAGATCAGGCTGAGCGTGACCAGGATCAGGAATTTCCTTTGCGTGCTCTGTCGCGCAGGCGCGTCGTCGTCTCGTATCGCTGCTTCACTCATCATGTTCCTTCAGGTATGGGGTCTGGACCATGGGCTGCATGGTCCCGCTGTCGTTGATGTCGATGTCTTGGGTGTTGGCGATGGCCAGGAGCCGCGAACGCAGCGAACGGGCTTGCGCCGGTCCGAAACTCCGCTCGAACGCGTCTTGCGCCTGCTGCCAGTGGATGGCGGACTCAGCCAGTTTCCGGCGTCCCGCCGGCGTCAGCCCGACCCGTTTTTTCCTGCGATCGATCGCGCAGGGGCGGATGTCGACGTAGCCGTCCCGTTCGAGTGGTCGCAGGTTGCGTCCGATGGTGGTGCGATCCAGCACCAGGGCATCGGCCAGCTCCCATAGGGTGGGGGCGTCATCGGCCCAGCGGGCGAGTTCGGCGAGGATCGCGTGTTGGCCGGCGCCGATGCCGACGGGCGCCAAGGCTTCGTCGTACAGCCGGGATATGCGGCGCGCGGCCTTGCGCAACGCGCCGCAATTACAGGGCGACGGTGGGCGTTTGCGGGGTAATGGGTCCATGATGCCTTATACGTGCATATGCAACCATATTAGTTGCATATGCACGTATAAGGCAAGCACCTGCTTGGCGGGGCCGTTGTTTTTGATCTGGGGGGAGTGAAACGGGACCGGGCGCGAGCGCGCCCGGGTGCCACGGACCTGCCTATTTCGCCGGCGCGGCGTGTCGTATCGAAACGCCGGCGATGGTTTCCACCGCCTTGGCGACGTGTGTGTAATCGGCATTCTCGCCGCACATGGCTTGCGCCAGGACCAGCATTTCACGCACCGCCGATCCGACCACCATGGGTACCCCGATGGCCTCGGCTTCGTCCACGCACAGGCGCACGTCCTTGTAGGCCAGCTTGGCGGCGAAGCCGATGTCGAAGGTGCCCGTCAGCACCGCGCGTGGAAACTTGTCCTGGCTGGCGGTGTTGCGGCCCGAGCCGGAATTGATCACGTCCAGCATGGTCTTGGCATCCAGGCCGGCCTTCACGCCCATGGCCATGGCTTCGGACGTGATGGCGACGGCGGCCGCCGACATCAGGTTATTGGCCAGCTTCATGCTCTGGCCCATGCCGGCTTTCTCACCCATGTAGAACGTCGGGCCGAAGTGCTTCAGCACCGGCACCAGCGCGTCGTATTCGTCGCGCGGGCAGGCCGCCATGATCGCCAACGTGCCGTTGCGCGCGCCGCCCACGCCGCCGCTGACGGGCGCGTCCACGTACAGGATGCCGCGTTTGGCGAGCGCGGCGCTGATCTCCCTGGCCGCCCGCGGGCCTATGGTCGACAGATCCACCACGCGCTTGACCCGGCTGCCGGCGATCAGGCCATCGGGATCCGTGGCGACCCGTTGCACGATCTCCGGCGTGGGCAGGCTCAGGAAGATCGTCTCGGCCTTGTCGGCGACCTCACGACCGCCGGTGCAGGCGGCCGCTCCCTTGCCGGCCAGGCCTTGCACGGCCGCGGCGACGGTGTCGTACACCGCCAGGCCGTAGCCCGCATCGAGCAGGCGTCCGGCCATGGGGCCGCCCATATTGCCAAGGCCGATGAATCCGTAAGTCTCCGATTGCATGTTGTCTCCTTCAGGGAAGATGGATCACGATGAGTGCCCGGCTTTCGTCCGCCGCTCACTGCTGCGGCGTCAGCCCGATCTGTTTCGCCAGCGACGCCACTTCCTTGACGTCCTTGGCGAGCATGGCGGACATTGGCGCGGGACCCCGCTGCGCCGCGTCGGGAATGATGGCGGCGAGTTGGTCGATGCGGCTCTTGTACTGCGGGCTGTCGAGCACCTTGGACAGCGCCGCGGCGATCCTGTCGACGACCGGCTTGGGCGTGTTGCGCGGCGCGACCACGCCGTTCCATATGGCCAGGTCGAAGGCGGGCAGGCCGCCTTCCGCGAAGGTGGGGACATCGGGCAGCTGTGGGAGCCGCTGCGGCGACGATACGGCGATGGCGCGGATGCGCTTGTCCTTGTGCAAGGGCAGCATCGTCACCGTCTGGTCGATGACGGCGTCGATGGTGCCCGCCATCAGGTCGGCGATGGCGGGCCCCGAGCCGCGATACTGGATCAGCTCGCCCTGCGTCTTGGAGATGTGCAGGAACAAGCCTTCACCCAGGTGCGCGGTGGTGCCCGGACCGCCCGAGCCGAAGTTGAGCTTGGGCCCGCCCGACCGCATGCGCTTGAGCATCTCGGGCAGGCTGGTCAGGCCGCTGCGGTTGCTCACCGAAAGCACCATGGGCACGGTGGCCACCATGCCGATGGGGCTCAGGTCGCGGACGGGGTCGACGTGGGCGGTGGGATAGAGCAGGGGAATGATGGCCAGCGACATATTGCTGAACATCAGGGTGTAGCCGTCGGGCTCCGACTTCATCAGGCGTTGGTAGCCGATCAGGCCGCCCGCACCGGTGGTGTTCTCCACCACGACGGATTGGCCCAGTTCGGTGGTCAGTCCGCTGGCAATCTGGCGCGCCAGCGTGTCCAGCGTGCCGCCGGGCGCCACGGCGACCAGCATGACGATGGGCCGGGAAGGAAAGCCGTCGGCGGCGGCCGCGGGCGCGGCCAGCATCAGGGCGGCGACACAGCCGATAAGGAATCGCAACATGTCTGTCTCCTGGATGTTATCGGTAGGCGCGATGCCTACGCTTTTGCGCGCTCGGGGCCGCGGGTCGGCCCGTACGCGTGTCACGCAATACTAGTCACGCGAGTCAGCCCGGCACGTCACGCAATCGACATAGCAGACTGCACGTTTTCGACATGGCAGTCGGACACGGCTTCCATGCCGGGCGGCCAGCAGCGACGCGCGCGGCGCCGTTTGGGCAGGTCGCGCGTTTATCGCAGCATGAGCCCGCGGACCAGCAGCGACACATCGTCCAGATGATCCAGATCGCGGATCATCGACCAGGTCTGCGCCACCCGGCCGGCATCCAGGCCGGCGCGTGGCGCGAGCTGGCGATACTTGTCTTCCACGTCTGCCCACTCGATGCCGCGCGAACCGGCGCCGCGCGCGGCGCGGCAGGTCGCCTGGTGCACGCTGCCGTCGTCCATATGGATGGCGACGCTGCCGCCGTGGCGATGCGGGAAACGATCGGGCAGGGGCGGCGGCTCGCTGGCATAGCGCACCTTGTCCTGCAGCGCCGCGATGCGCGGATCGGCCATTTTTTCCGGGCTCAGGTTGTCCCAACCGAATCCGCGATCGACCACGGACGCGGCCACGAAGTAGGCGACGCTGTGGGCGGCTTCCACCAGGTTGCGTGGGTGCGCCGCGCCGCCGAAGGTCGTGTGCTGCACCGCGGCGGATACGACGATGCTCCGTACCCGGGATGGATCGACGTCATGTTCGCGCGCCGCGGTGGCCGCGGCTTCCGCGACGGCGTGGAAGGGATGGGCGCCGGGCATCAGCTTGATCGCCATGTCCGTCACGATGTCCCAGGATGCGCCCAGGTCGCGCACGATGTCGTCGGCCGCCTGTCCGCCCATGGCCTGCAGGAAGCCGCGCGGCGCTTCGAGGATGCGCGGGTCGCCCTGGAAACCGGCGCCCGCCGCCAATGCGGCCTGGATGCCCGCCATGGCGGCCATGCCGGCATGGTACTCGCGAGAACAACTGGTGTCGGCCGCCAACGCCATGCCGCCGATCGACGTCGCGGATAGCGCGATGGCATGCGTCATCGCCTGCTCGTCCAGGCCCAGCAGTCGTCCGGCGGACACGGCGGCGCCGAACACCGTCGACACCGATCCGTGGAAGCCGCGCTGCATGCGGCCCGGCGTCATCGATTCGTCCATGCGTCCGGCGACCTCGTAGCCCAGCACCATGGCGGCCAGCACGTCGCGGCCGGGGCGATTCAGCCATTCGGCCAGCGCCAATGCCGCCGTGCTGATGATGGTGCCGATATGGGCGATGCTGCGCAGGTCGCTGTCGTCCGACGCGGCGGCGTCGCTGGCCACGGCGTTGACGCGCGCGGCCCGCGCCACGGGCAGCCGCGCGCCGTCGAACCAGAGCGTGGCCTGCGGCGCGCCGGCGTCGCCGGTTTCCAGCCGGCGGATGATTTCCGCCGAGGGGATGCGATAGCCCATGGACGCGCTGGCGATGGTGCTGGCCAGGCTCATCTTGGCGTGCTCCAGCGCCAGCGGCGCGATGTCGGCGAGCTGCGTGCGGACCGTGAACGCGGCCAGCGTCTGCGCGATCGTCGCGCCCGGGGCGGCTTCGGTATCCGGCACCGTCATTGCGCGCCTCCCTTCATCGTCTTCAGCACCGGCAGCCATTTGTCCAGGTCGCGGCGGATCAGCGCCGTGAAATCCCCCGGTGGCGCCAGTGGCGTCTTGGCGACGTCATAGCCTTGTTCGGTCAGCTTGGCGCGCATCGCGGGCTGGCTCATCACCGCGTTCAGCTCCTTGTGCAGGCGCGCCACGCGGTCGGCCGGGACGCCGGCCGGCGCGATGATGCCGAACCACAGCGTGACTTCGAAATCCTTCATGCCGCTCTCGTTCAGCGACGGCACGTCCGGCATCAGCGGCGACCGTTCCAGGCTGGTCACGGCCAGCGGCTTGAGCTTGCCGCCGCGTATCAGGCCCAGCGCGGCCGGTATGTTGTACAGGCCCATGTCGACTTCCCGGCTCATGATCGCTACCATGCCCTGCGGCGCGCCGGTGTAGGCCACATGCATGAGCGGCTTGCCCAGGTACTGGCCCAGCACCACGCCGGCGATGTGGTGGCTGGTACCGACGCCACTGGAAGAAAAGCTGAACTTGTTGGCGGGCTGGGCCTTGATGGCCTGGGCCAGCGCGCCGACCGACGTGTAGGGGGACTCGGGCGCGACTACCAGCACATTGGCCACGTCCGCCAGCACCGCGATGGGCGTGAAGTCCTTCAGCGAGTCGTAGCCGGGCTTGTCGTACAGCGCCTGGTTGGTGATCAGCGTGCCTTGCGCGGCCAGCCCGATGGTGTAGCCGTCGGGAGCCGCGCGGGCGATATCCATCGTGCCTATCGTGCCGCCCGCGCCCGCCTTGTTTTCCACGACGACGGCCTGGCCCAGCTGCGTCGCCAGCTGGGTGGCGACCGCGCGCGACAAGGTATCCGCCGCGCTGCCGGCGGCGAAGGGCACGATCATTTTCAAGGGACGCGCGGGGTAGTCGTCGCGCGCGTGCGCCGCCGAGACGCACAGCGCCAAGGCAGCCGCGGCCGCTGTTGCAGCGCGGCGAAGGATGATGGCTTTCATGATGTCTCCTCCTGGATGTTCCCGATACACCGATGGTCGCTGTATGTTGAGAATTCTTGTTGTCGGCTTGACCGGTCTTTGATCGGGACTATAGGAGGCAGGCCGGCGTGCGTCATCCGAATTTCTTTCGCAAACATTGAGAACCATTCACGCATCATGCATAAGTTGCGCAATATCCTGGGACCGCTGCGCGTGCTGGACGCGGTCAATCGCACGGGCGGTGTCGCGCGCGCGGCGCAGAGCCTGCACGTCACGCCCGGCGCCGTCAGCCACCAGATCCGCGCGCTGGAGGCCGCGCTGGATACGCGGCTGTGCCGCAAGGAAGGACGCGAAGCCGTCCTGACGCCCAGCGGCATGCAGCTGGCCACCCGCGTGGCGGAACTGTTCGATCGCGTGGAAGAAGCCGTGCACGAGGCCACGTCGCTGGGCAGGACGCGGCGTGTGCGGCTGAAGGTCATTCCCAGTTTCGCCATCAAGTGGTTGATGCCGCGGCTGGCCACCTTCTATGCGTCCCATGCCGACATCGACCTGGAGGTCGCCACGGTCACGCGCGCCGACGATGTCAGCCTGGGCGACGCGGATTTCGTGGTGCGGCGCGGCCATGGGCAGTGGCCGGGCATGCACGCCGAAGCGCTGTTCGACGACGTGCTGACGCTGGCCTGCGCGCCGTCGATGGCCGCCGCCATCCATCATCCGCGCGACGTGCTGGAACATAAGCTCCTGCATTCGATGATCGCGCCGACCAGCTGGGACGCGTGGCTGGCGCAGCAGGGATTGCCGGCGGCGGACGCCCGCCTGGTGCCGCTGGCGAATGCGGCGCTATGCCTGCAGGCGGCCGTGCAGGGTGCGGGCATCGCGCTGACGCAGCAGGCCTATATGCGCGAGGAGCTGGCGCTGGGCATGCTGGCGCGCCCGCTGGACGTGGCCATGCGCAGCGGGGAGTCCTATTACCTGGTCAGTGCGCCGGGCACGCTGGACATCAAGCCTTGCGCGGAATTCGCGGCGTGGGTGCGGTCGGTGGCGTAAGGCTGGCGCGCGGAGCCGGGCGGTCGCCGTCAAACCACCTCGCTGTCCTGCTGCAAGAGCTTATCGCGCTGCGAGCGCAACCCGGCGAAGATCGATTCCGCGACACGCGCGGGAAAATGCCGTGGCAGTCTTGCGGCGATGTGCTCGATGGCGGGCTCGGTCGCATCGATGAGTTCCCGCATGATGCCGTCCACCGACGCGGCATCCAGCCCGATTTCGTGCGCGTGCGTGTACCAGTGCCGGCGGCGGATCTCGGCGAGGCGGTAATGCAATCCGCTGGCCCCTTTCACGCCCATCGCCAGTTTGGCGCGCTGCGGCGCGAGCTGCGCGCGCCTGGTGCCGATGATGGGGTGCGCCGAAAGGATGTCGTACAGCGGCGTCGCGTGGTATCTGCCGCCGGCCAGCAGGGCAATGCTGAAATTCTTGGCATGGCCATCGGTGGCGGCCAGCATCCAGAAAAAGATCTGTGCCTTGTAGAAGTCGAGGACGTCCTGTTCGCGCTGCGACGAGTTCAGTACGTTCTTGATGATGGCGGTGATCCCTGGTCCGCCGTCCGCCTGGTATTTGCGCAGCGGCGATATGCCCAGCGCCTGGCACATGTCTTCCTGTGGCAGACGGACGATGGCACCCGCATCCGTGAAGCGGCGGTCGAAACGCTCGATGACCAGCGCTTTCTGGTCTTCGAAGTGCGCGATTTCGCAACGGGCGACTGCCAGGCCGTACGCGGCGGCCAGCTGCGCGCATAGCCATTCGTTCTCGACGGATTCGTGCATGTCGGCCTGCATGGCGCCCACCAGGCCCAGGGGCAGTTTCAGGATATGCGTGGTCGGTGTGCTGCCGCGCGGACGGAACCATAGGCCCTGCTGGCGCAGCAGGGCGGTTTTCTCCTGTGCGCCGGCGATCGAGAGCCGCAGGTCGCTGGTACGGTCGTCGTGACCCAGCGGCGCGCCGCTGACGGCCGATCTCAGGATCAGCGCGATATCGGCTTCGGTCAGTGGTTCGGCATCGATGCGGTCCAGGCCGGCCGGGACTTCATGCGGTGGCAGCAATTGGATGGCGCCGACGCAGTCGCGGCCCAGCACCGCCAACAGGTCGAAGGGAGCGGCGCTGTCGGCGCGGTGGTGCTGCGCCAGCCGGCGCCGGATGACGTCGCTGTCCGGCAGCAGGTTATCGAAGAAGTCATCAACGATCGCGCCCTTGTAGGGCGTGTTGCCCAGGCGGAAGGGCAGCGACAGGGAGAGCGGGCGGCCGCCCGGATCGTTGATCCAGGCCTCGCTGTACGTCAGCGAAGAGCCGCCCGGTTCGTTGCGCCACGCGCCGACTGCCGAACCGTTCATCCAGATGTTCAGCTGAAGTGGCTTCCGCGCCATGTCACCACTCCAACCTGGACGCGTTGGCGTCCTGCTGGTCCATGGGGCGCAGGTGGACTTCCACGCGCAGCATTTGCAGGACGGTGAACAGGCGTTCGACGCTGGCCTTGGCGGGCGCGGCCTCCAGTTTGGCGTAGCTTTGCTGGCTGATGCCCAGCCGTGCCGCGAGTTGTGCCTGGGTCAGGCCCTTGGCCTTGCGGAAGCCTTGCAGCACGGGCCGTAGTTGCTGCAGGGTGCGGACGGGGAAGTCCATATGCGCTCCGATAGACGGACCGGATACAGTCTATCGGTTGTATTGATGAAATACAACTCGGAAGTAGTATTTCGTCTTTACGCTCCACAGGTTGTATTTGGAAAAAACAGCCTGTACGTAGTAAAACCGGCCCTGCCCGGCTATTCCCGATTGCCACGCCCCAGGAAATGGCTGGGCCGGCGCAGCGCCGGATCGAAAGGATTGATCTGCGCGCCGATGGCGCGCGCTTCCTTGTGCAGCATTTCGACGATCAGTGGCAGGCGCTCGCCGCTGAGGCGTTCCTGCGGCGCGGCGACGCTCAGGGCCGCGACCGTATCGCCATTGCGATCCTCGATGGGCACCGACAGGCCGGCGATGCCGGGGTAAAGGCCCGGCCCGTCGCTATACGCATACCGCGATTCCAGGCATTGCTTGATGCGCACCCGCATGGAGATCTCGTCGATGAAGCCCAGGTGATGCAGCCGCGGAATGTTGAAGCGGATGACTTCCTCGCGCTCGGCGGGCGGCAGGCTGGCCAGCAGGATCAGCGCGCCCTGGCCCAGCCCCAGCGGCACGCGGCCGCCGATGTCGCCGGTATGCGAGCGCACCGGGAACGGACCGTCGATGCGGTCCAGGCAGATCGCATCGAAACCCTGGCGCACCAGGATGAAGATGGTGTCGCTGAGCATGCCGCATAGCCGCAGCATGGAAGGCCGGTAGATCTCCCGCAGGTTCGATCGATAGCGTCCCGCCGCCGATCCCAGCGCGTAGAAGGCCACGCTCAACTGGTAGGCCTTGCCGCCCGCGGGCTGTTCCACCGCGTCCTCCTGGATCAGGCCCTGCAACACCCGGTGCGCGGTGGCGGGCGCCAGGCCGGTGCGCTTGGCGATTTCGGTGAGCCGCAGCGCTTCGCCCTTGGCGTCCGCCAGCGCGCGCAATACGGCGAAGGCGCGTTGCAGCACGCCCTGGGCAGCCGAATCCACCGGCATGCCGCTGGCGGCCATGCCGCCGGTTCCATTTTCCAGATCGTCGGAAAGAGTCATCAGGGATTCCGTCGGTTCGCATAAGATGGGGCCACATCGACATGCTAATTCTATACAGCGGAAAAATACACAGAAATAATCGGCTGTACGGAAAAACCCCATTGACCGGCCTCGCCCACGAAACCTAGACTGCCTCGGCATCGAGCAGCGTCGGCCTCTGCGGGGCCGATATCCATCACACGAAACGGCGGGGCCTGGCATGTCATTTCTGCGCCTGGAAGAACTTTCCAAGGACTACGGCGATCTGCGCGTCGTACAGGATCTCGACCTGGCCGTGGAGCAAGGCGAGTTCGTGTCCCTGCTGGGGCCTTCGGGCTGTGGCAAGACGACCACCCTGCAGATGATCGCGGGCTTCGCCGAAGTCACGCGCGGCCGGGTGGTGCTGGACGGCCGCGATATCACCCATGCGGCGCCCAACACGCGCGGCCTGGGCATCGTGTTCCAGACCTATGCGCTGTTCCCGCACCTGACGGTGGCGGACAACGTTGAGTTCGGGCTGTCCATGCGCAAGGTGGCGCGCGCGGAGCGCCGCGAACGCACCCGCGAGGCGCTGGCGCTGGTCAAGCTGGACCAGCATGGCGACCGCTATCCGCGCGAGCTGTCCGGCGGCCAGCGGCAACGCGTGGCCCTGGCGCGCGCCCTGGTGATCCGCCCGCCGGTGCTGCTGCTGGACGAGCCGCTGTCGAACCTGGACGCCAAGCTGCGCGAGGATATGCAGTTCGAGCTACGAGCCATCCAGCGCAAGACCGGTACCACTACCTTGATGGTCACCCACGACCAGGCCGAGGCCTTGTCGATCAGCGATCGCGTGGTCGTCATGCAGGAGGGACGCGCGACGCAGATCGACCGTCCGTACCGGATGTACGAGCATCCGGGCAGCGAGTTCATTTCCCGCTTCGTCGGCAAGACGAATTTCCTGCCGGGCACGGTGACGCGGGCGGGCACGCGCGCGGAAGTGCGCAGCGGGGAGTTGTGCCTGGACGTCGATGGGCAGGGCCTGCGCCAGGGCGACGCCGTGCGCGTCTGCCTGCGGCCCGAAAAGCTGCTGCCGGTGGCCGCCGGCCAGGGCAGGCTGACCGGCACCGTCACCACCCGCTATTTCCTGGGCAGCCAGTGGATGTACGAGCTGGACACGCCGCTGGGCGCGCTGACCGTGCTCACCCCCAACGACGGCCGCGCGCCCCATGAAGACGGCGACCGCGTCGGCGTGGACTGGCAGCCCGACGTCGTCCGGGTGCTGCCGGACGCCGCGCAGCGACAGGAGGATTTACGATGACCGCGCCAGGCCGCAGGCTCGATGGCCTGCCCGCGATGCTCGGCTCGTTGCCTATCGGCATCGTCTTCCTGGCGCTGGTCGTCACTCCCCTGGGCCTGACCTTCGTCCTGACCTTCCGCCCCTTCGACTACAACACCGGCATACAGGCCGGCCTGACGCTGCACCACTACGCCACGGTGCTCAGCGATCCCTACTTCCTGGGCATCTTCTGGCGCACCTTGTGGATCTCGGTGCTGACTACCGTGATCTGCGTCGCCATCGGCGTGCCGGAAGCCTACATCCTGAGCCGCATGCGGGCGCCCTGGCGTTCGATCTTCCTGCTGGCGGTGCTGTCGCCGCTGCTGATCTCCCTGGTAGTGCGCGCCTTCGGCTGGAGCATGCTGCTGGGCCCCGCCGGCCTGCTGGGCCAGGCGGCCCGCGCGCTGGGACTGGGGCCGCTGCTGTACTCGCCCACGGCCATCGTCATCGGCCTGGTGCACATCATGCTGCCCTTCATGATCATCCCCGTCTGGACGTCGCTGCAGAAGCTGGACCCTTCGGTCGAGCATGCCGCCTATTCCCTGAACGCCTCCCGGCTGCAGACCATGCTGCGCGTCGTGCTGCCGCAATGCATGCCGGGCGTGCTGTCCGGCAGCCTCATCGTGTTCGGCCTGAGCGCCAGCTCCTTCGCCATCCCCGCGCTGCTGGGCGGCCGCCGGCTGAAGATGGTGGCCACCGTCGTCTACGACGAGTTCCTGACCGAACTGAACTGGCCGCTGGGCGCCACCCTGGCGATCCTGCTGCTGGTCGCCAACATCATCATCATGATGGCCTACAACCGCGTCATCGAGCGGTCCTATCGCCGCAGCCTGGGATAACACATGCTGAAGAACGGTCCCCTGGCGCTTGCCTTCAATGCCCTGGTCGTGGCCTTCGTGCTGGCGCCGCTGGTCGTCGTCTGCCTGGTCGCCTTCACGCCCGCGTCGACCCTGAGCATCCCGACCCACGAATTTTCGCTGCGCTGGTTCCGCGCGCTGTTCGCGCATTCGGATTTCATGCAGTCCTTCCGCAACAGCCTGTTGCTGGCGACGCTGTCGGCCACGCTGGCGGTGTGCCTGGCGCTGCCGGCCGCCAGCGCCATCACGCGCTACAAGTTCCCCGGACGCGATGTCCTGAACGGCCTGCTGCTGTCGCCGCTGATGATTCCCCATCTGGTCCTGGGCGTGGCGCTGATGCGCTTCTTTGCCCTGATCGGCAGCGCCGGCAGCTTCACCTGGCTGGTGGCGAGCCACGTCGTCATCGTCACGCCTTACGTGTTGCGGCTGCTGGTCGGTTCGCTGACCGGTTTCGATCGCTCTGTCGAGCATGCGGCGCTGTCGCTCAGCGCCAGCCGCGCCACGGTGTTCCTGCGCGTCACCTTGCCACTGATCATCCCCGGCGTCTTCGGCGGCTGGCTGCTGGCCTTCATCAACAGTTTCGATGAGCTCACCATGTCGGTGTTCATCACCGCGCCGGCCACCATCACCTTGCCCGTGCGCATGTACATGTACGCGACCGAGTCCATCGATCCCATGATGGCGGCCGTGTCGGCCACCGTCATCGCGCTGACCGCTGTCGCCATGTTGCTGCTGGACCGCGTATATGGCCTGGACCGCGTCCTGGTGGGGCAACGATGAACGCCACGCCATCGCAATCCCTGCTGACCCGGCTGGCCGAGCGGGATCGCGCGCCGGTGGACTTCACGCTGGACGGCCGCCCCCTGCGGGCGCTGGCCGGCGACACCGTGCTGACCGCGGTCCTGACGCACACCGACCATGTGCGGGAAACCGAATTCAGCGGCGCCCCGCGCGCCGGCTTCTGCATGATGGGCGCCTGCCAGGATTGCTGGATGCGGCTCGAAGACGGTACCCGCCTGCGTGCCTGCACCACCTTCATCGCGGCCGGCATGCGGCTGCTGTCGAACACACAAGGAGGACAGCCATGACCCCGGCCGTTCCGCCTGAACCGCGCCCCGTCATCGTCGGCGCCGGCCCGGCCGGCATCCGCGCCGCCCAGGCCCTGGTCGACGCAGGCCTGCGTCCCATCGTGCTGGACGAAGCCCAGCGTGCCGGCGGCCAGATCTATCGCCAGCCGCCCGCCGGCTTCCAGCGTTCCGGCCGGGAGCTGTACGGCTTCGAGCACCGCAAGGCGGCCCGGCTGCACGCGACGATGCGCGACCTGATGCCGGCCATCGACTACCGTCCCGGCGCGTTGGTATGGAATTGCGAGGACGGCGTGCTGGACGTGCTGCGGGATGGCAGCAACGAGACCATCGCCTACAGCCACCTGATCCTGGCCACCGGCGCCACGGACCGCGTGCTGCCTTTCCCGGGATGGACCCTGCCCGGCGTCTACACCCTGGGCGGCGCCCAGGTCGCCTTGAAATTCCAGGGCTGCGGCGTGGGCCAGCGCGTGGCATTCATGGGTACGGGCCCATTGCTGTACCTGGTGGCGTATCAATACGCCAAGGCGGGTGCCGAGGTGGTTGCCGTGCTCGACACCGCCACCACCGCGGATCGCTTGTCCAGCATTCCCGGCATGCTGCTCGCCCCGGGCCTGGCGGCCAAGGGCCTGTACACCATGGGCTGGCTGCGCCTGCATGGCATACCCATGTACAGCGGCGTGCGGCCGGACCATGCCATCGGCTACGAACGCATCTCCGGCCTGGTCTGCCGCCAGGGCGAAGGCGACGGCGGCAAGCCGCTGCGCATTGCCTGCGACGCGCTCGCCTATGGCCTGGGCTTGAGGTCGGAAACCCAGCTGGCATCCGTGGCGGGCTGCCGCTTCCATTATCACGAACGTGATAGAGCGTGGTTGCCGGTCAAGGACGCGGCGGGACGCGCTTCCGTTCCGGGCATCTACCTGGCGGGAGATGGCGCGGGCATTGCCGGCGCCGACGCCGCCGAACTGGCGGGCGAACGCGCCGCCCTGGCACTGCTGGCCGACCTGGGCATGCCCGTGGACGCCGCGCGCGCCGCGGCGCTGCAACGCAAGCTGGCGCGGCAGGAACGTGTGCGCGATACGCTGGAACAGGCGTTTCCCTTTCCCGCCGACTGGGCCGCGTCGCTGGACGACGACGTCGTCCTGTGCCGCTGCGAGGAAATCACCGTCGGCGCGCTGCGCGCCTCGGCGCAGATCGAGGGCACGCGCGAACTGAATCGCGGCAAGGCGTTGACGCGTGTCGGCATGGGCCGCTGCCAGGGCCGCATGTGCGGCGCCGCCGCCGCCGAAGTACTGGCGCGCGCCAGCGGCGTGGCATTGCCGCAGGTGGGCTGGCTGCGCGCCCAGCCTCCGGTCAAGCCCATACCGATCCAGTTGTTTTCGTTGGACGTGCAGGACGCGCCGGATTCCGCGCTGTCCAGCGGCGGGGGACGCTGATGCAGGCGTTGCGAACCGAAGTCGCCATCATCGGCGGCGGTATCGTCGGCGCCAGCGCGGCGTTGTTCCTGCGGCGGCGCGGCGTGCCGGTGGTCCTGGTGGACGCGGGCGCCTGTGGCGCCAAGGCGAGCGGCGTCAACTACGGCGGCGTGCGCCGCCAGGGGCGCCCCCTGGCGCAGATGCCGCTGACGCAACGGGCGCACGAATTATGGGCGGACCTGCGCGGCCTGATCGGCACGGACGGCGAGTACCAGCGTTGCGGCCATCTGAAACTGGCGTACACGGACGCCGACATGGCCGAACTCGAACGCTATCGCGCCGCCACGCGCGGTTTCGGCATGCATCTGGAGATGCTGGACCGTGCCGCGCTGGATCGCCGCTTCGGCTGGCTGGGCCGCGGCGTGGTCGGCGGCTCGTTCTGCGCGGAAGACGGCCATGCCAATCCGCGGCTGGTGTCGCCGGCCTTCGCCCAGGCCGCGCGCCAGGCCGGTGCCGACGTGCGCGAACAGCTGCGCGTCGTGGACGCGGCGCGCGACGGCGACGGGTTCATCCTGCGCTGCGAGCCCTCCGCGTCATTCGCGCCGTCCGCGATGTCCGCTACCGCGACCGCCACGGCGGCCGCCGATGCCGTCGATGCCGCCGGTGGGCTCCGCCCCGCCGCGACCCTCGACATCCACGCCCGCGTGCTGCTGAACTGCGCCGGCGCCTGGGCCGGCGGCTTTGCCGCGCGCTTCGGCGAGCCCGTGCCGGAAACCTCCATCCACCCGTTGATGATGGTCACCGAGCCCCTGCCGCGTTTCATGACCGCCAGCCTGGGGGTGCAGGGCGGCGGCATCTACGCGCGCCAGGTCGATCGCGGCAATTGCGTGATCGGCGGCGGCCGTGGCGTGTCGTCCAGCCCGGACTACGCGCGCCCGGGCCGCGCGCAGATCGGCACGCTGCTGGCCAAGACGGCCGCGCTGTTGCCGCCCCTGCGCGGCGCCCACATCATCCGTTTCTGGTCCGGGGTGGAAGGCAACATGCCGGACCATAATCCCGTGCTGGGCCCCAGCGTCACCACGCCGGGCCTGTTCCATGCCTTCGGATTTTCCGGCGCCGGCTTCCAGGTCGGCCCCGCGGCGGGTGAAGTCCTGGCCGATCTGGCCGCGACCGGCCGCACCGCTATTCCCATCGATGCATTCCGCATCGACCGATACGCTGCCGATGCTCATGCGGCCGCGCCTCGTGTGCATACAGGCCATGGGCAAGAGCTGGAGTCGACATGAGCAACCGCAATCGAGATACCCAATCCCGCGCCATGCGGCTGGCGGGCGCCGCCCTGGTGGCCGCGCTGTCCATCGTGCCGGCCGGCGCCTGGGCGCAGCAGAAGACCCTGTACGTGGGCATGAACGGCGGCGATATGGAACGCGCCTTCACCCAGCATGTTTTCCCGGATTTCGAGAAGGCCAACAACGTCAAGATCGTGGTGGTGCCGGGCACCTCCACGGAAATCCTGGCCAAGGCGCAGGCCTACAAGGACTCGCCGCAGATGCACGTCATGTTCCTGGACGACGGCGTGATGGCGCGCGCGGCTTCCATGGGCCTGTGCGAGAAGCTGCGCGACGATCCCGTGCTGAAGGATCTCTATCCCACCGCTGTCATGAAGGACGGCATGGCCGCCGGTATCGACATGGGCATGACGGGATTGGGCTACAACACCCGGCTGTTCAAGAAGAACGGCTGGGCCGCGCCGACCTCGTGGATGGACCTGGCGGATCCCAAGTTCAAGGGCAAGGTGGTGTTCCAGTCGGCGTCGAACAGCACCTTCGGCCTGCACGCCTTCCTGATGTTCAACCGCATCGAAGGCGGCGACGACCAGCGCACGGATCCCGGCTTTGCCAAGTGGAGCAGCACGATAGGCCCCAACGTGCTCGAGTACATTCCCAATTCCGCCAAGGTGGCGGAAATGATCCAGTCCGACGAAGCGGCCATCTTCCCGCTGACGCCCACGGCCATCGCGCGCCTGAAGAAGCGCGACATCCCGGTCGAATACGCGCAACCCAAGGAAGGCTCGGTCATCCTGATGGTGGGAGAATGTGTGATCGCGAAGAACAGCGAACCGGACCTGGCGCAGAAGCTGGCGCTATACCTGCTGTCGCCGCAGGCGCAGGAAAACGCCTTGCGCTACGGCGGCCACTTCCCGTCCAACCGCAAGGTGCAGGCCGATCCCGCCAACCAGGACACGCTGAAGCAGTTCCAGACCTATATGGAAACCGCCAAGGTGCTGGACTGGGACACCATCAACGCCACGCGCGCCGCCTTCAATGCGCGCTGGAACCGCACGGTCGAGCGTTGACGCGACGCCCGCGACGCACCGGCCAGGATAAGCACAGGAGACCCGCCCAGTGAGCGACACCACTTTCGATTTCCAAGGCAAGGTCGCCGTCGTGACCGGCGGCTCCCAGGGCATAGGCGAAGCCTGCGTGCGTCGCCTGGTGCTGGCCGGCGCCGCCGTCGCCATCTGGGACGTGGCCGACGCGCCCGGCCAGGCCCTGGCGGAAGCGCTGGCGCGTGACGGCGCGCGCGTCAGCTACGTGCGCTGCGACGTCGCCAGCAAGGCGTCCGTCGATGCCGCCGTGGCCGCCACGCGCGGGGCTTACGGCCGCATCGATCAACTGGTCAGCAATGCCGGCATCGTGCGTCCGTGCAATTTCCTGGACATCACGGAAGCCGATTGGGATGCCGTGCTGGACGTGAACCTGAAAGGCGCTTTCCTGGTCGGCCAGGCCGTGGCGCGCCTGATGGTGGAGCAGGGCGGCGGCGCCATCGTCCACATGAGCTCCGTCAACGCCGTCATGGCGATCCCGACCATCGCTTCCTACAACGCCAGCAAGGGTGGGTTGGCGCAGCTGACGCGCGTCATGGCGCTGGCGCTGGTCGACCACGGCATACGGGTCAATGCGGTCGGCCCCGGCACCATCGCCACCGAATTGGCGAGCAAGGCCGTGCTGGCCGACGAAGCCACGCGGGCGCGGTTGATGAGCCGTACGCCGATGCGGCGCCTGGGCGAGCCGACCGAGGTGGCGGACGCCGTGGCCTATCTGCTGAGCGACGCGTCCAGCTACATCACGGGCGAGACGCTGTACATCGATGGCGGGCGGCTGGCGCTCAACTACACGGTATGACCGTCAATACGAGTGTTCCTGCGCCGGAAAGCTGCCGTCCTTGACGGCGCGCACGTAGGCCTGGACGGCTTCCTGGATGCTGCCGGCGCCTTCCATGAAGTTGCGCACGAAGCGGGCCTTGCGGCCCGGGAAGACGTTCAGCATGTCGTGCAGCACCAGCACCTGTCCGGTACATCCCGGACCCGCGCCTATGCCTATCGTCGGGATGTTCACGTCCGCGGTGATCTCGGCGGCGAGCGCGGCCGGCACCATCTCGTATAGCAGCATGCTGGCGCCCGCGTCGCGCATGACGCGCGCCTGCTGCTTCAGGTAGGCCGCGCCGGCCTCGTCCTTGCCCTGTACCCGGTACCCGCCCAGCGCGTGCACGAACTGCGGCGTCAGGCCCATGTGGGCGCACACCGGTATGCCGCGCTCGGTCAGGCAGGCCACGATATCCGACATCCACGGCGTGCGGCCGTCCATGCCTTCGACCTTGACCATCTGCGCGCCGGCCGCCATCAGGCGGGCCGCGCTTGCGTAAGCCTGCGCGGCCGATTCGTGATAGCTGCCCCAGGGCATGTCCGCCAGCACCCACGCCGTCCTGTTGCCGCGCACGACGCACTCGGTGTGGTAGATCATGTGCTCCAGCGTCACGGGCAAGGTCGACGATTGTCCCTGCACCACGTTGCCCAGCGAATCGCCGATCAGCAGGATGTCCACGCCGCTGCGGTCCAGCAGCGCCGCGAAGCTGGCGTCGTAGCAGGTCAGCATGGCGATCTTTTCGCCGCGCTGGTGCATGGCGGACAGGGTGGCGAGGGTGATGGGCTTGCGCGGCGCTTGCTCGCCGTCGGTGACGGTGGGATACATGGGCGTGCCTGAGAGTGGATGAATGTGGCGGCGCATTGCCCCGCGGCATGCACCTATAGGGCGCATTCTATCGGCTGCGGCGGCGGAATGCGCGCGTCGGCCCGCCCGCGCGAACGCCCCGTGGACTAAGGCGTTATTCGCGCCTTTTGCCGATTCGAAAGGATGGCCGGACGGACTAGGATGGCGCAGGCGGGCTCGGGCGTGGGCGGGCCCCCGTGTGCCCATGCGGGTCGGTATCGGAGCAGGTATGTCGCTACGGAAGTTCTTCCCGCTTCTTCTTCAGGCGCGGATCGGCCGCATCGCGAGCGCCGCGATTGCTGGCTGCGTGGGCCGGCTGGCGTTGGGAGCGGCGCTGGGCTTGGGAATTGGGTTGGACATTACGCCGGCCATGGCGGCGCCCCCGATGGATGCCAACCAGGCGCGCGAGATCGCGGCGGATGCCTATGTCTATGCCTATCCTCTGGTCCTGATGGACGTCGCGCGCCGCGTGCAGACGAATGTGCAGGCGCCCGATACGTCGCTGGGCGCCGGCGCGCCGGTCAACCGCTTTGCGCACATGAGCCGTGCCGCCGAACCGCTGCTGCACGGCCTGCCTTACCCCGACCTGGATACGCTGTGGTCGCAATTGTGGTTCGACGTCTCGCGGGAACCGCTGTTGATCGAAGTGCCCGACGCGCGCGGGCGCTACTACTCCATCACGCTGTCGGACATGTGGGCCGATGCCTTCGCCGCCCTGGGCAGCCGCACCGTGCAGGACGGCGCGCGCGTATATGCCATCGTCGGGCCCGATTGGCACGGCAAGCTGCCCAAGCCGGCCGAGATCATCCGCGCGCCCACGGCGGCGGGCCTGCTGCGCGTGCGCATCGCCTATGGCGGCGTGCGCGACCTGGGAAGCGCCCAGGGTTTCCAGATGGCCCTGGACGCGACACCCTTGTCGCGCTGGGGCAAGAAGACCGTACCGCCGGACGGACATTTCGACGTGGCGCTGTCGCGGCGCGCGCCGGTGGACCAGGTCGCGGAGATGAAGCCGCAGGCCTACTTCGCGGCCTATGCCGAATTGGTCTCGCGCTATCCGCCGCATGCGGGCGACGGGCCCATGCTGCTGCGCATGGCGCGGCTGGGCCTGGCCCCGGGGCAGCGTTTCGACTGGTCCAGCCTGCCCGCCAGCCTGCAGGCGGCGGTGGAGGCCGGCGTGCAGCGCGGACAGGCCAGCGTGCGTTCCCCCGTCCAGCCGCGGCCGCGCGGCGGCGATGCGTGGCGCATGCCCGATCGGCGCCTGGGCAGCTATGGGACGGATTACGCCCTGCGCGCGCGGGCCGCGCGTGCGCTGGGAGCGGTGGCCTTGCCTGAGGACGAGATCGTGCTGCGCGCGCACGCGGATTCGGACGGGCGCCCGCTGGACGGCAGCTTTCGCTACGAAGTCCGCTTCGACCGTGGCCAGTTGCCGCCGGCCGACGTGCTGTGGTCGATGACGCTGTACAACGACCGCCGCGAGCTGTTCGACAATCAGGTCAACCTGTACGCGGTGGGCACCCGCCACCCGCTGACGCCGGGGCAGGGTGGTGTGTTGACGGCCTATGTGCAGTATGCGCAGCCGACGGGCGAGCAGGTGCGCAACTGGCTGCCCGCGCCGCAGAGCGGCCGCTTCACGCTGGTCATGCGCCTGTACCAGCCCGGGCAGGACGCCATCGAGGGATTGTGGCAGCCGCCGACGATACGGCGGATCCAGTAGGTTTCCGGGAGGGGGTATCCAATAAGGCGGCGAGCAGGCGGCTCAGGCCGCCAGGCCGCCGAACACCGAGGCGGCCACCAGCATCACGCCTACCCAGAGATTGGCGCGGAACAATCCCAGGCCGAGTTCAGGCCGGTCCAGGTCGAGCTTGCGCAGCTGCCAGGCCAGGTGGATGCCGATCAGCACCATGCCGACCGCATACGGCCAGCCCATGCCGATGGCCTGGCCGCCCCAGGCCCACAGCGCCAGCGTGGCGACGTAGAAGCCGCCGATCCAGGCCTTGCCCGCCGCGCCGAAGCGCAGCGCGGTGGAATGCAGGCCCAGCCGTTTGTCGTCGCGCACGTCGATGTACGCATAGATGGTGTCGTAGCCGATCTGCCACAGGATGGTGCCGATATACACCGCAATGGCGCCCAGGGGGACTTCGTTGCGCGTGTCGGACCAGGCCATCAGCATGCCCCAGTTGAAGCACACGCCCAGCACCGCCTGCGGCCAGTAGGTGATGCGCTTGCACAGGGGATAGATGACCACGATGGGCAGCAGCGCCACCGCCAGCCAGCGGCTCATGGGATTGATGGCCAGCAGCAGCGACGCGCACACGGCCAGCTGCGCGAACAGGAACCAGAGCGCCTGCCGCAGCGTCAGCTGGCCGCTGGTCAGCGGCCGGTAGCGCGTGCGTTCGACGTGCTTGTCGATGTCGCGGTCGAAAATGTCGTTGATGGTGCAGCCGATGCCGCGCATCAGCAGCGCGCCCAGCGAAAAGACCACGACGCGCCAAGGTTCCGGCCAGCCGCCCGCCGCCTGGGCCAGCGCGGCGAGCGCCGGCAGCAGGGTCAGCCAGGTGCCGATGGGCCGGTCCAGGCGGCACAGCCGCGCGTATGGACCCCACGAACGGGGCAGCCAATGGGCCACCCAGTCGTCGAACTCGATGTCGTTCAGGTCGATGGCGCCGTCCGGACGGCGCCGCGCGTGCTGCGTGGACATGCCGCGGCCTCAGCCCAATTGCGCCTTGATCAGGCGGCCCAGCGTGGCCATGCCGCTGCGGATTTTCTCTTCCGGCACGGTGACGAAGCTGAGCCGCAGCGTATTGCGCGGCGCCGGCGTGTTGGCATAGAAGGGCTGGCCAGGCACGAAGGCGACTTTTTCGGCGATGGCCTGTTGCAGCAATTGCGTCGTGTCGATGCCTTCGGGCAGCGTGACCCAGATGAACATGCCGCCTTCCGGTCGGGTCCAGGTCGCCGCGGCGGGGAATTCCTGCTGCAGGGCGTCCAGCATGTAGCCGCACTGCTGGCGATAGAGCTCGCGCACGGTGGGCAGGTGCTTTGCCAGGAAGCCGTCCTTGACGATTTCGTACACCGCCATCTGAGTCAGCGTGGACGTGTGCAGGTCGGTGGCCTGCTTGGCCTGCACCATCTTGTCGATCAGCGCGCGCGACGCGGCGATATAGCCCAGGCGCAGGCCGGGCGCCAGCACCTTGGAAAACGAACCCATGCGGATGACGTGGGCGCCGGCTTCGCCGCCCAGCGACAGCAGGCTGGGCTGATGTTCGCCGGCGTAGCGCAGCTCACCATAGGGATCGTCTTCCACCACCGGCAGGTTCAGGCGGGCAGCCTGCTGCACCAGGGCTTCGCGGCGATGGCGCGTCAGCGTGCGGCCGGTGGGGTTCTGGAAGTTCGGCAGGGCGTACAGGAAACGCGCGCCCCGGGCGGATGCCGGCGTCAGCGCTTCGGGTATCAGGCCGCCTTCGTCGGAGGCCACGGATTCGTAGCGCGGCTGGTAAAGGCTGAAGGACTGCAGCGCGCCCAGGTAGCTGGGCGTTTCCACCATGACCTTGCTGTCCTTGTCGATGAGCACCTTGCCCAGCAGGTCCAGCGCCTGCTGCGAGCCGGAAACGATCAGGATCTGCTCGGGCGTGACGTGCGCGCCGCTGCGGTTCAGGTCGTCGGCGACCCAGGCGCGCAGGGGGCTGTAGCCTTCGGTCGGGCCGTACTGCAGCGCGGACCGGCCATTCGAAACCAGTACCTTGTCGAACGCTTCGCGTACGACTTCCACCGGGAAGCCGCTGGGGGCCGGCAGGCCGCCCGCGAAAGAGATGACGTCCGGCCGCTCGGTGACTTTGAGGATCTCGCGGATGGCCGAACTGGTCAGCTGCAGGGCGCGTTCAGAAAAGGTGCATTCGGGTTCGAAAGGCTTGTCCATGGAAGGTGGCATCAAAGAACGGGTGGAAAGCGGCCGACGGACGGGCCGCGCGAAAGCCGGGCCAGGCCCGGGCCGGAAAGGCATCCGGGCGCAAAACCAGGACGGGGGGATCAGGCGGCGGGTAAGAGGGACGGCAAAGCGGTATTCTCCCACTTTTTGCGAGGATGCCCGGCTCGCGTCCGTGGATTGTGCCCAAATGCGCACGTCTCGGCAGTGTCCCCGTTTCCAGGGGGCGACGCGTGGGGGCGATCCCGGAGCCACCGCCATGTTTACCGCCGCGCCATCCACCGCCGCCAGCAAATCCGAACACTATGCCGAATTGGTCGAGCAGGCGCGCGGAATATTGGCCGGCGAGCACGACCGCATCGCCAATGCCGCCAATTTCTCCGCACTGGTCTACCAGTCGCTGCCGGAGCTGAACTGGGCGGGCTTCTATTTCTACGACGGCACCGAACTGGTCGTGGGGCCGTTCCAGGGCAAGCCCGCCTGCGTGCGGATCGCGCTGGACCGCGGCGTCTGCGGCGCGGCGGCCAGCCAGCGGCGCACCCAGGTCGTGCCGGACGTGCATGCCTTTCCCGGCCACATCGCCTGCGACGCGGCCTCCCGCTCGGAAATCGTCGTGCCGCTGGTGCGGGATGGCCAGCTGATCGGCGTCTGGGATGTGGACAGCCCGGTGCCCGGCCGTTTCGACGACGAAGATCGCGTCGGCATGGAGGCGCTGTGCCAGGTATTCCTGGACAGTCTGCGGGCGTAAGGCTGGGTTCCAGGCCTCATGCCCCCGCCGGCCGCCAGGCGCGGGTGGCCGGCGTCGCTCGCGGCCCCGCGTCGCGGTGTTACGAGGGTATGATGCTGCCCATGGTCACGCGCACCCTGCTCATTCCGCACATCGCTGCCCATGCCCCGGGCATGGCACCGGCACGCGCGCGCGTCGCCAAAGCCAAAAAACAGCCGCTCACCTGACCGGAGCCGCTGTTCCGTCAGAAGAGCGACGGAACAGCGGCAGGGCGGAGGCCTTCTCACTCCATACCGATCCATACGTATCCGGCGCGCTTCCAGCGGACCGCCCACGGTCGTTCATTGGAGTCGATATGGAAACCCCCAGCCCTGCCCACGAACCTTCGCCCGCTTTCCGCGGCATCTGGATCCCGCTCGTCACGCCCTTCAGGCACGGTGAAGTCGATCAGGCCGCCCTGCGCCGCCTGGTCCGCCACTACCGTGCCGCCGGCGTGCACGGCCTGGTCGCCTGCGGCAGCACCGGCGAGGCCGCCGCGCTGGACGCGGGCGAACAACTGCTGGTGCTGGACACCATCCTGGACGAGGCCGCCGGCCTGCCCGTGGCGATGGGCCTGTCCGGCAACCACTTGAACCACGCCGTCGCCCGCATCCGCGAATTCTCCGCGCGGCCGCTGGCGGGCGTCCTGGCGTCCGCGCCCGCCTACGTCAGGCCGGCGCAGGACGGTCTGCGGGTGTGGTTCGAAACCCTGGCCGACGCCGCGCGCGCGCCCCTGGTGCTGTACGACATTCCGTACCGGACCGGCGCGACGCTGGAAACCGCCACGCTGCTGGCGCTGGCCGCGCATCCCAATATCGTCGCCATCAAGGACTGCGGCGGATCGCTGGACAAGACCATCGCTCTGATCGCCGACGGCCGCCTGGCCGTCATGGCGGGCGAAGACCTGCAGGCGCTGACCACCCTGGGTCTGGGCGGCGCCGGCGCCATCATCGCGACGGCGCACGTCAGGCCGGATCTGTACGTGGCGATGTTCGACGCCGCCGATGCGGGCCGATGGACGGACGCGCGCGCCATCTTCCATGCGCTCGCGCCGCTGATCCGGCTGCTGTACGCGCATCCCAACCCAGGACCGTTGAAGGCGGTCCTGGCCGCCGTGCATGGATGCGAGGACACGCCGCGCGCGCCCATGACGGCGCCGGGCGCCGACCTGCGCGCGGCGCTCGCGGCGGCCGTCGCGGCCTTGCCCTCGGCAGGCAAGTGATCTACAACGCCAGTGGACCGCCCCGTTTGCCGGCATGACGGCGGGACGGCGAAAAACAAGCGTCCTGGGCCTCGCGCGACGCGCGGGGGCCATGGCCGATAAGCAATATGGAGACAGCCATGGCGATGGTGACAGGCGAAGGAGTGTCGGCTCGGGCGACCGCGCGCATCGGCGATACGGCACGGACGGGCGGCGCCGACGGCATGGACTTCGACTACATCGTCGTGGGCGCCGGCTCGGCCGGCTGCCTGCTGGCCAATCGCCTGTCCGCCGATCCGGATGTACGGGTCCTGCTGCTGGAGGCCGGCGGGCCTGACAACTGGCACTGGATCCACATTCCCGTGGGCTATCTGTACTGCATCGGTAATCCGCGCACCGACTGGTGTTACCGCACCCAGCCGGATCCCGGCCTGAACGGCCGCGACCTGGGCTATCCGCGCGGGCGTGTACTGGGCGGCAGTTCGTCCATCAACGGAATGATCTACATGCGCGGCCAACGCCAGGACTACGACGGCTGGGCCGCCGCCGGCAATCCCGGCTGGAGCTGGGACGACGTGCTTCCGGTCTTCAAGCAGACCGAGGACTATCACGGCGACGATGGGCCCTATCACGGCAAGGGCGGCGAATGGCGCGTGGAACGCCAGCGCCTGTCCTGGGATCTGCTCGATGCCTTCCGCCAGGCCGCCGCGCAGGCGGGCATCCCGTCCATCGACGACTTCAACCGTGGCGACAACGAAGGCTGCGATTACTTCGACGTCAACCAGCGGCGCGGCGTGCGCTGGAATGCCTCCAGCGCTTTCCTCAAGCCGATACTGAAACGGCCCAACCTGCGCGTCGTCACCGGCGCCCGCGTCACGCGACTGGCGTTCGATGGCCGCCGCGTGACGGGGGTGCGCTTTCGTGGCGACACGGGTGGCGAACAGCTGGCGCGCGCACGCGGGGAGGTCATCCTGTCCGCCGGCGCCATCGGCTCGGCGCAGCTGCTGCAGGTGTCCGGCATCGGGCCCGGCGCGTGGCTGCAATCGCACGGCGTGCCGGTGCTGCACGATCTGCCGGGCGTGGGCGGCAATCTGCAGGACCACCTGCAACTGCGCCTGATCTACAAGGTCACCGGCGCGAAGACGCTGAACGCCATCGCCGGCACCTTGTGGGGCAAGGGCATGATGGGCCTGCAGTACCTGTTCATGAAGCGGGGCCCGTTGACCATGGCGCCGTCGCAGTTGGGCGCCTTCGCGCGGTCCGGACCCGAGCACGCGCGCGCCAACGTGCAGTATCACGTGCAGCCCTTGTCGCTGGAGAAATTCGGCGAGCCGCTGCATGCCTTCCCGGCCTTTACCGCGTCGGTGTGCAATCTGCGGCCCACCAGCCGCGGCCACGTACGCATCGCCACGCCCGATGCCGCGGATCATCCCGAAATCCTGTGCAACTACCTGTCCACCGACGAAGATCGCCGCGTGGCCGTGCAAAGCGTGCGGCTGACGCGGCGCATCGTGGCGCAGGCGGCCCTGGCCGATTACCGGCCCGAGGAATACCGCCCCGGCCCGCATCTGCAAAGCGACGAGGACCTGGCCCGCGCGGCCGGCGATATCGGCACGACGATCTTCCACCCCGTCGGCACCTGCAGGATGGGCGTGGACCGGCATGCCGTGGTGGACGCGCGCCTGCGCGTGCACGGCATCGACGGCTTGCGGGTCATCGACGCGTCCATCATGCCCACGATCACGTCGGGCAATACCAATTCGCCCACCGTCATGATCGCCGAAAAGGGCGCGCGGATGATCCTGGAAGACCGCCGCGCATCGCGGCTGGCATCCCCCATCCCGGTCGAGGCATCGACGGTGATGGCGGCGGTGTAGTGGCAAGTGCCACGCGCGCGGCCCGCCGTGGCGCGGCCGCGACGCAAAGCCATTGGTCGGACCCCCCACCGCTTTGACTAGGACGGACGTAGGCCGCGTGGCCTTTGTCCTAGTCCGTTTGCCTTGACCACCCGCTTAATCGGCCATGTGGCGGCAGCATCGCCATAGGGGGCGCCCCCCGCGGCATTCATCCATCCCTACACCCACGGCGCGGCGGCCTTCGGTCAGCCACCTTCACGACGCCTGTACGCCGTAGACCGAATCGTCAATTGGTTACGAGACGATTCGACCGAATCATGGGCCAACGCTTCCGCTTGTGCCGTACTACGCCAAGCGGAGGTCCTCAACCATACGAGACATGGTAGGCCCGTAAAAATGAATCTGTTCCATAAGACGGTCTGGAACTCGGCCAGGCAGCAATTCATCGTCACGTCGGAAGTCGCCCGTGGACACGCCAAATCGGCGTCGACGTCTTCCAGCCGCGCGACCCGCGCATTGACGGCGCGCGCCGTCATTCCCTTCCTGTCGCTGCTGGCGGCAGGCATGCTCACGCCCGGCCTGTCGGCGGCGTCCAGCTGCAAGACCGGCACGGCGGATCAATCCGGGCCCGTAGGCGGCCATTGCACCATCGCCGACTACAACCCCCCCGGCAGCAACGAGGGTGTCGGCGAAGCCGTGGTCAATCACGGCCAGACCGTCACGCTGCGAGGCACGTCGGTGGTCGGTACCGGCTACAACGGCAACACCACGGTGCCGGCCAATACGGTCAACGTGATTTCCGGCACTTTCGATTCCAGCGCGCTGGTCACCGGACCGCAGAACGTGGCCATCAGCGCGCGCAATCCCGCCACGGGCGCCAACGTCGTGTTCCGGACCTTCGACTCGGCGTCCCTTGCCGACCAGTCGAACCTGGCCACGCCGGTCAACCAGTTCGAAGACGTCAACGGCGATATGTACTACAAGGCCTCGCTCGGCCGGGTCGAGAACAGCGGCGGCACCCTGAACGTGAACCTGGGCGCCACGCCTGCGGCTACGCCGTCGTCCAATTCCATCCTGATGGTGTCCAAGCAAACCTACCTGACGTCGGCCGACGGCAGCGGCAACGCCAACAGCCGTGTCGTCTGGCAATCGCGCAATGCCATCGACATGGGCATCGACCCGGGCCTGCCCACGCCGGACGCCAACGGTCGCCTGACGGTATACGTGCCCGTGACCACCTATGCCGGCACGGTGAATTTCAATGGCGCCACCTATTCCGTCACCAACGCCGCGGAACTGGCGGCCTACAACAACGTGCTGGTCGACGCGCTGAAAAGCGGCGTCATCACCTCGCAGTACGCCTACGACACGGCTTTCGCACAGGCCTTCAACACCGTCGATACGCCGGTCACCTACACGACCAACACATCCGACGGCGACCTGACGCGTGTTCCCAACGGCGACCGCTACGCCATCCTGGCGAACGGCGCGCGCGGCAGCGCGACCATCGCCGCCGGCGCGCAACTGGACATGGAGCGAGCGTCGGGCGCGGTAAAGGCCACCAACGGCGCCACGATCACGAACCACGGCATCCTGTCGGGCAACGTCATCCAGCAGGTCGCCCGGGTGGAAAGCGGTTCGCACTTCATCAACGCCGCCAATGGCGTGGTGTCCGCCGGCTATCTGGTCGGCGACAAGGCCAACACCGCGACCGACGACCTGTTCTATTACACCGGCTCCGGCATCGTGGCCTCGGGCCAGGGCACCACCGTGTTGAACAACGGCGTGGTCAACGTGTCGGGCATGAGCTTCAACGGCTATACCACCACGGGCATCGGCCTGGCCAACGGCGCGACGGGCACCAATAACGGCTCCATCAATATCGGCGTGAATCCCGACTACACGGCGACCGTGGTGGGCGTGAACGTACGTGGCGGCAGCACCTTCACCAACACGGCCGGCGGCACGCTGTATATCGGCCGCGCCGCGCAATACGCCACCACCGACGCCGTGGCGGATGTGGAAATCGCCGGGCCGACCTATGGCGTACGCATCATGGATACGGGCGATACCGCCATCAATGATGGCCGTATCGTGATCGGTTCGCAGGCGCAGAACGCGGTGGCCATGTTTTCCACTGCGCCGGTCACGTCGCTCCTGCAGAACAATGGCACGATCGACATCAATGGCGCGGCGGGCGGCGTGCCGCTGTCGAACATCGGCATGCTGGCCGACGACAACGGCGCCGCGGGCACCAACGCCATCGTGCGCAATGCCGGCACGATCAACGTCAATGGCGTCAACGGTATCGGCGTCATGGTGAACGCCGATCCGGGCATCGCGGCGAACGCCGAATCGACGGGCACGATCAACGTCAACGGCAATGCCGACCCCGCCAGCGGCACGCGCAACTTCGGTGTCTGGGTGGACGGCGCGCAGGGCGTGGCGTCAGTCAGCGGCGCGGTCAACCTGGGTGGCGTGGGCGCCATCGGCGTGTTCGCCCAGAACGGCGGCACGGTCAACGTCGCCGCGGGTGCGGTGCCGCGCTTCGTCGGCGGCACCGACCAGATCGGCTTCTATGCGTCCGGCGCAGGGTCGGCGATCAACGTGTCGGCCACCACGATGACCGTGGATACCGAGCGTTCGACGCTGTTCCGCGTCGGTGACGGCGCGGCTTTCACCGGCGGATCCACGGCGGGCGCGTTCGACATCACGGTCGCCGGCAAGGATGCGCGCGGCGTGGTGGCCACCGGGATGGGCACCACGCTGTCGACGGGCAACTCGACCTGGCGCGTGACCGGAGCGGCCGGTGGCGCGGGCGGCGCGGTCGCCATCGTCAACGAAGGCGGCGCCGCCGGCACGATCGATGCCGGGACGACCATCATGCTGTCGAACGCAGGCGCGACGGCCGGCATCGTCGACGGCCAGGGCCACGACATCACCGGCGCGGCCGCGGGCGACGCGGTGCCCACCACACTGGTCAACAATGCGGCCATCCAGTCGTCGTCCGACGGCGTCGTCGGTTTCGTCGCGCGCAACCAGGGCACGCTGGTCAACAACAACACCATCGCCTTCACCGGCAGGTCCTCCACCGGCGTGGTGGTCGGCGCGCAGGGCACCGTGCAGAACAACGCGACCATCCAGGTCGCGCATGGCGACGGCGCGCTGGTGCAGGGCGCCAATGCCAGCCTGGTCAACAACGGCGTGATACGCGCCGATGATGGCACCGCAGCGGTACACCTGACGGGCGCGGGCGCGTCGGTGGCTTTCTCCGGCACGGGCGCCATCCTGGCGAACGGGTCGGCCGACGGGATCCTGCTGGATCCCAGCGCGGTCGGCGGCAGCGTGGTCGGCACGGCCGGCAGCATCACCGTTTCGGGAACGGGCATCGCGCTGGACAACCAGGCCGCGGGCGGCGTCATCGCGTTGACCGACACCAATATCACGACCAGCGGCTCGGGCGCGGCCGGTATCAGCTCGTCGGGTGCCAATGGCGACGTGGTGGTCAACGGCGGCAGTATCGCCACCGCCGGCGCCGGTGCCGCGGGCATCCACATCAGCAGCTCGGGCACGCTGCAATTGACGAACGCCACCGTGACCACGGCCGGCGATCTGGCCTCGGGCATCATGCTGGACAGCGGCGCGACCGCCGCCTTGATGGGCGGGTCCATCCTGGCCAGCGGCACGAACGCCGCGGCCCTGCAGGTCGAAGGACCGGCGGGCGCCGCCACGGCCAACGGGACGGTGATGCGCAGTGCAAGCGGTCCCGGCGTCCTGGTCAATGCGGGCGGTACGGTCACGCTGAACAACAGTACCGTGCAGGGCGGCACGGCGGCCATCGCCGTGACCGATAGCGCCGCTACCGGGAACGTTTCGAACATCGTGCTCAACGGTGGCACGTTCAGCGCGCAGGCCGGCAATGCGATCGAGGTGACCGGCGCGCGCGCCGATATCAGCGTGCGTCCGGGTACCGTGATCACGGCATCGTCCGGCACCTTGCTGAACCTGACGAACGCCAGCGTGGTCAACCTCGATGCGCAGGGCGTGTCGCTGAACGGCGACCTGATCGCCGACGCCAGCAGCAGCGGCTCGGTTGTCCTGCGCAATGGCACGACGCTGACCGGCCGCATCGATCCGCTGGCCGTCAGCATCGACTCGAGCAGCGTCTGGAACGTCACGGGCAGCTCGGAGACCGCGGCACTGTCGAATGCCGGCACCATCGCCTACCAGGCGCCCGTCGGCGATCCCACGCAGGCGGCCAGCTACAAGACCGTCACGGCCAGCAGCTACCGCGGCAATGGCGGCGCCATCGCGCTGAACACCTATGTGGCCGGCGACGGCGCGCCGTCGGATCGCCTGGTCGTCAACGGCGGCACCGCCACGGGCACGACCGCGCTGCGTATCAATAACACCGGGGGCGGGGGCGCGCGCACCACCGGGGACGGCATCAACGTGGTGGCGGTGACCAATGGCGGCACCACCGCGCCCGGCGCATTCAGCCTGGCCGCGCCGGTGCAGGCGGGCGCGCACCAGTACCTGCTGTATCGCGGCGGCAGCGCCAGCGCGGACGATTACTTCCTGCGTTCCACGCTGGGCGGACCGACGTCGCCAGGCGATCCCACGCCGACGGGGCCGGTGGCCTATCGTCCCGCCGTCGCGGGTTACGCGATGACGCCGGCGTTGAACCTGGACTACGGCTTCGCGATGCTGGGGCGCCTGCACGAGCGGGTGGGCGATGTCTACGCCACCGAGCAGAACCAGAAGGGCAACAAGGACGGCTTCTGGGGGCGCATAGGCGGCGATGGCCTGAACGCCAATTCGGGCCGCTTCTCGGTGAACCAGCACACCTTCTTCATGCAGTTCGGCAAGGATTGGACCCTGTCGCAATCCGAGGAAGGCGGCAGCACGCACGCCGGCGTGACCGCGACGCTGGGCGTGACCGATTCCGACTTCAAGGACGGCAAGCGCGACCTGAACGCCACGCTGTCGGACAAGGCGGGCAGCGCAACCACGCAGGCGCAGAGCCTGGGCGGCTACTACACCAAGTACTGGCGCGATGGCAGCTACTGGGATTCGGTGGCGCAGGTCACGCACTACCGGAACAAGTACGACGACGTGTACGGCAACGGCGGCAACCAGAACGGCTTCGGCATCGCGCTGTCGCAGGAAGTCGGCAAGCCCTTCGCGCTGATGCCCAAGCTGTCCATCGAACCGCAGGCGCAGTTGGTGTATCAGTACCTGAAGCTGGACAGTTTCGACGACGGCATCTCGCGCGTTTCGGGCAACAGCAGCAATGCCTTGCGCGGACGCCTGGGTTTCCGCCTGTTCGCGCCCAACCTGAAGACGGACGACGGCGCCGGATCGGGTACGCCCTACATGACCTTCGACGTGCTGCACGACTTTGTCCCGCCGCGCGCGGTCACCGTGGGCGATACCTCGGTACGCTCGGACTTCGGACGCACCTGGGGCGAAGTAGGCTTCGGCATCAACGAAGCGGTCGGCAAGGGCGGCCAGCTCTACGCCACCGTCAAGCTGGCGAAGAACCTGGGCGGGGAAGAACGCAGGGGGGTGTTCGGGCAGGTGGGTTACCGGTACAGCTGGTAATCGCCCGGGTTGGCCGGGATGGCGGGGCGCCGTGCGCGGGGGGCGCCGGCCGCCGGTCAGGCCGGCCTCATGGTTGTGGCGGGATCTTCGCGGCCACCGCCATGACGCGCCGCGCGGCATGGACGATGGGGTAGTCGATGAACTGGCCGTCCAACTGGATGGCCGACGAGCCCTGCGCCTCGGCCTGGGCGAAGGCGTCCAGCACGCGGCGTGCGCGCTCGACCTGCGCGGCGCTGGGGGTGAAGGCGGCATTGACCGCCGGCAGCTGGTCCGGATGGATGCATAGCTTGCCCTGGAAGCCCAGTTCGCGCGCCTTGCGCGCGGACGCGGCACAGCCTTCCGGATCCTGCAGGTTCACCCACACCGTATCCAGCGGCGCTTCGATGCCAGCCGCGCGCGACTGCAGCACCATCTGGGCGCGATAGGCGTTCAGCTCGCTTTCGTCGCGCGTCCAGGTCAGGTCCAGGTCCAGCGTGAAGTCGCCCGCCCCGAAGGCGGCGCGCTTCACGCGGGGCGTGGCCGCCAGGATTTCCGGCAGGAAGGCCAGGCCGCGCGCGGTTTCGATGATGGGGATCAGGTCCACGCCGCCGTCGGGCATGCCGCGCTCGCGCTCCATCTGGCGGATCAGCCAGTCCGCGGTCAGCAGCTCCGCGGCCGATTCGACCTTGGGCAAGACCACCCCGTCCAGCCCGGGACGCACGGTCTCGACCAGGTCGCCATAGGCAAATTCCGTGGATAGGGGATTGACCCGCACATAGCCCAGGCAGCCACGCGGCAGGGCCATCGCCTGGCTGACCTTGACGCGGCTGGCGACTTTTTCCGATATCGCGCAGGCGTCTTCCAGGTCCAGGATCACCGCATCCGCCTGCAGCGCAAGGGCCTTTTCCACGCGACGCGGATGGTTGGCGGGGGCGAACAGCAGGGATCTCAGCACCGTCATACGGGGTCCGTCGGCTTGGGTGTCGGTGGTCAGGAACGATACGGGCCACGTCGCGGCCGGTCAACACGCGGTGCCTGCTGGCCAGGGCTCTGGCCCTGCACCGGGATCGCGGGGGCCCGCGATGTCGCCATGACCATGGCGCATCGCGCCGGGACTTCTGTATAGTCTGCGCTGCTTCAGCAAGGAGTCAGCCCAGCCCATGCCCGATACGATCGAAGCGATCGCGACGCTGCTGTTCGCCATCGCCGTCCTGCACACTTTTTCCGTCCCGTTCTTCGCCCGCCTGGCGCATCGCAACGGCCCGCACGCCGGCGTCTGGCACATGCTGGCCGAGGTGGAAGCGGTGTTCGGCGTCTGGGCCTTCGTCCTGATCGTCTGCATGGCCTTGTTGGCGGGCAGCGGCAAGGCCATCGAATACATGGACACGCGCAACTTCACGGAACCGCTGTTCGTGTTCGTGATCATGGTCGTCGCCGCCAGCCGTCCGATCCTGGAGTTCGTCGACGCCGTGGTGCGCCTCGTCGCGCGCGTCCTGCCGATCCGCAATGAGCTCAGCACCTACCTGGTCGTGCTTTCCCTGGTCCCACTGGCCGGATCGTTCATCACCGAGCCGGCGGCCATGACGCTGGCGGCGATCCTGCTGCGCGATGCCTATTTCCGCGCCGACGGCCGTGCCGGTTTCAAGTACCTGACCTTGGGCGTGCTGTTCGTCAATGTATCCATAGGCGGTGTCCTGACCTCCTACGCCGCGCCGCCCGTCCTGATGGTGGCCTCCACCTTCGGCTGGGACGCGGCGCACATGGCCACGCATTTCGGCTGGCGTGCCCTCGTGGCGGTGTGCATCAATGCCGGTGTGCTGACGTTCGTGTGCCGCGGCGTCCTGCGCGAGGTGGGCAAGGACGCCGCGTCGCGCGGCACCGGCCGGCCGCCCGTACCCCTGCCGGTCATCGCCATGCATCTGGCCTTCCTGGTCTGCATCGTGCTCAACGCCCACCATCCGGCGATCTTCCTGGGCCTGATGATGCTGTTCATCGGTTTCACCGAAGCCTACAAGCGCCACCAGAACCCGCTGATGATCAAGGAAGGCCTGATGGTCGGCTTCTTCCTGGCCGGGCTGGTCGTGCTGGGCGGCCTGCAGCAATGGTGGCTGCAGGACCTGCTGGGCAATCTGTCGCCGACGCTGCTCTTCTGGGGCGCCACCGCCCTGACGGCGATCACCGACAATGCGGCCCTGACCTACCTGGGCTCGCTGGTGCAGGGCACCAATGAAACCTGGCGCTACATGCTGGTGGCGGGCGCGGTCACCGGGGGCGGCCTGACCGTTATCGCCAATGCGCCCAATCCCGCCGGTTTTGCGATCCTGAAGAACCACTTTCCCGACGGCAGCATCGCCGCCGGGCGGCTTTTCCTGGCCGCCTTCGTGCCGACGCTGGTGGCGGCCGGAATGTTCCTGCTGCCCGTCTGACCGCGAGGCCAGACAGTGGGCGGGGCCGGCCCCGCGGCCGCGGCGTGATCGCGGTCATGGGGCCGGCGAAAAAACCCGCTAAAATTCAAGACTTTCCCGTATTTTTGCCGGCCCCGCTCCAGCCGCGCCGCCCCTCCCCACGAACACGTGCGGGCGCGGCGCCCTTGGGCGGGTTGTTTCGTGCCGGCGGGCCAGGGAGTGGATTGAATGCCTATCTACGCTTACAAATGCAGCAGCTGCGGCCATGCCAAGGACGTACTGCAGAAGATCTCCGACGCGCCGCTGACGGTATGCCCGGAATGCGGCGCCAGCACCTTCTCCAAGCAGGTGACCGCCGCCGGCTTCCAGCTCAAGGGCTCGGGTTGGTACGTCACTGATTTCCGCAACAACGGCGGCGGTTCGAATGCCGCCCCGGGCGGCGCCAAGACCGAGGCCAAGGCCGAGGGCAAGACGGAAGCCAAGCCCGATGGCGGCGCCAAGTCGGGCGACGCGGCGCCGGCTTCGTCGGCCACTCCGGCCGCCACGCCCGCCTCACCCCCCACCGCGGCGTCCTGACGTCTCCGTCATGGCGATGCGCATCTTCAAGAAGTACTTCATCACGGGCCTGCTCATCTGGGTTCCGCTGGTGATCACGGTGTGGGTGCTGGGCGTGCTCATCGCCACGCTGGAAGGCTTCGTTCCCGGCTTCCTGTCGGCGGAGTCGCTGTTCGGCGTCGACATCCCCGGGTTCCGCTTCCTGCTGGTCATCCTGGTGGTCCTGCTGACGGGTGTCTTCGCCGCCAACCTGCTGGGCCGCACCATGCTGGACCAGTGGGAAAAACTGCTGGGCCGCATCCCGCTGGTGCGTTCCATCTACAACTCGGTCAAGCAGGTCAGCGATACCGTGCTGGCGCCGAACGGACAGGCGTTCCGCCAGGCCGTGCTGGTGCAGTATCCGCGGCATGGATCCTGGACCATCGCCTTCCTGACCGGGATTCCCAGCGGCGAGGTCGCCACGCATCTTCCCGGCGACCATGTCAGCGTGTACGTTCCCACCACGCCCAACCCGACGTCCGGCTTCTTCCTGATGATGCCGCGCACCGAGGTCGTCGACCTGCACATGAGCGTGGATTCCGCTCTGAAGTACGTCGTTTCCATGGGGGTGGTGGGGCCGCCCCCGCCAGTGGTCCCTGAGCCGACCGCCGAAATCCCCACCGCGCCCGGCGTCCGCCAGCGCGGGGAGGACGGCCCCTGAACAGAATCCGGGCGGGCATGCGGCCCGCCCTTCGATCCATTATCGTGACGCTCCAAGGCGCCCCAACAAAGTAGAAACGGAGTCATCCCGCAATGCGTACCTGCTACACCGGCCAGGTTTGCCGCGACCACCTCGGTCAAACCGTTACCCTGTACGGCTGGGTAAACCGCCGCCGCGACCACGGCGGGGTCATCTTCATCGACCTGCGCGACCGCGCCGGCCTGGCGCAGATCGTTTTCGACCCCGACAACGCCGCCTTCGCCACGGCCGAACGCTTGCGCAATGAGTTCTGCATCCGCGTCACCGGGCTGGTGCGCCCGCGGCCGGAAGGCACCGCCAATCCGGAACTGGCGTCCGGCGAAATCGAAGTGCTGTGCAAGGAAGTGGAAATCCTCAATCCTTCCGTCACGCCGCCTTTCCAGCTGGACGACGACAACCTGTCGGAAACCACGCGCCTGACGCATCGCGTGCTGGACCTGCGTCGCCCGCAGATGCAGCGCAACCTGATGCTGCGCTATCGCGTTTCCATCGAAGTGCGCAAATTCCTGGATTCCCTGGGCTTCATCGATATCGAAACGCCCATGCTGACCAAGAGCACGCCGGAAGGCGCGCGCGACTACCTGGTGCCGTCGCGCGTGAACGCGGGCCAGTTCTTCGCGCTGCCGCAGTCGCCGCAGCTGTTCAAGCAGATGCTGATGGTGTCGGGCTTCGACCGCTACTACCAGATCACCAAGTGCTTCCGCGACGAAGACCTGCGCGCCGACCGCCAGCCGGAATTCACCCAGATCGATTGCGAAACCTCGTTCCTGAACGAAGTGGAGATCCGCGAGATCTTCGAAAGCATGATCCACCACGTCTTCAAGGTGGTACAGAACGTCGACCTGCCGCAGCCTTTCCCCAGCATGACCTGGACGGAAGCGATGCGCCGCTACGGTTCGGACAAGCCCGACCTGCGCGTGTCGCTGGAATTCACCGACATCAGCGACATCATGCGCGACGTCGATTTCAAGGTGTTCGCGTCGGCCGCGGCCACGCCGGGCAGTCGCGTGGTGGCCCTGCGGGTGCCTGGCGGCGGTGCGCTGTCGCGCAGCGAGATCGACAGCTACACGCAGTTCGTCGGCATCTATGGCGCCAAGGGCCTGGCCTGGATCAAGGTCAACGAAGCCGCCAAGGGCCGTGACGGCCTGCAGTCGCCCATCGTCAAGAATATCCACGACGCCGCGCTGGCCGAGCTGATCAAGCGTACCGGCGCGCAGGATGGCGACATCATTTTCTTCGGCGCCGACAAGGAAAAGGTCGTCAACGATTCCATCGGCGCGCTGCGCGTCAAGATCGGCCACAGCGAATTCGGCAAGACCTCGGGGCTCTTTACGCCCGGCTGGCGCCCGCTGTGGGTCATCGACTTCCCCATGTTCGAGTACGACGAGGAAGAAAGCCGCTACACCGCCGCCCACCACCCCTTCACCAGCCCCAAGGACGGCCACGAGGACTTCCTCGAAACCGATCCCAGCAAGGCCTACGCCAAGGCGTACGACATGGTGCTGAACGGCTGGGAAATCGGCGGCGGCTCGGTCCGTATCCACCGCGAGGAAGTGCAGAGCAAGGTCTTCCGCGCTCTGAAGATCAACGCCGAGGAAGCCCGCCAGAAATTCGGCTTCCTGCTGGACGCGCTGCAGTACGGCGCGCCGCCGCACGGTGGCATCGCCTTCGGCCTGGACCGCATCGTCACCATGATGAGCGGCGCCGAGTCGATCCGCGACGTGATCGCCTTCCCCAAGACCCAGCGTGCCCAGGACCTGCTCACCCAGGCGCCTTCGCCCGTGGACGAAAAGCAGCTGCGCGAACTGCATATCCGCCTGCGCAACGCGGAAGTGAAGTAACCGTGCGGTAAGCCGGCGCCATGTCCGTCCTGCGCATCGTCAGCTACAACATCCACAAGGGCCGTTCCGCGCTGGGCGCGCGGGACTCCCTGAAGGAGCTGCGCCTGGGCCTCTACGGATTGCGCCCGGACCTGGTCTTCCTTCAGGAAGTCCAGGGCCGCAACGAACACCGTGGCGTGCTGGATGCGCAACATATGTCGCTGGCGGCCGCGCTGCACATGGAGATGTGCTACGGCCGCAATGCGGTGCGCGACCAGACCGACCATGGCAATGCGCTGCTGTCGCGCTACCCCATCCTGGAGCACGAGAACCAGGATATCTCCGACCACCGGCTGGAACAGCGCGGCCTGCTGCACGCCACCATCGGCGTGGGCAATCGCGAGGTGCATTGTTTCGTCGTTCATCTGGGCCTGTTCGCCGGCAGCCGCTCGCGGCAGATCCAGGCGCTGGTGGATCGCATCGACCGCATGGTGCCGGCTGGCGCCCCGATGCTGATCGCGGGCGACTTCAATGACTGGAACGACCGGCTGGCGCCGCTGTTCGTCGAACGCCTGGGCGTCTATGAAGTGTTCTCCCACGCGCCCCGGCTGGTCGGCGGCGAAGGTCCGCGCCTGCGCGAAGGCATGCGCCGCTTGAGCAATGTGCTGCGCGGCGTGCCCAACAGCCTGGCCATGCTGGAACGCAACAACCAGCTGACCATGGACGGCAGCCTGCGCATCGTGCGGCCGCCGCGCACCTTCCCCGCGGTGTTTCCCTGGTTTCGCCTGGATCGCATCTACCAGCGCGGTTTCGGCGTGCGCAGCGCGCGCGTGCTGCGCGGGCGCGCCTGGGCCAAGCTGTCGGATCATTCGCCCCTGCTCGCGGAGCTCGAATTGCCGTGAGGTCCAAGCCGTTGCGCTTGCATTGGTCGGACGGCAACGCCATCCAACTGCTGAAGAACGGCGCGGAATTCTTTCCGGCGCTGTGCGACGCCATCGATGCGGCCCGCACCACCGTGCATCTGGAAACCTATATCTTCACGCTGGATCGCACGGCGCGACGCGTCCTGGACGCGCTGGCGCGCGCCTGCGAGCGCGGCGTCAAGGTGCGCGTGGTCATCGACGGCTTCGGCAGCTGGGAGTGGGTGGACGAGGTCCGGCGCCGCCTGATCGATGCGGGCGCGCAGTGCCGCATCTTCCGGCCCGAACCGGGCTGGCCGCAAAGGCTGCTGTTCTCGCGCAACAGGTTGCGGCGGCTGCATCGCAAGGTGACCGTGATCGACGGGCGGGTCGCCTTCGTCGGCGGCATCAACATCGTCGACGATTACGACGATCTGGATCCCGGTGACGGGATCGCCGCCAATCCGCGCTTCGATTACGCTGTGGAAGTGCGTGGGCCGCTGGTCGCGCATGCGGTACACGCGCAGGACCTGCTGTGGATACGCCTGAGTCCCGCCGCGCTGCGCCGCGGCGAACGGGAACGCGAAACGCGCCGCCTGCGCCGCCTGTACGGCCCGCCGCCGGACCGAGCCCTGGGCGTGGCGTCCGGCCAGGCGCGGGGCGGCCTGCGCGCGGCCTTCGTCCTGCGCGACAACCTGCGCTGGCGGCAGACCTTCGAACGAGCCTACCTGTATGGCATCAACCGCGCCCGCCGCGAAATCCTGATCGCCAATGCGTATTTCTTTCCGGGCTTGCGCTTTCGCCGCGCGCTCAAGCGGGCCGCGGCGCGTGGCGTGCGGGTGCGCCTGCTGCTGCAGGGCAAGGTCGAATACCGCCTGCAGTACTACGCGACTCACGTGCTGTATGCCGATCTGCTCAATGCCGGGATCGAAATCTACGAATACATGCCCAGCTATCTGCACGCCAAGGTGGCGGTCATCGACGACGTCGCCACGGTGGGCTCGTCCAACCTGGATCCCTTCAGTCTGCTGCTGGCGCGCGAAGCGAACGTCGTCGTCGACGATGCCGCCTTCGCGCGCGCGCTGTACGACAGCCTGGAACAGGAAATCGCCCGCGGCGGCCGGCTGGTGCGCGCCGCCGACCATAGCGGGCGCGGCTGGCTGCGCCGGCTGATGGACAATGCCGCGTACACCATGCTGCGCATCGGCGTGGCGTTGACAGGGCAGTCCTCGCGGTACTGAAGGCAGCGCGGTGGCGCCCATATCGGACCGGCCGGCTTCGCGTGGTTCGCCGGGGTGTCGCTCCATCGCGAGATCCGACACAATGGGGTCTGGCCGTTCGCTGACACCGCGGCGGACGGCACGACCCCGGCACCGCAGGAGACACAGGCCATGACCCTCGTTGGCGACATCCCATCCGTATCGCGCTCCGGCGCGAACGGACATAACGACCTGCAGGGCGACGGCCCCGCTCGCATCCGGCGGATCGCGGTGCTGGGCGCGGGCGTCATGGGCGCGCAGATCGCCGCGCACTGCGTCAACGCCGGCGTCCCGGTCGTGTTGTTCGATCTCCCCGTCGATGGCGGCGATCGCAGCGCTGTCGCCCGCAAGGCCATCGCCGGCCTGCAGCGCCTGAATCCGGCGCCGCTGGCTCTGCCCGAGCTGGCGGCGCACATCGAGCCGGCCAACTACGACGAGCACCTGGCGCGTCTGCGCGAGTGCGACCTGGTGATCGAGGCCATCGCGGAACGCCTGGACTGGAAGCGCGATCTATACCAGCGCGTCGCGCCCGCGTTGGCGCCGCATGCCATCCTGGCGACCAATACGTCGGGCCTGTCCATCGCCGCGCTGGCCGAGACCCTGCCGCGGGACCTGCGGCCCCGCTTCTGCGGCGTGCACTTCTTCAACCCGCCGCGCTACATGCCGCTGGTCGAACTGATCCCCGCCGCGGACACCGAGTCCCGTCTCCTGGACAGGCTGGAGACCTTCCTGGTGTCGGATCTGGGCAAGCGTGTCGTGCGCGCCAAGGACACGCCCAATTTCATCGGCAATCGCATCGGCGTATTCGGCATCCTGGCGGCCATGATCGAGGCCGACCGCCATGGCCTGAGCTATGACGTCGTCGACGAATTGACGGGTGCCCGCCTGGGCCGCGCCAAATCCGGCACCTTCCGCACCGCCGACGTGGTGGGCCTGGATACCCTGGCCCATGTGATACGCACGATGCAGACCGGCCTGCCCGACGATCCCTTCCGCGCGGCGTTCGCCACGCCCCCGGTCTTGACGGCGCTGCTCGACCAGGGGGCGCTGGGCCAGAAGTCGGGCGCCGGTTTCTACCGCAAGGACGGCAAGGCCATCCTGCGCCTGGATCCGGCGTCGCGGCAATACGTGCCGGCCGACGGCACGGTGGACGCATCGGTCGCCGCCGCGCTGGCGGAACGCGATCCCGCGCGGCGCCTGCGCGCCTTGCGCGAATCGACTCATCCGCAGGGCAAGTTCCTGTGGGCCCTGCTGCGCGACACCTTCCATTACGCGGCGGTCCATCTGGCCGACATCGCCCACACCGCGCGCGATGTCGACTTCGCCATGCGCTGGGGCTTCGGCCACGCGCAAGGGCCCTTCGAGGTCTGGCAGGCTGCCGGCTGGACCACCGTGGCGCAATGGATACAGGAAGACATCGACAACGGACTCGCCCTGTCGGCCGCGCCGCTGCCGGATTGGGTCCTGGGCGGCCTGGTCGTACAGGACGGTGGCGTGCATACGGGCACCCGGCGCACGGGAGGCGAGCAGCCGGACGGGGCCTCCTGGAATCCGCATGAAGGCGTCTTCCAGCCCCGCCGCGACCTGCCGGTGTACCGCCGCCAGCTCGCGCCGCCGCGCCTGGTGGGCGAACCCGACCAGGCGCCCGGACGCACGGTGTTCGAAAACGAGGCGATCCGGCTCTGGACCCTGGTGGAAGGCCATGGCTACCGCGACGTGCTGATCGCTTCGTTCAAGACCAAGATGCACACCATCAGCCCTGCCGTCACCCAGGGACTGCTGCATGCCGTCGATCTGGCGGAAGCCCGCTACCGCGGCTTGGTGGTGTGGCAGGATCGCCCGCCGTTTTCCGCGGGCGCCGATCTCCAGGCCATGCTGCCGGCCTTCATGCAGGGCGGCCCCGCCGCCATCGAGCCGCTGGAGCGCGACCTGCAACGCGTGGCGCAACGGTTCCGCCATGCCCTGGTACCCACCGTCGTTGCCATGGCAGGGCTCGCGCTGGGCGGAGGCTGCGAAATCGCGGTGCATGCCGCGGCCCGCGTGGCCCATCTGGAAACCTATATCGGCCTGGTGGAAATCGGCGTCGGCCTGGTGCCGGGCGCGGGCGGCCTGGCGTATTGCGCGCGCCGCGCCGCCGAACAGCGCGCCGCCACCGCGCCGGACATGCCCTTGCTGCCGTTCCTGCAGAAATTCGCCGAAGCCGTCGCCACCGCCAAGGTCTCGCGTTCCGCGCTGGAGGCACGCCAGATCGGTTACCTGCGCGAGTCCGATCCCATCGTCATGCATGAGGACGAAGTCCTGTACGCCGCCATCCGCCATGCCGCCGCGCTGGCCGATACCGGCTGGCGGCCGCCGCTGGATGCGCCGTTCCCGGTGGCGGGCGCGGACGGCGCCGCGACGCTGTCCGCCCAACTCGTCAACCTGCGCGATGGCGGCTTCATTTCCGAATACGACTACGAACTCGCGCGCAGCGTCGCCCACGTCATCTGCGGCGGCGATGTCGATCCGGGCACCCTGGTGGACGAGGAATGGATGCTGGCGCTGGAACGCCGCGCTTTCCTTCGCCTGTTGGGCAATCCGCGCACGCATGAGCGGATCATGGGAATGCTGAAGACCGGCAAGCCGGTGCGCAATTAGCCATGCCCGCATCGAAGCGCAGCCCGCGTATCGCCCGACGGCCTACGTAGCCACCGCAGCCATCGCAGCCACCGCACACGAAAGGAACGCCGACATGACCCGAACCCTGCAAGACGCCTATATCGTCGCCGCCACCCGATCGCCGGTGGGCAAGGCCCCCAAGGGCGCGCTGCGCAACACCCGGCCGGACGAACTGCTGGCCGACATCCTGCGCGCCGCGCTGGCCCAGGCCTCTACGCTGGACCCCGCCGCCATTGATGACGCCATCATCGGCTGCGCGCGGCCGGAAGGCGCGCAAGGCCTGAATGTCGCGCGCATCGCGGTCCTGCTGGCGGGCCTGCCGGACCGCGTACCGGGCATCACCGTCAACCGCTTCTGCGCGTCCGGTCTGAGCGCCATCGCCATGGCCGCCGACCGTATCCGCGTTGGCGAAGCCGATGTCGTCATCGCCGGCGGCACCGAGTCGCTCAGCCAGGTGCCCATGATGGGTTTTGCCCCCTCGTTTTCGCCGCGCATCTTCGCCGATGACGAAGACGTCGGCATCGCCTACGGCATGGGCCTGACCGCCGAACGCGTGGCCGCCCAATGGAAGGTCACGCGCGAAGCCCAGGACGCCTACGCCCTGCGTTCGCACCAGCGTGCCATTGCGGCGCAGGATGCCGGCGAATTCGACGCCGAGATCACGCCCGTGCCCGTCGTCGCGCGCCAGGCCGACCTTCAATCGGGCGAGATCGCCATCGCGCAAGGCGAATTCCTGCGCGACGAAGGGCCCAGGCGGGATACCTCCATCGAAGCCCTGGCACGCTTGAAACCCGTGTTCGCGGCGCGTGGCAGCGTCACCGCGGGCAACAGCTCGCAGACCTCCGATGGCGCCGGCGCGCTGATCCTGGCGTCCGAGCGTGCCGTGCGCGATCACGGGCTGACGCCGCTGGCCCGCTTCGTATCATTCGCGGTGCGCGGCGTGGCGCCCGAACTTATGGGCATCGGCCCGCGCGAGGCCATCCCGGCCGTACTCAAGCAGGCTGGCCTGAGCCAGCAGGATATCGACTGGATCGAGCTGAACGAGGCCTTCGCCGCGCAATCGCTGGCGGTCATCGGCGATCTGGGACTGGATCCGGAGAAGGTGAATCCCCTCGGCGGTGCGATTGCCTTGGGCCACCCCCTGGGCGCCACCGGCGCCATCCGTGCCGCGACCGTCGTCCACGGCCTGCGGCGGCGGCAGGCGAAATACGGGATGGTGACGATGTGCGTGGGCACCGGAATGGGGGCGGCCGGGATATTCGAGCGGGTGTAGCGGGCATTGGCGCCGCTGCGCCGTCGGTGCTCGTTCCCCGGGCCCCGCTGCACGCGCAGCGGTGGGGGGAACCCCGGCTCGTCTACGCGCGCGCGGTCCTGGGCCGTCCCACCAGGCCCAGCGACAGCGCCGTGCCGACCAGGATGACCGCGGCGCCCAGCAGCATCGTCGCGGTCACGGTTTCATCCAGCAGCAGCGTGCCCCATAGCACCCCGAACACGGGCACCAGGAAAGTGACGCTGACGGCGGCGGTCGGGCCCACGCTGGCGATGAGCCGGAAGAACATCACATAGGCGATCGCGGTGCACACCAGCGCCAGGGCGATCGTCGCCGCCCAGGCCTGGGCCGAAACCGGCTCCGCTGGCCACGTCCAGATCGCGAACGGCATCAACAGCAGGGCCGCGCTGACCATGCTGCCGGTCGCGCCGCTCAGCGCATCCACACCCGCCAGGTAGCGCTTGGTGCTGTTGGCGGCCACGCCGTAGCACAGCGGCGCCAACAAGGCGGCGATCACCGGCAAGCCCGTCCCGCCGTCGCTGAAATCGAACTTGTCCCAGACCAGCACCACGATGCCCATGAATCCGATGGCCAGTCCCGCCACCCTGCCGGCCGGCAAACGGTCGCGCAGCCATATCCAGCCTATCACCGCGCCCCACATCGGCGTCACGGCGTTCGATACGGAAAGGAAACCCGCGCCCAGCCGCTGAGCCGCGTAGCCATACAGGAGAAAGGGCAGGGCGGCGTTGAAGGCGCCGACCCAGAGTATCGGCTTCCAATGCCGCAACATCGCTCGTATTCCGCCGCGCCACGCCAGCACGGCCAGCAGCGCCAGCGCCGCCAGGCCTACCCGCAGTTCCATCAAGGGAGCAGGCCCGAACTCCGGGACCCCGATGCGCATGAACAGGAAGGAGCCGCCCCAGACGGCGGCCAATACGAGCAGGTCTATCAGGTCACGGCTGCGCATGGATCGACGCGGGTATGCCAGAGAGGGAACGCAGCATACACCTTCCGCCGGGCTGGGGGCGCTCCGGTTATTGCCGCGGCCGGTGCTCAGGTGAAGAACGTGTGATAGCCCACGAACGCCAGGATGAGCACGGTGACGACGGCCCAGGACCAGCGCGAGTTCCGCAAGCCGTGCGCTTCCGATGGCGGGGGAGGCGGGGGCGGCGCCACGTGCGGCTGCGCCGCCATGTGGTCGATGAAGTTCAGGAAGAACTTTTGGACGATTTTCTCGGCGGCCTTCAGCAGCGTGCCTTCGCCAACTTCGGCCAGCTTGCCGCCGGCCATCGCGGCCAGCGTGTATGAAAGCCGAGTCCCATGGTCCTTGGGCGTCAGGTTCACCTGGGCCGTGCCGATCGCCAGGCCGGCGGCGTTGCCCTTGCCTTCGAAGACCAGGGTACAGCCGTGCGGCGCGTTGACGTCCGACAGCAGGACTTCACCCTGGTAGTCGGCGCCCAGGCCGGCGACCTTGGCGCGCACTGTAAAGGCATATTCCGTCGGGGACCGGCATTCGACTTCCACGCAGCCGGGTATGCACTTGCGCAGGACCGCGCAATCGGTCAGTGCGTCCCAGGTCTGATGCTGGGTAGAAGGAATCCATTGAGCATCGGAAATGCGCATGGCTGTCTCCTTATATTTGGCCTTCTAAGGATCATTTTGGACCTGATTGCTGCGAAAGGCTACGGGGTGGAATACTCAACCGGTGCCGGGTTGCAACTGAACTTGCGCTGACCGGGAGACCTTAGGCGACCAGAAATATAACTAAATACGTCAAATGTAACTAAAATAATTGCCGCGTTCCACGCTGACGCGGCAGCGGCGCGTCAGCAGCGAGGAATAAGCGTTTGCAGCCAAATTTTTGTATTGACTCAGTGACATACGGAAAGCAGGCAGCTGGAAAGGCCGGGGAGGAAAAAGAAGTAAAATCGTTGCGCCATCAATGGGGTAACGATGAGCTGCGCCGGAATAGACTTCCGTTCGCACGAAATGGATTCGTGCAGCCAACCCTGAAAACCGGAAAAGAGTCTTAGGGGTAGGTAATACTCGATGCTTTATGTGTCCATCGCCTTTCTCGCGTCTGCCGCGTTCACGCTCTTGACGCTCAGGCTCGGACATTGGCACTTGCGCTATACCGGCGATACGGATTTGACGGGCGTGCAGAAGTACCACGTCCGGCCAGTGCCCCGCGTGGGCGGCATCGCCCTGGTGGTCGGCATGCTGGTGGTCGCGGGCGCCGCCGGGTGGCGCGAGCCGGCGCTGGTCAAACCGCTGCTGCTGCTGCTGCTGCTGCTCTGTAGCCTGCCGGCCTTCCTGGGCGGGCTGGCCGAGGATCTGACCAAGCGCGTGCGGGCCATCTGGCGCCTGCTGCTCGCCATGTTGGCCGGTACGCTGGCTTTCTGGCTGTTGAACGCCGCGGTGCTGCGCCTGGACATCATCGGCATCGACTGGCTGCTGCAATTCTGGTTCGTTTCGCTGCTGTGCACGGCTATCGCCGTCGGCGGCGCGGCGAATGCCATCAATATCATTGACGGCTACAACGGCCTGGCGGCGGTGGTTTCCATCATGATTCTCGCCGGTATGGCCTATGTGTCCTTTTACCTGGGCGATCGTCTTCTGGTGGTGGCGTCGATCGGAATGATGGGGGCGATCGGCGGATTTTTGATTTGGAATTACCCACGCGGCCTTATTTTCCTCGGCGATGGCGGGGCATATTTCATCGGTTACATGATAGGCGAATTATCCATATTGCTGCTGTATCGGCACCCGCATGTTTCCGCGTGGTTTCCGCTGCTGCTTTGTATTTACCCCGTGTTCGAGACCCTGTTTTCGATTTATCGCAAGCGCTGGTTGCGCGGCCGTTCGCCCGGCATGCCGGATGGCGTGCATCTGCATATGCTCGTCTATAAACGCCTGGTGCGCTGGGCGGTCGGTTCGACCGAAGCGCGCCATAAAACACAGCGCAATGCGATGACATCTCCCTATCTATGGGTATTGTCCTCGCTCGCCGTCATTCCGGCCGTGCTCTTCTGGCAATACGAATATGTGTTGATGGGATTCGTCGCTGCGTTTTCCATCGTCTACATCATGCTCTATCGAACGCTGGTGCGTTTCGCCACGCCGCGTTGGCTGATGGTGAAGAAAGAGGCGGACGAGTCTTGAGCGCCGCCACCATCAGCGCTTCCAGTGCGGTGCTGGACGGCCCCGCGGCCGCGCCCGCTGTTGCCGTTGGCCACGTCGCCATCCTGCTTTGTTCCTACAATGGGGAGCGCTTCCTGCGCGAACAGCTCGATTCGATACGGGCGCAGACCCACACCGACTGGAAGGTGTGGGTTTCGGACGACGGATCCAGTGACGGCACGTTGAAAATCCTCTCGGAATATAGGCAGGCCTGGGGGTCGGACAGGCTGGAAGTGCTGCGCGGCCCTTCGCGCGGCTTCGCGGCCAATTTCCTGTCCCTGGTCTGCCGCCCGGAGATCGACGCGGACTATTTCGCGTACGCGGACCAGGACGACGTATGGGCGCCGGAAAAGCTGGCACGCGGCCTCGCCGGACTGCGGACGCTGGCAGTCCATGAGCCGGCGCTCTATTGCGCGCGCACCGAACTGGTCGACGAGCAGGGCGCGGCGCTGGGGCTTTCACCTCTCTTTACACAAAAACCGGATTTCCGGAACGCACTTGTGCAGAATGTCGGCGGCGGCAATACCATGGTGTTCAACGCGGCGGGCAGGCAAGTCCTGATGGCGGCGGGACCGGACGTGGACGTGGTCGCGCATGACTGGTGGACCTATCTCGCGATCACGGCGGCCGGCGGCGGGGTCGTCTATGACCCCGTGCCCAGCCTGTTGTATCGTCAGCATGGCGGCAACCTGATTGGTTCCAATCAGGGATTATCGGCGCGGCTGCTCAGGCTGCGCATGCTCATGCAAGGGCAACTGCGCCGGTGGATAGACGCCAATGTGGCCGGCATACGCCGCATCAAGGCGCAATTGCCGGCCGCGCAGCAGAAAATCTTCCTGGAATTCGATGCATCCCGGCACGGTGGTATCGTACGCCGCCTCGTCGGGCTGAAGCGTTCGGGCGTGTACCGGCAAACCCTTGCCGGCAATATCGGTCTTATCGTGGCCGCTTTTTTCAAGAAACTATAGATATGACGATACTGGTGACAGGTGGCGCGGGCTTTATCGGCGGAAACTACGTACTGGATTGGTTCGCGCAAACCGATGAAGCGCTGATCAATGTCGATAAATTGACCTACGCGGGCAATCTCGAAACCCTGGCCACGCTGGCCGGCCAGCCGGGTTATACCTTCGTCAAGGCCGATATCGGCGACCGCGACATAATCGGCCGATTGCTGCGCGATCACAAACCGCGCGCGGTGGTCAACTTCGCAGCCGAATCGCATGTCGACCGCTCCATCGACGGCCCAGGCGAATTCATCCAGACCAATGTCGTCGGCACCTTCAATCTGCTCGAGAGCGTGCGCGGATATTGGTCGACGCTGCCGGAAGCGGAAAAAGCCGCCTTCCGTTTTCTGCATGTGTCGACGGATGAAGTCTATGGCTCGCTGGAGCCATCCGACCCGCCTTTCGCGGAAACCAACGCATACGAACCCAACAGCCCCTATTCGGCGAGCAAGGCCGCGTCCGACCATCTGGTCCGGGCATGGCACCATACTTATGGCTTGCCTGTCCTGACGACGAATTGCAGCAATAACTATGGCCCTTATCATTTTCCCGAGAAACTGATTCCGCTGGTTATTCTGAACGCCGTGAACGGCAAGCCGCTGCCTATCTACGGCGACGGCCAACAGATCCGCGACTGGCTGTATGTGAAGGACCACTGCTCGGCCATCCGAACCGTGTTGGCGGGCGGCAAGCCCGGCGAGACCTATAACGTAGGCGGCTGGAACGAGAAGGCGAACCTGGATGTTGTCAGGACGATCTGCGGGATTCTCGATGAGTTGAAGCCGCGCGCCGACGGCGCGTCCTACGCGCAGCAGATCGCTTTCGTGAAGGACCGCCCGGGACATGACCGCCGATACGCCATCGACGCGCACAAGATCGAGCGGGAACTCGGCTGGAAGCCCGCGGAAACCTTCGAGACCGGCATCCGCAAAACGGTGGCCTGGTATCTGGAGAACACCGAGTGGACGGCCAACGTCCAGAGCGGCGCCTACCAGCAGTGGCTGGACAAGAACTACACGGGCCGGGAACAGTGAAGATACTGCTGCTAGGCAAGAACGGTCAGGTCGGCTGGGAGCTGCAGCGGGCGCTCGCGCCGCTGGGCGAGCTTGTTGCCCTTGGGCGGGAAGCCATGGATGCCGAAGGTCATACGCTACGCGGTGACTTGGCTGACCTGGACGGCCTGGCCCGGACTGTGCGCGCGGTGCGGCCCGACGTTATCGTCAATGCCGCGGCCTATACGGCCGTCGATAAAGCCGAATCCGACGTGGAACAGGCGGAGTTGCTGAATGGCCTGGCACCGGGCGTGCTCGCGCGCGAAGCTGCCGCGATGGGCGCGCTGCTCATACATTACTCCACCGACTATGTGTTCGACGGCTCCGGTGCGAGGCCGTGGACCGAGACCGATGCCACCGGGCCGGTCAGCGTGTATGGGCGCACCAAGCTCCAGGGTGAACAAGCCATCGCGGCCGCGGGGTGCCGGCACCTGATTTTCCGCACCAGCTGGGTTTATGCCGCGCGCGGCGGCAATTTCGCCAAAACCATGTTGCGGCTGGCGGGCGAGCGTGACGCTTTATCCGTCATCGACGACCAGAAGGGCGCGCCGACCGGGGCGGACCTGATCGCCGATGTCACGGCGCATGCCATGGTGCGCGCGCTTCGCGAGCCCGCGCTTTGCGGTCTCTACCACTTGGTCGCCGCCGGCGAGACATCCTGGAACGAATATGCCAGGCTGGTCCTGAGCGTGGCCTTGAAACGCGGCTTCGAACTGAAGGCAACGCCGGACAAGGTAGCCCCGGTGCCAACCAGCTCCTACAAGACGGCCGCCCGTCGCCCCCTGAATTCACGGCTGGACACCGCTAAGTTGCGTGGCGCTTTCGGTGTGTCCCTGCCTGCCTGGCAGTCGGGCGTCGAGCGCATGATCGCTGAAATTTCCGAGAACAAACCATGACCGTCCAACGACAACGCAAAGGCATCATCCTCGCCGGTGGCTCCGGTACCCGGCTCTATCCGGTCACGAAGGCTGTGTCCAAGCAGTTGCTGCCTATCTATGACAAGCCGATGATCTATTACCCGCTCGCGACATTGATGCTTGCGGGATTACGCGATATTTTGATCATCTCCACCCCGCAGGACACTCCCCGGTTCCAGCAATTGCTGGGGGACGGCAGCGAGTGGGGCATCAATCTGCAATATGCCGTGCAGCCCAGTCCTGACGGCCTGGCGCAGGCGTTCATCATAGGCAAGGATTTCCTGGACGGCGCACCGTCGGCACTGGTGTTGGGCGACAACATCTTTTATGGACATGACCTGCATGTCCAGCTGGAAGGCGCCATGAAGCGCGATGAAGGCGCGACGGTGTTTGCGTATCACGTGCACGATCCGGAGCGCTATGGCGTGGTCGATTTCGACACTTCGGGGCGGGCCACGTCGCTGGAAGAAAAGCCCAAGCAGCCCAAATCCAATTACGCGGTGACCGGCCTGTATTTCTACGACAGCCAGATCATCGACATTGCGGCCAATCTCCAACCGTCCGCGCGCGGCGAACTCGAGATCACCGATGCCAATCGTATCTATCTGGAGCGGGGCCAGCTGTCCGTGGAAATCATGGGCCGCGGCTATGCCTGGCTGGATACCGGAACACATGAAAGCCTTATCGAGGCCAGCAATTTCATTGAAACGATAGAACACCGCCAGGGTCTGAAAGTGGCGTGCCCTGAGGAAATCGCCTATCGCCAAGGTTTCATCGACGCGGCGCAGCTGGAAAAGCTTGCGCTGCCATTGGCAAAGAACGGCTACGGGCAATATCTTATGCGGCTGTTGAAGAACGAGGTTCGTACGTGAAGATCACTCCCACCGCCATCCCTGATGTTCTGGTCATCGAGCCGCGAGTATTCGGCGACGATCGCGGTTTCTTTTTCGAAAGCTTCAATCGGCGGCAATTCGCCGAGGCTGTCGGCCGCGATGTCGATTTCGTACAGGACAACCACTCCCGTTCGGTACAGGGTGTCCTGAGGGGATTGCACTACCAAATTTCGCAGGCGCAGGGGAAGCTGGTGCGAGCGGTGATAGGCACCGTGTATGACGTGGCGGTCGACGTGCGCAAATCGTCGCCTACCTTCGGCCAATGGGTCGGCGAAACCCTGAGCGCGGAAAACAAGAAAATGCTGTGGATCCCTGAAGGATTCGCGCATGGGTTCCTGGTGCTGTCCGACACAGCGGACTTCCTGTACAAAACGACCGATTATTACGCGCCGCAGGCGGAGCGCACCATTGCATGGGACGACGCCTCGTTGTCCATCCAGTGGCCTCTCGATCAGCTGCGGGGCGCCGAAGTCCGACTGTCGGACAAGGACAAGCTGGGATTGAAGCTGGCCGACGCCGACCTCTTTGAATGAACCGAGCGACTCAAGCAGGCAATCCGTGGAAGGACAAGCTGCTCAAACCACTGCGGCTTGTGACGTCGTTGCGGCGCGGCCTGCGCCAACTGGGAGGCGCACGCAATGTCATGCGCAAGGCGTGGGCCATGTATCGCCGCGACGGCGTGGCTGGCATTCGTCAAGGCCTGACGTTCATCAGCACCCTCGTGTCCGGTCGTTCGTCGCTGGACAGGAACAACTACGAAAAATGGGTCGCGCGTTATGACACCGTGACCGACGAGACGCGGCAGGCCTTGACGGCTGCCGTGGCGCGGATGCCCCTGCGGCCCACCATTTCGGTGCTGATGCCGGTTTACAACCCCGACCCGAAGTGGTTGGTGGCCGCGATAGAGTCCGTTCGCAAGCAGATCTATCCCGATTGGGAATTGTGCATCGCGGATGACGCGTCCGGGGATCCACGCATCCGCGAAACGTTGGAGCAATACCGGGCCAAGGATGCACGCATCAAGATCGTGTTCCGGGATCGCAATGGACATATCTCCGCCGCGTCCAATTCCGCGCTGGAATTGGCAAGCGGCGAATGGATATGCCTGTTCGATCACGACGACCTTCTGAGCGAGCACGCGCTGTTTTGGATCGCCGAGGCCATCGCCACGCATCCTGGCGCGGGACTGGTGTATTCCGACGAAGACAAGATCACGGAAAAGGATGAGCGGCGCGAGCCGCACTTCAAGCCGGACTGGAACTACACATTATTCCTGTCCTATAACCTGATCAGCCATCTTGGCGCGTATCGGACCGCCGCAGTGAAGGCTTTAGGTGGTTTCCGTCTGGGTTACGAGGGCGCTCAGGACTACGATCTCGCCTTGCGCTATGTGGAAACGCTGCGGCCGGAGCAGATCATCCATGTTCCCCGTGTTCTCTATCATTGGCGCATCCATGCCAGCAGCACCGCGCAGGCGGGGGATGCCAAGCCTTATGCGCTGGTGGCGGGCGAAAAAGCGCTGAACGACCATCTGGGCCGCATCGGCGTGCGCGCGCGGGCGACGCTGCAACCGCGTGGCTACTATCGGGTTCGTTATGACCTGCCGGAAACGTTGCCGCTGGTATCGCTGATTATCCCGACTCGCAATGGCGAGTCTTTGGTGCGGCAATGCATCGACAGCATCCGCGAGAAGACGCGGTATTCGAACTACGAGATCATCCTGGTAGACAACGGTTCGGATGATCCCGCGGCGCTGCGATATTTCGGCGAGCTGGCGCGAACCGATGGCGTCACCGTTGTGCGTGACGACAGACCTTTCAACTATTCGGCATTGAACAACCAGGCCGTGGCCATGGCGCGCGGCGAGTTCGTCGCGCTGGTGAACAACGATATCGAAGTCATTTCGCCCGATTGGCTCGGGGAAATGGTGTCGCTGGCCCTGCAACCCGGCATCGGCGCCGTGGGCGCGCGACTGCTTTATCCCAATAACCTGCTGCAACACGGCGGCGTGATTTTGGGATTGGGCGGGATTGCCGGCCATGGCCACAAGCATTTCCCGCGCAATCATCCTGGGTATTTCTATCGTGCGATCCTGACGCAGGAAATGTCCGCGGTCACCGCGGCCTGCCTGCTTGTGCGCAGGCAGATTTACCAGGAAGTCGGCGGGCTGGAGGAAAACAAACTGTCGGTGGCCTTCAACGACGTGGACTTTTGCATACGCCTTCGTCAAGCGGGATATCGAAATGTCTACGCCGGCTATGCCGAGCTGTACCACCATGAGTCCGTCACGCGCGGCTTTGAAGATACCCCCGAGAAAAAGGCCAGGTTCAAGGCCGAATCGGAATACATGAAATCCACGTGGCCCGGCATCCTGGCCGCAGACCCCGCATACAGCCCCAACCTGACCCGCGACTACGAGGATTTCTCCTATGCGTGGCCTCCCAGGATTGCGGCCACGCCGGTCATTCCTTCGCCGCACGGGTGAATGATGTCTGAAATGAAGAAGCCTGCCCATGTCGTTGTGGACCTCGACGGCACGCTGGTGCTCACGGACATGCTCGTGGAGAACCTGTTCCTGTTCCTGCGGATGTATCCGTTGCGGGTATTCGCGCTGTTCGGGTGGCTCCTGAAGGGCAAGGCCTATTTCAAGACGCGGCTGGCGGACGCGGTGCTGCCTGACGCGACGCGCCTGCCCTATAACGAAGCCGTGGTGTCGTGGCTGCACACGCGGCGCCGGGAAGGGGCGAAGCTGGTGCTGGCTACCGCATCCGATCATCGCATTGCCCGACGTGTCGCGGATCACCTGACCTTTTTCGACGAGGTATTGGGCACCGATACCAATGTGAATCTGTCGGCGTCCCGCAAGCGCGATGCGCTGGTCGCACGGTACGGTCCGCGCGGTTTCGAGTATGTAGGCAATGCCACGCCGGACCTGAAAGTATGGGAGGCCGCCTCTCGCATACACGTGGCCAACGCGGGACGCGGCGTACTGAGTGCGGCGAGCAAGCTGGGCACTGTCGGCGAGGTGTTCGATAACCGTCCGCGCTATTTCAAGGTGCTGGCGAAGGCGCTGCGCGTACACCAGTGGGCCAAGAACGTTCTGGTGTTCGTACCTCTGGTTGCTTCGCACAAGGTCTTCGACGCCCGGATGTTGCTGGAAGGGGCTGTCGCGTTCCTGGCCTTCAGCCTATGCGCTTCCAGCGTCTATCTGCTGAACGATCTGCTGGATCTGCAGGATGACCGACTGCACCGCAGCAAGCGCTTCCGGCCGCTGGCTGCTGGTTCCATGCCTATCATGCACGCATTGGTCATCATGCCAGTGCTGCTGGCGGGGGCCGCGCTAATGGCTGTCATCCTGCTTCCGTGGCAGTTCCTCGGCGTTCTCGTGGTGTATTACGTGCTGACGCTGGCGTATTCCTTGCGCTTGAAGCGGGTCGTGATGCTGGATGTCGTCACCCTTGCCATGCTGTACACCGTGCGCGTGATCGCCGGCGCGGCTGCCCTGGCGCTCCCGCCCACGTTCTGGATCCTGGCGTTCTGCATGTTCATCTTCCTGAGCCTGGCCTTCGTCAAGCGCTACACCGAATTGCGGGATGCGCGCCTGGAAGGTCGTGTGCAGAAGGCCGCGGGACGCGGCTATTACCCGTCCGACTTCGAACTGCTCGCCGCCCTGGGCGGCGCGGCGGGATATATCTCCGTGCTGGTTCTGGCCTTGTACATCAACGACGCAAGCCATTGGGAGCTGTACCGTCATCCGGAATGGATGTGGGCGGCCTGCCCCCTGCTGCTGTTCTGGCTGAGCCGGGTCTGGCTTCTGGCCCACCGAGGCGAGATGCATGACGATCCCATCGTCTTCGCATTCCGCGACCGGCTAAGCCGATGGGTCGGGGCCTTGTTTCTGCTGTCCTTCGCGGCGGCGAGCTTCTGATGGCGGCGCGCTTGTCCTGGGGGCGTTATCCGCGGCGGCCGCAGGCCGCGGATGCGCCTTCCTGGCCCTGGGAAATAGCGCCCCTGCTGGCGCGCCACGTCGAAGGCGCGGTGGGCCGCACTCTGGCGTACGGCTGTGGCCGCAGCTACGGCGATTCCTGCCTGGCCGAGTCCGATCGCGTCATCGCCATGCGCGGCCTGGACAATTTCATCGAAGCCGACTGGAATACCGGCACGGTGTTGGCCCAGGCTGGCGTCACCCTGGCGGAACTGATCGACCTGGGCTTGCCGCACGGTTGGTTCCCGCCAGTCACGCCCGGCACCAAGTTCGTGACATTGGGCGGCGCCGTCGCCAACGACGTCCACGGAAAAAACCATCACGTCATGGGTACGTTCGGCCAGCACGTCCGCCGTATCGTATTGGAGCGCAGCGACCGCGGCCAGGTGATCTGTACCCCTGAGCAAAACGCCGATCTCTTCTCGGCGACGATAGGCGGACTGGGCCTGACCGGGATCATCCAGGCGGTCGAGCTGCAGCTGCGTCCCGTCGGTTCCGGCATGATTGCGCAGCGGTCGATACGGTTCGGCGCGCTGGACGAGTTCTTCGCTCTCAGCCGGGAATACGATGCCGCCCACGAATATACCGTCGCGTGGATCGACTGCCTGGCCACCGGACGCGCCATGGGACGCGGCCATTACATAACCGGGGACCACGCCCCTCGCGGTTACCGGCTTCCGGCGAGGCCTGGACGCCTCTCCATGCCCGTGGACCCGCCTTTTTCGCTGGTGAACGGGCTGACGCTCAAGGGATTCAATTCCTTGTATTACCACCGGCAGCGGCGGCGGGAGCGACGTTCCTTGGTTGGATACGATCCGTTCTTCTATCCGCTCGACAAGCTGTTGCACTGGAACCGCATGTATGGGCGGAGCGGTTTCCAACAGTATCAATGCGTTGTCCCGGCGTCCGGCGCGGAGCCGGTGATCGGCGAGATACTGCGGGAGATCGGCCGTAGCGGCATGGGATCGTTCCTGGCGGTGTTGAAGCAATGCGGTCCGGCGCTATCGCCTGGATGGATGTCTTTTCCCATGCAGGGTGCGTCGCTGGCGCTGGATTTTCCGCAGCGCGAACCGTCGATCGGCCGCCTCTTCGGCCGATTGGACGCCCTGGTGGACGAGGCAGGCGGAAGGCTATATCCCGCCAAGGACGCCCATATGAGCGCGGCACATTTCAAGCGGGCCTATCCCGCCTGGGAAAGGGTGGAAGCGGTGCGCGATCCCGTATTGATGTCCCACTTCTGGAAACGTGTGGCCCTATGAGTCTGAATATTGTCATCGTCGGCGCAACCTCCGCGATCGCACAGGCGGTCGCCCGCCGCTACGCGCGCGAGCAGGCCTCTTTCTTCCTTGTCGCGCGCGATCGGCAGAAGCTCGATCTGGTCGCCTCCGACTTGCAAGCGCGCGGCGCGGCGCGGGTTCAGACCTATTGCATGGACGCGACCGACTACGCGGGCATCGAGGCCATGTGCATGGCCGCCTGGCAGGCCCTGCCGCCGGTGGACGTAGCCTTGGTTGCGCACGGCACGCTGCCGGACCAGGCGCGAACCGAAACGGACTGGGAATATGCGTTGAAGGAGTTTCGGACCAATGGTGAAAGCGCGATCGCATTTCTGGGTGCGCTCGCCAATCGCTTCGAGTCGCAGGGGCGAGGCGTACTCGCGATCATCGGGTCTGTAGCGGGCGATCGCGGACGAGGCAGCAATTATCTCTATGGCGCGGCGAAGGCGGCCATCGACGCATATGCGTCCGGGCTGCGCGCCCGCATGTTCAAGGTTGGCGTGCACGTACTGACCATCAAACCAGGCTTCGTAGCGACCCCCATGACCGCGGGACTGGACCTGCCCGCGAAGCTCACCGCGCAACCGGACAAGGTCGCCGCCGACATCGTTCGCGCCATCGCCCGGCGCAAGGATGTGCTTTATACGCCGGGGTTCTGGCGCCTGATCATGACAGTCATCCGGTCGCTGCCGAGCTTCATTCTGAAGCGAAGCAATCTGTGATCCTGCCTTGCACGCAATGTATCGACACGACAAATCACGAAACCCCTATGTCACGCCGCTGACTCTGCTGGGGTTCGCGCTCCTGCTCGTGGGCGCGCGCTGGTGGCTGATTCAGCATTACGGCAGTTCCGTGCCGTTCTGGGATCAATGGGATGGCGAGGCCGCAACCTTGTACGGACCCTACGTCAAGGGCGACCTCAGCTGGGCCATGCTCCTCGAGCCGCATAATGAACACCGTATCCTTACCACGCGGCTTTTTGCGCTGGGCCTTTTCATCGTCAACGGGTCGTGGAATCCACTGCTGCAGATGATCCTGAATGCCGTGATCGTCGTCGGGACGCTGGTGTTGCTGCTTTTTTTCCTCAATCAGGCACTTTCGCAATGGCAGCGCTGGGCTTTGCTGGTTTTTTGCCTGGTCCTGTTCTGCATCCCGTACGCCTGGGAGAACACGCTGGCGGGCTTTCAGACGCAGTACTACTTCAATCTGCTTTTCAGCTTCGTCGCCCTGTGGCTGCTGGTGGGAAGCGCGTCATTCTCCCGCGCGTGGTGGATAGGGCTCGGCTTTGCCATGCTGGCATGCCTGTCCCTGGCGTCGGGATTGTTCTCGCTGGCGGCTGCCGTGCCCGTCACGGTCGCCCAATGCATATGGGGTCGGCGTCGCAAGGGGACCGGTGCAGCGGCCACGCTGCTGCTCGCGGCACTGTTCGTGATTGGTTATGGTCTCACGCCGGACGTTGCTCAGAACGCCGAGATGAAAGCGCACTCCATACCGGAGTTTCTGCATGCGCTGAAGGTTGGACTTAGCTGGCCTGGAAAGTCGCAGATCCTGATCGCCGCGATTCTGCAGATCCCCGCCGTAGCCTATCTGGTGCTGCAATGGCTTCGGCGCCGGGAACCCGTCGCGGCGGTGCATTGGTTCCTTATCGCGTTGATCGTGTGGGTATGGGGCCAGGACATCAGCTTGGCCTACGGCAGGTCCGGCGTGGTGCGCAGTTCGCGGTATCTTGATCTATACGCGATCGGCTTGTTGGTCAATTTTGTTTGTTTGATGTGGTGCTTGGGGCAAGCCAGGTGGCGGCACGCGGTTCGCGCCGCGGTCTGCGTGCTCTGGGTCATTTACGTCTCCTTCGCCATGTACAAGCAATCTGGCCGTATCGAGGAGCAATTGGCGGACAAGCTGACAACGAGCACGACCCAGTTGAGCAACGTGAGGGGATACCTGCAGACGGGCGATAAAAGCTTCCTGTTCGGCAAGGCGCTGCTCGATATTCCGTATCCCAGGCCGAGCCGCCTGCAAGGCTTGTTGGATGATCCCGCCATACGAAGTACCCTCCCGGCTGCGGTAATGCCGGCCGAAAATAGGTCAAGCCACGTCGGCCGGCTGGATCCGCTGGTGCAGACGCTACTTAAGCACTCATATGTCGTAATGATCATAGGGGCGCTGGCGCTCCTTGCAGCGTGCGTGTCGAGAGTGCGCGAGAACAATAGGCCGGGGGTATCCCGGCAACCTGGGAAGACTGAATGAAAACGGAGAAAATCGTTCTGCCGGGCGGCGCGGGTCTGGTGGGCCAGAACCTGGTGGCGAGGCTGAAGGCGCGCGGCTACACCAATATCGTCGTATTGGACAAGCACCGGGCCAATGTCGAAGTATTACGGCGCGTGCAGCCCGATATCGTCGTCGAGTTCGCGGACATCGCCGAACCAGGCACATGGATGCGCCACATCGAGGACGCCGCTGTCGTCGTCATGCTGCAAGCACAGATCGGTGGAAACGACTATCGCGACTTCCAGCGCAACAACGTGGATTCCACGCGGTTGGTGCTCGAAGCAATCAAGGCGGGTAGCGCCCCCTACCTGGTGCACATTAGTTCCTCGGTAGTGGAATCGGTGGCCGATGATTTCTATACGCGCAGCAAACGTGAACAGGAACGACTGGTGCTGGATAGCGGCATCCCTTGTCCCGTCCTGCGCCCAACGCTGATGTACGGTTGGTTCGACCGCAAGCACCTGGGCTGGCTGGCTCGTTTCATGAAAAAGACACCCGTGTTCCCGATTCCTGGGGATGGGCGCTTCATGCGACAGCCGCTCTATGCGGGCGATTTCTGCGACATTATTATCAGCTGCATCGAGCAACGGAAAGGCGCCGGGATATTCAATATCTCTGGGCAGGAATACATCGACTATATCGATATCATCCGCAATATCAAGCGGGTGACCGGTGCACGCGCGGCGATTGTCAAGATACCGTATGGACTTTTCCATTTCCTGCTGAGGACCTGGGCAATCTTCGATAGCAATCCGCCGTTCACCACCCAGCAGTTGGAGGCCCTAGTCGCCAAGGACGAGTTCGAGATCATTGATTGGCCTGGTATTTTCGGCGTCCGATATACGCCATTCGCGCAGGCCATTGACGAAACCTTCAACGATCCTCGCTACAGCCAGATCGAATTGGAGTTTTGACATGAGCAGCGGAGCGGGCAAGCGTATCGCGGTGTTGGGAGCGGGCCCCATGGGCTTGGCGGTGGCATACCAGTTGGCCAAGGACGGCTATAACCCCGTCGTGTTCGAAGCCGATGACCGCATAGGAGGTATGACCGCCGCTTTCGATTTCGACGGGCTGTCCATCGAGCGTTATTACCATTTCCATTGCACGTCGGACATCGCCTTCCTGCAGATGCTGGGAGAGCTTGGCCTGTCCAGCAAGATGCATTGGGTCGAGACAAAGATGGGGTATTTCTATCAGGGACGTGTGCAGCCCTGGGGGAATCCTTTTGCGTTGCTGCGTTTCAAGGGCTTGGGGATGATCGCCAAGTTCCGCTACGGCTTGCACGCATTCCTGTCAACGAAGCGCAATGATTGGCGGCCTCTCGACAAGCTGGAGGCGACAAGCTGGATAAAGCGCTGGGTGGGCAAGGAAGCCTACGAGGTGTTGTGGCGCAAGCTTTTCGATCTCAAGTTCTATGATTACGCGGAAGGCCTGTCCGCCGCCTGGATATGGAGCAGGGTGCGCAGGATCGGGCGATCACGCTATAACCTGTTCCGTGAAAAACTCGGCTATCTGGAGGGCGGCTCCGAGACGCTGCTTCGCGCCATGCGCGCTGCTATCGAAGCACACGGAGGCGAGTTCCGGCTGGGCGCACCGGTGACGCGCGTCGTGCTGTCGGAAGGCCGCGTGCAGGGGCTTGAAAGCAAAGGCGAGTTCCATGCCTTCGACACGGTGGTCAGCACCGTGCCTCTTCCCTTCGTCCCGCGTGTCATCCCCGACCTGCCGGCCGATGTGCTCCAGAAGTTCAGGGACATCCGGAATATCGCGGTGGTGTGCGTGATCGCGAAGCTCCGCAAGCCGGTATCCCGAAACTTCTGGTTGAATACCAACGATCCCGGAATGGACATCCCGGGCGTCGTCGAATACAGCAATCTGCGTCCCCTGAAAGATACCGTGGTCTATGTGCCGTTCTATCTGCCGGGCGAACATCCCACCTATCAGGACCCTGATGAAGTCTTCCTTGCGAAGGTGCGGAGCTACCTGAAGAAAATCAATCCCGATCTGACGGACGAGGACTTCATCGCCATGCGGGCTAGCCGCTACCGGTACGCCCAACCGATATGCGATCCCGGCTATCTGGACAAGCTTCCGCCGGTCGCCTTGCCGATTGCGGGGCTCTTCGTAGCGGATACCTCCTACTACTATCCCGAGGACCGGGGCATCTCGGAGAGCATAGGGTTCGGTCGCAATATGGCGAAGATGGCCGAAGGCGCGGGCGACGCATGAGGCAGTTGCTGGGCAGTCCATTCGGCCGCTTCCTGATCGCGGGAGGCATCGCCGCGGTTGCGAATTACGCGTCACGTTTCGCATTCAGCGTCTGGCTGCCCTATGCGTGGGCCATCGTGTGCGCGTATATCGTCGGAATGATCGTTGCGTTCGTGCTCATGCGTACGCTGGTCTTTCACGCGCATGGCGGACGCCTCTTGCCGCAGGTGGTCAAGTTCACCATCGTCAATCTGGTTGCGGTATTACAAACGCTGGTGATCAGTATCGCGTTGGTGCGCTGGGTGCTGGGACCGCTTGGAGTGCCGCATGCGCAAGCGGTCGCTCATTTGGTCGGCGTGTTGTTCCCTATCGGCACCAGCTACATCGGGCACAAGTTGGTAACGTTCAGGTAGTTTGCCGCCGGCCATCGCGTATCAAGCGGATATAATCTGCGCCGTTCGTGTTTAGCGAATCAACGTTTTCTATACGGTCCTTCACTGGACACTGATTCATGGGGTACAGCGGTATGAGCGGCAGGATTATGGTGAGCGATCTCCATCGCCAGACCTCGGCATTGCGGCAGGATCTTCTGTCGGCAATGACGTCGGTGCTCGACAGCGCCTGGTTTGTCCATGGCAAATCATGTTCGGAGTTCGAAGCGCGCTTCGCGGAATACTGCGGTACGGCCCATTGCGTTGGCGTCGCGAATGGCACCGATGCGCTTGAGATCGGCTTGCGCTCCATGGGCGTGAAAAGCGGAAGCCGTGTCGCCACCGTTGCCAATGCCGGTTTCTACACCAGCACGGCACTATTGGCCATTGGTGCGCATCCCGTGTATGTCGATGTGGACCCGCATACCATGTTGATGGACCTGCGGCAGTTGTCCGAGGTGCTCGATAGCACGGATCTGAATGCGGTGGTCATTACTCACCTGTACGGCCTGATGCACGACATGCCCGCGGTCCGCCGGCTTTGCGACGCAAAGGGGGTGCGGGTTCTGGAAGACTGCGCGCAGGCGCATGGCGCGGCAACCACGGGCGGCAAGGCCGGCAGTTTCGGGCACGCGGCCACCTTCAGCTTCTACCCGACCAAGAACCTGGGTGCGATCGGCGATGGAGGCGCGGTCGTTTCCAATGACGCGGATATCGCTGCGGGTGCCCGTACATTGCGTCAGTACGGTTGGGACAAGAAATACCACGTCGCCCACACGGGCGGGCGGAATAGCCGGCTCGATGAGATGCAGGCCGCCATCCTTGCCGTGAAGCTGGCGCATCTGGACACCTGGAACGACCGGCGTCGCGCCATCGCCGGTCATTACACGGACCGCATCAAGAATCCGCGCGTGACTTGCCCTCCGCTACGGGGAAGCGAGTATGTAGGCCACCTGTACGTAGTGCAATGCGGTGATCGGGACGGATTGCGGGCCCATTTGGACAAGGCGGGCATCGCCACCGACATCCACTATCCGCTGCCCGATCACCAGCAGGCGGCCGTCCGTGAACACATGCGCAGCGTTTCGCTGCCCGTGACCGAGCATCTGGCGCGGCGGCTAATGACCATCCCGCTGTATCCCGAGCTGACCGACCCGGAAATCGACCGTGTTGTGCAGGCAGTCAACGACTGGTAGCCGCTATGTACTCGGTGATCATCCCTGTTTATAGGAATGCGGAATTCATTCCGGATCTGATTTCGGAATTCAGCCGCATTTCGGCGATCGTCGCCGAGCGCTTCGGTCTAGTCACAGAGTTCATCTTCGTCGTCGATCACAGCCCGGACAACAGTTACGATCTGCTCCGCGATGCCTTGCCTGACGCGCCATTTCCGTCCCAGTTGGTGCTGCATGCACGCAATTTCGGCTCGTTTGCCGCCATCCGGACCGGCCTGCAGGCCGCGAGAGGCGACTACGTCGGTGTTATCGCGGCCGACCTGCAGGAACCTCCCGAGCTGCTGGTGGAATTTCTGGCGGCCCTGGTCAGCCAACAGCACGACATCGTAATCGGCGTACGTGAGGCACGCGAAGATCCACCGATGAGCCGTTTCGCGTCCAACATGTTCTGGGACTTCTACCGGCGCTGGATCGTCAAGGAAATCCCGGAAGGCGGCGTGGACGTGTTTGGTGCGAATCGCCGCGTTCGCGACGAGCTACTGAAACTGGAAGAGTCGCATTCATCCCTCGTCGGGTTGCTTTTCTGGATTGGTTTCCGTCGGCACCAGATCACGTATGGGCGTCGAAAGCGCATGTATGGCAAGAGCGCGTGGACGCTGAGCAAGAAGATCAACTACCTGATGGATAGCATCTTCGCCTTCACGGATCTGCCCATACGGCTGATGACCATTCTCGGCTTCGCCGGTACGGCGGTCGCGCTGGTCATGGGCATCGTTGTGACTTTGCTCAAGCTGGTCGGCGATCTGCCCGTGCCCGGATATGCCGCCACGATAGTACTGATCGGATTCTTCGGGGCCTTGAATACCCTCGGCCTGGGGTTGGTTGGGGCCTATGCCTGGCGGGCTTACGAAAACACCAAGCGGCGTCCTCTCGCCGTCATCCAGGGTTGCCGTTCCTACGAGGGCAGCGAACCTCGCGCCGCCTTCACGCCAAATCCGTCCGCATCCACAGCAATCTCGGAATCGACATCATGACCGCTCCGTTCGTTCATCCTAATGCCTTGTGCGAGTCTCCCAATGTTGGAGAAGGCACGCGTGTATGGGCGTTCGCCCATGTCCTGCCGGGCGCCCGGATTGGGAAGGACTGCAATATATGTGACGGGGTATTCGTCGAGAACAAGGTCGTCATTGGCGATCGTGTCACGATCAAATGCGGCGTGCAGGTGTGGGATGAAGTGACGCTTGAAGACGACGTCTTCATCGGGCCTAACGCGACGTTCACGAACGATCTGTTCCCGCGTAGCCGGGTATGGCCGGAGTCGTTCGCCCGGACCATCGTCCGTGAAGGCGCATCCATTGGCGCCAATGCCACCATCTTGGCTGGGAATGAAATCGGCGCGCATGCAATGGTGGGGGCCGGCGCGGTTGTTACTCGCTCCGTCCCGCCCAACGCGATCGTCGCGGGCAATCCGGCGCGCATCATGGGCTACGTTGGAAGCCGTGGCGGTGAGAATGCGCTGCCGCAAGCCGAGCCGGCGTTCCCCTTGGCGGAAGGTGTGACACCCATCGGTGTCGGCGCAGCGAGCCTGCATAACTTCAAGCTCGTTTCCGATATGAGGGGTGCGCTTTTCGCGATGGAGTTCGGTCAGCATATTCCATTCATGCCCAAGCGGCAGTTCACGGTGTTCAGTGTGCCTACCCAGGAAGTGCGTGGCGAACATGCCCACAAGGTGTGCGAGCAATTCCTTGTGTGCGTGTCCGGGTCCTGCCAGGTTCTGCTGGATGACGGCGTCAATCGCCGGGAAGTGACCCTGGACAAGCCCAACCTCGGCGTCTATATGCCCGCGATGATATGGGGTACGCAGTATCGCTATTCTTCGGACGCGGTGCTGATCGTGTTCGCGTCGCACCATTACGACTCCAGCGACTATATCCGCAACTACGAAGAGTTTCGCGAGGCGGTCGCGGCACAGAAAGCTGAATGAAGTCGCAATTCCTCCGCTTCCTGGTAGGAGGCGGCATCAACACGGCCGTGACATACGTGTTGTTCCTGGCGCTTGCGTCGTTCATGCGTACCTCGGTGGCTTACACCATCACGTATGTGTTCGGTATTGCGCTTTCCTATGCCATCAACATCCTGTTGGTGTTTCGGCGCCGGCCGTCCGTCGCGACCGCCGCCATGTATCCTGCGGTGTACGGCCTGCAGTATCTCTATGGCCTGCTCATGCTGTCCTTCCTGATAGACAGGGTCGGCATGACGAAGCAGGTGGCGATGCTCGTCGTCATCGTCACCAGTATTCCTTTGACATTTGCCGCGACGCGTTTGCTGCTGCGCAAACGTGATAACCATCGAGATACCCCATGACCTTTGTTTCCCATCGCGCCGCGACAACGACCGCTTACGGCGAGACAATGAGTCCTGACGGTATGCGCAACGACTCCGCACTTAGATGGCTGGCGGCGTTGCTCGTGACCGCTATCGGTTGCACTCTGTTGATCATGCAATCGCTCAAGAGCGGCGCATTGTCATTGCCGCCCGTCTATGACGACAGCTCCTACTTCAGCGACGCCGCGCGGCGGCTGGTCCTGTTCTACCGATTCGGCCTTCATGAGCTGGTCTCCTACACCGTGGCGGCGCCGCCGCATGGGCCACTTTCGACGGCCCTGGCATTCTCGGGATTCGCTTTATTCGGAATAGAACCCTGGGCAGCCGTTGCCGCGAACAGCATTCTTCTCTTCTTTTTCGTCCGACTCTTCTACTGGATGGCGGCGCCGCTTCCTCTGCGCGAGACGACGCTGCTGGCGATCGCTTTCCTGGCCGCGCCGTTTTTCAGCATGACGGTCCTCGAATGCCGGCCGGACATGTACTGCAGTCTCTTCATCGCCGTTGGCACGCTTGGGATGGTGGTCCGTGACTGGCTCGGTCAGCGACGCGTGCAGGTCATCGCCGGCCTGGCGTTCGGCGCGGCGCTGTGGGCGAAGCCTACGGTCTTCCCCTTGACGATCGCCTTGTTCATCGCCGCGATGTTCTTTGCTGCCCTACCTGCCTTGCGGCGCCGTGAATGGCGCGGCGTGATTCGCGCGGGTGCGGTGACGATGGGCGTTGGTTTGCTTTTGGCCGCCCCGTACTACGTTTTGGCGTGGCGCCACGTGGTGGACTACATCTGGACGACCGCTTTCGGGTCCGAAGCGGCGATCTGGGTGCAACCCCTGCCTTTCCTTGCCGGTGTCCTTTACTACCTGACCGGCCCCACCGGCGCCGAGTCGTTGGGTCCCTGGCTGTGGCTGGGCGTGGGCATCGGTATAGCGGCCTTGTTGATCCTGTTGTCACGTCGTCACCGTTCCATGGCAATGACGGCCGCCCAGGTGGTCGCGATCGTCGTGATCGCTTATCTCGCCGTCACCATTCCCTCATTCAAAGGGCCGCATGGGCTGCCATTCGCCGCGGTCTTCCTTTGCGCAGCCGCCTTGGCGGCGGTATTCGTCGCGACGGCCCTGCCGCGGATCGCCCGCCTGGTCTTCTGCGTGCTGCTGGCCGGCTTATCCATCAGCCAATTCCACTGGCGCGCGCCGCAGCCTTACGGCAATCCCGATCCGTTGTATGGCGCCAGTCGCTGGGAAATGGTCCATGAGGCCTTCCAGGCGATGGACCACAATGCTGTCGGCAAGACGATCCTGCTAACCACCTCCGCTGTGTTCGTGAACCCGACCATCCTCGAGATCGAGTATTTCCGGCGCGGTTTGATGCCGCCGAGAAATATCGAGATCCAGCGATCGGGCGATCTGCGTGAGCACGAAAGCTACATCCGTCGTGCCGACATGGTTTTCGCGGTGTCTCCGGATTTCAAGGAGATCTTCCCCAACCTGCCCACCGCCAGCCCCGAATTTCGCGCCAGTGAAATACGGTTGATCGAAGCCAGTGGGCTCTTCTATCCCCCTGTGCGCATCGCCGATCCCATAGGCGGTGGCGAGGTGTTGATTTACCGCCGGCCCGAGGATGTGCTCCAGGACTTTTCCTCGGTGGAAAACCTGCGCAATCCCGAGGGCCCTTATCCAAAGTGGGAGCTGCCACGCGTCCGGTGGGGCACGGGCAGCGAAACGCGGATTCATGCCTCCGGCCGACCCGGTAGCCGCGCCGAGCTCGTCGTGCGCGCGCGAACCGTGCCCGTCGCCAATCAAACGCTATCCGTCCTTGTGAATGGCGAAGAACGGATGGCTGCGTCCAAGCTCAGCTATGAGTTCCAGGGCTATATCGTCCCGTTCGCCTATGACGACAAGGGCAGGGCCGATATCGAGTTGCGCTATGGCACCCCGGCCTCGGAATCGGCGCTGTATCGTTCATTGTGGATCAGGCAGTAGGCGACGCGCCGACGGGTCACGGGTTGACCGCGTAGAACTTCACGGTATAGCGGTCATCCCATTGCGACTCGCCGTATTCGGCGACTACCTGCATAGCCGTCACCCGTTTACCCGCGAGTGCCGCTGGCGCGCGATAGACGTTTTCGAAGTCTTCCCCGCTTTCGACCAACGGCGAGAGCACGAAGCCCGCTGCGCCCATGCGCGATACCAAGCGATAATCGCGTGCCGTACCGTCTTCCAGTCTGACACGGATTCGTAGCGGGGAGGGCCGGTAAAGCTGAGCAATGACCTTGCCCTTGAGCGTATTTTGGATCTGGACCTTCACATAAACCATGTCTGCCTTGGGCACGTCGACCCATTGGCCCTGCGCAGCGGTCAGATCGGTCAGCCCGGTATACACCGGTGGTTCGAAGGTGGTCTTCTTGCGTAAGTAGGAAAACAGTCCTGACCGACTGACGAATTCGTAGCGCGCGAAAAAGATTGGCCAGCTGGGGCCATCGTCCAGCGAGGGATAACGTCCGTCCAGCGAAAAAATGCGTATGGCGATGTTATCCGGCGCGCCGTCGCCAGCGACGTGCTGCGCATCCAGTTCTTCCAGCGACTCCGTGTAGGCCGAATAGCTTTGCAGTACGGGACGCGGCGCCCACTGATTCCGCGTAGCCAGAAGGTAGGCTTGATCGAACGGATAGACGTCGGTGGTCCCCTGCATCAAGGGGATGTTGCCTTCAGCTCGCAGCACGCCGAGCGCGCGCTCGAAATGGCGTTCAAGCCGTTCGGGATCCTTTAACCGCAGACGCACGCCCGTAGGTCCCGACCGATACACTTCGGCCATGCGCCAGTAGGTGTGTTGCACGGGTGGGCCGATGTAGGCTTTGATGCCGATGACGACGCCGCCGATCGCGATGACGGTGGCTACGGGAATCAGTATTCCGCCCACGACCGTGCGTGCAAGTATTGCGGCCAATAGCGCGCCGGTCAGCGCGATCAACGCGTGGCCGTCATGCCGTACGAAACCTGCCTTGAAGCCGAGGAAGAGATAGAGGGCGAATACCAACGCCAGATAAAGACGGGCCAGTAGCGGGAGCCGCCCCGCGGTGAATAGCGCGACCAGGATCACCAGCGTGGACGCGACGTAGACATACTTTTCGTTGGTGCCTCCCGGCGCCGGGAAGATCATGGCTTCGGTATACCCGGAAATGATCGGAACCATGTTCCAGAAGTACCCAGGCAGCGCCTGGAGTGGCTGTCCGGCGCCCGTCCACAATAGGACCATGGAAATTAGCGGCGACAGGATGGATATGACGGCGATTCCCCGACGCCTGTGTATCAGCGCGTATAGAAAGGAGAGCGCGGATACCGCCACGCAGAGCGGCAGCATGGAACCTTTGACCAGGGGGATCAGCCCCAGCGGCGAAAACAGGAGGATGACCGGGACAACCGAGCCCCGCGTGGCAGCCGGGCGATCTGCGTCGTCGAGGTGCGGGGTCACCAGACGGTAGGCCAGCAATGCCACCATCAGCGGATATGCGAAGAACAGAGCGTCCGTCAAATACATCGCGCCCGCGAACAGCACGATCAGCAGAAGCCGCCACACCACGTTGATACGCCGCGTCAGCCAGACCAGCAGTCCGATGAAGCACACCGCCAGGTAGGCGCTGCCCGCGAGCATGCGGGTGTCCGTGGCGGGATGGTACATCTGGGTGTACAGCGAACCATATGGACCGAAGGTGAAGATCAGGTCCTTGCCGAAAACGAAGTGCCGGGCCACTGCCTCGTTGATGGCATAGCGCCATGACGGATCGAGGGAGGGCCCCGGCATTCCGGGTTCGAACGGGATCATCAGGCAGGCCAGCGTGTACACGAGCACGACCAGCGTGGCAGTGCGCAGGGTCCTGTACAGGTACGGTGTGCGGCGTATTCTCATTCTGCTGCTTTTCAATGAGTGATTAACGATTCGATTTTCCCCATCGCGTGACCGCGATCCTCTTTCCAGCGTTCTTCACAACCAAAGGCAGCAGGCGCTCCAGGGCATGCAGCATCGATCCGTCATAGCCCAACGGTTCGGGAGGATAGTCGTCCCATTCCAGTTGCAGATCCAGCAACGCGCGCAGCGCATCCGTTCTCGCCCAGAACATGGTTCCAACCGGGAAATTGAACTCGCTCGGGAGTTGCGTGATACCCAGGCGCGCCGCTAGCAGCTCGGCATGCGGCCTGTTCTTATCCCAGCCTATGCAGCCGGGATTATCCGGGAATATCATGCCGAGCTCCGGATCCGTGGCTAGTCTGCCCACGATGCGATCCGCGATGCGATGGGCGCCGCCGAGCACGTTCTCGAAGAGGAAGTCGGTCCACTTTTCGCTGACGCTCACGTCGGCGATGTCTACGGTCTTCTTGGTGTGTACATGTCCGAAGATGTCGTACCCTTCACGAAGCAAGTCGCCGAATTCCGTCAGCATCGGACCGATATCCCTGCCCCGGTTCGGTACGACCGCCACGCGTGCCACCTTGCCACGGTACGCCTGCAGCTCACTGGCCATTTGTCCGCATAAGCTCTCGTCAGGGATGCTTATCAGTAGATCGGGCAGCGTGGTATTGCCCTCGAGTGCGCGCAGTATGGCTGGCAGCATATCGGCGTAATACACGTGCAGGTGCAGTGCGATCCGCGTCCCCGCGGGCGGCACCGTCAAGGGGCTATGTTCGGTGATTACCCGGGTTGTCCAGGGACCATCGGGACGGCCGCCCTCGATGTAGTGCAGCAGCGGATCCTGCGTCGCGCCGGACGGCATTCCTTCTTCTCGGTAAACACCAGGATGGAAGCCGGGGAATGGCTTGCGGCGTGATATCCCGGAGGTCCAGCAGCGAATGTGGAAATTCGCTACTTGTTCCTGGGACAGATACATGACGGTAGGCGGCAATGCAAATGTCGGATCCAGCAACTGCGCTTTCGCGATGCGTTGCGCCTGCTCGCGTTCGGCGTCGAGTTCCGCCCGCCGAATCGCCGCCAGGTCCTCCAATTGCGTGACATACCGGCGCATGTCGAAGCGCCGCTGGCTGATTGCCTGCAGCGCCGCCCCAGTCGCAGCGCAGTATTCAGCGTCGCGTGCGAAGGCCAAGGCCTTGTCAGCCATGTCATGGACGTCCAGATATGCTGCAACGCAACGGTCGCCTAGTCCTTCGTCCGCCAATACATCGGCCAGGCCAGTTGTCTGGTCGAAACAGACCAGGGGGATGCCCCGGCTCATGACGTCGAGCGCGACGTTCGGCAAGGGATCCAGGCGCGAGCTGAGCAGCAGCATATCGGCGACGTCGTAAGCGACCTCGATATCCGGCGTTTCGGGAAGGATGGTCAGCCGTTCCTTCAGGCCCGACCGCTTTATCTGGTCCACCAGGTAAGCGGAATATTCGAAATCGTCCGCAGGGCGGAAATTGGGCCCGATCCAGACGAACCGGTAATTCGTGGCCACGTCGAGCGCGACCATGCGATGGGCCGCAGCGATGAACAGTTCCACGCCCTTGCGCAGCTGTACGGTTCCCAGTCCCAGGACGACAAACTCGTCGCCGCGTGGCGTCTGGCCGAGGATGGCTCGCTTGAGGCGTTCGCCCTCGCCGGTCGGCATCTGGTCGCCGGTCCCCCGTGGTGGGAGCCGGCACAGCCCCTGAGGAATAATTTCGCGCCGGCACTTCGCGACAGCCGGCTCGTCCTCAAGCGCGTTCTGCAGGGTCAGGCGTGTAGAAAACACTAGTTGCCCGGACCATAGCGCGGCGCTTTCGAAGAGACCACGCGGTCTTGTGTAAGCCGCGAACTCATGTATCAGGGGTACGTTGGGAATATACCGTCCTGCCAGAGCCGCACACACGGCGGTGGACACCACGCTGTTAGTTATCGCGAAGCGTAGCGGCACCTGTTGAAGGATTTCGTCGAGGACGGAGTCGGCGATCTGCGGCGCCAGGATGATGTTCCGAAACGGCCCCACGACGGCTGCTCCGATCCGCGTGAATTCGTCGGCCAAGGGCCCACCACCCAGAAGCAGCACCACCACGTTATAGTGCGACGTCAGTTCGGCGGCCAGGTTCCAGCTCAACACCGGCGCACCCGTCAGGGAAGCTTCGTGTGAAACCACCAGCACGCTATCGCGGTCGCGTCGAAGGCGCTGGAATCCTGGGGTGGAGCCGAGACGTAAGGGTGCCGCAATGCGACCCTCAGCCTTACCGTGTGCCAGATAATGCTGGTAGGGGTCGATGCCGCTGGCCGCCACATCGGGATTGTGCTTGAGGTAGTACGAACGGTCGAAGTCGTCGATGTCAGCAGCCCGGATGGACCCGCCCCGCCCTGGCGGCCTGCCCAACAGCCGCCTGAGGCCCGCTGCGTATCGCCCTAGAACCCGTCGGACGCCGCCGCCGGAGGGGCGAAGATCCGCGCTGTTGCCGATGCGTTCGGCCTTGTTGTCGTCCATTTGAATGCTACAAAGCTTGAATCTTCGCGATTGTAGTTCGGCAGCCGCACCGGCTCCCGGCCCCGGCTAACAGATGGTGGTGGTCAAACACAATTTGAAGGGAGGGGCGGGCCGAGGCATATTAATACCGTCAAGTACAATACGCGGCTTCGCGCCGTGCCGACAGCAGCCGAGCATGCATCGTGCTTTATGCGACTGGCGGCCGTGAGCTGCGTCTCCGATGACGCCTCGGTGTTTGCCTCCACGCCGAAATGGGGGCAATCACCCTCTCGTATTTCCATTAGGAGTGTGACGTTGATCGAGCCGATTTCCGCGGCTTCCGCGGTGGCGGGCAAGAGAATCCTGGTATTGGGCGGCAACGGATTTATCGGTTGCCATTTGACCGCGGCGCTGGTGCGCGCGGGAGCCCGGGTACGGGTCATGGGCAGGAGTTGTACGCCCGGCGTCGACGGTGGCGTGGAGTATGTCAAGGGGGACATTGCCGGCCAGATCGCCTTCGATGAAGTGCTCGACGGTATCGATCAGGTCTATCACCTGGTCAGCTCCACCATTCCAGGCACTTCCAATGCGAATCCCGTATTGGACGTCCAGACCAACCTGGTTGGCTCGCTGAGGCTGCTGGATGCGATGGTTACGGCACAGGTACGCGGGCTGGTCTTTCTGTCTTCCGGAGGAACGGTCTACGGAAACCCGGAAGAGCTGCCGGTCCGCGAAGACCACGTCCTCCGCCCTATATCGTCCTACGGTGTGGTGAAGGGTGCCATTGAGAACTATATGCGGCTGTATTCGATGCTGCATGGTTTCGATATTTCGGTACTGCGTCTTTCGAATCCATATGGCCTGGGCAAGACACTGATCGGCACCCAGGGGGTTATCCCCACGATATTCTCCAAAGTGATAAATGGGGACGTTATTGAGATCTGGGGTGACGGTCACGCGGTCCGCGATTACATCCACATGGACGATGCAGTGCGCGCGATGCTGGCAGTCGCCGGGTTGCGAGGATTCAATCTGTTCAATGTCGGCAGCGGCGTCGGTCATTCATTGCGCGACGTCATCGACCATGTCTCCCGGGTGACCGGCCTGGAGCCAACGATCAAATTTGGACCGGCACGTCCGTTTGATGTGCGCGCGATATACCTGGATGTAAGCAAGATCCAGAGCGTTGCGCAATGGAAGCCGGAAATCAGCCTCGAGCAGGGCTGTGCAATGTATTGGGAAGGCATGGATCGTCGCTAGCTCGGCAGTTTCCTTCCCCCAGGCAAGCCATCCTGCCTGGATATTGCTCGTAACCCGGATTTAAATAGTCGACATGGATTTCTCCCAACATTTCGTTTTCGATGAAGCTGCCCGGGTCTGGCGCGATCCGGCGGCGCGTCCTTTCGATTATTCGGACGGCGAAGAACAAGAGCGCTATATGATGGAGACGCTGCGTGGTTCAAGCGATGTCAGCACGACTTCGCGTGAATTGGCGTCCAAGGTCAAGGACTGGCCGTCGCTCTACCATCTCAGCCCCCGTCGCGGCAATATCGTCCGCCCCTTTCGCGGCTGGCTCAAGGGTCGACGGGTGTTGGAGATCGGTTGCGGCTGCGGCGCGATTACGCGTTTTCTGGGCGAGGCGGGCGCGCAGATCGTCGCAGTGGAAGGTAGCCCGGTGCGCGCCGCCATTGCACGCGAACGTACGCGGGATTTGCCGAACGTCGACATCATCCACGCTACGAGCCAGGTCATCGATCGATTGGGTACCTTCGATGCGGTCATGCTTATCGGCGTGCTGGAATACGCCCGCAAGTTTCTCGGGCCCGATGGCACGCAGGCCCTGCTGCGCGCGTGCCGGCAGCAACTGTCGCCGGATGGCGTGCTGTTTCTCGCTATCGAAAACCGTCTTGGGCTCAAGTATTTCGCGGGCGCGGCCGAAGACCATACCGGGGCGGCGATGTTCGGTATCGAAGACCGCTACAGCGCGGATGGCGTGGCCACTTTCGGCCGCCTCGAGCTTGCGGAACACCTCGACTCGGCTGGCTATGCCAGCCATGAGTGGTGGTACCCTTTTCCCGATTACAAGCTGCCTGTATCGTTGCTCGGCGAGGATGCCCTGGCGGGCCGGCTGCCCGGTGATTTCAGTGCCATGATTGCAGGGGCGTCCGCGGGAGACCCGCAACGCCCTTACTACGAGGTCTTTTCACTGGAGCGCACGTGGGGGCCCATATATCGCAATGGCCTCGCTCACGACCTTGCCAATTCGTTTCTCGTCGTCGCGGCGCAGGGCGTCAGGCCACCTTTCGAATTACCCGGAAAGGCATACCATTATTCCGTCGATCGCTTGCCCGAATTTGCCAAGGAAGTGGAAATCCGTGCTGGGGCGGAGCATGGCGAACTCCAGGTAGTGAACCGTCGGCTTTTTCCGGAAGCGCCCGTAGTGGCATCCGGCTTGCAGCCGCTTGACGTGCCTCCGCAGCGTTTCATCAGCGGTGACCACTGGCAACATCGGCTGAGTCTCATCGTTTCCCGGCCGGGCTGGTCTGAGAACGAGTTGCTCGATTGGTTTTCTGGTTGGTTGGATGCGCTGTGCTCCGTCCATGCGTTGGGTGAGCCGGAAGGCTTGGCCCTCTCTCAGCGCGTGGAAGGCGCCTTGGTCGATGCAATACCGCGCAACCTGATTTTCGAAAACGGCAAGCCACGGTTCATCGATCTGGAATGGCGCTACGGCGAGACCATCGAATTCGGTTATTTGCTGTTTAGGGCAGTCTATTGCTCCTTGTGGGAAATCCGTAGCGTTGCACCTCCAGCCACCGATACGCCACTCTCGTTTAGCAAAGTTTTTGCCAGCGTACTGGCTCGGCTCGGTCATGCGTTCGATAACGCGACATTGCTGGGTTACGGTCGTACGGAGGCGCAGCTGCAGCAGTTGGTGTCGGGAAGACCCACCGCGCTGGCGTCGGACGTACTGACCGCTGGATTGCGTGTGGTGCGCAACCCGCTGGAGGAAATGCCCAGGCTCAACGAAGAGCTGGCATTGAAGATAAAGGCGCTGGGTGAACAGGCCACTGAAATCAAGCGATTGGACCTGTTCATCAAGAACAAAGGGAGCGAACTCGAAGCCCTGACGGCCGAGGTCCGGCGTTTGAACCAACATATCCAGGAACAGGAGCAGTCCTTTGCCCGGCAGTCTCAGGCTATCCGTGAAGAAACGTTGCCACTGCAAGAGGCCTTGAAGCATAAGGATACGGAAATCGCGGCATTGAACGCCTTGTGGGAGGCGCGATTCAATACCTCGAAGGAAATGTTGGCCAATCTGCAGTCGCGTGGCGTCGATGTTCATGAGGCGGAACTGGCAGCGCTGCGAGCGCAACTCGCGGCGATCGAGCAGACGAAGTGGCAGCGGCTGTACAGGACACTGGGCGCACGGCCTTTTGGTATGCGCGAGTTCGCCAAATCCTGTTATCTGGGCATGGCAATGTTGACGCCGCGTTCGCTGCGCTGGCGCTTGAGGCCGTTGACCGCGCAACTGAAACGCATGTTAGCGCCTGCCGAGTCCGAAGCTGTGCCACAACTGCCTCACAAGCCCGTCGACGATGGCCCCGGTACCAAGCGATCCGCCTACATCGTGCGCCAGGAAAAGCCGCCGCTAGCGCGGCGGCCTCGGATATTGCACGTGTTGGCGAACTTCATGACCGGAGGATCGTCCCAATTGGTGGTCGACCTTTATGAGCGGCTCGGCCATCGGTACGAACAGTCGGTACTGACCAGTTTCCTGCCGGACCCGCCTGCCTATGTCGGTATCCCTGTCCACGAGATCCGCAGCCGGGATTCGGTCGAGCCCTTTATCGCTTACTTGCGCGAACATCGTCCCGACCTGATCCATGTCCACTACTGGGGGGACGTGGATGAGCCCTGGTACGCTCAAGCGTTCGCCGCAGCGGAAAGCCTTGGCATAGGTGTGATCGAGAACGTCAATACGCCAGTGGAACCTTTCGTGTCGGCCGCCGTGCTGCACTATGTCTACGTAAGCCGTTATGTTCAGGATACTTTCGGCGTACCCGGCGCGCCGGCCAGGGTGATTTATCCCGGGTCCAATTTCTCGCATTTTTCCTTGAAGGCGGGCGAACAGCCGGCGGGCAACTGTGTTGGAATGGTGTATCGGCTGGAGCGCGATAAGCTGAACGAGGCTTCAATCGAGCCTTTCATCGCTGTGGCGAAACAGAATCCGGCCGCGCGCGTGCTGATCGTGGGTGGTGGGTCGCTGCTGGAGCCGTATCGGCAGGCTGTGGAAAGCGCCGGTGTGGCCAGCCAGTTTGAGTTCACGGGTTATGTGGCCTATGAAGAATTGCCGAACCTATATCGGCGCATGGCGGTGTTCGTAGCGCCAGTCTGGAAGGAAAGCTTCGGGCAAGTGAGCCCGTTCGCCATGAATATGCGCGTTCCGGTCGTCGGGTATGACGTCGGCGCCATTCCTGAAATCATCAACGACGACCGTTATGTCGCGCCGGCCGGCGACGCAGGCGCCCTTGCGCGCGTCGTCAGCGGACTTCTGGACAACAGGAGCGCCAGGCGTGATCTCGCCATGGCGCATCAGGCCCGCGCGCAGCAATTCTTCGCCCTGGAAGCCATGATAGGCGCCTACCATGATCTGTATAAGGAAGTTTTTGCCACAGCCGTGACCAAGGCTGGCGAATTGGTCATCCAATGAAAATAGCGCTCTTCGTCCATTGTTTTTTTCCGCGCCATTTTTACGGCACTGAAACGTACACGCTCAATCTGGCGCAACATCTGCAGCAGCTGGGCCATCAGCCGGTGGTGATCACCGCCATATTTCCGGGGGAGCCGGGTGGCGATGAGCTGATCCAACGGTATGAACACCAGGGTGTTCCCGTCATCGCCGTTGACAAAAATCATCTGCCGAATATCCGGGTGCAAGATACCTATTACCAACCCGCGGTCGCCGATGTGTATCGCCAGATACTGAGGCAGGAGCAGCCTGACCTCGTGCATGTGACGCACTTGATAAACCATACGGCCACGCTCCTGCAGGTGGTGAATGAAATGGGCATCAAGACGGTCGCGACTTTTACCGATTTTTTCGGAATCTGCTTCAACAACAAGCTTGAAAATGCAGCCGGCGAGTTGTGCGCTGGCCCCAATGCAACGCGGTCCAACTGCGTCGCCTGCTATGGCAAGGCGGTGGCGGAGCAAGGCGGGGCACCGGCACAATATCGTATTTTCGCCAATGATGAATGGGCAGAGAGGGCAGCCGCGCTGGCGGTCCGGTTGAGGCATATACCCCCGGTGAGGGGGTCGCATTTCGCGCGTGTGATCCGTGATCTTCGCGTGCGGCCCCAGACGTTACTGAGCCTGTATGACCAGTACAGCGCGGTCATCACGCCGACCAGCTTTCTGCAGAATGCGTACAAGCGAAACGGATTCCGCCTTCCGATGTATTCGGTATGGTTTGGCACAGACATCGACCGTGCGCTGGGTAAATCGTTGCGTCCGGAAGGTGTGGTCCGATTTGGCTACATCGGGCAGATAGCGCCGCACAAAGGCACCGACTTGTTGGTGGACGCATTCGCTAGATTGCCGAAAGGCAGCGCGACCCTGGACATTTATGGACCGCGAGACCAGGACATCGCATACTTCGACCGGTTGTCGACTTCATTCGGGGAACGGGTTCGTTATCACGGGACTTTCCCTAAATCGGAAATGGCCAGGGTGTTGTCCAACGTCGATGTCATCGTGATCCCGTCTCGCTGGTACGAGAACAGCCCGCTGGTCCTGTTGGACGCCCTGGCTACCGGTACGCCGGTTATCGTCTCCGACGTGGAGGGCATGACGGAAATGGTCAACGAAGGGGAGACCGGCCTGTTTTTCGAGCGTGGGTCCTGCGACGATTTGACGCGCAAGATGAACCGGTTCGTGTCCGAGGATGGTCTGTTGGAGTTCATGACGGGCAACACTGCCTTTCCCCGCACCGTAGCCGATATGGTGCGGGATACCGAAGCGGTTTACCGAACGGTCATCCGGCATTGAACGACCGCGAGCGCGGTCGTGGTTCCAATCAAGGGTTGGCGGCCAGATCTATCGATAGATCTGCCAAACCATAGAACGTGTCGGTCGGCTCGACGACGAGATGGATCGAGTCGTAGCGACGATCGTGTGGGACGATGTCCTCCGATTGTCGTGAAGCCACACCCAGCGACAAGAAATAATCTCCACCCGTCAGCCGGGCGGCAAACCGCAGACGCACAAAGGCCACGGTGCCCTTGTCGCCGAGCAGCCGGAAGGTTGGTTCGTTGCCGACGTACGTATTGGTGCTGGCGACGGTAACCCCTTCCTTGGTTTTCAACGTGAAGCCGAAGATCGGCGCCGCCACCGTTGCGTTGAAGCGTACGGCAACGTCGATCTGCATGCTGGCGCCGGTTTTGACGCCATGGGAAAACTCCCGGCCGTCCGCCGTCAAGCGGAAATCCAGAATTGTCGCGGCGCCGTCGCCCCAGCGGTATTCGTGGGGGTTGTAATGCGGCTTCGTCGCGAAGACGTCTTCGGTCACGCTCAGCGGGTGCGCGTCCGGCTCGTCGGTCGGGAGCGCTTGTGCGTCCGGATCCGCCGCCTCGCCTGCGGCACCGTCATTTGCGTCCGACGGTTCGCGGCCGAACAGCAGATCCATGTACCGGTTGATCACGGCGCGCGGCGCGTCGATCATGCGGATCCTGTGGGTGTCGAGCAGGATGGCGCGCGTGCAATGTGTGACGACCTGCTCACCGGAGTGAGTCACCAGCAGGATACTTGTTCCGTTCTCCTTCAGTTGGCGGAGCCGTTCGAAGCATTTCGCCTGGAAGCGCGCGTCGCCGACGGCGAGGGCTTCATCGACGATCAGGATGTCGGGGTCCACCTGGGCCTGCACGGCGAAGGCCAACCTGACCGCCATGCCGCTCGAATAGGTTTTTACGGGCTGGTCGAGGAACTCGCCGATATCGGCAAAGCCCGCGATACTATCGAATCGGACGTCGATTTCGGCCTTCGACAGTCCGAGTACGGACGCATTCAGATATACGTTCTCGCGCCCCGTGAATTCCGGATTGAAGCCGGAACCCAGCTCCAGCAGCGCCGCGACGCGGCCAAAGGTCTCGATGTTGCCGGTTGTCGGTGTCAGCGTTCCGCAAATGAGCTGCAATAACGTCGATTTTCCGCTGCCGTTGCGACCCACGATACCGATCGATTCGCCACGCAGAACCTCGAAATTGACGTCCTGAAGCGCCCAGAATTCTCTGAAGTACTTGCGCCGACCACGAGCCAGCATCTGCAGCAGACGATCCCGCGGCTTCTCGTAAATGTGAAAACACTTGCTCAAGCCCGATACGCGGATGGCGGTGTCAGAGGACATCGGCGAAGCCCTTGCGAGTTTTCTGGAACCAGGCGAAGCCGGCCGAAGCGACCAAAACAGAGACAAGGAAATATATGCCCAGCCAGTCGAAGCGTGGCATGTTTCCCCATATCGCCACGTCTCGCGCCTCGGTGATGATGAAGGTCAGCGGATTGAGCATTACCAAGGGCTGGATTTTCGGCGGCAGGTTGCTTACCGGGTAGAAGACCGGCGCCGTGAACATCAGGACGGTGACCAGTATTCCTATGGTCTGGCTGACATCCCTGAGGAAGACGCCCAGTGACGCGAGAATCCAGGCGCAGCCGAGCGCCAGGATGATCAGAGGAAGGAAAATAACGGGGAGAAACAACAACGTCCAGTGAGGCGGTCCCACGAATATCAGATAAGCGAGCAGCCATACGCCTAGGCTTACCACAGCGTGAAATAGTGCGGCGCCGGCGGTCACCACTGGCAGGATTTCAAGTGGAAATACCACTTTCTTGACATAATTGACATTGCCGGTGATCAAAGTCGGCGCGCGTGTCAGAATTTCGGCGAACAGCGCGTGGACAATCAGCCCAATGAAGAGCACCACGGCAAACATCGCCTTGCTCTCGGGCGCGTCGGCATGAGAGACACCCCAGCGCGCCTTGAACACGATCGAGAATACGAACGTGTACACCGACAGCATCAGCAATGGATTGAAAAAGGACCAGCCAAGTCCAAGGGCTGAGCCCTTATACCTGCCGACTACCTCACGTCGAATCATCTGACCGATCAATTGCCGGTGCTTCGAAATGCTGAGCAGCAAGGCTGCCGGGGAAGCCGGCGGCGTTACGTGAGGGTTCATGTGCGGTCCAGAAACGATCCGACCCGGCCTGCGGGTGGGCTGGCGAATTATGACATAGGCGCTCTCCCGGTCCTGGAGCGCGCCGCGCGCTCAGCGGATAAGGTATCCTGCGCGGTGTCTTAATCGGCCGGGCGACTCGTTGTGGCGCAGCGTGACAAACTACTACCTCTAACTTCGCTTCGTTTCTTTGCGGCGGCGATGATTGTTTTGGGTCATAGCCATGCGGCCTTTGGCTCTTTCGGCCTCGCCCTCAACCTGTCATTGGCGCAGGGGGTGTCGTTCTTTTTCGTCCTGTCGGGATTCATCCTCGCCTATAACTATCCCAACGTCGAGGAGCGACTGGTTTCGTTCTACCGGGCACGCGTTGCGCGTCTATGGCCCACGCATATCGCGGCCATCCTGGCCTTGCCGCTGATAGCAGGCACATGGAATTCCGCCGGGATGAGCGCGATGGATATCGTGTATGTGCTTTTGGGCAACGCCTTGCTTGTGCAGGCTTGGGTGCCTTTCAGGGAATCGTTCCTGACCTTCAACGGGGTCGCCTGGAGCATTTCGACCGAGGCCTTTTTTTACCTGGCCTTCCCTTTCGCGATGATTTCGTTGCGTCGGTCGTGGATTTTTCCCCTTGTCGTCGCAGCTGGGCTCACCGCGTTCTTCATGTGGTTGGCGGTGCGCTATCACATCTCCTCCGACGTCGGGCGGGCCAGTTTCAGTGTGATGGGCGTCCTGTATACGAATCCTTTGGCGAGACTCACGGAATTCGTTTTGGGAATGGTCGCTTGGCGGTGCTTCGAAGCATCGCGTGCCCGGATCGACGGAATACGCGGCTTCTTATGGAGATCCCCGGGATTCTGGACTGTCGTGGAGGTAGCAACGGTCGCCGCTTGCATATATTCCCTGCACAAAACGCCGCGCCTGCCCGTGGCCAGCCTCGTTCCGCCCGGTTGGGTGGAGGTCGTCCAGTACGTATTGATCAACAGCGGCAGCGCCCCGATATTCGCATTGGCCATCGTCGTGTTCGCTTATGGCAAGGGGGCCATGTCCGCGGCATTGCGTTGGAGCCCGATCGTGTTCCTGGGCGAGTCCAGTTTCGCGCTATACCTGTTCCACGCCACGACGCTGCTATGGTTCGAGCAACGGCCAGCCATCGTAGCCCTACCATACAGCGGTGCGCTTTACTGGATATCCACGCTGATACTGGCCGGGTTGGTGCACGTGCTTATCGAGAAGCCTTGCAGAGACCTCATTCTGGGCCGGCGTCCCTGGCGGCTTGCCCGTAACGCGCCAGCCTGAAGGCCCGGCGCGGCGTCGCGTGCGGTTCTCTTCCAGGCCGTTATCCGGCTGTTGGCGTGCCGGCCCATCGCTTAAAATACTGACCTTCATCTCCTTCGGGTCCACGCCGTGGAAGTTCTTATTGTCCGCACATCTTCGCTGGGCGATTTGGTGCATATGTTGCCTGCGATGTCCGATATTGCGCGGCATGTGCCGGACGTCCATATCGACTGGATCGCTGAAGAATCGTTCGCGGAAATCCCTGCATGGCATCCTGCCATCCGCAATGTGATCAAAGTGGCCCACCGCCGTTGGCGCAAGGCGTGGTGGTCGCCGTCCGCGCGGGCGGAACGCAAAGCGCTGGCCGAACGCCTGCGCGACACACGATACGACATCGTGCTGGACATGCAGGCCTTGCTCAAATCGGCATGGCTGGTCAGGCAAGCACGTGGCGTGCGGCACGGCTTGGATTGGCGTTCTGCACGCGAGCCGCTGGCGTCTCTCTTCTACGATGTGCGCCACACAGTCGAGTTCTGGCAGCCGGCAGTGATACGGCAAAGGACGCTGGCCGGTCTGACATTCGGCTACACAGCGACAGGCAAGCCGGATTTCGGTTTGCAGCAACTGGCGCGGCAAGCGCAATTTGCGGGTGACCGCAATGGCGCTTCCGTTGGAGGCTCGTCCAATTACGCAGTCATCATGCCTAGCGCCAGCCGTCCGGACAAATTGTGGCCTGAAGAAGACTGGCGCGCGGTGTTCGAGGTGCTGCGCTCCGCGGATTGCAAGCTTCGCTTGCTTGCGGGCAGCGCGCAGGAGACTGAACGTGCCGCGCAATTGATTTCCGGTGTGGAAGGCGCTGAAGTCGTGCCTCGGATGGATCTTACTTCGGTGGCCCACTTGTTGGCGGGTGCGCGCCTTATGGTCGGTCTGGACAGCGGCCTTACGCATCTTTCGGCGGCCCTGGGACGACCTACCGTCGGGATCTACCGAGCATCGACACCCGTTCGCACCCCTCTGGTCGGCGATGCTTATACCGCGAGCTTGGGAGACCGGGGCGCGCCACCTTCGCGCGAAGCCGTACTCGCCGCTGTGGAGCAAGCGCTTGCCGCCTGAACTGCGTGGCAGACGACGGCGTCGCCGCCGGCCTATCCTGATGCCATGACGAGATTCCTGTACACAGTTCTTCTATGCATGTTTGCGCCATTCATCTGGCTCTGGATGCGTGTGCGCGCGGGCAAGGATGGCGCTCGCTGGCAGATCCTGGCTCCGACCCGGTTCGGTCGCTATGTCGAACGGAAGGAGGATCATGGCCGAATCGGCCGGGTATGGGTTCACGCGGTGAGCCTGGGAGAGGTCCGCGCGGCACATCCCCTGATTAAGACACTGCTGAACCGCGGCTTTCCGCTATTGCTGACGCATACGACGCCTACCGGCTGGGAGGAGGCTGCGCGGGTCTATGGCGGCGAGATCGCCAGCGGTCAGCTGCGGCAGGCATGGCTGCCTTACGATTTTCCTGGCTTGGTGCGTCGATTCCTTGGGTTCTTCAAGCCCCGATGCGGCATTCTCATTGAGCGCGAGGTTTGGCCGAATCTGATCCATGAGGCCGGGCGGTTCGGCGTGCCGATAGTGCTCGTCAGTGCACGATTCTCCGAGCGGTCCCTGCGGCAGTCGCGGCGGATTCGCTGGGTATTGGGACGGACGTATGGTGCGTTGGATCTGGTGCTGGCCCAGACTCAAGGCGACGCCGATCGCTTGCGCGAGATTGGCGCGTCCGACCCGCAGGTAGTGGGCAACTTGAAGTTCGATGTTACCCCGTCCGTCGACCAAATGCGGCAGGGACGCGATTGGCGGGTCGCCCGTAGTGCGCCCGTGGTCGTGATCGCGAGTACCCGTGAAGGCGAAGACCAAATGTTCGTTTCCGCCATCGATCAACACAGGCAGCACGCGCCGCCGGGGGTGTTGCACGTGCTGATACCCCGCCATCCTCAGCGATTTGACAGTGCTGCGGCGATCCTTGATGCGCAAGGCCTGGCGTACATGCGGCGCTCCGATGGCCTGGATGCGGTAAAAGACGGCTTGACGGTACTGCTCGGAGATTCCTTGGGGGAGATGGCCTTCTATTACGCCGCGGCGGATGTCGCGATCGTGGCCGGGGGCTTCGCACCAATGGGTGGACAAAACCTGATCGAGGCCTGCGCGGCGGGTACGCCCGTCATCGTGGGGCCCCATATGCGCAATTTTGCGCAGGCAGTAAGCGATGCCGTTGCCGCGGGTGGCGCAATACAGGTGGATAACGCGGAGGAAGCACTGTTACAGGCCTACGAGTTGTTGCGCGACACCCGCCGCCGTGAGGAGATGAAGGCGGCCGCGCTGTCCTGGACGGCCGCGCATGCCGGCGCCACCAGCCGCATCGTGAACGCATTGGAGCCCTGGCTCGGTTCCGAAAGCGGAGGTTGATGTCCGTCAGCCGCTACGCGGCAACAAAGATGACAACGCTTGCCAGTAGAATTGCGCATCTTTTCCCAACCCAACCATTCGCCAATGATGCCCAATCCTTCCAGGGTCCGGTTCAGGCCGCCGATGACGGTCCTTGTCTTGGCCGCTGCCACGGTATTCGGACTTTTCGCCTGGCAGGGCCGCAATGGCTTCAATTTATGGGATGAAGGGTACCTCTGGTATGGCGTGCAGCGGGTGCTCGACGGAGAAGTCCCATTGCGGGATTTTCTCGCGTACGATCCTGGCCGATACTATTGGGCCGCGGCGTGGATGGGTGCCTGGCGCGATAGCGGCATCATGAGCTTGCGGGTGGCCGTTGCGCTCTTCCAATTGCTTGGGTTGTTCGTCGGACTGCAACTTATCAACAAGTCCGCGCCGCCGGGGCGTTCCAGGGCGATATTCCTGCTGGTTGGCGCCCTGACGCTCGCAGTATGGATGTTTCCCAGGCATAAGCTTTTCGATATCTCCATATCCATCCTGTTGGTAGGCGTTTTCGCCTATCTGGTATACAAACCGGTGCTGAGCCGTTATTTCATGGTCGGCATGAGTGTAGGCTTGGCCGCCGTCCTGGGCCGTAACCACGGGTTTTATGCCGCGTTGGCCAGCGTGCTGGTTTTCGTGTGGTTGAGATTGAGCCACGAGCCCACCGTACCGGCTGGTAAAACGATTCTTGCATGGGCGGCGGGTGTTCTGCTGGGGTACAGCCCGATTCTGCTGATGGTTCTGTTCGTGCCGGGTTTTGCCACCGCTTTCTGGCAAAGCGTGGCATTTATCTTTGAAGTGCAGGCGACCAATCTGCCGCTTCCAGTTCCCTGGCCTTGGCGTGCCGATTTTTCGCTGGTGGGAATTCAACCGTGGCGCCAACTTCTGGTTGGCTTGTTCTTCCTGGCGTTGCCCATCTTCAGTCTCCTCGCGCTGATCTGGATATTCGTCGCGCGCCGTCGGCGGATTGCCGTCTCACCGGTGCTCGTCGCCAGCGCCGTGTTGAGTATCCCTTACGCCCACTATGCGTTTTCCCGCGCGGATGTGGGCCATCTGGCGCAGGGAATTTTCCCGATGCTGTTGGGGTGTATCGCGCTGCTTGCCGCGACGAAAGGGCCTTTGCGATGGGTTCTGCTGTTCGGTCTGGCGGCGGCTTCGGCTATCGTGATGGTGCCATTGCAGCCGGGCGTGGAAAGCGGCCCCGGTAGGGGATGCGTAAAGGTCGATGCGGCGGGGAGCGCTTTATGCGTTGACCAAGGGACGGCCAGGGATATTGCATTGCTGAAGGAATTGGCTGCGAGCTACGCCCCGCACGGTGAAAATGTACTGATTACGCCGTTCTGGCCAGGCGCATATCCCATTCTTGGGCGTAAATCAGTGATCTATGGGAATTACTTGACGTTCCCGCGCGACGTGGCGTACCAGCAAGCGGAAATCGCCCGTATAGAGAAGGCAGCGCCAGCGTTCGTTCTGGTGAATAATCTGGCGCTGGATGGACGGGCAGACCTGCAGTTCAGCAACGCCGAAAGCGAGATTTTCAAATACCTGGAATCGCATATGCGTCGGGTGGATCTTCCTGGTATGCCGCCCTATTATCTACTTTTCGTGAAGCCGCAATAGCGGTGCACGGGGATGTCTGCCGCGGCGGCGATGATCCCTGCGGGAGATGGAATGAACAAAAGAATTCTGAGCCGCGCCGACTTCGTGCAGGCTCGCAAACGCCTGCTGAAGATGCATGCGGACAGCAGGGTCGGCCATCTGGGTGGGAACCTGTCCGCGTTGGACGCCATGCTGGTCGTCTTTCACGAGTTTCTGAGCGAGGATGACCGATTTATCCTCTCCAAAGGCCATTCGGCCGGCGCGCTCTATATCGCCTTGTGGACACTTGGAAAGCTCTCGGATGAGCAACTGACCACTTTTCACGGCGACGATACGATGCTGCCCGGACATCCTCCCGCAGGTGGGTTCCCCGATATTCCTTTCGCTACCGGGAGCCTGGGGCATGGACTTTCGTTGGCAGCGGGCACCGCACTGGCCTTCAGGCTGAAGGGTGGGAAAGGCCGGGTCGCCTGCCTGACCTCGGACGGCGAATGGCAGGAGGGATCCACATGGGAAGCACTGATATTCGCAGCGCATCACCGGCTGAGCAATCTGGTCGTGCTGGTGGACCACAACGGTTTCCAGGGCTTCGGTTCCACCGGCGAGGTGGCTTCGATGTATCCGTTGTGGAGCCGTCTCGACGGCTTCGATGTCGACATTCGGATTATTGACGGCCATGATGCGGACAGCATACGCATGGCTCTGGCCGCGCCCCAGGACAAGGTAAGGATTGTTTTTCTGCAAACCACGAAGGGACATGGCGTGAGCTTTCTCGAGAACCGCATGGATTCGCACTATCTGCCGCTGAGCGCCGAGCAGCTGAGTGCGGCCCTGGAAGAATGTGATAAGACATGAGGAAGCAGCTTTGCGACGCGCTGGTCGAACGGAGCGCCGACGAACGTATGGTGTTCCTGACGGGAGATCTGGGCTTCATGGCCTTGGAGCCGCTACAGAAAGCCATGGGACGTCGCTTCATAAACGGCGGCGTTGCTGAACAGAACCTTATTTCGGTGGCGGCAGCCTTGGCGCGTGAAGGCCTGGCGCCGTGGGTCTATAGCATTGCCCCTTTCCTGTATGCGCGTCCCTTCGAGCAGATCAGAAATGATATTTGCTTCCACGATCTGCCAGTCAAGCTGGTGGGGAATGGCGGCGGCTACGGCTATGGCGTAATGGGGCCGACGCACCACGCTATCGAGGATTACGGGGTACTCCTGACCTTGCCGAACATGTCGGTCTATGTTCCCGTGTTCGACGAGGACGTGGCGGCCGTCGTCGACGAAGCCGGCGGCCACGCCGGTCCTGCCTATCTGCGGATGGGACGGGGCGAACCCCCGTCGGGTTACGCCGTGCCAGCCTATGGGGCGTGGCGCCAACTGGTCCAGGGCGATGGGCCTGTGGTTGTCGCGGTTGGCCCGTTGGCTGGTACCTATATAGCGGCATGTCAGGACAGGCCCGTGGAGACGCGTCCCAACCTGTGGGCGCTGGCGGAGCTGCCTATCGCGCGGCATCGCATACCGGAATCGATGCTCGCGCAGATCCGGGAGCGTGACGCCCTGGTGGTCGCGGAAGAGCATGTGCGCCAGGGAAGCGCTGCGGCGGACCTTATGTTGTCACTCTCGTCGCTGGGTGTACTGGTAGGTCGTTTCCGCCATCTCCATGCCAGAGCGCACAACTATGGTCGTTATGGCTCCCAAACCTATCTCCGGCGCGAGTCGGGCCTCGATGTTTCAACCTTGATCTCCGTTGTGGACGAACTGCGCTGATGCCTGCCCTAGACGACTACATTGCCGCGTTGCGTGGGCCGATTCTGGTAACCGGAGCTTCTGGCTTCATCGGGGCGAACCTGTTCAAGCGGATCGCCGCACGTCGCAATGACGTATACGCGGCAGTGCGCCGCGACCGCAACTGGCGGCTTGCCGATGTCAAGGAAGACCAAATTGTCGCGGTCGATCTCAACGACTATGCCTCCGTACAGAATCTGGTCAATACCGTGCGTCCGCAAACGGTACTGGATTGCGCGGCATATGGCGCCTATTCATTCGAAGAAGATCAGACGCTGATCTACCAGACCAACTTTCTGTCGGCGGTGAATTTTATTGAGGCGCTGGCGAAAAGCGGCGTGGCGGCTTTCGTGCACGCTGGCAGCTCTTCCGAATATGGTACGAATTGCACTGCCCCGGCCGAGGACGGCGTTTGCGAACCCAACAGCCCCTATGCGGTTTCCAAGGTTGCGATTGCGCAGTACATGCAATATATGGGTCGATATCGATCCTTTCCCTGCGTCAATCTGCGGCTGTATTCCGTCTATGGGCCGCTGGAGGACACGTCGCGCCTATTGCCGAATATTGTCAGGCAGGGCCTGCAGGGAAAGTATCCGGCGCTGGTCAATCCAGATACGTCGCGCGATTTCGTCTATATCGACGATGTGTGCGCGGCCTTCATCATGGCCGCGGTGAGAATGCATCCCGGCCTGTATGGCGAGAACATCAACATCGGCGCGGGGAAAAAATTTACCATCGCCGATCTGGCGGCGTTGGCCAAGCAGGTGTTCGCTATCCCGGGCGAGCCCGTGTTTTCCACCATGCAGGCCCGAAAATGGGACCTTGCTGACTGGTATTCCGATCCCAGCAAGGCCTGGGAACAACTGGGCTGGAAGGCCACGACGGGGATGGAAGAAGGTTTGCGGGCAACCGCCGCTTGGATAAGCCTCTTGAGTGATGACGACATTGCGCAGGCAACGAAGCAGCATGCGCAAGGGCGCCGCAGGAGTATTTCCGCGATTGTCGCCTGCTACAAGGACGGCCAAGCCATTCCGTACATGTATCGACGGCTGACCGAGACTTTCCGTTCGCTCGGGGTCGACTACGAGATCATCCTGGTGAACGACGGCAGCCCGGACAACAGCGCTGAAGTCATTCGCGAGATTTCGCTCTCGGATCCCAAGGTTATCGGAATAACGCATTCCCGGAACTTCGGTTCCCAGATGGCGTTTCGCAGCGGAATGGAGCTTGCCACCAAAGAGGCCGTTGTGCTGCTGGATGGTGATCTGCAGGATCCGCCTGAGCTTATCGCCAAGTTCCATGAGAAATGGCTGGAAGGCTACGATGTCGTTTACGGGCGTCGCGTGAAGCGGGAAATGCCGTGGTACTGGGGGGCGATGTACAAGCTGTTCTATCGGCTCTTCGCCATGTTCAGCTATGTGAATATCCCGTTGGATGCGGGTGACTTCTCCTTGATCGACCGGCGAGTAGTGGGATGGCTGCTTAATTGTCCCGAGCGCGACCTTTTCGTGCGCGGCCTGCGAGCCTATGTGGGATTCAAGCAGACAGGCGTGGACTACGTCCGGCCTGAGCGCATGTTTGGCCGGACGACCAACAGCTTGCTGAAGAATATCGAATGGGCCAAGCGCGGCATATTTTCCTTCAGCAATACTCCGCTGACAATGCTGACTTCCGTGGGTGTGGTCGCGTTGGGTTTCTCCATACTTGCCGCGGTGGTGGTGGCGTTGCTACGGATATTCTTTCCTGATATCGCGCCGCGTGGGGTGACGACGCTGCTTATTACCATTCTGGTTTTCGGTTCGTTCAACCTGTTCGCCATCGGCCTGGTGGGTGAGTATGTGGCGAAGATAATGCTGGAGGTGAAGGGTCGTCCTCGCCTTATCCGCGCCTCGTTGATCCGGAATGGCGTGGCGACCGAATTGTTGCCCAAATAAGGACACGGCAAAGATGGTTCGCACCAGATCCCGTGCCGAGGCCGACGATTCGCCGGGCGAAGCGTTTCAGCCGATTTCCGTCAAGCCGCCCTCGTCCAATCCGTGGGCTTTTCGGCTCCGCTGCGTGGTGGACCTGCAACTGGCCACGATAGTGAAGCATCTGCGGCCGGCGCTGGGATCGCTGGACGGGAAGGTATTGGATGTGGGTGCGGGCCAGTCGCCATGGCGCAGCTGGCTTCCGGAAAGGGTGCATTATTTCGGCCTGGATATCGCCAACGCCGCCGAGTTCGGCATGTCGGAGTCGGTGAGGGATGTCACCTATTACGATGGCGGCTCCATGCCTTTCGCGGACGGCACATTCGACGCGGTGCTTTGCGTTGAGGTAATGGAACATGCGAGCGATCCGGAGTTGCTGGTAAGCGAGATGTTCCGTGTGTTGAAGCCGGGCGGTACCTTGCTGTTGACCGTTCCGTGGTCCGCGCGGCTGCATCATCTGCCCCACGATTACCATCGGTTTACGAGGAACCGGCTTCGAGCGCTTTTATCCGGGCATGGGTTCGCGGATATCCGGATCGCGGAACGTGGTTCCGATGTCGGCGCGATAGCAAACAAGCTTACCGTGTTGTCGCTCCGGCTGTTCAGTCCCGGACAAGGCTGGCGGCTGGTTTTTACAATGCCATTTGGCGTCATTACCGGCTTGTTGGCCGCCGCTTTCGTTTGTGCCGCCCATGCCGCCGACCGCCTGGGATGGGGCGCCGCGGAGGATCCGCTGGGCTATTTCCTTCAGGCAACGCGTTCGATTCGGCGCCCTGATTGATGCCGGCGGCGGTTGCCACGGGCGTATGCCGGACGTGACCCCGTACCGGGATCGCTGTTTATATTGCTCAGTCTAGCGACTTTCGATTCTCATGCAAAAGATGACACGCCCTTGCCCTGTATGCCATGCCGACGAGCGGAAGGCCAAACTGTTCCTCGAGGACAGCATCGATGCATCCAAGGTATCGGGGTTCAGCTTCGCATCCCGCAAGGTTCCGGAATTCATGTCGCACCGCCTGGTCCGCTGCACTGTTTGCGACGTCGTCTATGCCGACACGCCACCTGACGAGTCGGAGCTGGCGCAGGCATATCATTCTGCCGACTACGATAGCGCCGAGGAGGCCGACGATGCCGCCGCTGCGTATTGCCGCGCGATTCAGCCGGCGCTGCGGCGGTTGGGCAACGGGCGCAGCGCATTGGAAATCGGCACGGGCACCGGTGTGTTCCTGGAATATCTGGCGCGGTCCGGGATGACTGTGCTGGCAGGTGTCGAGCCTTCGACGGCGGCGATTGCGGCCGCGCCCGAGCATCGCAGACCGTGGATACGCGCTGGCATGTTCAATGAAGCGGATTTTCAACCTGCTTCTTTCGATCTGGTTTGTTGCTTCATGACGATGGAGCATGTCCGTGATCCCGAGGCGATCGCGCAGGCGGCGCACAGGCTGCTGCGTCCCGGCGGCGTGTTTGCGACGGTGACGCACGACTACAGAGCGCCGGTCAATCGTCTGCTGGGGCGGCGCTCGCCTATCATCGATATCGAGCATCTGCAGCTTTTTTCCAAGCGCAGCATACGGGCCCTTTTCGAACGCGCCGGTTATTCCGAGGTAGAGGTTCATCCCTTCAGGAACCGGTATAGCTTGCGATACTGGATGCGCCTGACGCCCTTGAGCATGAACACGAAAGAGCGAGTTTTGAACGCAATGAATCGCTATGGGCTGGATACCAAAAAGCTCGCTTTCAACGTCGGCAATGTGATGACTGTCGGGTTCAAGCAATGACTCTGGAGCAGCGCCCGGCCGCGGGCGAGCGGCGTGGCGGGTCGCGCATCGGCACAATCCTGTCGGACAGTACCTTCCTGAGATTCTGTTTCGCCGGCATAGCGAATACCGTTGTGGGTTTCGCTTGCTATGGCGGCGCGGTGTTAGCCGGCGCGCCAGTCGGGGTGGCGCTACTGTGCGGCATCGTCGCGGGCATCGTTTTCAATTTTTTCTCCATCGGCGGCTATGTGTTCCGCATGCTGATGCTTGCCCGGCTGCCCAGGTTTATCTGCGGCTATCTGGCGATTTATGGCGTCAATTATGTGGCGCTCAGTGCCCTGCGGCGTTGGCTCGAAGGGCCCATCCTTGCGCAGTTGATTTTGACGCTGCCCATGGCCCTGCTGTCTTATTTCATCATGCGCCGCTTCGTGTTCTACCGCCGCGAGGACGACAGTCCCTGAGTTCAAGGGGCTTTCCCCACCACCACCTTATCCGCATTCAACTGCTGCTGCAGCTTCATCGGATCCCGGCCTTCATCGTCCGGCTGCACGCCCAGCCATCCCTGGCCGATGCCATAGACGACGACGTTGGCGAGCACGATCAGGATGAAGAGTATGCGCATTAGGACAGCCCCAGGTTCTCGGCGCGGGCGATGCGCGCCAGGCCATACAGTACGGGATTTTCGATCACGGTGATGGTGGGCGGCAAGTAGCCCATGCTTTCCGCCGCGTCGCTGAGCAAGTGCCGGATCTCCCCTTCGACTTCCGGCCAGCCGCCCCCAGCGGCGTAAATGCGCGGGGGCGCACCATAGCGCCGCACCCCAGCCAGCCATTGCCTGAGCAGCGCGCCGGCCTGCGCGGCCGCGACCCCGGACGAGATCGCCTGTTGGGTGTCGGTTGGGTAGGCCGTGACCTGGCCCTGGGCCAGGGGCAGGTTGGCGGTGCCCGCGGCCAGGGCGCTTTTCATCAGCGCCGGGCCGGGCAGGATCAGGCCGCCTTCGAACACGCCGTCCGCGCTGACGGTGTCTATCGTGGTGGCGGTGCCGAAGCTGGCCAGCACGAAAGGCGAGGGTGTTTCTCTTTCTGCCGCTGTATGGCCGGCGGTGGGCGTGGGCGACATTGGCGTTCGCAGCGTCATCACGCCCAGCATGGAGGCCCAGCGATCCGCGCCGAGTTGTTCCGGCTGCGTGTAGCGGGACGTCAGCCCGTAGGCCTGGGCTTGCGGCAGAATCCAGCGCGTGGGGCAGCCTATCTGCGCCAGGGCTGCCTCGATGCCGGCGGCGCGGGCCGCGCCTGCGACGTTGGTGCCCAACGCGCCGACTGGCGCAGCTGGCAGGCCCGCGAGCCAATCCGCGAATCCCTGGGCGTCGTGGGTGTCGATGGCGTGGGCGCGTATGCCGCCGGCGGTCGCGGCCAGGGGCCAGTCAACGGCGGTCCCGGCCAGGGCGTCGGCCGCGCTCGCCGCGTCGACCGAGCCTGCCGAGCCGCCCCCGCCCACCGCAACCACCGCGACCTTCAGCCGCGTATTCCCCGAATCGATCAACAAAATCGTCTTCATGCCGGCCTCACCGAGATCTCGCCGACGGACACCGGCACTTCACCTTCCCAGGTGCGCACGCATAGCCTGCCCTGTGCATCGACGCCGCAGCCCAGACCCTGATGCAGCACATTGCCTCGGTCCAGCACCTTGATATCGCGTCCCTCCAGCGCATCGAGCCGCCGGAAGCGGCCGACGAAGGCCGCGAAGCCTTCGCTTTCCACCTGGGCCAGCGCCGCGCGCCAGGCCAGGGCGACTTCGGCGACGACGTCGCTGAGCGCCGCGCCGCATCCGCTCGAAGCCCAATCCGCGACCTCGCGTCCCAGCGCCTGCGACAGCGCCGCGCCATCGAGCAGATTCATGCCCATGCCGATCACCACCGTATGGCCCGCCGCCGGCGCGCCCGGATTGCGCGTGGTCTCGACCAGGACGCCGGCGAGTTTGCCATTGCCCCATTGCACGTCATTGGGCCATTTGACGCACAGGCGATCGCCGCCCGGTCCCGCGATGGCACGCAGGGCCTCGCAGGCGACCAGGCCGGCCAGCGGCGACAGGACGGGAAGGCTCGCGGGGGCGAGCGAGGTGTCGAAGGCGCAGGAGAACATCAGGGCCTGGCCTGGCCGATTCTGCCAGGCGCGCCCGGCGCGGCCGCGGCCGGTCTGCTGCAGGTGGGCCCCCAGCAGCCATGGCTTGCCTCTGGCGCGGCCGGCAGAGGAATGATCGCCGGGCGCGTTCTGCCGCGACTGCCCTGGCGCGGGCGTCTGCCCCAGCCCGCTTGCGCGCGCCCGCGCCAGCAGATCCGCATTGGTCGACCCCGTCTCCGCCACCCAATCCACCCCGCCGAAAGGCGCGGCGGCTCGGTCCATCAGCCGCGCGCGCAGCGCGTCGGCCATGTGTTCGGGCGAGGGAAGTTCGGGTGGGCGCGGCATCGAGGGAACGGCGATTGCTGAAGCAGGGCGGCGCTTCCGCGAGCGGAAGCGAAGGGGAATACGGGCATCCAGACCGGATTTTATAGTCAGTGCCGACTTTGTCCCCTGCGGTCCGTGGGCCGCGCAGCCATGCCGCAGGGCCGCGAGCCCGAGCACGGCCACCGCCCCGCAACCCACTCCGCGTATCATTACCCCTGTTCGCGCCCACGAGGGTCGGCGCCAGACCGGCCCCATCGATTCGCCCATGGTCCAGACCGCCCTGACTCCGTCGTCCGCCGCCGCGCCGCCTTTCCGTCTGTCCGGCGGCGTCTGCTATGTGAGCGGCGATTGGAGCGTCCACGCCCTGGCGCGGCGTGGCGAGGTGCTGGCGCGCTGCCGGGCCCTGGAGGCCGCCGGACAGGATGCCCGCTGGGACCTGACCGGCATCGGGCGGCTCGACACGGTCGGCGCCAACCTGATCTGGCATGCCTGGGGCGACAAGCTGCCCGAACGCGTACGCCTGTCGGGCGGCATGAAAGAAGTCTTCGACGCCCTGGCCGCGCACCCACACGAAACCGTGGCGCCGCCTCCGCCTCCGGAAGACCGCCTGGGCCCCGTCGTCAAGCTGGGCGAGGCCATCCTGGTCGGCGCGCGCCATGGCTATGCCATGATCATCATGCTGGGCCAGTTGATACTGGACCTGGGGACGCTGATCCGCAATCCCGCGCGCGGGCCCTGGCGCGAGATATCCGCGCAGATCTACCGCGCCGGCGCGCAGGCGCTGGGCATCACGGCGCTGGTCGGCTTCCTGATCGGCGTGGTCATTTCCTACCTGTCGTCGCAGCAGCTGCAGAACTACGGCGCCGACCGCTTCATCGTGCGCTTGCTGGGCACGTCGATCGTGCGGGAGCTGGGGCCGGTGCTCGCGGCCATCCTGGTGGCGGGCCGTTCGGGCTCCGCCTTCACGGCGCAGATCGGGGTGATGCGCGTTACGCAGGAACTCGACGCCATGGCCGTCATGGGCATTTCGTACAGCCAGCGCCTGATCCTGCCGCGCGTGGTGGCCCTGGCGGTGGCGATGCCGCTATTGGTGGTATGGACCGACGCGTTGGCACTGCTGGGCGGGATGCTGGCCGCGCGTGCGCAGCTGGGCGTGCCGCTGTCCTGGTTCCTGAATTCGCTGCCCGACGCGGTGACCTTGTCGAACTACGGCATCGGCCTGGTCAAGGGCGCCACCTTCGGCGTGGTGATCGCGCTCGTGGCCTGCTATTTCGGGCTGAACATCGAGCCCAATACGGAAAGCCTGGGGCGCCGTACGACGACGTCCGTGGTGACGTCGATCACGGGCGTGATCCTGGTCGATGCCTTGTATGCCGTCATACTGAGCGGGGTGCCTTTATGAAGGACGATATCAGTCAACAGCGGCATCTGTTCACCGACAACGCGCTGACGGTGGAGCCCATCATCTCGGTCGTGGGGCTGAAGACGGCTTTCGGCGATCACGTCGTGCACGAGAACCTGGACCTGACGGTCTACCCCGGCGAAATCCTTTCGCTGGTGGGCGGATCGGGCTCGGGCAAGACTACGCTGCTGCGGCAGATCATGGGCCTGGACAAGCCGGCGGCCGGCAGCGTGACGGTATTGGGCATGCCGGTGTCGGAGATGAGCACCTTCGAATGCGGGCAGCTCGCGCGACGCTGGGGCGTGCTGTTCCAGGCCGGCGCGCTGTTTTCCGCGCTGTCGGTGTTCGACAACGTCGCCTTGCCGCTGCGCGAGCTGCGCACCATACCGGAGGGGCTGGTGCAGGACGTGGTGATGTGCCGCCTCGAAATGGTCGGCCTGTCGCCGGACGACGCGCACAAGCGTCCGGCCGATCTGTCGGGCGGCATGATCAAGCGCGTGGCCCTGGCGCGCGCGCTGTCGCTGGATCCCCAACTGCTGTTCCTGGACGAGCCGACGGCGGGACTGGACCCGCAGCGCTCCGATGAATTCGTCGATCTGGTGCGCAATCTGCACCGGCAGCTGCATTTCACCGTGGTGATGGTCACGCATGACCTGGATACGCTGCTCGCGCTGTCGTCGCGCGTGGCGGTGCTGGCCGACAAGCACGTCATCGCCTGCGATACCGTGCCGGAGATCCTCAAGGTGGATCATCCCTTCATCCACGCTTTCTTCCTGGGCGAGCGCGGCCGGCGCGCGCTTGGCGACCTGGCTCCAAAGGAGTTGATGTATGGAAAGCCGTAGCCACGCGCTGCTGGCGGGTGCCTTCACCCTGGTGCTGCTGGCGGCCGTGCTGTTGATCGCGTTGTTCATCAATCGCGACCGTACGACCCTGACCGAATACGAGATCGTTTCCAAGACGGCGGTGAGCGGGCTGACCCAGCAGTCGCCGGTGCGTTACCAGGGCGTGCCGGTGGGCAAGGTGCAATCGCTGAGCTTCGACCCCAACGTGCCTGGACGCGTGCGCATACGCATCGGCGTGGCGCCCACCACGCCCGTGACGTCGGCGACCTGGGCGGAATTGGGCGTGCAGGGCGTGACGGGCCTGGCGAACATCGATCTGCGCGACGACGGCAGTTCGCATGTGCGGCTGACGCGGCAGGGCGATGCGCTGCCGGAAATTCCCTTGCGGCCGGGCCTGTTCGAGCGTTTGTCGCAAGGCGGCGGGAACATCGTCGGAAATCTCGACAGGATCTCCAGCCAGTTGGCGGTGCTGTTGAACGACCAGAACGTGCAGGCGCTGCAGTCGGCCTTGCAGGACGCCGCGACGGTCTCGGCGTCGTTGAAGGACGCCAGCACGCAGTTGCGGCCCATGATGGCGAGGATCGGGCCCCTGGTGGACAGCCTGAACGAAACCGCCCGCCAGGCGCAGGGGACCGCGCGCGACATCTCGGCGCTGGCGCAGCAGGCGCGGGTCGCGGTGGCGCGCCTGGATGCCCCCGACGGTCCGCTGGCGGTGGCCACGCGCAGCCTGCGCGAAATCGCCTACGCCGCGTCGCGGCTGTCCAACGAGACGCTGCCGGCCGTCAGCGGCATGGCGAACCAGGTCAGCGCCACGGCGCGCAATCTGTCGTCGACCGTGCGCCGCGTCGGGGATACGCCGCAATCGATCATTTTTGGCGCGCCGCCGCCCCGGCCGGGACCGGGCGAAGCCGGCTTCGAAGGATTCGGGAGAGCACAGCAATGAGCAAGCGCACGGCGGGGTATGCGATACGAGGCGTGGCGTGGCAGCTGCCGCTGATGCTGGTAGTGTCGGTGGTCCTGGGCGGCTGCAGCCTGGGCCGCGGCGCCGCGCCCGCGCAGCTGTTCGATCTGGGCCCGTCGAACACGGCAACCGCGGCGTCCGGAGCGTCCGGGACCGCCGGAGCGTCGATGGCGCCAGGCGCCGCCGCTGCCCCGGCATCCACATTGCGTGACGGCGCGCGCCGCGAGGCTGTCGCGGTGAGTTTCTCGGCAGCGCAGATGCTGACCGACACCGGCGTGATCTGGCGTGTCGGCGACAGCGCCAGCCCGCACTCCTATGCGACGTATCGCTGGGCGGCGCCGCCTTCGCAACTGGTGCAGCAGCGCGTCGTCGATCGCCTGTCCGCCGCCGGGCCCGTGGTGCAGGACGGCGTCGATCCGCGCGCGCCGCTGCTGCAGGTCACGCTGACCCGCTTCGAGCAGGTCTACGCGCCGGATGGCGGCACCAGTACGGGGCAGGTGGCCTTGCAGGCCGTGCTGCTGCGCGACCGCCGCGTGGTGGACGCCGTGCGCCTCGCGCGTGGCGCGCCCGCGCCCACTCAGGATGCGCAAGGCGGCGTGCAGGCGCTGCGCGCGGCGACCGACGCCGCCGCGGCCGATCTGGCCGCGTGGGTGGACCGGAGCCTGGCCGCGAGCCAGGCTACAACGAACGCCTCATCGGCGGGCTCAGCCTCGGCGCCGTCAACGTCGGCCGGTGCGGCGGACGCGGCGCGCGCCGGTTTAACATTCCGCTCTTTGCCTTGACGAGCATCCGCCATGTCCGCCCGTACCGAAACCCTTGAATTCAATGGCCTGGCCGGCCGCATCGATTGCGCGGTGGACTGGCCGGAAGACGAGCCGCGCGGCTGGGCCCTGGTGCTGCATCCCCACCCCTTGCATGAGGGGACGCGCGACAACAAAGTCGTCACGACCATTGCGCGCGCCTGCGTGCAGCAAGGCCTGGTGGCCCTGCGCCCGGATTTTCGCGGGGTGCGGGCATCGGCTGGCGCTTTCGACAAGGCGCAGGGCGAGACCGCGGATATGCGCGAACTGGTGGCGCAATGGTTGGAACGCCAGCCGTCGCTGGCCGGCTTGCCTTGGGTGCTGGCGGGGTTTTCCTTCGGCACTGCCGTTGCTGCCCAACTGGATGCCACGCTGGCGGCGGACGGCGCGGCGCGGCCGGCGGCCCTGATACTGGCGGGCCCCGCGGTATGGCGCTTCCAGTTCCGCGAGGTCGCGTTGCCGGACGACACCTTGATCGTGCACGGCGAGCAGGACGAAGTGGTACCCCTGGGCGAGGTGTTCGACTGGACTCGCGAGCGCTCGGTACCGGTGGTCGTCATTCCCGGCGCCACCCATTTCTTCCACGGCAAGTTGCTGCTATTGCGCCAGTTGGTGCTGACCCGGCTGCAACGCGTCCTGTCCTGAACCGGTATCCGCGACCACGCTGTCGTTCATCTCGCGCAGGACCTGGTCCACGATATCCAGGCCTTCGTCGATCTGCGTGATGGTCGTCACCATGGGCGGCGCCAGATGGATCGCGCCATCGGCCGCATCGATGGCGGGAGCCGGCAACAGCAGTCCTTCGTCATGGCAGGCTCGCGCGAAGGTGCGCGCCAGTGCGCGCGCGGACACGCCGGTTTTGTCGCCGGGCGTCAGCTCTATCGTGAATAGCGTGCCGCGGCCATATACGGCGCCGATCAGGCGCTTGTCCAGGGCCATCGCGTCCAGACGCAGCTTCAGATGCTCGCCGATGGCCGCCGCGCGAGCGACGAGGTCCTCGTCTTGCACGATATCGATGGCCGTGACGGCCGCCGCACAGGCCACCGGATCATGCCATCCGGCATCCAGCGCCCCACGCAGCACCTCAGGGCTGCTGGTCGCCGCCTGCTCGGCGATGTCCGGCGGGACGCATACCGCGTCTATCGACAGGCCCGCGCCGAAGCGGGCCGATGCGATAAGGATGTCAGGGACGATATCGTCATGCTGGTGCCCCCACATGCGGCCGGTCCTGCCATAACCCGTTGCGCATTCGTCCACGACCAGCAGCATGCCGTGCTGGTGGCACAGGCGCCGCAGCAGGCGGGCGCAGCCATGCCCGGGCCCGAACGCGCCGCCCGCGAAAGGTGCCATGAGCAGCCCCGCGGGCTTGCGTTCGCACGCCTGCAGCGCGGTTTCGAATGCGACCCAGGGGCAGGGGCGTTCGCCTGGCGATTTGCCGCAGACACACTGGGCAGGATCCGGACAGGCGCGGGCCGCTTCTCCGGCGGCGGGCGACACCATGGGGACGAGCGGAGGAATCGGCGCCTGCGCCGGGACGGCCGCTGCCGGATGGAAGAACCGCAATACGCCGTCAGGGGCGGGACGGACCCACATCAGGCCGGCCGCGCCGGTGACCGTTTGTGCGATGCCGGCTGCCAGACGGGTGGCTACGCCACGCGGGGCCAGTATCGATTTCTGCAGCGGTGGCGCCAGGATCTCGCCCAGCCGGCGATGCAGCCGCAAGGCGTCGCCGTCCAGGAAGGCGTCGCTGCCGATGACCTGCAGGCCTTGCCGGATCGCGGTCACATAGCGGGGGTGGTTGTGGCCCAATACGGCGCCGCTCGGGATGGCGCCGAAATCCAGGTACCGACGCCCCAGCGTGTCGTGGATGACAGGGCCCTGCGCACGGGCGATGACAGGCGGCTCGCCCGCGCCAGAGCGTCGCGCGACGCCTGTCACCGTCCAGCGCTCCGCGGCTTCCTGCCATTCGTAAGCGTCCATCGCCCCTCCTGAGGCTGCCGGTGCGCCAAGTATCCTTGTCTGCTCAATGCTACAAATAAACCGGCTAGCCGTCCCTACGGGACAAACCCGGGGCCGCATGGCGGGAATCAGGCGGGCAGGCCGCCTTCCAGGGTCTTGTCCGCCGCGGACGTGCCGCCGCGCAGGCCTTCAAGGAAATACTCAAAGGCCGCCAGGGGCATGGGCCGTTTCAGCAGATAGCCTTGCATGTGGTCGCATGCAAGCGCGCGCAGCGTATCCAGCTGCGTGGTCGTTTCCACCCCTTCGGCCACGACTTCCATGTTCAGCGTATGCGCCATGGCGAGAATCGCCGCCACGATGGCGCGGCCTTCCTCGCCATGGGTATCCAGACCCTGGGTGAAAAAGCGGTCTATCTTCAACTGCTGCGCGCGGAACTGCTGCAGGTAGGCCAGGCTGGAATAGCCCGTCCCGAAATCGTCTATCGCGATGCCGAAGCCATGCGCGCGAAACGCGCGGATCACGCGCGAACTGAGTTCCGCGTCCTGCATGGCCACGGATTCGGTGATCTCGAACACCAGGCGGGTCGGGGGCACGCCTTCCTGGCGCGCGATCTCGACCATGCGCTCGACGAAATCGGGTTGGGACAACTGCTTGGTCGAGAGGTTGATCGATACCTTCAGGGCCGGCAGGCCGCGGGCATCCCAGCGTTTCATGTGCCGGCATACCGTCCGCATGACCCAGAAGCCGATCTCGATGATCTGCCCCGACCGTTCTGCAACCGGGATGAATTCGCCGGGCGGGACCAGGCCCAGCCGCGGGTGGTTCCAGCGCAGCAGCGCCTCGGCGCCCGTGACGCGGTCGCCGCCATCGGCGAACTCCGGCTGGTAGTCCAGGCTGAGCTGCTCGTGGACCAGCGCGTCGTTCAAGCCCTGCTGCATCATCAGCATGCGCCGATAGCTTTCCCCCATATGCGGTTCATAGAAGCGAAAGCCGTTACGTCCGCGCTCCTTGGCCCCATACATCGCGATGTCGGCGTTCTTCATCAACGTTTCGACGTCTTCGCCATCGTGCGGGAACATGGCGATGCCGATGCTGGCGGTCAGGCGCAGCGTCATGCCCTGGAAAACGAGATCGTCGCGCATGGCCGTATTGACGGCCTGGGCGACGCGGGCCGCGCCTTCGCGGCTGTTCAGGCCTTCCACCAGCACGACGAATTCGTCGCCGCCCAGGCGCCCCACGGTATCTTCGCTGCGCACGCAGGTTTGCAGCCGGCGGGAGAAGGCCTGCAGCATGCCGTCGCCGATGCTGTGGCCCAGCGAATCGTTGATGTGCTTGAAGCCGTCCAGGTCCATCAGCAGTACGGCGAACTCATTCCCGGTGTGGCGCGCGCGCGTGATCGCCATGTCCGTCGCCCCGGCCAGTGCGGTGCGATTCGGCAGCTCGGTCAGCATGTCGGTCGTGGCCAGGCGCTGCAGGGCGGTGCTGACCTCGCGCAGCGATCCGTCCAGCGAGCGGCGCGAGGCCGCGAAGCGCGCAGCCAGAACCGCCGTATATGCGGCCAGCGCCACGACGATCAGGGACAGGAGTATCGTCCCAACTAGATAGGTGCCGCTCATGATGGTGGACTGCAGAGTAGGAAACTGCATAGAGCCGGGCGCCCCGGCTACCAAACGGCTTCAGGTCGAATGGCTCAGCATAGTAACAATAATGTATCTGCTGCCATACAAGACACGCGACCGGGGCCGTCATTTCGTTTCGTCGAGACGACAGTATGCGCATTTGGTGCAGTGTGGCGGTCTTCAGCGTGTAGACATCGTACTGTAAGGCTTCAGGTTGTAAGTATTATTGTTAATCGTTGCATAGGGTTGCATCTTAAGGCGCGTGCCAGCACGCTTTCCCCCATGTGGGCCCTGATGGGGCTGCCTATAATTGTGCGGTTTGTATGCCCCTACCGATCCCCGCGCCCGAGTGCTGATGACGAATTCGCGTTTGACCCGTTTTTCCCTTTCGATAGTTGGACGGCGAGCCGTCGCCGGTAGCCTGATCGCGGCGCTGGCAATAGGGGCGCCCGCCGCTTGGGCGCAGGCGCCGGGCAAGGCGGCCGCGAAGCCGGCGGCGCCTGCCGCTGCCCCCGCCACGAATCCCACGCAGTCCGCCACCACGCCGTCCGGCGCGTCGCCATCGCAAGTCGCCGATACGGATGTCAACGGCATCTCCCAGGTGGTGGCGGTGTCGCCCATCCCCGCGCCGGCGATCGCCGCGCGCGCCTGGATCGCGATCGACGTCAATAGCGGCCAGGTCCTGGCGGGCTCGAACCCCGACCAGCAGGTCGAGCCGGCGTCGCTGACCAAGATCATGACGGCTTATGTGGTCTTCGACGCCCTGGACGAAAAACGGTTGACCCTGGACCAGCAGGTGCCGGTGTCGGAACACGCGTGGCGCACGGGCGGTTCACGCATGTTCATCGAGCCGCGCAAGCCCGTGACGGTGGATGAGTTGCTGCAAGGCGTGATCGTGCAGTCCGGCAACGACGCCTCGGTGGCGCTGGCAGAGGCCGTCGGCGGCAGCGAGTCGTCCTTCGCCTCGATGATGAACCAGGAGGCCGAACGGCTGGGCATGAAGCATTCGCACTTCATGAACGCGACGGGCCTGCCCGACCCGCAGCACACCACGACGGTGCGCGACCTGGCCACCATCGCCACCCATCTGATCACCGATCATCCCAATTATTTCCATTACTACAAGCAGCGCAGCTTCAACTACAACAAGATCAACCAGCCCAACCGCAACCGCCTGCTGTGGGCCGATCCGTCTGTGGACGGCATGAAGACCGGCCACACCGAATCCGCCGGCTACTGCCTGGTGGCCACGGCCTTGCGCGGCGATCGCCGCATCCTGACCGTGATGGTCGGCGCCGATAGCGAAGCCACGCGCGCGGAAGAAAGCCTGAAGCTGTTGAACTGGAGTTTCCAGAACTTCGACACGGTCAAGCTGTTCGACGCCAACCAGCCCGCGCTGGACGCGCGCGTCTGGGAAGGCAAGACGGAAACCGCCAAGCTGGGCCCGCCGGCGCCCGTATGGATCGCCGTGCCGCGCGGCAAGGCCGCCGATGTGAAGCCGGTCGCCGAGCGTACCGATCCCTTGGTTGCGCCCCTGGAAAAAGGCCAGCGCGTGGGTACGCTGCGCCTGACGCTGGACGGCAAGACCCTGCGTACCGAACCGCTGGTGGTGCGCGAACCGGTCGAACGCGCCGGGTTCTTCGGACGCATGATCGATATGGTCAAGCGCTGGATGCAGTAGCGAGCTTGATTGCAAGGAGCACACATGATTCCGGGCGTGCCGGGCGATAGCCTGGCCTTTCTGAATGGCGAATTCCTGCGTTTGCAGGACGCCAAAATCTCGGTATTGGACCGGGGCTTTATCTTCGGCGACGGCGTCTACGAAGTCGTACCGGTGTACGAAGGCCGTCCGTTCCGCATGGCTGAACACCTGGCGCGCCTGGCGCGCAGCCTGGCCGCGATACGCATCGAATCGCCGTTCGACGCGGCGGGATGGCTGGACGTGGTGCAAGGCCTGATCGACCGCTCGCTGACGCCGTCATGCGTGGTCTATCTGCAGGTGACGCGCGGCGTGGCCAAACGCGATCACGGTTTTCCCACGGAACGCATCACGCCGACCGTCTTCGGCATGACATCGCCTTTCACGCGGCCCAGCGCGCAACTGCGCGAGCAAGGCGTGTCGCTGATTTCCATCCCCGACGAGCGCTGGCTGCTTTGCAACATCAAGTCGGTCTCCCTGCTCGGCAATGTGCTGGCCAAGCAGCGCGCCGCCGACGCGGGCGCCGACGAAGTCGTGCAGTTCCGCGACGGCATGCTCAGCGAAGGCGCCACCTGCAACATCTGGGTGGCATCCGGCGGCAAGCTGCTGGGCCCGCTGAAGGACAACCTGGTGCTGGAAGGCATACGCTACGGCCTGCTGGCCGAACTGGCGGAGGAAGCCGGCATTCCCTTCGAGATGCGGCCGATCTCGCGCGCCGAGGTGGAACAAGCCGATGAATTGATGGTGTCGTCGGCCACCCGCGAGCTCTTGCCGGTGCTCACCCTGGACGGCCGGCCGGTGGGCACGGGCAAGCCCGGTCCCGTTTATACGCGCCTGCGCCAGGGGTATGATGACCGCATCGCCGCGCTGCTTGGAAAAGCCGCCGACGCCCTCATCTAGTACGCATGAAGCCTATCCCCCCCGAAGAATCCCTGATCGAATATCCCAGCGACTTTCCCATCAAGGTGATGGGAAAGCTGCATCCGGATTTCGCCCAGACCCTGACCGAAGTCGTGTTGCAATTCGACCCCGGCTTCGATCCCGCCACGGTCGAAATGCGGCCCAGCAAGGCCGGCAACTATATCGGCCTGACTTTCATCGTGCGCGCGACGTCGCGCGAACAGCTGGATGCGCTGTATCGCGCGTTGCACGGCCATCCCATGGTTTCCGTGGTGCTGTAGGCGCTCGATGATCAAGTGGCTGGACCGGCCGGCTGATTACCAGACGGTATGGCAGGCGATGCAGGCCTTCACCGCGGCGCGCACCCCGGATACGGCCGACGAGATCTGGCTTTGCGAACATGAGCCCGTCTACACGCTGGGGCAGGCCGGCAAGCCCGAGCATGTGCTGAATCCCGGCGTCATCCCCGTCGTCCGTACCGACCGCGGCGGCCAGGTCACGTATCACGGCCCCGGGCAGGTGGTCGCCTATGCCCTGGTCGATCTGCGCAAGGCAGGGATGTACGTCAAGGAATACGTCGCCTTCCTGGAAGACGCCGTCATCGACACCCTGGCAAGCTACGGGATCGCGGGCTGCCGCAAGCCCGGTGCGCCGGGGGTGTACGTACCCGTGGCGGCCGCGGGGGGCGAACTGGCCAAGATCGCGGCGCTGGGCATCAAGATACGCGCCGGCTGCGCCTATCACGGCGTCGCCTTGAACGTCGCGATGGACCTGGCGCCCTTCCGGGGCATCAACCCCTGCGGGTACGAGAACCTGGCGACCATGGACATGGCGGGCTGCGGGGTCGCGGCCACCGTGCGGGAGGCCGGCGACAGGTTGGCAGCCCGGATCGCACGCCTGGCGTCCTAGCCTCGACCGCATAGGGTCGCTTTGGGTGATAATGCGAACCATTGTCGATTCGCTGCCCGTCCCATGATTCTCCTTACCGCCGCCGACGTGGCCGCGACCACGCCCGAGCAACTGGCGCGGCTGATGGCTGGCCCGCCCGAGCAGTTCGCGCCCTGGATCCGGGCGGCGGCGGACCTTGGCCTGCTGGAAGCGCAGGCCATCCTGGGCCAGATGCTGCTGGATGGCGTGGGCGTGGAACGCGATCCGGCGGCCGGCCTGGCCTGGTTCAAGCGCGCCGCGCACGCGGATCACCTGATGGCCATCAACATGGTGGGACGCTGCTACGAAAACGGCTGGGGCACGGCGCCCGACCAGGTGGTGGCGGCGTACTGGTTCAGGCTGGCGGCCGAACGCGGCCTGGACTGGGGCATGTACAACCACGCGCACATGCTGCGCGACGGCCGGGGCGGCGTGCCGCGCGACCGGGCCGCGGCGTTGGAGTGGTACCGGCGCGCCGCCGATCTGGGGCATGCCAAGTCCATCGGCGTGGTCGGGCGCTTCCTGGAAGCAGGCGACGTCGTGCCGCGCGACATGGACGCCGCGCTGGACTGCTACCGCCGCAGCGCCGAAGGCGGCGATTTCCGGGGCATGTTCCACTACGGCCGCCTGCTGCTGCAAGGGGGACGCCGCGACGAGGCCATTGCCTGGCTGCGACGGGTGCCGGAAAGCGCCACGCCGGCCTTCCTGCGCGAGGCGGCCGCGATGCTGCGCGCAGGGCCGGCGCCAGAGCTCGCGAGGATGCTGGATGCCGGTGGGGCCTGGGGCTGAGCGGCCAAGGGGCGGGAGTACACTAGGGTTTTTCCCAAAGGCGGCGCCCTGGGCGCCGCGCGCAGCCGACTTATGTCTTCGCCCGCAGACCACTCGTTTTCGACGCCCGCCGCGTCCGATGTTCCGCACGCCCAGCCGCTGACCGGCGCTGCCGGCGCGGCCCACGCCACGGAACCCTCGGCCAAGCCCTACGATCCCACCGAAAAGCAGAAATCGCAGGCCAAGACCGCGCGCATTCCGATCAAGGTCGTGCAGGCCGAGCGCCTGAAGAAACCGGAGTGGATCCGCGTGCGCGCCGCCACCCCCGGGTCGCGCTTCTACGACATCAAGCGGATCCTGCGCGAGCACAACCTGCACACCGTTTGCGAAGAGGCCTCGTGTCCCAATATCGGCGAATGCTTCGGCAAGGGCACGGCCACCTTCATGATCATGGGCGACAAATGCACGCGTCGCTGTCCGTTCTGTGACGTGGGGCATGGCCGCCCCGACCCGCTGGACGCCGACGAGCCGCGCAACCTGGCGCGCACGATCGCCGCGCTGAAGCTGTCCTATGTCGTCATCACGTCGGTCGACCGCGACGATCTGCGTGACGGCGGCGCCGGCCATTTCGTCGAATGCATCCGCCAGGTTCGCGAGCAGTCGCCGTCCACGCGCATCGAGGTGCTGGTACCCGACTTCCGCGGCCGCCTGGATCGGGCGCTGGAAATCCTCAACGCCGGCCCGCCCGACGTCATGAACCACAACCTGGAGACCGTGCCTCGTCTGTACAAACAGGCGCGTCCCGGTTCGGACTACGCGCACTCATTGAAACTGCTGCAGGAGTTCAAGCGCCTGCATCCGGACGTGCCGACCAAATCCGGCCTGATGCTGGGCCTGGGCGAAACCGATGAGGAAATCCTGCAGGTGATGCGCGACATGCGCGAACACGGTGTCGACATGCTGACGATCGGCCAGTACCTGCAGCCGTCCGAGCATCATCTGCCGGTGTTGCGCTATGTCCATCCCGATACCTTCGCGATGTTCGAGCGCGAAGCCTATGACATGGGCTTTACCCACGCCGCGGTGGGCGCGATGGTGCGCTCTTCGTATCACGCTGATCAGCAGGCGCACGCGGCCGGCGTGAACTGATCGCGGTCGCGCCCGCCATGCGGACGCTGTTCATTGCCGCGCTGTCCTGCATGGCGGGAATGACCGACGCGATCGGCCTGATCGCGGCCGGCAACTACGTCTCTTTCATGAGCGGCAACACCACCAATATCGGCGTGGCCCTGGCCCAATCGGACCTGGGGCATGCCGGTCGCCTGGCGCTTGTCCTGGTCTTGTTCGTGCTGGGCAGCGCGGCGGGCGAAGCCCTGGCGCAATGGAGCCGGCGCGCGCAGGCGGCCGTGATCGGCGCAGTGGCGCTGATGCTGACCGCGTCCGGCGCGATCGTGTATCTGGCCGATCATGGCCAACGCGTCGCCGACGTCTGGCGGCCGGCCGCGTTCCTGATCGCGGTGTTAGCGATGGGCGTGTTGAATGCGGCCTTCGAGAAGAGCGAAGGGCAATCGGTGGGATTGACTTACGTGACGGGCGCCCTGGCACGGCTGGGGCAGTCGCTGGGGCGCTACGTCGCGACGCGGCAGGCGCAACGGCCGGCTCCGCATCTCGCGGCATTCTGCGGCCTGCTCGTGGGCGCGATCATCGGCGCGCTGCTGCAGAACCGGTGGCCGAGCCATGCCATCTTCGTGCCCGCCGCGATGGCGTGGCTGCTGTGCGCGCTTGCCCTGCGGATAGGGCGCGCATCCACGACGCGCGCCCGCTGAATACCCGGCTGTCTGGGCCGGCGTATTACTTCTTGGCCTTGCTTTCCGCGTCGACCTTCTGGTGCAGCGCGTTGGCCATTTCCAGGTGGTGCTGCAGGGCGGGCAGCGTCTTGGCAGCCCAAGCCTTGATGTCGGGATCCTTGGCGTCCGACGCAGCCTTCTGGAACATCTTGACGGTATCTTCGTGGGCGGCGACGCCGATGCGGCTGACGTACATCTTGTCGAAGGTCGTGCCGCTGGTCGCGCTCAGCGCCTTCAGCTCGGTGCGCTGCATGATGGAGGGCTCATTGGGCGGCGTGTAGCCCTTTTGCTTGGCCAGCGCCATCAGCTCCTGATTCGCCTTGGTGTGATCCTGGATCATCTGCTCGGCGAACTTCTTGACGTCGGGATTGCTGCTCTTGGTCTGGGCCAGCTTGCTGCCTTCGATCTCGGCATTGCCGCCTTGCGCGGCATTTTCCAAAAAGTCCTTGTCGGCGCTGGCCAGCGTGCTGCGCTGTTCCATCTTCTTGGGGGTGCTATCCGTGGGGGACGAGGCGGCGGGCTGGGCCCAGGCTCCGGTGCTCATCGCCAGGACGCCGGCGGCCAGCAGACCGCGAGTGATAAAGCGTGTGGTCATGTAATGCTCCTTGGTGAGTTGCGCCATTTGGCGTCATTCCTTCCAGAGCAAGTTCCGCGCCCACACCCCACGCAAGGCTTACTTCCACTCCGCCTTGTTGGGGTTGCGCCAGTACACGTCGCCCATGCCCAGCGATCGGTTGGCCACGCGCGCCATAACGAAGAGCAGGTCGGACAAGCGGTTCAGATACTGCAGCACCGGCTTGTTGACAGGCTCCTGCCGTTGCAATGCGATGACCGCGCGTTCGGCGCGCCGGCATACCGTGCGTGCGACGTGCAGCAGCCCCGCGGGACGCGATCCGCCCGGCAGGATGAATTCGTTCAAGGCGGGCAGCGTACCGTTGTAATGCGCGAGCCGGCCATCGAGATAGCTCACGTGATTGCGGTCCAGTCGGGTATAGCCGGGGATGGACAGTTCCGCGCCCATGTCGAACAGCGTGTGCTGCACGTCGCGCAGGTCTTCCACGATATTGGCGTCCAGGCCGGGCTCGGCCAGCACCACGCCCAGGACGCTGTTCAGCTCGTCGACGTCGCCCAGCGCCGCGATCCGCGCATTGTCCTTGGCGACGCGGCTGCCGTCGCCCAGCCCCGTCGTGCCGTCATCCCCGGCACGCGTGGCGATCACGGTCAGGCGCTTAGGCATGCTGCTGGCCTGCGAGCGGCGCCGCGCCCGCGCGGCCCAGCTTGTCCAGCGCGGCACCGGTGACGCGGACGATGCGCCATTCCGGCAATACGTCGGCGCCCAGGCTTTCATAGAAGTCGATGGCGGTCTGGTTCCAGTCCAGCACCGTCCACTCGAAGCGGCCGCAGCCGCGTTCGACCGCGATGGCGGCCAGTTGCCGCAGCAGCGCGCCGCCGATGCCCTGGCCGCGCTGGTCGGCGCGCACGTAGACGTCTTCCAGGTACAGGCCACGGCGCGACAGGAAGCTGGAGTAGTTGTGGAACCAGATCGCGTAGGCCAGCAGCGCCGGCTCTTGCTCGTCGGTGCGCTGCGCCACCAGGCATTCGGCGGCGGGCGTGCGGCCGAACAGCGAGGCGCGCAGGCTGTCATCCGTGGCCTTGAAAATATCCAGCAGCTTTTCGTATTCGGCCAGTTCGCGCATCAGCCCCAGGATCCCGGGGATGTCCTGCGGCGTGGCGGGGCGGATGATGTATGAGGGAGTAGTTGCGGCCAAGGTCGTCTTCCGTGGAAAAGTGGCGCTATGCTAGTAGCACGCCGCCACGGCCGCAAGCCGCGGGGCAGTTGCCCTCGCGGCTCCCCTGGTCGGATCACAACACGTAGCGAGCCAGGTCCTGGCTGCCGGCGGCTTCCGCCAGCTTGTCGTTGACGTAGGCCGCGTCGATGCGCACCACGCCGCCGGAGCTGGCCGTGGCGTCGAACGACAGGTCTTCCAGCAGCTTTTCCATGACGGTGTACAGCCGCCGCGCGCCGATGTTTTCGGTCTTTTCGTTGACGCTGAACGCCAGCTCGGCCAGGCGCTGTATGCCTTCGTCGGTGAACTCCAGCTGGACGTCTTCGGTAGCCAGCAGGGCCGTGTACTGCTTGGTCAGGGACGCGTCGGTATCCGACAGGATGCGCACGAAGTCCGCGGCGGACAGCGAATCGAGCTCCACGCGTATGGGGAAGCGGCCTTGCAGTTCCGGGATCAGGTCGGACGGCTTGGCCAGGTGGAAAGCGCCCGAGGCGATGAACAGGATGTGGTCGGTGCGCACCATGCCATAGCGCGTATTCACCGTGGTGCCTTCCACCAGCGGCAGCAGATCGCGCTGCACGCCCTGCCGGGAGACTTCGGCGCCGCCGCTTTCCTGGCGCGCGGCGATCTTGTCGATTTCGTCCAGGAACACGATGCCGTTCTGTTCGACGTTGGCGATGGCCGCGCTGCGCAGGTCGTCTTCATTGACGCGCTTGGCGGCTTCTTCTTCGATCAGCAGCTTGTAGGCTTCCTTGACCTTCAGTTTGCGCGACTTTTTCTTGTCGCGCGCCAGGCCGGCGAACATGCCGCGCAGCTGCTCCGTCATTTCTTCCATGCCGGGCGGGCCCATGATGTCCATCTGCGGCATGGGTTGGGCGACTTCGATGTCCACTTCCAGGTCATCGATCTTGCCTTCGCGCAGGCGCTTGCGGAAGGTCTGGCGCGCGCTGCTTTCCTCGTTGCGGTCGGGATCGCCGCTGACGGTGCGCGGCGGCGGCACCAGGGCGTCCAGGATGCGGTCTTCGGCGGCGTCTTCGGCCTGCGAACGCACGCGGCGCATTTCCAGTTCGCGCGTCTGCTTGATGGAATATTCCGTCAGGTCGCGGATGATGGTATCGACGTCGCGGCCGACGTAGCCCACTTCGGTGAACTTGGTGGCTTCTATCTTGATGAAGGGCGCATTGGCCAGCTTGGCCAGGCGCCGCGCGATTTCGGTCTTGCCCACGCCCGTCGGCCCGATCATCAGGATGTTCTTGGGATGGATTTCATGGCGCAGCGGCTCGGCCACCTGCTGCCGGCGCCAGCGATTGCGCAAGGCCACCGCGACGGAGCGCTTGGCGCGGTTCTGGCCAACGATGTATTTGTCGAGTTCGGAGACGATTTCCCCGGGAGTCATGGACGTTGCGGACATGCTTGTATCCTTGGGCGCGGCTGGCTTATTCGCCCAGCGTTTCGATCAGGTGGTTCTGGTTGGTATAGATGCAGATTTCGCCGGCGATCTCCAACGACTTCTTGACGATTTCCTCGGGCGACATATCCGTGTGGTCGAGCAGGGCGCGCGCGGCCGATTGGGCATAGGCGCCGCCGGACCCGATGGCGGCCAGGCCGTGTTCGGGCTCCAGTACGTCGCCGTTGCCGGTCAGCACCAGCGTGTGGTCGCGGTCGGCGACGATCAGCATGGCTTCCAGGCGGCGCAGCACGCGGTCGGTGCGCCAGTCGCGCGTGAGCTCGACCGCGGCGCGCATCAGGTGGCCCTGGTGCTTTTCCAGTTTGGCTTCGAAGCGTTCCTGCAGGGTGAAGGCGTCGGCGGTGGCGCCGGCGAAGCCGGCCAGGATCTTGTCGTGATAGAGGCGGCGGATCTTGCGCGCCGTCCCCTTGATGACGATGTTGCCGAGGGTGACCTGGCCATCGCCGCCCAGCGCGACGCGATTGCCGCGCCGCACGCTGACGATGGTGGTGCCGTGATATTGATCCATGATTGCTTTCCTTCGCGCCGACGCGGACGGCACCCTTCAGACGATGCGGATGCCTGTAACAATCGCATATGGGGTCGGCGGCGCGAGGATTCAAGGTTGACTCGCCGCGCAAAGGAAAAAGGGCCGGACCCTTGCGGATCCGGCCCTTGCGCGATGTGGCGCGAGATCAGTCGCCGTACAGCTTCTGGCGCATTTCGCGGCGTTCCTGCGCTTCCAGCGACAGGGTGGCCGTGGGACGTGCCAGCAGGCGGGGAATACCGATGGGTTCACCGGTTTCCTCGCACCAGCCGTATTCGCCGCTGTCGATGCGGGCGATGGACTGCTGCACTTTCTTGAGCAGCTTGCGCTCGCGATCGCGCGTGCGCAGTTCCAGCGCGTGTTCTTCTTCGATGGTGGCGCGGTCGGCGGGATCGGGAACGAACTGCGTTTCGCGCAGGTGTTCCGTGGTCTCGCCGGCGTTGTTCAGGATGTCCTGCTCCAGCTGCTTCAACCGATCCTTGAAGAACGCCAGTTGGCGATCGTTCATGTAGTCGGATTCGGGCATGGCCAGCAATTCTTGTTCGCTGGGCAGATCAACCGGCGTCTCGTTCGTCGACTTGCTTGATTTTTTCGTTGCTGCCTTGGTAGCCATGAAAGTACTCCACACTATGAATCGGACCTGATGGGTCGTGTCCCGATGATCAGGACGCGCCAACCAGGCACTGCTCCAGTCCCCGGGTGAATATTTCCTGGGGCAGTTTGCGGCCGATGAAGACCATCTTGGTGGACGGCTTCTCGCTGGCCGTCCAGGGTTTGCCGGGCTCGGCGCCCATCATCATGTGCACGCCCTGGAACAGCATGCGCCGGTTCACCCCTTTCATATAGAGGATGCCCTTGTAGCGCAGCAGATCGGGGCCGTACACCTGGACCACGCCGCCCAGGAATTCTTCCAGGCGGACGGGGTCGAACGGCTTGTTGGACCGGAACACGAAGGCGCCGATCTCGTCGTTGTGGTGCGCGTGATGATGGTGGTGATGCTCGTGACCGCAGCCCGGGCCGCAGTCGCCTTCATGATCATGATCATGGTCGTGATCATGATCGTGGCGGGCGTCGGGGTGCTCCTGGTCCAGGAATTCCGGATCGATGTCCAGGATCGAGTTCAGGTTGAAGCCGCTGATGTCGATGATGGACTTCAGGTCCACTTCGCCGAAGTTGACGGGCGTGATGGGCGCGCGCGGATTGATGCGCACGACGCGCGCGCGCAGCGCTTCGTAGTCGGCGTCGTTCACCAGGTCGCGCTTGGAAATCAGGATGCGGTCGGCGAAGCCGATCTGCTTCTGCGATTCTTCCTGCGCGTCCAGCGTGGCCATGCCGTGCTTGGCGTCGACCACCGTGACGACGGCGTCCAGCCGGTAGTATTCGGCGATGTCGTCGTCCATGAAGAACGTCTGGCATACCGGGCCAGGGTTGGCCATGCCAGTGGTTTCCAGGATGACGCGTTCGAATTTCAGTTCGCCTGCCTGGCGCTTGGCCTTCAGGTCGCTCAGCGTGCGCATCAGGTCGCCGCGCACGGTGCAGCACACGCAGCCGTTGCTGAGCTCGACGATTTCTTCGTCGCTGTCCTGCACCAGCAGGTCGTTGTCGATGCTTTCCGGTCCGAACTCGTTTTCGATGACCGCGACGCGGCGGCCGTGGTATTCCGTCAGGATGCGTTTCAGCAGCGTGGTCTTGCCCGCGCCGAGAAAGCCGGTAAGGATCGTGACGGGGACCATTTCGTCCAGACTGCGCAAGGTATTCATAATGACTGCCGATTCAATGCTTCGGCGTAACGCCCTGGCGTGTCGCCTGGGCCTTGCGCGAAGCGCGGTGGGCGTGGGTGTCGTGGCCGCCGTCTCAGGGGCTGCCTTCCCGCCCGGACGCAGGATTACAGCACAGTCGGCGACGCCGGGCAAACCCCGGGCCTACCCTGGTTTAAAGGAAGATTGCAGCCAAATGGGGGCAGATGTGGGGATTTCAACACCAGGATCGGAAATTATCCGTAATCCTTTATCCATAGAACGCAGGAGCCCCGATCGGGCGCGCGCCGCCACGTCGCGGTGGCGGGTCGCGTTGCTCCATCATATGGCCTGATGAGGCACTAGCCGCATTCAATGGCGATGCGGATGTGCATGGCCGTGGTCGTCTTCGTGCGCGCCGTGGTCCGGAGCGCCGGCCGCCGGAGCGTCGGTCGCGCGCTGTTGCTGGCAGGCGGGGCACAAGGCGCGGATTTCGGTTTCGTGCGAGGTCAAGGCGTAGCCGGTCCGGGCGACGCGTTCCGCCAGTTGCCGGCTCATGGCCGGATCGTTGACTTCCGCCACCGCGCCGCAGCTCGTGCAGACGACGAGCAGGTCGTGCGGCGCGCCGCCGGCGTCATGGCAGGCCGTCCATGCATTGACGGCGTCCAATCGATGGATCAGTCCTTCATCCATCAGGAAGTCCAGCGCGCGGTAAACCGTGGGCGGCGCCGCGCCGGGATGCACGGCCCGCATGGCCTCCAGCAGGTCGTAGGCCTTCAGGCTGCGGCCGTGGCGCAACAGGAGCTCCAGCACCTTGCGCCGTATCGGCGTCAGGCGCCGGCCGCGTTGCGCGCACAGCGTTTCGGCGAGATCCAGTTGGGCGCCGACGCTATCGGGTTGAGACGATCGGGTGGTAGTGGGCATAAGGCGAGCGGGCCTGGGAGGAGGCCGGGCGTGGACGGGATAGAGGATACCCGACCTGGTCGCCGGCCAGGCCGCGGCCGGGGAAGCCTTCGCTGGAGCGTCCCGTGCGGCGGCTGGTTTTGTTATGATATAACAATACGTCGACGCCCGACGGCGTTGCGTGGCGCGGTGTCCCGGTGTCGCCGGGTCCCCGTCTCCCCGTGTCCCCGTGTCCCGGGCCGCGCTGCCTGGCAGGTCGCTTATCCCGGCCCGCCCGGGGCCGCCGTCCGTTCCCTTGCCTTATCCGATGACTTCCGATCCCCTTCCTGCCAGTTCATCCACCGCGCGCCGCCCGCGTCTTGCGGGGCATGGCTCCTGGCTGCTGGCCTCCGCCGCGCAACGCATGGCCGCGGCGGCATTGGTCAGCGGCGTTCTGTGGGGATTCACCGCGTGGGCGATGGGATGGTGGTAGGGACGGGACGCGCGCCGGCGCGCATCTCGCTGGAAGCGGCATCCTTCGGCTGGCGGGGTCGTCGCGCGGTGAGCGAGGTCAGCGGCAGTTTCATGCCGGGAACGATGACGGCGATCGTCGGGCCGAATGGCGCGGGCAAGTCGACCCTGATCAAGGGGGTGATGGGCGTGGTGCGGCCGATGTCGGGCCGCGTGACCGTGAGCGGCGCGGGACGCCGCGATCTGGCCTGGTTGCCGCAGGCGGCCGAGCTGGACAAGAGTTTTCCTATCACTGTCCATGAGCTGGTGGCGATGGGCGCCTGGCGCAGGGTCGGCGCTTGGCGTCGCTTCGGCGCGGACGAGCGCGAACGCGTGCGGCAGGCGCTGGAAGCGGTAGGCCTGGGCGGCGCTGGCGATCGCATCGTCGGCACGCTGTCCGGCGGACAGTTGCAGCGCGCCCTGTTCGCGCGATTGCTGCTGCAGGATGCCGACGTGCTCCTGCTGGACGAACCGTTCGCGGCGGTGGATACCCACACCGTCGATGACTTGATGCGGCTGTTGGCCGCATGCCATGGGCAGGGGCGCACCATCGTCGCGGTGCTGCACGACCTGGAGCTGGTGCGCGCGCATTTTCCGCACACCCTGTTGCTGTCCGGGGATGTCGTCGCCTGGGGGCCGACCGCGGAAGTGCTGACGGACGCCAATCTGCGCACGGCCCGGCAACTGCGCGATCGGGAGCTGGCATGAGCTTGATGGAGTGGGCGGTGTCGCCCTTTCTGGATTACGGCTTCATGCGCCGCGCGCTGGCGGGCTCGTTCGCCCTGGCGTTCGGGGCCGCCCCATTGGGCGTGTTCCTGGTCCTGCGCCGCATGAGCCTGATGGGCGATGCCATGTCGCATGCCATCCTGCCCGGCGTGGCCGCCGGGTTCCTGCTGTCGGGCCTGTCGCTGACCGCGATGCTGCTGGGTGGCATCGTCACAGGGCTGGCGGTGGCCCTGCTGGCCGGCCTGGTGTCGCGCCTGACGCCTTTGCGGGAAGACGCCAGTTTCGCGGCGTTCTATCTGATCTCGCTGGGGCTGGGCGTATTGCTGGTGTCGCTGCGCGGCTCGAACATGGATCTGCTGCACGTGCTGTTCGGCACCGTGCTCGGCCTGGACGATGACGCGCTGCTGCTGGTCACCGCCTGCGCGACCATCACCTTGCTGGCGCTGGGCGGCCTGTATCGCCTGCTGGTCGCGGAATGCCTGGATCCCGGATTCCTGCGCGCATCCGGCGGCAGGGGCTCGCTGGTCCACATGGCGTTCCTGATGCTGGTGGTGTTCAACCTGGTAGCGGGTTTCCAGGTGCTGGGAACCCTGATGGTGGTCGGCATCATGATGCTGCCCGCCGCTTCCGCGCGGTTCTGGACACGGACCGCGGCGGGCCAGATGCCCCTGGCGGCGCTGCTGGGCGCGGCCGCGTCCTTGGCCGGGTTGCTGGTTTCATATCACTACAGCCTTCCGGCGTCGCCGGCCATCATTTTGAGCGCGGGCGTGGTTTATCTGTTTTCGGTGGCATTCGGCCCGCAGGGCGGTTTGCTGGATCTATCGCGGCGCGCGCGCGGCGCCGCGCGTTGAAGCAGTCTGGAGGTACGCATATGGCGATCCGATACTTGCAATCGACTATGGCGCGGCGGGCGGCCGCCTGGCTGGGCGGCTTGTCGCTGGCCTGGTGCGCGGCGCTCGCGCACGCGGCCGACGCGCCCGGCGTGGCGACGCCCGGCGTACCGACGCCGCCCGCCAATGCCGCGTCCGGCCCTTTGCACGTGGTTGCGAGTTTCTCCATCCTGGGCGACATGGCCAGGCAGATCGGCGGGGAGGACGTGCAGGTCGATACGCTGGTGGGGCCCGATGGCGACGCGCATGAATACGAGCCGACACCGGCCGATGCCCGCGCCCTGAGCGCGGCACGACTGCTGGTGGTCAATGGCCTGAATTTCGAGACCTGGCTGAGCCGGCTGGTGAAAAGCGCGAACTTCAAGGGCGCCACCGTGGTGGCGTCGCAAGGCGTGCAGCCGCGCGATTTCGGCGCCGATGACGTCGCCGGCCACGCCGTTGAAGCGGGTGCCCGGAGCAGCGGTGCGGGCGCGCACGGGTCCCATGATGCCCACACCGATCCGCACGCCTGGCAGAACCTGGCCAATGGTGCGATCTATGCCCGCAACATCGGCGCGGCACTTGCCGAGGCGGATCCGGCGCACGCCGACGCCTACCGCCAGCGCACGGATGCCTACGTCGCCAAAATCGAGGCCCTGGACCAGCGCGTCAAGCAGGCCTTCGCGGCGCTGCCCCCCGAACGGCGCCGGGTGGTGACTTCACACGATGCCTTCGGCTACTTTGGCCAGGCGTATGGCGTGACATTCATTTCGACCATGGGAATCTCCACCGACGCGGAGCCTTCCGCCGCCGATCTGGCGAACATCATCGATCAGGTCAAGCGCGAAAAAGTGCCCGCCGTGTTCCTGGAGAACGTCAGCAATCCGCGCCTGGGGCAACGCATCGCGCACGAAAGCGGCGCCAAGCTGGGCGGGACCTTGTATTCCGACGCCCTGGCCAGGCCGGGCCTGCCGGCCGCCACCTATCTGGGCATGTTCCAGTGGAATCTGTCGCAGTTCATGGCGGCGCTGAAGCCCTGAACTCAGGATTTCCTTCCGGCGCGGGGATGCGCCTTGTCGTACACCTGGGCCAGGTGCTGGAAATCCAGGCGCGTATAGACCTGGGTGGTGGTGATGTTGGCGTGCCCCAGCATTTCCTGCACGGCGCGCAGGTCCTGCGCCGATTGCAGCACGTGGCTGGCGAAGCTATGGCGCAGCACGTGCGGGTGCACGTGCACGGGCAGGCCGGCGACGCGCGCCAGCTTGGCCAACTGCGACTGCACGACGCGCGGCGATATGCGATGGCCGCGCGCACCCAGGAACAGCGCGGCGGCATCGGACGGCGTCGACCGCGGGCCCAGCAGCGCCGCGCGTGCGGGCAGCCAGGCCCGCAGCGCCTGCACGGCGGCGGCGCCGACGGGCACCGCGCGCTGCTTGCCGCCCTTGCCCAGCACGACGACTTCCCGTTCATCCAGGTTCAACCAGCTTGCCGACGTGTGGTCGGCGCCGCGTTCGTAGCGCCAGTCCAGGCTGGTGAGTTCGGACAGGCGCAGCCCACTGGAGTAGAGCAGTTCCAGCATCGCCTGGTCACGCAATGCCACCGGGTCGTGGCCGCCGCCGGCCGCGGGGCGGTCCATCAGCGCCTGGGCCTGTTCGACGGAGAGCGCCTTGGGCAGGGGCCGGGGCGCCTTGGGCGCGCGCACGCCGGCGACGGGATTGCCAGGCAGCCCCGCCTGCGGCGCCCACCATTGGTAGAACCCGCGCCATGCCGCCAGCGCGCGCGCCAGGCTGCGCGGTCCCAGGTCGCGGGCATGCAGGCGCGCCACGAATTGGCGGATATGGCCGTGCGCCAGCCGTTCCAGCGGAATATCGCCAGCCAGTTCAGCCAGCTGCCGCAGATCGCGCCCGTAGCCGTCCAGCGTATGCGCCGAGTAACGGCGCTGGCCGGCAAGGTGCGCCAGCCACGCTTGCATCGGCGCGGGCAGCGGGCGGTCCATATTTGAACGCGGCCTCAGGCCAGTCGGCGCAGCGCCGCCGACGCCAGCTTGCCTACGGTGTCCAGGAAGGTGGTGGACATGTCCGGCGCGAAGCGTTCGGGGTCGTTCGATCCCAGCACCAGCAGTCCGACCGTGGGCGCGTCCGCGCCGGGGCGCAGGGGGATCAGGGCGAGCGAGCGCGGCTTGACGCTGAGCCAGCTGGCCGCCTCGAATTCGGTATCGGTGCCGCAGTAGGGCGCCTTCAGGCTGTCCGCGAACGTGCGTACGTCTTCGGACACCGGTTCGCCATAGCCGCTTTCCTGCATGCCGGACAAGCGCCACAGCCGCAGGCCGACTTCGTTCAGGTCGAATTCCCGCGCCAGGCCCAGGGCGATTTCGCCGGGAATGCGGTCGATCTGCGTTTCGGCGAGCAGGCGGGAGCACCATAGCGTGAGCCGGCTGCTGATGCCTTCGTTGGCATTGGCGTTGTGGATCAGCTCGTTCAGGCGCCATTCCTGTTCGCGATTGCGTTCGCGCAGCATCAGGATCTGCCGTTCACCCAGCGATATCGCGCCGCTGCCATGGGGGTGCGGCACATGCATGTCCGCGAAGACGTCGGCATGCGAGGTGAAAAAATCCGGATTGTCCCGCAGGAAGTCGGCGACCTGTTGCGGACTGGGGGCGTTGTCGGTCATGGGTGCGGTACGGCTCGCTTAACGGTTCAAGGCCATGGAAAAGACCAGCTTGTCGATGTCGACCGCGCCGGTGTAGACAGAGGTCGCGGGGCCGGTCATGCGCAGCGCGCGGCCGTCCCAGTCCACCGTCAGCATGCCGCCGCGCGCCTGAACGCGCACCGGCGTATCGAGCAGGCCGCGGCGGATGCCGGCGGCGACCGCGGCGCAGGCGCCGGTGCCGCAGGCCAGCGTTTCGCCAGCGCCGCGTTCGTAGACGCGCAGGCGGATGTTGTGGCGGTCAACGATCTGCATGAAGCCCGCGTTGACCCGGCGCGGAAAGCGCGCGTGCGATTCCACCGCCGGGCCGATCACATGGACCGGCGCGCTGTCGACGTCGTCCACCACCTGTACCGCGTGGGGATTGGAGATGGCGACCACGGATATCTCCACGCTGGCCGGCATGGCCGGCGCATCGGTGGCGGGCAGCGGCAGCGTGTAGAGCGTGTCCACGCCTTCCTTGTGCGACGCCAGTCCCGCGGCGTCGAAGGGCAGATCCACCGGTTCGAAACGCGTGATGCCCATGTCCACGGTGACCTGTTCGTCATCGCCTTCATCCAGCACCAGGATGCCGGTGGCGATCTGCGCGCGCAGCGGATTGCGGTCGGAAAGGCCTGTATCGTGGACGAAGCGCACGAAGCAACGCGCGCCGTTGCCGCAATGTTCGACTTCGCTGCCGTCGGAATTGAAGATGCGATAGCGGAAATCCGCGTCGGCGACCGTGGCGGGTTCGACCACCAGTATCTGGTCGGCGCCGATGCCGAAATGACGGTCGCCCAGCGCCCTGGCGCGTTCGGGCGTCATCGTGATGGCCTGGCGTACGCCGTCGAGGACGACGAAGTCGTTGCCGGCGCCGTGCATTTTCGTGAAGTTCCACATGATTGCGACATTATCGCCCAATCCCGCCGCTTGACGCATGCGGCGCCGTGGGGCTTCAGTACACCTTCGCTTCGCCGGGCGGGCGGGTCTTGAAGCGGCGATGCACCCAATAGTATTGGCTGGGGCAGCGCCGGACCCAGGTTTCCAGTTCGCGGTTCAGGCGCGCCGTGGCTTCCTCCAGCGTGTCGGTGCCGGGGAAATCCTCGAGCGCGGGCAGCACGTCGACGTGATAGCGGCCCGTGTCCGGATCCCAGAACTCGATGACGGGTATCACCGGCGTATGCCATTTGCGGGCGATCTGCGCGGTGGCGGGTATCGTTGCCGCCTGCACGCCAAAGAAAGGCACGAAGACGGCGCCTTCGCGGCCGAAGTCCATGTCCGGAAGGTAGTACACCGGGCGCGCTTCGCGCAGGTGGCGGATCAGTCCGCGCACGCCTTCCTTGCGGCTGACCAGGTGCACCTCATTGAAACGCTGGCGGCCCGCCCGCACGATGGCGTCGACATCGGGGTCGCGTTGCGGGGTATACATGGTGGCGCCGGTGGGCGATTCCATGGTCAGCCGCGTGGCCGCCACGTCCAGGCCGACGAAGTGAGGCGCCAGCAGGATCAGCGGCTGCTTTTCCCGGCCCAGGCGCAGGAATTCCTCGTGCCCGGATACCGTCACCATGTCGCGGATGGCCTCGGGCGTGCCGTACCACAGCACGCCGCGGTCGACCACGGACTGGCACAGCGCGCGGAAGTGCTGGCGCAGCCAGCGCCGGCGGGTTTCCGGGCTTTCGTCGGGAAAGCAGAGGTCCAGGTTGATGCGCACGATGCGCCGCCGGCGGCGCGCGAACAGCAGCGTGAACCAGGTAAGGATGGCGCCGGCTCGCAGCCGCGTCGCGGGGCTGACGCGGCCGAACCAGGAAAACAGGGCGACCAGGGCCCGGTGCTTGATACCGCTCATTGGATGCGATCCCCGGAGGCCGCGGCCGCGGCGATGCCGGCGTCCGGGGCGGGTGGGGCGCCGCGCGGGGTCTTGTAGCGGTTGTAGCCCCACAGGTACTGCTGGGGAAAGCGGCGAATCAGGGTTTCCATGGCGGCATTGAACAGGGCGGCCTGGGCTTGCGCGTCGGCGGGCAGGGGGCCCGGCACGCGGACGTAGTGCACACGCCAGCCGCGGCCGCGCGGCAGCCGTTCGCCGGCGGTGAGTATGACCGGGACGTCGTTGGGAAAGGCCAGCTTGCCGGGCAGGGTGACGGTATAGGCCATGCGTCCGAAGAAGGGCGCCCAGACGCCGTCGCCTTCCTTCGGCGCCTGGTCCGGCAGCATGCCGATGCCTTCGCCGCGCCGCAGGGCCCGCACGAATTCGCGCACGCCCTGCATGGTGGCCGGCACGGCGCGCAGCCTGGAAGTATTGCGCGCGGCATCCAGCAGCGGCGCCAGGGCGGGCTGGCGCGGCGGCCGGAACATGACCGTGAGCGGCAACTGGCGTGTCAGGTGCCGCGCCATGATTTCAAAGCAGCCCAGATGGGGCGTCATGAAGAGCACGCCGCGATTTTCGGCGCGGGCGGCCTGGACGATGGCTTCGTCGTCGGATTGCACGCGCGCCAGGCAGCTGTCGGTCTGGAACCAGACCTTGGGCATTTCGAAGATCATGGCGCCGGCCTGCGCGGCGGCCTCGCGGGCGAAGCGGGGGTCGCCGTAGCCGGCCTGGGCGGCGTTGGCGCGCAGCCGGCGGCGGTATTTGCCGGGCCACAGGTAGGCCAGAACGCCGAAGAAACGCCCCATGCCATGCAGCACGGAGAGCGGCAGGCGGGCCAGCAGGCGGAACAGGGCGACGAGCAGCATGCGGGGGGAATGGGTGAAAGCCGCCATTTTCGCTTAAAATGGCAAAGGTCGCCGAGTTAACCGACAACTTGCGGGGCGACGCGCGCAGTCCGGGGCTTAGAGCGCCGGGCTCGCACGCAAAATCCGCTAAAGCGTCGCGCCGTGGTCAAAATCTTTCCGGATTGCGAGCCAGGTGCAACGCACCTTCGTCAATCCGACCGCTGGCGGTCAGCGCCCGGGGCCATGCCCCGGCCAGTGCGCCCGCGGTCCTGCAAGGAAAGCAAAACCGTGGCACATAGCGATTTTCTCTTTACTTCCGAATCCGTTTCCGAAGGCCATCCGGACAAGGTCGCCGACCAGATCTCCGATGCTGTCCTGGACGCGATCTTCACGCAGGATCCCAACGCCCGCGTTGCCGCGGAAACGCTGTGCAATACCGGCCTGGTCGTGCTGGCCGGCGAAATCAGCACCTCCGCCAGCGTCGACTACATCCAGGTCGCCCGCGACACGATCCGCCGCATCGGCTACGACAACACCGAATACGGCATCGACTACAAGGGTTGCGCGGTGCTGGTCGCCTACGACAAGCAGTCGCCCGACATCGCCCAGGGCGTGGATCGCACGTCGGAAGACTATCTGAACCAGGGCGCCGGCGACCAGGGTCTGATGTTCGGCTACGCCTGCGATGAAACGCCCGACCTGATGCCGGCGCCGATCTGGTATTCGCACCGACTGGTGCAGCGCCAGAGCGAACTGCGCAAGGACGGCCGCCTGCCGTGGCTGCGTCCCGACGCCAAGTCGCAGGTCACCTTCCGCTACGTCGACGGCCGCCCGACCGAAGTCGACACCGTGGTGCTGTCCACCCAGCACGCGCCGGAAGTTTCCCAGGAAACCATCCGCGAAGCGGTCATCGAAGACATCATCAAGCCGTGCTTCCCGGCCGGCCTGATCACGGCCAAGACCCGCTTCCTGGTCAACCCGACCGGCCGCTTCGTCATCGGCGGTCCGCAGGGCGATTGCGGCCTGACCGGCCGCAAGATCATCGTCGACACCTACGGCGGCGCCTGCCGCCATGGCGGCGGCGCGTTCTCCGGCAAGGATCCGTCCAAGGTCGACCGCTCCGCCGCCTACGGTGCCCGCTACGTCGCCAAGAACATCGTGGCCGCGGGCCTGGCCCGCAAGTGCGAAGTGCAGGTCAGCTACGCCATCGGCGTGGCCGAGCCCATCAACATCACGGTCTACACGGCCGGCACCGGCGTGATCCCGGACGAGCAACTGTCCAAGCTGGTGCGCGAGCACTTCGACCTGCGTCCCAAGGGCATCGTCAACATGCTGGACCTGCTGCGCCCGATCTATTCCAAGACGGCCGCCTACGGTCACTTCGGCCGTTCGGAGCCGGAGTTCAGCTGGGAATCCACGGACAAGGTCGCCACGCTGAAGAAGGCGGCCTGATACTGGCAAGGTGCGGCGGCGAGGGCCGCCGCGCAGGATTACCGCGATACCGCGACGATTCTGTCGCGGCATTGTTTTTGTTCTCGCCAGTCGGCAAAGCCACGCTGTTGCTCATCCATAAGGATCAGTTTCCCTATCCCTGTGTTTTACCGCCACGGCACGGTCGCAATCGAATACATATTGTTTGCCGACCTGTTAACCTGTGCGTCGTTTTGGCCCCGCTCTTGGGGCCCGCGCGATCGAGTGATCGTCGCCGCATACATTTGAGCCTTTCTGGAGCAATAAGTGAGCGTATCCAGCAGCAGTTTGTCCGCCGTCGTGCGCGAGACCGAGCAGACGATCCTGAAGGAGTGGATCGGTTTGCAGTTGGAGTCGTCCAATGCGAAAGGCCTGATCAACGATACCGAGCTGCGCGCACAGTGCAGCAATTTCCTGAATGTATTCGCCGCCGCCATCCAGGACAGCATGGACGCGCGCATGCCCGGCGCGGCGTGGGATGAAGTCCGCGCCTTCCTGTCGGCGCTGTCGCGCAGCCGCGCGGTGCAGGGCTTTTCCCCCTCCGACACGGCGGTCTTCGTGTTCTCGCTCAAGCAGCCGTTGCTGTCGGCGCTGCGCCGTGAATTCGGCGACGATCCGATCCGCCTGGCCGACGAGTTCTGGAAGCTGTCGGTGGTGCTGGATTCGCTGGGGCTGTTCACCGTGGAGGCCTACCAGAAGGGCCGCGAACAGATCATCCAGCGCCAGCAGCAGGAGTTGCTGGAGCTTTCCACGCCGGTGGTCCAGATCTGGGACGGCATCCTGGCGCTGCCGTTGATCGGCACGCTGGACAGCGAACGCACGCAGACCGTCATGGAAAGCCTGCTGGAAGGCATCGTCGAGCACGAAGCCACGATCGCCATCATCGACATCACCGGCGTGCCCATGGTCGATACGCTGGTGGCCCAGCATCTGCTGAAGACGGTTGCCGCGGCGCGCCTGATGGGCGCCGAGTGCATCATCAGCGGCATCCGGCCGCAGATCGCCCAGACCATCGTGCACCTGGGCGTTGAGCTGGGTGACGTGGTCACCAAGTCGACCCTGTCGGAAGCCTTGCGCGTGGCCCTGTTCAAGACCGGCCAGCAAGTCGCCCGAATGCAGGGCGGCAAGGCATAAGGCCATGGACCGCATTCCCATACTCAAGCTGCGGGATTACCTGCTGGTGACCATACAGGTCGAACTGCACGACCAGCTGGCCGTCACCTTGCAGGACGACCTGACGCAACAGCTGTCGCGGACGCACGCGCGTGGCGTGCTGATCGACATCTCGGCCCTGGAGATCGTCGATTCCTTCATCGGGCGCACGCTGGCCCACATTGCGTCCATGGCACGCATCATGGACGCCAATACGGTCATCGTCGGCATGCGCCCGGCGGTGGCCATCACACTCATCGAATTGGGCATGTCGCTGACCGGGATCAAGACCGCCCTGAACGTCGACAAGGGCATGGATCTGTTGCGCCAATCCGATGTCCATGGCTCCGACCTCGCGTGATCACCGAGACCAGGCAGGCCACACTCGAACTCCGTACACAGGATCAGCTCAGCCTGGTGCGACGCACGGTGCAGGAATGGGCGACCCAGGTGGGGTTCGGCACGCTGGACCGCACCAAGTTCATTACCGCCGCCAGTGAAATCGGCCGCAATACGCTGGTGCATGGCCTGGGCGGCCGCATGACCATCACGGAAATCGTCAACGGCGAGGGCGTGCGCGGCTTGCGCCTTTGCTTCGAGGATACGGGACCTGGCATCGCCGATCTGGGGCAGGCCCTGACCGATGGCTTTTCCACCGCGAAAAGCATGGGCCTTGGACTGGGCGGCGCAAAGCGCCTGGTGAGTGAATTCGACGTGCAATCCCAACCGGGTCAAGGCACCCGCGTGAGCCTGACGCAATGGAAACGCCGATAAGCGTTACGGAACAGAGCCAGGTCGCGGAGGCCCGCCGCCAGGCCGTGGCCATCGCGAAGCACAACGGACTATCCGAAACGCTGCAGAACCGCGCCGCGCTGGTCATCACGGAGCTCGCAACCAACCTTGTCAAATACGGCCGCGGGGGGGAAGTGATCGTCCGCCCCTGCCCGACACCCGGCGAGGCCGGCCTGGAGATCCTGGCCCTGGATAAAGGCCCCGGCATCGCTTCTCTCGAGCAAAGCATGAGCGACGGCTATTCCACCGGCAGCAGCCTGGGCGTCGGAATGGGCACCATTACCCGTTTGTCGTCGCACGTGGATATCTATACCTCCCAGGGAGCGGGGACCGGCATACTGGCTCGATTGATCGAGGAAACCCCGCTGGACGCCGCGGCGCCCCCGGTGCGCCGGCGGCCGATCGACGTCAGCGGGCTGACGACGGCCAAGGCTGGGCAGGAATCCTGTGGCGATGCCTGGTCGGCGCGTTGGGTGGACGGCGCTTTCTGGGTGGTCGCGGTGGATGGGCTGGGGCATGGCCCGCAGGCTGCCTATGCCGCCACGCAGGCGGTGGGCGTCTTCCACCAGGCGGACGGCGCCGCGACACCTTATGACGTCGTGCGCGCGGCACACAAGGAGCTCAAGCATACACGTGGCGTGGTGATGGCCATTGCCGTGGTACGCCCCATGCTGGGGACCATGGAATTTGCCGGCATCGGCAATATCTCGGCGGTGCTCGTCCAGGACCATGAACAGCGGCGGCTGCCATCCATGGACGGCACCGTGGGTTATAGCGTGCGCGCCATACGCGAGCAGTCCTACACCTGGACGCCGTCGTCCGTGCTGGTGCTGGCGAGCGACGGACTGTCGTCGCGCTGGAATCTGGCGCAGCAGGCTTCGCTGCTCGCGCGCCACCCATCCCTGATCGCCGGCGTCATGCATCGGGATTACGCGAGGTCAACGGACGACGCGACTGTTGTCGTCGCAAAGGGCTGCCCTTCATGAACCATCGAATCTTGAGCACCCGCATCGCCAGCGACCAGGGCCTGGTGGGTGCGCGCGACCGTACGCGCCAGGTGGGCGACGTGTTCGGGCTGGATGACCTGCAGCGCACGCGCCTGGTGACCGCGGTATCGGAGATCGCCCGCAACGCGGTGGACTACGCCCGCGGCGGCCGCATCGATTTCGCCTTTCGCCCGGCCAGCCCTACGGAGCCGCAGGCGATCGTGGTGACCATCGCCGACGATGGACCGGGCATCGCGGACCTACCCGCGATACTCTCGGGTACGAATCGCCTGGACGGCAAGGTCCAGCTGGGCATCAGCGGCGCGCGGCGCCTGGTCGATGGATTCCATATCGAATCGCCCGACGGCAAAGGCACGACGGTGACGCTGGAAATGCACCTGCCCGTATTCCATCCGGCCATCGAGCCGGCCGGTCTGGCCAGCCTGATCGAGAAACTCGCACGGCGTAAATTGCAGACGCCGGTGGAAGAACTGGAACAGCAGAATCGCGAAATGCTGCTGACGCTGGAGCAACTGCGGCTGCGCCAGGCCGAACTCGAAAGAGCCGACGAACGCAAGGACGAGTTCCTGGCGATGCTGGCGCACGAGCTGCGCAATCCGCTGTCGGCGATCGGCACCGCGCTGGAGTTGATGAAGCGCAAGCGCGACGCCAGCCCGGACGATACGCGCCGCCTGACCGCGCTGGTGTCCCGTCAGACCGAACAATTGGCCCGATTGGTCAGTGATCTGCTCGACGTTTCGCGGGTGACCCGTGGCAAGATCGAGCTCAACCACGAAGCGCTGCCTGTCGGCGAACTGGTGGAGCAGGCGCTGGAGATGACCCAGGGCGCGATCAATGCCAAGCGCCATACGGTGGAATACCTGCCGGCGCCGGCCGACGTCTGGGTACGTGCGGATCGTGTGCGCTTCCGGCAGATCCTGAGCAATCTGCTGCACAACGCGGCGCGCTATACCCCCGAGCGTGGCGTGCTGAAGCTGGAAGTGCGGGCCAGCGATGACCGCGTGCAGATCGTCGTGCGCGACAACGGCATCGGCATCGCCGCCGATATGCTGCCGCGCGTCTTCGACCTGTTTTCGCAGGCCGACACCAGCCTGGGCCGCACGGACGCCGGCCTGGGTATCGGCCTGACCCTGGTGCAGCGCCTGGCGGCTGCCCATGGCGGCTTCGTCACCGCCGCCAGCGAAGGCCTGGGACAGGGCAGTACCTTCATCGTGGATATGCCGCGCCTGGTGCGCCCGGACGCGGCGGTCGTAGCGCCGGCGCCGGTACGCGCGCCCAGCGGGCAAGGGCTGCGCGTGCTGCTGATCGACGACAACGAAGACGCCGTGCAGTCGCTGCGCCTGCTGTTGGAGGATGCCGGGCATACCGTGGCCACGGCCGGCAACGGCGAAGCCGGCCTGGCCAGCGCCAAGGCCATGGCACCCCAGGTGATCGTCATCGATATCGGCCTGCCCGACGTGGACGGATTCGAAGTGGCCGCCGCGCTGCGACGCTCGGCGACGACGGCCACCAGCATGCTGGTGGCCTTGTCCGGATACACCGCGACGGCGATGATGGAGCGCGGGGCGAAAGCGGGCTTCGACAAATACCTGTCCAAGCCGGTGGACGTGGCGGAACTGGAAGAGGTGTTGCGGGCGGTGACCCGCGACGCCTGACGCGCCCGGCATGTCCTCAATCGCGGCGCGCGGCTACCAGAGCAATTCGCCCTTGGCCGCCTGCCGCCGCTGGGCAGCGTACCGCGCCAGCAGGAAATCGACGAATGCGGTCACCCTGGCCGGAAGATTGCCGCGCTCCGCGTAGAGCACATGTATATCGGCGGGTGGTGCCATCCAGCCCTGCAGCAGAGGCGCCAGCCGGCGCGAGCGCAGATAGGGCGCGACTTCCCATTCCGAGCGCAGGGCGATGCCGTGGCCCGCGAGCGCCCATTGCAGCACGCTTTCGCCATCGTTCGAACTCAGCGGGCCCCGGACCTTGACGGCTTCCGTGCGTTGGCCGGCTCGCAGATGCCAGGTGCCATAGGCGGCATCGTTTTCCCGTACGACCAGGCAGGCATGTCGTTGCAGCTCGCGCGGCGATTGCGGCGTGCCATGCGCCTTCAGATAGGCCGGGGCCGCGCATAGCAGCCGGCGATTGCCCGCGATGCGACGCGCGGTCAGCCTGGCGTCGGGAATATCGCCGAACCGTATGCCGACGTCATAACCATGGTCGCGCAACGGCAGGGGACGATCCGTCAGGTGGATCTGGACGTCGACCTCGGGATACCGGCGCACGAAATCGGCCACGGCGGGAACGATGTGCTTGCGGCCGAAGCCGAAGGTGGCGTTGACGCGCAGCAAGCCGCGAGGTTGCGCGCGGCTTCCGGCCAGGCGTCGTTCGAGCGCGTCCAGGTCGTCCAGGATGCGCGTGCCTTCGGCCAGGTAGCGTTCGCCTTCTTCCGTCACGCTGACGCGCCGGGTGGTGCGGTTCAGCAGGCGCACGCCCAGGCGCTGTTCCAGCTTGGACAGCCGGGTACTGACGGCCGCCGGCGTCAGGCCGAGCTCGCGCGCGGTCGCCGACAAGTTGCCGTGCCGCGCCAGCAGGGCGAAGAATGCAAGTTCGGAAAGCCCGTCCATTATTAAATTGGATCGAAAGATGGTTCCATTTTGAATTGATTATAAAGTGTGCGGCCACGCCTAAACTGACCCGGTACCTTCATATCGGAGCCCGGCGATGGCGGCGATGACCCTCTACCAGAAACTGGTCCGGACGCATGAGGTGGCGCGCCTGGACGACCAGCACGTCCTGCTCTACGTCGATCTGCACATCATGAACGAATACACCAGTCCCCAGGCCTTTGCGGGCCTGGACGAGCGCGCGCTGCCCGTGCGCCGTCCGGGGCAGCAGATGGCCGTGGTGGACCACGTGATTCCCACGCACCCGGTGCCGCCCGCGGCACGTGTGATCGCCGATCCCGCTTCCGCGCTGCAGGCGCGCAACCTGAAGCGCAATTGCATCGCGCACGATATTGCGTTGTTCGATACGACGGATCCGGGCCAGGGCATCGAGCATGTGGTCGCGCCGGAACGCGGCATGATCCTGCCCGGCATGACGGTGCTGTGCGGCGACAGCCACACCACGACTTACGGCGCCCTGGGGGCCCTGGGTTTCGGCATAGGCACGTCGGAAGTGGAGCATGTCCTGGCGACGCAGACCCTGGTCTATCGCCTGGCGCGGACCATGCGGGTGCGCATCGATGGCGTCCTGCCGCCGGGCACCACGGCCAAGGACCTGGTGATACACGTGGTCCATCGCCTGGGCGCGCAGGGCGCGCGCGGCTATGCGGTGGAATTCTGCGGCGCGGCGGTTGCGGCACTGAGCGCCGAGGGCCGCATGACCCTGTGCAATATGGCCGTGGAGGCCGGCGCCCGCGCGGCCCTGATCGCGCCCGACGCCGTCACCCTGGCCTACGTGCGCGACCACGCCGGCCATCTTTCGGCGCGGGAATGGGAAGGGGTGCTGCAGGACAGCCGCGGCCTGCACAGCGACCCTGGCGCCGGTTTCGACGCGGAGCACGTGCTCGATGCCAGCGCCATCGCGCCCTACGTCACCTGGGGCACCAGTCCCGACCAGGCGCTGCCGGTCACCGGCAGCGTGCCCGATCCCGATGGCGCGGACGACGGGCTCGCGCGCATGGCGTTGCGCAAGGCCATTGATTACATGGGCCTGGCGCCCGGCGTCGCCCTGGACGGCTTGCCCGTGGATCGCGTGTTCATCGGTTCCTGCACCAATGGGCGGATCGAAGACCTGCGCGCGGTCGCCGGGCTGGCGCGCGGCCGCCGCGTGGCGCACGGTGTGCGCGCGATGGTGGTGCCGGGCTCCGGTGCGGTGCGGCGGCAGGCCGAGGCGGAAGGGATCGCGCGGCAGCTGATCGATGCCGGCTTCGAATGGCGCCAGCCCGGCTGTTCCATGTGCCTCGCCATGAACGACGATGCCCTGGCCCCCGGCGAGCGCTGCGCGTCCACCACCAATCGCAACTTCGAAGGCCGCCAGGGACGCGGTGGCCGCACGCATCTGATGAGTCCCTTGATGGCCGCCGCGGCGGCGCTGACGGGCCGCATCACCGACGTGCGCACCTTTGGGCGGGAAGGCCATGAGTAACGCAGGGAAAGACGAGGCGAGGAAAGCCGACATGGACATCATCGAAGGCTGCGCCGCGCCGTTGCCCTACAGCAATCTCGATACCGACCAGATCATGCCCAAGCAGTTCCTGCGCGGCATCGACAAGCGGGGGCTGGACAAGGGACTGTTCCATGACCTGCGCTTCGACGAAACCGGTGAGGAAAAGCCCGGATTCATCCTGAACCGCATGCCCTGGCGGCAGGCGTCCATCCTGGTGGGTGGGCCGAATTTCGGCTGCGGATCCAGCCGCGAGCACGCGGTGTGGGGACTGCTGCAGTACGGCATACGCGCGGTGATCGCGCCGGGCTACGCGGAGATATTCTTTTCCAACGCGATGAACAACGGCTTGCTGCTGGTCGCGCTGGATGAGGCCCGCGTGCAGGCCTTGCTGTCGCAGGTGGCCGATCCGGCGCGGGCGCGCCTGCGCATCGACGTGCGGCACGGGCGGGTCGACGCGGGATCAGGCGGCGTGGCTGATTTCGAACTGTCGGCGCGTCATCGCGAGATGTTCCTGCACGGCCGCGATATGGTCGACGCGACGCTGGCGCGGCAGGCGGCGATCGACGCCTACGAAGCGCGGCACTGGCGCGAACGGCCCTGGCTGAAGGACAACGCGCGCAGGGCGCTCGCGACCGCGGCCTCGGGATCCTAGGCTGGCTCGCATGCATGGGGCGCGGTAAGCTGCTGCGCGGAAGCTTCGGGAGACATATCCATGGCATCTTTCTTCGACGCGCCGGTGCGCCGGTTCGACGTGCCGGGCACGCACATCGCGGCGCGGGTGGCGGGATCAGGCCCGGCCTTGCTGCTGCTGCACGGCCATCCGCAGACCAGCGCCATGTGGCACCGCGTATGGCCGGCGCTGACCGCGCGCTACACCTGCGTGGCGGCGGACCTGCGCGGATATGGCGACAGCGGCAAGCCCGACGCCACGCCCGACCACGCCGCTTACGCCAAACGCGCCATGGCCGCCGACATGGCGGAAGTGATGCGCCAGCTCGGCCATGAACGCTTCAATGTCCTGGCGCACGATCGCGGCGCGCGCGTGGCGCATCGGCTGGCGCTGGATCACGCCGATCGCGTGCGGCGCATGATGCTGCTCGATATCGCGCCCACGCTGGACATGTACGAGAACACCACGCGCGCGTTCGCGCAGGCCTACTACCATTGGTTCTGGCTGATCCAGCCGGCGCCCATGCCCGAAACCATGATAGGCCACGACCCGGTGTTCTACGTGCGTTCCATCATGGGCGGCCGTCCCGGCGGCCTGGCGATATTCGATCCGCGCGCGCTCGCGGAGTATGAACGCTGCGCCGCGTCCCCCGGCCTGCCGACGGGTATCTGCGAGGACTATCGTGCTTCCGCCACCATCGACCTGGAGCACGACCGCCAGGATCGCGCGGCGGGTCGCCGCGTGCGATGCCCGCTGCGCGTCCTGTGGGGCGCGCGCGGCGCCGTCGGCCGCAATTTCGACGTGCTGTCGCTGTGGCGCAACGTGGCCGCCACCGTGGAAGGCCATGCCGTCGATGGCGCTCACTATCTGGCTGAAGAGCTGCCGGACGAGATCGGCAGCGAGGCATTGGACTTCTTCGATCAGGCATCCTGACCGGTGTAGCACCCGACCTGACGCCCCGGTGGCCGCTGCGATCGCGCTGCCTTTGCGGTTCACGCGGCGTGCGCTGCATGTGCGGCATGCGCGGCATCCAGGGGGCGCAGCGCCCGGCGGGGCGGCCCGTGCCGGGTGCTATCCTTGTTCCATGCCTGCCCCCGTTCCAGATCTTTGCCCGCCGGCAGCGGCCGGGCCCGACCGTTCCCTTTCCGCCACGGATTCTCCCTGCGTGGCGGTATGTTCCACCCTGTTCGACGACGTCTGCCGCGGCTGCGGCCGTACCGCCATGGAAGTGGCGAACTGGGTGTTCATGACGGAAGAGGAAAAACAGGTCGTATGGCAGCGCATCAAGGCGCAGGGGTATCCCCGGCGCTAGCGCGAGCGCCGACGGCGTCATGACTGTCGCCACGGTGTCATAAACCCCGTGCCAAATATGGGCTTTCCGGCTACTCCGGCTTGCCGGCCGGTCGAACGTCCATGCTGATCGCACTGGTTACGGATGCCTGGCATCCGCAAGTGAACGGGGTTGTCCGCACCTGGACGACCATGCTGAAAATCCTGCGAGACTGGGGCCATGAGGTGATCGTCATCAGCCCCGAAGGCAGCCGCACCGTGCCGGCGCCGTCCGAGCCCGAGCTGCGGCTGTGCATCCAGCCGCGCAGGCAGCTGAAGCGGCTGCTGGGCGATGTGGTACCGGATGCCTTGCACATCGCAACCGAAGGTCCCCTGGGCCTGGCCGCGCGCCGGATGGCGTTGCGCCGGGGCTGGCGCTTCACGACGTCCTTCCACACCATGTTTCCGGACTATCTGGAGGCAAGGATGGGCATACCCGCCTGGCTGCCGTGGCGCTTCATGCAATGGTTCCACAAGCCGTCGCAGCGCGTGCTGGTGCCCACGCCGACGGTACGCGATACCGTCGCGCGCCATGGCCTGAAGAATCTGCGGGTGTGGTCGCGCGGGGTGGACGCGCAGCGCTTCCAGCCGGTGGCGCGGGATGCCGCGGCCGCCGCGGCCGGCCTGGCGGCGCTCGGCGCCTCCACCGCCAACGCCACCGCCACCTCCCAGGCGCGCGCCGACGCGGACGGCATCTACGCCGGCCTGCCACGGCCGGTCTTCCTGAGCGTGGGCCGCGTGGCGCGTGAAAAGAACCTGGATGCCTTCCTGTCGCTGGACCTGCCCGGCAGCAAGGTGGTGGTGGGCGGCGGACCGGATGAGGAGCGGCTGCGCCGCAAGTATCCCGGCGTGCGGTTCACCGGCATGCAGGCCGACGACGTGTTGCCGAACTACTACGCGGCCGCCGACGTTTTCGTGTTCCCCAGCCTGACCGACACCTTCGGCCTGGTCATGCTGGAGGCGATGGCCTGCGGCACGCCGGTGGCGGCCTTCCACACGGATGCGCCGCTGGCGGTGATCGAGGACGGCGTCACCGGTTGCCTGGGCGACGACCTGCGCGACGCCTGCCTGCGGGCGCACGGGCTGGACCGCGCTGTGGTGCGCCAGCATGCGCTGACCCGTACCTGGGACGCCATTGCCACGGATCTGCTGAACGCGCTGGTTCCGTTGACCCCGGCGACCCGCTACAATATCGCCCACGCCTGAGGAGCGTTGCGACGGGGTGGACGTGGATCGCGATTGCGGTAGCCCGCAAACGCGAAAACGCGATGTCCCCCGCCAGGCTCAGGCACCAGTTCGGCCGTCCACGCAAGGCGTGGCGGCATGCAACGGCGCTCACCTTTGTCGCATGCGTGGCAGAGGCGGGGCGCGACTATCCTGCATGGTGTGTTCCCGGCTGGAGCGGAAACGAAGCTCCCGGCCTGGACGTAGCGCACGTTTCGGCCGCGGTGTGGCGCCGTCCGTTCATACGTGGAGCCAACCCATGAATACCGTTTCCGAAAAATCCGTTTCCGACTATATCGTCGCCGACATCGGCCTGGCCGGCTGGGGCCGCCGCGAAATCGCCATCGCGGAAACCGAAATGCCGGGCCTGATGGCCACGCGCGAAGAATACGCCGCCGCCCAGCCGCTGAAGGGCGCGCGCATCGCCGGCAGCCTGCACATGACCATCCAGACCGCCGTGCTGATCGAAACGCTGAAGGCGCTGGGCGCTGACGTGCGCTGGGCCTCGTGCAACATCTTCTCGACGCAGGATCACGCCGCGGCCGCCATCGCCGAAGGCGGCACGCCGGTTTTCGCCGTCAAGGGCGAAACCCTGGAGCAGTACTGGGAATACACCCACAAGATCTTCGAATGGCCCAATGGCCAACACGCCAACATGATCCTGGACGACGGCGGCGATGCCACGCTGCTGCTGCACCTGGGCGCCAAGGCGGAATCGGATCTGTCGGTACTCGGCAAGCCGGGCAGCGAGGAAGAGCGCGTGCTGTTCGCCGCCATCAAGGCCACCCTGGCGCGCGATCCCAAGTGGTATTCGACCCGCCTGGCGCAGATCCGCGGCGTGACGGAAGAAACCACCACCGGCGTGCACCGCCTGTACCAGATGTCGCAGCGTGGCGAACTGGCCTTTGCCGCCATCAACGTCAACGACTCGGTCACCAAGTCCAAGTTCGACAACCTGTACGGCTGCCGCGAATCGCTGGTGGACGGCATCAAGCGCGCCACCGACGTGATGGTGGCCGGCAAGATCGCCGTGGTGGCCGGCTACGGCGACGTGGGCAAGGGCTGCGCGCAGGCGCTGCAGGCCCTGCGCGCCCAGGTCTGGGTCACGGAAATCGACCCGATCTGCGCCCTGCAGGCCGCCATGGAAGGCTACAAGGTCGTGACCATGGAAGAAGCCGTCGACAAGGCCGACATCTTCGTCACCGCCACCGGCAACTACAACGTCATCACCCGCGACCACATGGATCGCATGAAGGACCAGGCCATCGTCTGCAACATCGGCCACTTCGACAACGAAATCGATGTTGCCTCGCTGGAAGGTTGCCAGTGGGAAGAAATCAAGCCGCAGGTCGACCACGTCATTTTCCCGGACGGCAAGCGCATCATCCTGCTGGCCAAGGGCCGGCTGGTGAACCTGGGCTGCGCCACGGGCCACCCGTCCTTCGTGATGTCGTCGTCCTTCACCAACCAGACCATCGCGCAGATCGAGCTGTTCACGCGCAACGAAGCCTATGAAAAGGGCCAGGTCTACGTGCTGCCCAAGCAGCTGGACGAAAAAGTTGCCCGCCTGCACCTGAAGAAGCTGGGCGCCAACCTGACCACGCTGCGCGCCGACCAGGCGTCCTACATCGGCGTGCCGGTCGACGGCCCCTTCAAGAGCAATCACTACCGCTATTGATGGTGTAGTCTTGCAAGGGACGGCGATGCTCTGCGCTACCGCCGCCCCTTTCAACGACTCGATGCGGGAGAATCGAACATGCTGAGCCTGATCCTGGTCTGGATCCTTAACGCGGTGGCCTTGCTGGTGGTGGCCTATCTGCTGCCTGGTATTGCGGTGGCCAGCTTCGGATCGGCGTTGATCGCCGCGCTGGTGCTGGGACTGCTGAACATGCTGGTCAAACCGGTGCTGGTGCTGTTGACGCTGCCCATTACCCTGGTCACGCTCGGCCTGTTCCTGATCGTCCTTAATGCGCTGTTGTTCTGGTTTGCCGGGTCCATCCTCAAGGGCTTCCAGGTCAATGGCTTCTGGTGGGCGGTGATCGGTGCGATTCTGTACAGCATCATCTCGGGCCTGCTGTCCACTTTGCTCGTCTCATGACCGATACCACGACGCCGGCGTACAGCCTGGAATTTTTTCCTCCACGCGATATCGCCGCGCAGGAACGCCTGCTGCGCGCGGCCAAGCAGATGCTGGCCATCCATCCACGCTACGTCAGCGTGACCTTCGGCGCGGGGGGCTCCACGCGCGAAGGCACGGCCGGCACGGTGCGCACCCTGCGCAACCTGGGCGTGGACGCCGCGCCCCATCTGTCCTGCGTGGGCGCCACGCTGGCCGACCTGCGCGCCATCCTGGCGTCCTATCGCGAGGAAGGCGTGCGGCAGGTCGTGGCCCTGCGCGGCGACCTGCCGTCCGGCATGGGCGGCGACGCCGGCGAATTGAAGTACGCTCGCGACCTGGTCGCCTTCATCCGCAAGGAAACGGGCGACTGGTTCCATATCGAAGTCGCGGCCTATCCCGAAATGCATCCGCAGGCGGACAATCCGTCCCGCGACCTGGATCATTTCGTGGACAAGGTGCGCGCGGGCGCCGACAGCGCCATCACCCAGTATTTCTTCAACCCGGACGCGTATTTCGATTTCATCGAGCGTGTCGCGGCCAAGGGTGTGTCGGTGCCGATCGTGCCGGGCATCATGCCGATCACCAACCATACGCAGCTGGCGCGTTTTTCGCAGATGTGCGGCGCCGAGATCCCGCGCTGGATACGGCTGCGCCTGGCCGAGTTCGGCGACGACAAGGCGTCGATACGGTCGTTCGGCGTGGACGTGGTGACGGACCTGTGCCGCAAGCTGCTCGATGGCGGCGCGCCTGGCCTGCACTTCTACACCCTGAACAGTGCCGAAGCGCCCCTGGCGATCTGGAAAAACCTCACCAGCAAAGTTTGACAGGCGCGTGACGGCGTCGTCCGTGAGGACGGCGTGTTGCGCGGGTCGGACACGCCTGCCCACGGCACGCGCCGGGTCTCGCCATCAGGCCATTCCGCTCGATACCATGATCGCCGCCATCCTCGGACCATCCGGTCCAGCGGATGGCCGGATATCGGTGGGCGGGCGATGCGAGTGCGTAGATGGGCGGTATTCCTGTGGATGACGGTCGCCGCCGCGACGCGGCCCGGCGTTGCCAAGGAACTCAGCGTCCCCGACCCCTTGCCCGGGCCTGGCTGGACCATCACGGAGCGTCGCGGCGTGCTGTGGAAAGTGGTCCAGGGGTGCGTGCGGGCAGCCCAGGCTGGCGCCATGGTTCCGGCGGACGAAATCGGCCGGCCCAACGCCTGTGCCAGGGTGGACCTGCGGGCCGGATATGTGGTCCTGAAGGACAACAGCCCGGCCAAACCCTACGCTTTCCTGCTGTTGCCGACGGACCGGATAACCGGTGTCGAAGACCCGCGCCTGTGGATGACCGGGACGCCGAATTACTGGCGCGCCGCGTACGAGAACCGCGGCTATGTGGAAAAGGTGCTGGGCATGCCGCTGGAGCGTACGCAGATCGGCTTTGCCGCCAATTCCGTGTTTGGCCGCACCCAGGATCAATTCCATATCCATGTCACCTGCATACGTCCTGACGTGGCCGCCGCGCTGGCGCGGGAGGTTGGCATCTTGAGCGACAGGCGGTGGAACTGGCTGCCGCCGCTGGCGGGGAAGACTTACCGGTACCGGGGGCTGCTGACCGACGATGCGACGCTGGCCCGGACGGACCCGGTAGGCCTGCTGGCCCGTGACGTGTATCCCGATGGCTCGATGATGCCCCACACCCTGTTCATGGCGCCCGTGACCTTGCCCGATGGGAAGCCGGGCTTCGTTTTCCTGGACGGCGAGGCCGATGAAAACGCACGCCATGGCCGGCCAACGCCGACCGGGGATCGCGGGGCGTCCGAAGAGCTGCTGGACGATCGCTGCGCCATCGCAGGCGCGTGATGAGCAGGCGCCGGGAAGACTCCCGGGCGCTTCAGCGGGCCTGGAAGGGCTCCTTGCCTTCCGCCAGCGCCTGCACGGGCGCGACGTCGGTCGGCTCGGCGCTGCCGGGCAGCACGCGCACGGGCTGGTGGATGCGTCCGGCGGGCACCAGGCTGTCCGGCGACGCGGGGTTGCTCCAGACCGGGTCGTCGATTTCCGCGAATACCTGGCGCAGCTTTTCGCCCCAGCTGCCGCGGATCATCCGGAAATAGGCATTGTTCTCGTCGATGTTGGCGAAGCGCGTCACCCGCAGCGATCCGGTTTCATAGACCAGCAGGTCCAGCGGCAGGCCGACCGAGATATTCGAGCGTAGCGTCGAATCCATGGAGATCAGCGCGCACTTGGCCGCTTCGTCCAGCGTCGTGCCCGGTTCGAGCACACGATCGAGGATGGGCTTGCCGTACTTGGATTCGCCGATCTGGAAATAAGGGCACTCGGCGTGGGCCTCGATGAAGTTGCCGGCCGAATAGAGCTGGAACAGGCGGCAGCGTTCGTGGCCGATCTGGCCGCCGAAGATCAGGTTGACGTTGAACTCCACGCCCTGGTCGTGCAGCGCTTCGGCATCGCGGCGATGCACTTCGCGGATGGCTTCGCCGACGATGCGCGTGGCCTCGAACATATTGGGCGCGTTCCAGATGGAATCCGGATCGGCGCTGTCGTGCATGGCCAGCATGTTCATCACCGACTGGCTGATCGCCAGGTTGCCCGACGTCAGCAGCACCATGACGCGTTCGCCGGGACGCTCGAAGACGTTGAGTTTGCGGAACACACTGATCTGATCCACGCCCGCGTTGGTGCGTGAATCCGCCAGGAAAACCAGGCCCGTGTGCAAGCGGGCCGCGACACAGTAAGTCATGGACGTGGGATGAGGGGCAACCCGGGCATTTTAGTGAACCGGGGAAAAAATGACAGGGCGGCCGGCGAGGCCGCGTCGGTACGCCGCAACATCGGCTGCGCCGCGGCGCTACTGCTGAGCGGACTGGACCTGCACGTTCACCACCATGGACTCGGTGCCGCCGCCGTGGCGGACGCCGCGCACCGGGCTGGCCGCGTCGTAATCTCGCGCCACCGCCAGCCGGCAATGGCAATCCGAGGCGAATTGCCGGTTGGTGATGTCCACGCTGCACCAGCCGCCGCCCGGCAGCCAGATATCCGCCCAGGCGTGGCTGGCGGCATGGTCGTTGACCGTGTACAGATAACCGCTGACATAGCGCGCCGGCACTCCCAGCGCGCGCGCGCAGGCCAGGAACAGATGCGCGTGGTCCTGGCATACCCCGTGGCCCAGCGCCAGCACCTGGGCGGCCGCCGTGGTCACGTCGGTGATGCCCGGCTCATAGGCCACGTGGTCGGAGATTGCCTGCGCCAGCTTCAGCGCGTCGCCCGGCTCGCGCAGGCCGTTCGGCAGCACGCGCGCGCAGAAGGCGGCGATGGTGCCGTCCGGCATGGTCAGCGAGGTGGGCACCCGATAGGCGTCCACCGGCAGGCGGTTTTCCTCGCTCTTGAGCATGCCGTCGGTCAAGGGGTCGATTTCCACCTGGCCGGTCACCAGCAGGTCGATCTCGTTGTGCTGGCGGTTCAGGGTCAGGATATGCGTGGTGTTGCCATAGGCATCCACCTGCTCCGCCAGTTCGCCGGGCGCGTAGATGTGCCAGCGCAGCGAGCGCTGGTGGTCTTCGCCGCGAGGCGTCAGGCGCAGCGTCTGGATGCTGTAGCTCACCGGCGCGGTATAGCGGTACTGCGTAACGTGTTTGATGAAGTGTCTCATGCCCTTGGTCCCGTGGCGCCCGATGTTCCTGTCCGCTAAGCCGAGAGCGGCAGCAGGAAGTCGTGGCTGATGCGGTTGCCCAGATCGTTCACGCGGTCCAGGAAGCGTTCCAGATAGCCATGCAGGCCGTTCGCCATGATGTCTTCCACCTTGCCGTAGCGCAGTTCCGAACACAGCATGCCGGCGCGCCGCTCCGTTTCGGCGGAGCGGTCGTTCGAGATCAAGGCCAGGTTGTCGGTCATCGCCTGCACCGAACTGAGCAGCGAGCGCGGCATGTCGCCGTGCAGGATCAGCAGTTCGGCCACGCGGTCCGGCGTGACGACGTCGCGATACACCTTGCGGTAGACCTCCAGCCCCGACACCGAGCCGAGGATGGCCGCCCAGCGATAGAACTCGTCGCGCACCGCCACGCCGCGCTGCGCGTCGGCGCGCATGCCTTCGGCGGCGTCGTCGTATTCATGGAACTTGACGTCCAGCATGCGCGCGGTGTTGTCGGCGCGTTCCAGATGCATGCCCAGTCGCATGAAGTACAGGGCTTCGTCCTCCAGCATCGTGCCCACGGCGACGCCGCGCGACACGTGCGAGCGGAACTTGACCCATTCGAAGAACTCGCCCGGGTTGCGTTCCGGCAGGTCGGCGCGCAGGTGGCGCAGCAATTCCAGCCAGGTGGTGTTGTACGTTTCCCAGAGCTCGGTGGTCAGGCTGCCGCGCACCGCGCGGGCGTTTTCCCGGGCGGCGCGCAGGCAGGCATAGATGGAAGACGGGTTGTCCGGATCGCGTACCATGAAGCGCAGCACGTCGCGCGGCGAGCCCTCGGGGTAGCGCTCGTCGAACAGGGTCTGCAGTTCGGAAATGCGCATCAGGGCGCGCCACGAGCGCTCGCGCGCCGCGGGGTCCTGCGGCAACAGGGACATCTGCAGGCTGACGTCCAGCATGCGGGCCATGTTCTCGGCGCGCTCCATGTAGCGGCACATCCAGAACAGGCTATCGGCGGTGCGGCTGAGCATGGTCATTCCTCCAGCACCCAGGTGTCCTTGGTGCCGCCGCCCTGGCTGCTGTTGACCACCAGGGATCCTTCCGTCAGTGCCACGCGGCACAGGCCGCCCGGCACGGTGTGGATTTCCTTGCCGCACAGCACGTAGGGCCGCAGGTCGACGTGTCGCGGCGCGACGCCGCTTTCCACGTAGGTGGGCACGGTGGACAGCGCCAGCGTCGGTTGGGCGATATAGGCGGCCGGGTTGGCGCGCACGCGTTCGCGGAATGCATCCACCTGCGCCCGCGTCGACGCCGGACCGACCAGCATGCCGTAGCCCCCGGCGCCGTGGACTTCCTTGACCACCAGCTCGTGCATGTTCGCCAGCACGTGCGACAGCTCGTCGGGCCGCGCGCAGCGCCAGGTCGGCACGTTCTGCAGGATGGGCTCTTCGCCCAGGTAGAAGCGGATCATGTCCGGCACGTAGAGATAGGTCGACTTGTCGTCGGCGATGCCGGTGCCGATGGCATTGGCCAGCGTGATGCGGCCCGCGCGGTACACCGACAACAGCCCCGGCACGCCCAGCGCCGAATCGGCGCGGAACGACAAGGGGTCCAGAAAGTCGTCGTCCACGCGCCGGTAGATCACGTCGACGCGGCGGGGACCGCGGGTGGTGCGCATGTAGACGGTATTGTGGTCCACGAACAGGTCGCGGCCTTCGACCAGCTCGACGCCCATCTGCTGGGCCAGGAAGGCATGTTCGAAATACGCCGAGTTGTACATGCCCGGCGTCAGCACGACCACGGTGGGATCGTCGTTGCCGCGCGGCGCGACCTCGCGCAGGTTGTCCAGCAGCAGATCGGGATAGTGGGCCACCGGGCCCACCTTCAGGCGGCTGAAGGCATCGGGCAGCAGCCGCATCGACATCTTGCGGTTTTCCAGCATGTACGACACGCCGGAGGGCACCCGCAGGTTGTCTTCCAGCACGTAGAACGCGCCCGCGCCCGCGCGCACGACGTCCACGCCGGCGATATGGCAGTAGATGTTTTCGGCGACGTCGACATCCTGCATCTCCGGCCGGTACTGGGAGTTCAGGAAGACCTGTTCCGCCGGCACGATGCCGGCGCGCACGATGTCATGGCCGTGGTAGATGTCGTGGATGAACATGTTCAGCGCGCGCACGCGCTGCTTCAGTCCGGCGTCCAGCTCGCGCCACTCGTCGGCGGGAATGATGCGGGGAATCAGGTCGAAGGGAATCAGCCTTTCGGTGCCGGCGTCGTCCCCCGCCACGGAAAAGGTGATGCCGACGCGGCGGAAGTTGAAGTCGGCCTCCAGCCGCCGCGCGGCCATGACCTCATCGGTCTGCGTGGCAAGCCACTGCTGCAGGGCGTTGTAGTGCTGGCGCACACCGCCCTGGCTGTCGTACATCTCGTCGTAGGCGCGGACTGGGCCGGACGGCTGGTCCATGATTGCGCTCCTCCCGGTCGGGGGCGGCGTCTTCGCCTTATACCCGGGCGATAGACGGGGACGCCCGTTTACGAAACATAAGAAGCAACAGTTGTGCCAATTTCCACGGGCGGGCCGCCACGCGGGCGGGCCCCGGTCCGGTGCGTGCGTGGTGCCCGATGACGGGCGGCAATTGCACCGGCGTGGTGCTCAAGGCGCCTTGGGCACCCAGCCGTCCGGCGTCAGGATGGCGTCCAGGCGCACGTCGTGCGGTTCCGGCACGTGGGTGTCTTCCAGGCGGCCCGTGGTCCAGGCGACGCCGATGGTGGTGCAGGCATGTCCGGCCGCCTTCAGGGCCGCCAGCGTGCGGTCGTAGTAGCCGCCGCCATAGCCTACCCGGTCGCCGCGACCGGTGTACCCCAGGGTGGGCACCAGGACCAGCTCCGGGATCACGGCGGTGCCGGCCGCGGGTTCGGCGATGCCGTAGGCGCCCTCGCGCATGGGCGCATCGGGCGCCCACGGCAGGAATTCCAGTGGCTGGTCGGGAGCACGCACCACGGGGAGCGCGACGGTGATGCCGGCTTCCACCCATTGGCTGAGCAGGGGGCGCAAGTCGGGCTCATCCGCCAGCGGCCAGTACGCCGCGATGACCGACAGCTCCGGCCGGCCCGCCTTGCGCGCCGCGTCGCGTGCCAGCCCTACCCAGGTATAGAGCCGGCCCCGCATGAGCAGGCCGCCGCGTTGGCGCTGCGCATCGTTCAACGATGCGCGGGCCTCGCGCAATCGCTTGCGCAGCGCGACTGCGTTATCCTTTGTCATATTTTTCGTAGTCATTCGGTGCGGGCGTGAAGGAGAGCTGATGCGTAGGTGGGAATGGGGACGTTATCAGAAATCGCCGGGGGGAGACGCCGCGCGCCTGCTGGGCCGCGCCTTGCCGCTGCTGGGATTGCTGACGTCCGCGTGCGCGCCGGTGGATGCGCAGCAGCACGCCCCACAGGCGCAGCTTACGCCTGGCCCGGCCGATGGCGTCCCGGGCAGCGGATCGTCCGCCGCGCTGGCCACCGTGCCGGTCACCAGCCTGGCGAACGATCCGACCGCCAGCGCGCAACCGGAGCAGGTCTCGTTGCTGACCGCCGACCCGCTGACGCCGGCGCGGCAGGCGGTGATCACCGCGCGCGACGCCATGACCCGCAAGCAGTGGTCGGCGCTGGCCGTGGTGGTGCCGCAGGCGCGCGAGGACGTGCTGGGCATGTATCCCGAGTATTGGCTGCTGCGCTATCAGGTGTGGAATATGCCGCGTGCGCAGTGGCCGGTGGACCAGCTGCGCCGCTTCATCGAACGCAATCCGGACGCCTACCTGGCGGACAAGCTGCGGGCGGACTGGCTGCTGGCGGCCGCGCGATCGGGCGATTACGACACCGTCAACAAGCTGGCGCCCGTCAGGAACGGCAACGCGCAGACCGACTGCGCCGCGCTTGAAGCGCGCTACATGACGGGCCGCAAGGTCGGCGCGGCCGATGCGTTGCGGACGTTCGCGCCAGGCGCCTGGTGCTGGTCGCTCTACGACGACCTGGTCGCCAACCGCGTCCTGGGCTGGAATGACCTGCAGCCCAGGTTCCGCGACGCCATCGAAGACAACAAGCTGACCGACGCGCGCAAGTACGTGGGCTATCTGTTCGAACCGCCGGACCAGAAAGCCTACGACACGATGATGAAGGATCCCATGAAGTGGCTGGTGCGCCAGCCGCGGACCCTGCGTACGCCGGCGGAAACCGAGTTGGTCACCATTGCGCTGGCCCGCCTGGCGCGCGGCAACCTGGATGTCGCGGATTCCTATGTGCGGCGCGAATGGGCCAAGAGCCTGCCGCGGCAGGACCTGGCCTGGGTGCGCGCACAGCTGGCGCTGGTCGCGGTGCTGAACCAGGACCCGCGCGCCCATGATTGGTATGTCGAGGCCGGCCATATCCGCCTGACGCAATACAACGAGGAATGGAAGGTGCGCGCCGCGCTCAGGCAGCAGCGCATCGACTGGAAGTGGGTCGTCGCTTCCATCGACGCCATGTCGCCGGAAGCGCGCGAGGAGCCGGCCTGGATCTACTGGCATGCGCGTGGCCTGGCCGCCCTGGGGCGTCGAGAACAGGCGCAGCGCGAGTACGACCAGATCGCCGGCAGGTTCAATTTCTATGGGCAGCTGGCAGCGGAAGAACTGGGGCGCTCCATCACCGTGCCGCCGCGTGCGCCGCAACCCAGCACGCAGGAGATGGCACAGGCGCGCGCCAACCAGGGCCTGCAGCGCGCCATCGCGCTGTTCCGCCTGGGCTGGCGCGGCGACGCCGTGCCCGAGTGGAATTTCGCGCTGCGCGGCATGGACGATCGGCAACTGCTGGCGGCCGCCGAGCTGGCGCGCCGCGAGAACATCTACGATCGTGTGGTGAATACCTCGGAGCGCACCGAAAAGGAGTTCGACTTCACGCAGCGCTACATCGCGCCCTTCGAAGGACGGGTGGCGGCCAAGGCCAGCCAGGTGGCGCTGGATCCGGCCTGGGTGTACGGCCTGATCCGCCAGGAATCGCGCTTCATCATGGATGCGCGGTCCTCCGTCGGCGCGTCGGGGCTGATGCAACTGATGCCGGGCACCGCCAAATGGGTCGCCGGCAAAATCGGCCTGAGCAATTTCACGCCCGGGCAGGTCAACGACTTCGATACCAATACGCTGCTGGGTACGTCCTACCTGAGCATGGTGCTGCAGGACGTGGATGGCTCGCAGGTGCTGGCCAGCGCCGGCTACAACGCCGGGCCGCGCCGGCCGATCCGCTGGCGCGCGTCGCTGACGCATCCGGTGGAAGGCGCGATCTTCGCCGAAACCATACCCTTCACCGAAACGCGCACCTATGTGAAGAACGTCATGGCCAACGCCACGTACTACGCCGCGCTGTTCACCGGCCAGCCGCAGTCGCTCAAGCAGCGCCTGGGCCAGGTCGCGCCGCAGCCGGCCGAACGGACAGACCTGCCGTGATGGCGGCCAGGTATGGCGTCCGGGTGACACGATGACCGATCCGGTGCTGGAAGGCTTGCGGGCCTATATCGTTGGCGGCGCCGTGCGCGACGAACTGCTGGGCCTGCCGGCGGGCGACCGCGATTGGGTGGTGGTGGGCGCCACGCCGGAGGCGATGACGCGGCGCGGCTTCACGCCGGTGGGCGGGGATTTTCCCGTCTTCCTGCATCCGGGGACGCACGAGGAATATGCCTTGGCGCGCACCGAGCGCAAATCCGGGCGGGGATACAAGGGATTCACCTTCTACACCGGCAGCGACGTCACGCTGGAAGACGACCTGGCGCGGCGCGATCTGACGGTCAATGCGATTGCCCGCGATGCCGATGGCCGGTTGATCGACCCTCTGGGGGGCGTGCGCGACGTGCATGCGCGCGTGCTGCGCCACGTCGGCGACGCCTTCGCCGAAGATCCCGTGCGCATACTGCGGCTGGCGCGCTTCGCCGCGCGTTTTGGCGATTTCAGCGTGGCGCCGGAAACGCTGGCGCTGTGCCGCGCCATGGTCGAGGCGGGCGAAGCCGACGCCCTGGTGCCCGAACGCGTATGGAAGGAGTTGTCGCGCGGGTTGATGGCCGGGCATCCCGCGAGGATGATGGAGGTGCTGGAGCAGGCCGGTGCCTTGCCGCGCGTCCTGCCGGGCTTGCACCTGGATGACCGGGTCAAGGCCGACCTGGACGAGGCTGCGCGGCGCGGGCTGCCGCTGGCCGGGCGTTACGCGCTACTGTGCCTGGACTCGCCGCGACGCGCCGATCTGTCGGCGCGGCTGCGCGTTCCCACCGAATGCGCGGATCATGCGCGGCTGTTGCCGTTGGTGCTGGAGGGCTTGGCCGCGCTGCCCGCCGCCGGCGGTGACGACGCCGACGCCGATGCCAGGCTGGCGCTGATGGAGCGTTGCGACGCCTTGCGCAAGCCCGGGCGCTTCCTGGACCTGCTGCGCGCGGCGGACGTACGCGTGGCGGTGGACCATGCGGCATGGCGTGCCGCGCTGGACGCCATCCAGGGCGTCGATGCCGGCGCGATCGCCCGGCAACATACGGGCGACCCGACGCGCATCAAGCAGGCGCTGCGCGACGCGCGGCTGCGCGCGCTGCGCAAGGCCTAGATACGCCTTACAGCATGGCGCGCCGGTCGCCACGCCGGAAGCCGATGAGCGGCGGATCGACGTCGCGGCCCACCGCCAGCACCTTGAACAGCTCTCCCATCTCGGCTTCCGAGACCAGCTTCTGCACCGGCCCGACGGTGCGCGCGTAGTTCGCGGCGTCGCTGCTGTCCAGCGTCGCCAGCCGTTCCATCAGGCCCGCGTTCACCAGGAAGCGCGCCTGCGACAGATAGCCCAGCACATCCAGCCCCCCCGACAAGGCGGCATCCGCCATGGCGGTGAAGTCCACGTGCGCGGTGATGTCCTGCAATCCCGGGGCCAGGAAAGGATCGGCGTGCGAGTGATGCCGCAGGTGGCACATCAGCGTGCCGGCGGCGCGCTGCGGGTGGTAGTACTCGTGACGCGGGAAACCGTAATCGATCAGCAGGGCCACTCCGCGCCGCAGCCAATGCCCCATGCCGCGCACCCAGGCTTCGCCCTGCAGGTTGACCTCCGACACATAGCCTTCCAGCGGCGGCATGCGCTGCGCCATGACTTCTGCCAGCCGTGGCGGCGCGGGCCGGTCCGCCCACGCGAAGCCATCTTCGGCCGTGACGACGACCCCGCGTTCCAGCAGGGCGCCCGTTTCATCCCAGCGGAAGACCTGCACCGGCATGGCGTCGAGGACTTCATTGGCCAATACGCAGCCTTCGAAGGCATCGGGCAGGCGGTCCAGCCAGCGGATGCGCTCGCCGTGCGCGGCCAGCCGCGCCTGCTGGCGCGCGCGCAGGTCCGCGGACACCTCGACGATCTGGTAGCGCGCATCCAGGCCTTCGGCGTCCAGGGCCGCCAGCACCTGTTCGGCCAGCGCGCCGGTGCCCGCGCCGAATTCCAGGATGGTGTTCGTACCGGTCTGGCGCAATACCTGCGCCGCCTGCATCGCCAGGGTCTGGCCGAAAAGCGGCGTCAGCTCGGGCGCGGTGACGAAATCGCCCACCGGTGGCGCGCCGGTACTGGAATCGGGCCCGGAACCGGATCCGGCTCCGGCTTCGGCCAGCTTGACGCTGCCCGCCGCGTAATAGCCCAGGCCGGGCGCGTACAGCGCTTCCGCCATCCAGTGCTCGAAGGACAGCCAGCCGCCCGCCTGCGCGATCGCGGCGCGCAGATGCGCGGCCATGCGCGCGGTATGGGCTTGCGATGCGTCATCCAAGGGGGGCGGGAAAGTCTGGGGCATGAACTACGGCTGCGGAAGGTGAGCGATACCCGCATTGTTTCAGGAAATCCCGTCCGCTGCGTCAGCGCCGGCCATCCTGGCGGACCGGAAATGAAAAACGGCGCGGTGGGCGCCGCGCCGTTTTTCTCTTCAGATGCGGGTGGTGTTGCTACCCGCCTGGCCGGTGCCGATCAGTCCCGGCGACCGGCGTAGGCCGGCTTGAAGGGCTTGCCCGAACGGCTGGCGCCCTTGTCGAAGGCCGGCCTGCCGGTGGGGCGGGCGTAGCCTTCCGTGGCGCGGCCGGCATGATTGCCTTCGCGGGCGGCCTTGTCGGCGCGCATGCCGGCTTCGGACCGCGCGGAGCGGAACGCGCCTTCGGGACGCTGCGGACGGTCGCCTTGGCGGAAGTCGCGCTCGGCGCGGAAACCGCCTTCGTCACCGCTGCGTTCGGTCTTGCGGGCGGCGCCTTCGGCGCGGTAACCCTGGTCATTGCGCTGGAAGCCGCGGTCGGCGGGACGCCGATCGCCTTCGGCACGGAAAGGACGGGCTTCGCCTTCCGCACGGTAGGGGCGGGCTTCGCCTTCGGGGCGGACGGGACGGGGCCCGTCGCGCCAGGCGCGCTGCGGACGATCGCCGGACAGCTCACGCTGCGGGCCCGCGCCTTCGCGGAACTCGCGGCGGGGACCATCGAAGGGCCGCGCGCCGAAACCGCCACGGCTATCGCGATTGAACGGTCGCTTGCCGAAGCCCGGCTTGCCGGTACCGGAGCGTTCGTACGGAGGACGCGCCGTGCGCTTGGGTTCCAGGCCGGCGATGATCTGCGGTGTCAGCGTCTGGCCGATGAAGTGTTCGATGCGGCGCACCTTGTGCCGTTCCGCATGCGTGGCCAGCGTAAAGGCCAAGCCGTCGCGGCCCGCGCGGCCGGTACGGCCGATACGGTGCACATAGTCTTCCGCCTGCATGGGCAGGTCGAAGTTCACGGCGTGGCTGATGCCCTGCACGTCGATGCCGCGCGCGGCCACGTCGGTGGCGACCAGCACCTTCAATTGGCGCTTCTGCAGCATGCTCAGGGTGCGCGTGCGCTGGCGCTGGTTCATGTCGCCATGCAACGCCGCCGCCGCGAAGCCCTGGTCGGACAGGCGGTCGGCCAGATCGTCCGCGCCGCGCTTGGTGGCGGTGAAGACGATGGCCTGGTCCAGCGCCGTGTCGCGCAGGACGTGGTCGAGCAGCTGCATCTTGTGCGCGGCGTCGTCCGCGTACAGCAGGCTCTGGGTGATGTTGGAATGCTTTTCCTTGGCGCCGGCGATCTCGATGCGCTGCGGTTCGCGCATCATCTTGGCCGCCAGCTTGGCGACCGTGCCGTCCAGCGTGGCCGAGAACAGCAGCGTCTGGCGATCGGCCGGCAGGCGGCCGACGATGGTCTCGATGTCCTCGATGAAGCCCATGTCCAGCATGCGGTCGGCTTCGTCCAGCACCAGGGTATGCACGGTGTTCAGCTTGACGCGGCCGGCCTGCAGATGGTCGAGCAGGCGGCCGGGGGTGGCGACCAGCACGTCGACGCGGCGCGACAGCGCCTTCAACTGCGCGCCGTAGGGCATGCCGCCCACCACGGTGGCGGTGCGCAGGTCGCGCAGGTTCTTGCCGTACTGGCGCGTGGCGTCATTGACCTGCAGCGCCAGTTCGCGCGTGGGGGTCAGCACCAGCACCTGCACGCCGGTGCCCTTGTTGGCGGGCATCTTGGCGATGCGGTTCAGCGCCGGCAGCATGAAGGCCGCGGTCTTGCCGCTGCCGGTCTGCGACGAAACCATCAGGTCCTGGCCGGCGATGGCCTGCGGAATGGCGGCGGCCTGGACGGAAGTGGGGGTATCGAAGCCCGCTTCTTGCAGCGCGGACAACAGGGTGGGCTCGAGTCCCAGGGATTCGAAAGACATGACTTATCCTTGCCGCTTTTGGCGGCACGTATCTAGGCCGGGCCGGGGTGTGTGTGCCGGATCCAGCGCAGGTTGATGGAGCATCGACGCCGACCGGATCAACCATGCGCATGTCGCGTCCAGATGGGGACGCTGGCGTAAGGAAAGGGGTCAGGAAGCGATGAAGACCGGCATGGGCCAAGTCCGGGTGATTACCCTGCTACTTGGCGAAGCTGCATACACCGTGACTTGTTTCGAGGCCGTCGGCGTACCGGCGGCGGACTAGCAATGCGGAAAAATGCCGTTCTTTTGTGCAGCGCGAAAAATCATAACCTGAATGCCTGCTGTGACGCCAGCGTTTTCTCGGGCAAACCCCAATCGACAATTTCCTGCTCATGCGTCAGAAGCCACTCGTTGGCGCGGCGGAAATGGCCGCAACCCAGGAAGGGGACGGGTGGCCGCGACGCTGAAAGCGGGGACGGGTGGTTCGCCATCAGGACCAGCGTGTTGTGGTTCGCGGGCAACAGTGCCTGCTTGGACTGCGCGTGGGCGCCCCACAGCATGAACACCTTGGGCTGCGACTGCCGGGCCACCAGTTCGATCAGGGCATCGGTGATTGCCTCCCAGCCGCGTTTGGCATGCGAGGCCGGCTGGCCGTCTTCCACCGTCAGCGAGGTGTTCAGCAGCAGCACCCCCTGCTCGACCCAGGGCGTCAGGTCATTGCCTGCCGGTATGCCCTTGTCGGGATACTCGGCGGCAATCTCCTTGAATATATTGCGCAGGCTGGGCGGCCGCTTGCAGCCGTCCGGCACGGAAAACGCCAGCCCTTGCGCCTGTCCGGGCCCGTGGTAGGGGTCCTGCCCCAGGATCACGACCTTGACGTCGCGCGGGCGCAGCAGCTCCAGCACGCGGAAGGGCGCATGTGGATAGACCGTGACGCCCGCGTCCACGCGGCTGTCGACGTGGCCGCAGAGCTCCGGCAGGACGCGCGCCGCGGCGGGCGTCGCCAGGGCCGGGGCCCAATCCGGCGGCAACTGGGAAACCAATAGCGAAAGGGGCGTGCGCAGGCGGTTTTCCATTCAGTAGCACACCACTTCCACGGCGCCGCCCGGACGGCGGCGGTCGGCCAGGTATTGCATCATGTCGCACTGGCTGATGTTGTCCGCCAGCTTGCGCACCGCCAACAGGTTGGTATCGGTGTAGCTGCAGCCTATCCAGTAGCCCTGGTCGTCCGGATGGAAATGCCAGGTGGATGCGTAGCCGCGCGTCGATCGTTTTTCAGTGTCGGGCGCCAGGGCCACCATATTACGCGGATCGCCGGCGAAAAAGGTGATGCCCTGCAGGCGGTGGTCCGCGTCGCGGCGCGGATCCGGCATGATCGACCAGCCGCCCGGCGCGTTGACCGGCGTCTGCGTCAGCTCCAGGGTGCTGGGGCAGGGCGTATTGATGGGCCGCGCGGCCAAGCAGGTCGGCGTGGCGGCCATCAGTCCCAGCGCCGCCAGCAGCGGAGGAAGAGAGAAGGCGGAAAGGCGAGTGTTCATGGCGTGTGCGCGGTCATGAAAATCCATGGCGCCGGGTAGGCCGGCGCCGGGTCAGTGGCGCGGCAGTGCATTCAAGGTTTCCAGCAGGCGGTCCTGATAGCGGCGCATCACGGACCGGATGGCCTGCATGCGCGCCGCCCATTCGGGCGGTTCCTGGCCCGCGGCGATACGCGGCGGCGCCCACACCGCGTCGGGAAAATGCCGGTCGCCGCGCCAGCGCGGAATCACGTGCCAGTGCAGATGCGGCACCATATTGCCCAGCGACGCGACGTTGATCTTGTCCGGGCGCAGGATTTCGCGCTGCGTCTCCTCTATGCGCCAGACCGCTTCCATCATCAGTTCGCGTCCATGGCGCGACAGGCTGGTCATCTCCGGAATGTGCGAATTCCAGATGACCCGGGTATAGCCGGGGTAATCGGCGTCTTCGACCTCCACCACGCGCATGTGGGTGCCTTGCCACAGCAGCGTGCCGCCGTGCTGCTGGCATAGCGGACAGTCGGGAAGCAGAGTCGTCATCTCGTTCGGGCCTGGGCGCGTACATGCTTGGAAGGATCATGATAGTAGGCCGTTTTGACGGCTCTTGTGTAGGGGCCGGCGGGCCGGTGCTATGCTTTCCCGGCTTTCCTGGAGACTCGCATGACCATAGACGCTAGCGCCGACGCGCCGCCGCGCCTGCAGCCGCGCCTTACTTCGCTTTCGCATGGCGGCGGCTGCGGCTGCAAGATCGCCCCGGGCGTGCTGGCGGACCTGCTGGCGCGCTTCGCCCCCGCCCAGGCTTTCCCCGGCCTGATGGTCGGCACGGAAACCGCGGACGACGCGGCGGTGTACCGCCTGAACGACGAGCAGGCGCTGATCGCCACCACCGATTTCTTCATGCCCATCGTCGACGATCCCTACGATTTCGGGCGCATCGCCGCGACCAACGCGCTGTCGGATGTCTATGCCATGGGCGGCACGCCCATCATGGCGCTGGCCATCGTCGGCATGCCGATCAATGTGCTGCCGCGCGAAGTCATCGCCGACATCCTGCGCGGCGGACAGGACGTCTGCGCCCAGGCCGGCATCCCCGTGGCGGGCGGCCACACCATCGATTCCGTCGAACCCATTTATGGCCTGGCCGCCATGGGCCTGGTCCATCCGGACCGCGTCCGGCGCAACGCCGACGCCCGCGAAGGCGACGTGCTGATACTGAGCAAGCCGCTGGGCGTGGGCATATTGTCGGCCGCGCTCAAGAAGAACCAGCTGGACGCGGCGGGCTATCAGGCCATGATCGCCAGCACGACACGCCTGAATACGCCGGGGCCCGCGCTGGCCGCGCTGCCCGGCGTGCACGCCCTGACCGACGTCACCGGTTTCGGCTTGCTGGGCCATGCACTGGAGATGAGCCGCGGTGCTGGCCTGCGCGCGCGCATCGATCTGGCCGCCTTGCCCTGGCTGCCCGGGGTGCGGGAGATGGCGCAGGCGGGCATGATCACCGGGGCGTCCGGGCGCAATTGGGCGTCCTATGGCGCGGCGGTCGCGCTGGCATCCGGCGTGGACGACGTCGCGCGCGCCCTGCTGACGGATCCGCAGACCTCCGGAGGGCTGCTGGTGGCCTGCGACAGCGCAACCGCGCCGCGGGTGCTGGACGTGTTGCGCGAACAAGGCTTCGGCCAGGCCGCGGTGGTGGGGCGGATGATGCGTGGAGAACCGGGGGTAGACGTCGGCTGACTGGCCGCCCGCCCAGCCCGCGCGCGCACAACAATATGGAGAGGCGACATGACGCAGATGGAGACCCGGCCGGCGGCATCAGGCCCCGCGGCCGCGCAGGGGCAGCTGCAGTTCTGGTTCGATTTCGCAAGTCCCTATAGCTTTCTGGCGATCGAGCGCATCGAGCCGATCGCTGCGGCGCAGGGCGTCACGGTGGATTACCGGCCCTTCCTGCTGGGGCCGATATTCAAGGCGCGCGGCTGGGACGACTCGCCTTTCCGGCTGTTCCCCGACAAGGGCGAATACATGATGCGCGAAGTCCAACGGCTGGCGGCCAGGTACGGCGTCACCTATCGGCGTCCGACCGAGTTCCCGAGGGTGGGCGTGCTGCCATCCCGGGTGGCCTATATCGGGCTGCAGGCGGATTGGGGCAAGGCCTTCTGCCTGTCGATGTTCCGCGCCAATTTCGTCGACGATCTGGATATCCAGAAGCGGGACGTCGTCGGCGACCGGCTCAGGGCGTTGGGCCTGGATGCCGAAGCCGTGCTGGCGCGCGCCGGCAGCGACGAAATCAAGCAGGCGTTTCGCGCGCAGGTCGACCGGGCCCAGGAACTGGGCGTCTTCGGCGCGCCCATGATGTTCGCCGGACGGGAAATGTTCTGGGGCAACGACCGCGTCGAGGACGCCGTGCGCTGGGCTCGCGAAGGTGGTCCCGTCTGAGGGGGATTGCCGCCCCGGTATATCCCGCCGCTGATCCTTGCGCCTTATTCCCGCACGTTATTCGTGCGTCTTGTTCTACCCTTCATCCCTGCCGCGTACCGCCCCGCTTTCCCGGCCGGCGTTCCAGCATCAACGCACGCAGCCGTTCGGCCGCCGGCGGCAGGCTCAGGCCGCGGCGCGTCACCAGGTAGATGCGGCGCACCAGCCCGGGAATCTTCAACGGCCGGCTGACCAGATCCGGCCGCTCGAATTCGTACAGCGTCAGGGCCGGCACCACCGTGATCCCGATGCCCGCCGCGATCATGCCGGTCACCGTCGCCAGCTGTTCGACTTCCATGACCGTCTTCATCGGATAAGGATGAAACGCGCGTTCCAATTGCAGGCGCACGCTATGGGAACGCGCCAGATGGATGAAGGGTGCGGCGGAAAGATCGGGCAGCCCGATTTCGCGCCGTCGCGCCAGTGGGTGGTCCGCCCGGCACACCAGGTGGAACCGGTCGTTGCATAGCAGGCTGGCGTCCAGGTCCTGCGCCGGGATGCCCGACGATGCGAGCGCCAGGTCGGCGCGGCCGGCGCGCACGCGTTCCAGGCAGGGCGCCGACAACACGTCGGCCAGCTCGATTTCGATGCCTGGATGCCGCTGCCGGAATTCGGCGAAGACGCCGGGCAGCCAGCCCGATGCGATGGAGGGCAGCGCGGCGACCGACACGCGGCCCTTGTCCAGCATGGCGTGCCCGCGAAAATCGTCGATCATGCCGTCGAAGCCATCCAGCACCCGTCGCGCCGACGCTTCCAGCAGCCGGCCCTGCGGCGTCAATTCCACGTTGCGGGTATCGCGATCGAACAGCCGGTAGCCCAGCGTTTCTTCCATCGTCCGGATCAGCGAACTGAAGGCCGACTGCGACAGGTGGCACTGGCGCGCCGCGCGCGTGAAGCTGCGCTGCTCCACCAGCGCCAGGAAAGCGCGCAGGTCGCGGGTCGAGAGATTTATCTCTTTCATCGCTTAATCGATCCAAATTTTCGGCTTCTCCGATTCTAGTCGCCACGGTACATTTCTGCTGCGCGCCGGCCTGGCCGCGTGTGCCACGAATAAATACGCGCCGGCCGTACGCGACGGCGCCGAGGAGACGATCCATGACCACGATGACCCGCCGCACCCTGCTGCGCGCCATGGCGGCCGGCCCCGCGCTGGCCCTGGGCGTACCCCGCCTGGCCTGCGCCGGCGCGGAGTTCTCTTACAAGTACGCCCACAACCTGCCCATGACGCATCCGCTGCATCTGCGCGCGCAGGACGCCGTGGACCGCATACGCAAGGAATCCAACGGCCGGCTGGAAATCACCATATTTCCCAATAACCAGCTGGGCGGCGACACCGACATGCTGTCGCAGGTGCGCAGCGGCGGCATCGAGCTGTTCACGCCGTCGGCCCTGGTGATCGCCACGGTGGTGCCGGTGGCGGCCATCAACGCGGTGGGCTTCGCGTTTTCCGATTACAGCCAGGTCTGGAAAGCCATGGACGGCGCGCTGGGCGCGCATGTGCGCGAAAGGATAGGCAAGGCCAACCTGTACGCCTTCGAAAAGATGTGGGACAACGGCTTTCGCCAGGTCACCACCAGCAGCAAACCGATCGCCGACGCGCACGACCTGGACGGCACCAAGATACGCGTGCCGGTCAGCCCGCTGTCCATCTCCATGTTCAAGGCCCTGTCGGCCGCGCCCGCCAGCCTGCAGTTCAGCGAGGTCTATTCCGCGCTGCAGACGCGCATCGTCGACGCCCAGGAAAATCCGCTGCCCATCATCCAGGCGGCCAAGCTGTACGAAGTGCAGAAGTATTGCTCGCTGACGAACCACATCTGGGACGGCTACTGGTTCATCGCCAATGCCCGCGCCTATCGCCGCCTGCCCCCCGACCTGCAGAAGCTGTGGGAAACCGCGTTCAACGATGCCGGCATGCTGCAGCGGGAAGACCTGAGGAAGATGAACCAGTCCATCCAGAGCGATTTGGAATCCAGGGGCTTGAAGTTCAACCAGCCCAAGGCGGACAGCTTCCAGGCGCAATTGCGCAAGGCGGGCTTCTACCAGGAATGGCGCGGCAAGTTCGGCGACGAAGCCTGGGGCCTGCTGGAAGGCGCCGTCGGCAAGCTGGCCTGAACGCGCCAGGCCGATCCGGCGGCCGACGCCTCGTGGAGACATCATGCAGACACACGCCGCCTGTTACGCCAAGGATACGCGCCCGGTTGCCGGCGCGCGCGGCGCCCCGGCCCGCTGGCTGGACGGGTTGGACCGCGTGCTGGGCCTGGCGGTGGAAATCCCGGCGGCCCTGCTGGTCCTGGCGGAAATCGCCGTCCTGTTGTCCGGCGTGATCGCCCGCTACGTGTTCCACGCCCCGCTGGTGTGGGGCGATGAGCTGGCCTCCATCCTGTTCCTGTGGTTGTCCATGCTGGGCGCGGTCGTAGCCCTGCGGCGCGGCGAGCATATGCGCATGACCGCGCTGGTGGCGCGCGCGACGCCGGCGGTGCGCGCCTGGCTGGACGTCGCCGCGATCGCGGCGGCGTTGTGCTTCATGTTGATGGTGCTGCCGCACGCCTGGGAATATGCCAGCGAGGAAGCCGTGGTCACCACCCCGGCGCTGGAGATCTCCAATGCGTGGCGCGCGGCGGCGCTGCCGGCCGGGTTCATCCTGATGACGGTGTTCGCGCTGTTGCGCCTGGCGCGGGTCGGGTCGTGGCGGCAGGTAGCGGGCGCCGTGGCCGCCGTCGCCGTCATCGCCGGGCTGTTCCTGCTGGCGCAGCCTGTGTTGGCGACCCTGGGCAAGGCCAACCTGCTGGTATTTTTCGTCGGCCTGGTGGCGGCCAACGTTTTCCTGGGCGTGCCTATCGCGTTTTCCTTCGCGCTCGCGACCTTCGGCTACCTGGCGCTGACCACGCAAACCCCGCTGATGGTCATGGTGGGGCGCATGGACGAAGGCATGTCGCACCTGATCCTGCTGGCCGTGCCGATGTTCATCCTGCTGGGCCTGCTGATCGAGATGACCGGCATGGCGCGCGCCATGATAGGTTTCCTGGCCAGCCTGCTGGGCCACGTGCGCGGCGGCCTGTCCTATGTGCTGATAGGCGCCATGTACCTGGTGTCCGGCATATCGGGCTCCAAGGTGGCCGACATGGCCGCCGTGGCGCCCGCGCTCTTTCCCGAGATGAAGCAGCGCGGCGCGCGGCCGGGCAATCTGGCGGCGCTGCTTTCGTGCACCGGCGCCCAGACGGAAACCATACCGCCCAGCATCGTGCTGATCACCATCGGCTCGGTCACCGGCGTGTCGATCGCGGCGCTGTTCACCGGCGGCATGCTGCCGGGCGCCGCGCTGGGCCTGGCGCTGGCGGTGATCGTATGGCGCCGCAGCCGGGGCGAAGACCTGTCCGGCGTGCACCGCGCACCGGGACGCGAGATCGCGCGGCTGTTCTGCGTGGCCGTGCCGGCATTGCTGCTCCCTTTCCTGATCCGCGCCGCGGTGGTGGAAGGCGTGGCCACCGCCACCGAGGTCTCCACCATCGGCATCGCCTATTCCGTGCTGGCCGGCCTGTGCCTGTACCGCCGTTTCGATTGGCGGCGCATTCCGTCCATGCTGCTGGATACGGCGGCCCTGTCCGGCGCCATCATTTTCATCGTCGGCGCCGCGACCGCGATGGCCTGGGGCTTGACGCAATCGGGCTTCTCCCAGGACCTGGCCGAGTTCATGCGCCGCATGCCTGGCGGTACCGCCGGCTTCCTGCTGGTGTCCATCGTCGCCTTCGTGGTGCTGGGCAGCGTGCTGGAGGGCATACCCGCCATCGTGCTGTTCGGACCGCTGCTGTTCCCCATCGCGCGCGCCGTCGGCGTGAACGAAGTGCACTATGCGATGGTGGTGATTCTTTCCATGGGGCTGGGCCTGTTCGCGCCGCCCTTCGGCGTCGGCTACTACGGCGCCTGCGCGATCAGCAAGGTCAGCCCGGACGAGGCCATGCCCTATATGTGGGGCTACCTGGTCGCGCTGGTGGCCGGCGTGTTGCTGGTGGCATTCATTCCGTGGATCTCCACGGGTTTTCTGTGATCGAGGTGTAGCCATGAGTCGGTTGTTCGGCGAAGTGCGCCAGGCAGGTTATGTGGTGCGCGATATCCATAAGGAAATGCGGCATTGGAGCGAGACCCTGGGTATCGGCCCCTGGTTCTACGCCGACCGCGTGCCTGTCAGGAATTTCATGTACCGCGGCCAGCCGTCGCCCATCGAGGTATCGGTGGCCCTGGCGAATTCCGGTCCGCTGCAGATCGAGCTGATCCAGCAGCGCAACGACGCGCCGTCCATGTACAAGGCCTTCCTGGATGCCGGCCACACCGGCCTGCAGCACCTGGCCTACTGGACGGAGAACTTCGACGAGGACGTGCGCCGCCTGGCCGAACATGGATTGAAGGTCGGCATGAGCGGCGAAGTCGGGGAACGCGGCCGCTACGTTTACTACGAAACCGAAACCCATCCCGGCACCGTGATCGAGCTGTCCGAGATCGCCGGCCCCAAGGGCCGCCTGTTCCGCCTGATCCGCGAAGCCTCGATCAACTGGGACGGCAGCGATCCTGTGCGCCCCTTTCCCGATCTTTCCACGCTGTAGACCCGCCATGACGGACACCAATCGGCGCGATTTCCGCGCCCGGTATTTCATCGAGACGCCTTTCCCGCTGGAGCAGGCCGCCGACGTGCTGGCCGGCGAACAATCCAGCGGCACCTTCGTCAGGGTGGCCGGCGAAACCGACGACCTGCGCCGGCGTTCGCGCGCCATCGTCCAGTCGATCGAGCAGGTCGGCACGATAGGCACGCCCAGCCTGCCCAATGCCTTCCTGCAGCGGCGCGACATCCAGGGGCCCTACCGGCAGGCCATCATCACGGTGTCCTTCCCGGTGGACAACGTCGGCGCCAACCTGCCGACCCTGGCAGCCACGGTGGGTGGCAATATCTACGACCTGGGCGAGATGACCGGCGTCAAGCTGCTGTCGCTGGACCTGCCCGCCGAGTACGTGAAATTGTTCGACGCGCCGCGCCACGGCGTGGCCGGCACGCGGGCGTTGACGGGTCGCGCGGAAGGGCCCATCCTGGGCACCATCATCAAGCCCAATGTCGGCATGACGCCGGAGCAGACCGCGCGTGTGGTGGCCAGCCTGTGCGAAGCCGGCGTCGATTTCATCAAGGACGACGAATGCATGGCCAACCCGCCGCATTCGCCCCTGGCGCGCCGGGTGGAAGCCGTCATGCGGGTGATCAAGGACCACGCCCAACGCACCGGTCGCAAGGTCATGTATGCGTTCAACATTTCAGATGACCTGGACGCCATGCGCGGCCATGCCGCCCGCGTGGAAGCCGCCGGCGGTACCTGCGTCATGGCCAGCCTGAACTGGTGCGGCTTCAGCGCCATCCAGGCCCTGCGCCGCACCAGCCCGCTGGCGATCCACGGCCACCGCAACGGCATGGCCATGATGTCGCGCCATCCGGCGCTGGGCATCGCTTTCCCGGCATACCAGGCCTTGTGGCGCCTGGCCGGCGTCGACCAGTTGCATGTGAACGGACTGGGCGGCAAGTTCTACGAAAGCGACGCCAGCGTCATCGAGTCGGCGCGGGCCTGCCTGTCGCCCATGGCCGGCGACGACGCGGTCATGCCGGTGTTTTCGTCAGGGCAATGGGCCGGCACGGTGCCGGCAACCTTCCAGGGGCTGGAAAGCGAAGACCTGATCTTCCTGTCGGGTGGCGGCATCCTCGGGCATCCCGACGGCGCGGCCGCCGGCGTGCAAAGCATCCGCGACGCCTGGGACGCGGCGCGCGCCGGCGTTCCCCTGCCCGACTTCGCACGCGACCGGCCGGCGCTGGCGCACGCGCTGGATTTCTATGGCTGATCCGCGCGACGGGCGGCCACGCCTGGCGTACTACGGCGACGACTTCACCGGGTCCACCGATACGCTGGCCACGGTGGTGTCCGCCGGCCTGCGCGCCGTCCTGTTCCTGGATGTGCCCACGGCCGACGAACTGGCGCACTTCGGTTCGCTGGATTGCGTGGGCGTGGCCGGTACCGCGCGGGCGATGTCGCCGGCGGAAATGGACGTCGCCCTGCCGCGCATATTCCGCGGGCTGGCGGCCACGGGCGCGGACGTCCTGCACTACAAATGCTGTTCCACCTTCGACAGCGCGCCGCACATCGGCAGCATCGGCCACGCGGTGCGGCTGGCCTGGCGCGAACTCGAGATCCGACCGGCCTATATCGTCGGCGGCCAGCCCAACCTGGGCCGCTATTGCAGCTTCGGCCACCTGTATGCGCGGGCGGGACAGGACGGCCCGGTGTACCGCCTGGACCGCCATCCCACCATGAGCCGGCATCCCGTCACCCCCATGGACGAGTCCGACCTCAGGGCGCACCTGGCGCGCCAGGGCCTGGAAGGCATCGCGTCCTTCGACCTGGCGATGCTGGACGACGCACCGGACGCGGCCGCGGCCCGGCTGGACGCGCTGCTGGGGGAGGGCGCGGCCGGCGTATTGTTCGACGCCACCCGCACCGCCGACCTGGCGCGCGTCGGCGCGCTGCTCCGGCACCGCCTGGCCGTGGAACGCAAGCCCCTGCTGGCCGTGGGGCCCACGGGCGTGCTGCAGGCCTTGCTGGCGACCGATGTCGACCGTGCCACGCCGGCTTCCGCTGCCGGCCATGCGACGCCGGTTTATGCTGCCGATCATGTGCACCGCACACATGGCCAAGAGGTGAGCCAGACTTTCATCGTCGCCGGCAGCCGCTCGCCGATCACGGCAGCGCAGATCGCCGCCGCCGAGCAGGCCGGCTTCGTTTCCATCGCGCTCGACGCGGCCGCCATGGTGGCCAACGACGCAGAATATCGCGCCTCGTTGGACGGCCGCATCGTGCAGGCCTTGCGCGCCGGCCGCAGCGTGGTCGCGCACAGCACGCTGGGCGACGACAGCGGCGCCCGGCGTCCCGGATTCACGCGTGCGCTGGCGCTGGCCTGCGGCGGCCTGATGGCCGATGTCCTGGCCGCGTATCCACTTGCACGTGCCGGTTTCGCGGGCGGCGATACTTCCAGCCTGGCGGTGCAATCCTGGGGCGCGCGGGCGCTGACGTTTTCCTACAGCCCCAGCCCGGGCGTCGCCGTGTGCCGCGTGCATGCGCCGGGCCACCCCGCCGACGGGGTGGAATTGATGCTGAAGGGCGGCCAGATGGGCGCGCCTTCCTTGTTCAGCGACCTGCTGGCCGGCGGCAGCGCGCCTAGTCCGCCAGCGTGATGCTTACGGATTCGCCCGCCGCGCAGGCCTGCAAGGCCTGGCGCAGGCGCACGATGCCGGTGCGGATCTGCGCTTCGTTCATGGTGGCGAAGGACAGCCGCATGGCCTGCATGTCCGCCTGCGCGGGGTCGCTGTAGAAGGCCTTGCCGGGCACGTAGACGACTTCATGCTCGATGGCGTAAGGCAGCAGGCGGGTGCTGTCGATATCGCCGGTCAGTCGCGCCCAGCAGAACATGCCGCCCTGCGGCTTGCGGAAGTCCACGTGGCCGCCCATCTCCTCGGCCAGCGCGCGGGCCAGCGCATCGGCGCGCGCCGCGTAGGCCGCGCGGATGCGCGGCACGTGCTCGTGGTAACGGCCGTCCTCGATGTACTGCGCGACGATCTCCTGGATCCAGGCCGACGAGGCCATATCGTCGGCGGCCTTCGCGCCGACGCAGCGGCGGCGGATTTCCGCGGGTGCGATCAGCCAGCCCATGCGCAGCGCGGGCGCCATGGTCTTGGACATGCTGGCGATATACGCGACCCACTTGCGTTGTTCGCCTTCGGCCAGCGCCAGCAGCGGCGGGATCGGTTCGCCTTCGAAGCGCAGTTCGCCGTAAGGATCGTCTTCCACCAGCAGGAAGCGGTAGCGCGCGGCCAGCTCGACCAGGCGACGGCGGCGCTCCAGGTTCAGCGTCGCGCCGCAGGGATTGGAAAAGGTGGCCACCACGCTGACCAGCTTGGGGCGGACCCGTTCGACCAGCAAGGCCAGCGCGTCGACGTCCACGCCATCGGGCCCGGACGGCACCGTGTGCAGCGTCGCGCCGGTGTAATGCAGCGCCTGCCGGGAATTCGGAAAGCCCGGGCTTTCGATGATGGCCGCGTCGCCCGGTTGCAGCATCACCCGGCCCAGCAGCGCCAGCGATTGCTGGGATCCGCCGGTGACCGCGAGTTCGGTGTCGGGATCGCAGCGGATGCCGCGTTCGGCGGACAGCCGGGCCAGCTGCATGCGCAGTCCGGCCTGGCCGTCGATATTGGAGTACTGCAGGCAGGACGCCAGCCGGGCGCCCACCTTGGCCGCCGCCGCGTTCAAGCCGTCGACGTCGAAGAGCTCCGTCGCGGGATACCCGCCGGACATGCTGATCGTTCCTGGACGATTGGCGTAGGGCGCCAGGGAACGGATGGGGGAGATTGCCGGAATCTGGAAAGGTGCCGCGAACGAGTAGCCGGACACGGAGTGGGAGGACATGGTGGATCCTGGTACAGGAACTGGGTACCGCGCGGAGCGGGCCGGAACGCGGCGAACATTCTAAACCCGCCACAGGCTCCTGATTTTTCCCGGCGCCGCGTTTCGGTTTAGACTCCTGGCTGTCCACCGCCGCATGACCATGTCTTCCACCGACTCCTTCGCCGCCCGCCTGGCGGACCTGCAGGCCCGCATCGCCGCGGCTTGCGTTCGTGCCGGCCGCGACCCGGCCGAAGTCGCCTTGCTGCCGGTCAGCAAGACCTTTCCCGCCGAGCAGATACGCGCGGCCGTGGCCCTAGGCCTGCGCCGCTTCGGCGAAAGCAAGATGCAGGAAGTCCGCGACAAGGCGGAGGCCTTGGCCGATTGCGGCATCGATTGGGTGGTGATCGGCCATCTGCAGACCAACAAGGCCAAGGATGCCGCGCGGCTGGCGGCCGAAGTGCAATCGCTCGACCGCCTGGACCTGGCACAGGCGCTGGACCGGCGCCTGCGGCAGGAAGGGCGCGCGCTGGACGTGCTGGTACAGGTCAAGACTTCCGACGAGCCCAGCAAGTACGGGCTGGAGCCGGCCGAACTGCCGGACTTCGTGCGTACGCTGGCGCGCGAGCATCCCGCGTTGCGCGTGCGCGGCCTGATGACGCTGGCGGTCAATTCGGAAGACGAAGAAGCCGTCCGGGCGTGCTTCCGCGTCCTGCGTACCTGGCGCGACCGCCTGCGCGACGAAGCCATTGCCGGCGTCGACATGCAACGCCTGTCCATGGGCATGAGCGGCGACTTCGAACTGGCCATCCAGGAAGGCTCCACGGAAGTCCGCATCGGCAGCGCGCTGTTCGGCGCGCGCGATTATGGCGCGCCGGCCTGACTTGTCGGCATAATGTGCGCCGACCCGCGCGCATCGACGCGGGTGCCACGGAGACAACCATGCTCGCTTTCGTCAGGCGCGCGGCCATCGGCGCCGCGTTCGCCGCCGCCGCCCTCGTCACGTCCGCGTACGCGCAGAATTGGCCGACGCAACCCATACGCTGGATCGTGCCCTATCCGGCCGGCGGCGGATCGGACGTGGTGGCGCGCAACGTCGGCGCCGCGCTGGAAAAGTCGCTGGGCCAGACCATCGTCGTCGAAAACCGGCCGGGCGCGGCCACCATCATCGGCGCCACCGCCATCGCGCAGGCCGTGCCCAACGGCGACACGATAGGCACGGCCGACTCGGGCACGCTGGCCTACAACCCGTCGCTGTACGCCAAGCTTTCCTACGATCCCGACAAGTTCACCTACATCGGCGGCCTGGCCAAGCTGCCGCTGCTGCTGGCCGTCAACATCAATTCGCCCTACAAGACCGTGGCCGATGTGCTGGCGGCCGCCAAGGCCACGCCGGGCAAGCTGACCGTGGCGTCGGCCGGGTCCGGATCGCCGCATCACCTGGCGCTGGAGCTGTTCAAGCAGCGCACGGGCGTCGATATGCTTCACGTTCCATACAAAGGCGCCGCGCCCGCCATCACGGATCTGCTGGGCGGCCAGGTGGACCTGATGTTCATCGACCTGGCGGCCGGGCTGCCCAATGTCAAGGCCGGCAAGCTGCGCGTGCTGGCGGCCGCCACGCCGCAGCGCCTGCCGGTGCTGCCCGACGTTCCCACCATGGCGGAGCAGGGCGTGGCCGATTTCACGGCCTACGCCTGGCAGGGCGTGGTCGGTCCCGCCGGGCTGCCCGATGCGGTGGTGAAGAAGCTCAGCGCCGATCTGCAGAAAACGCTGGCGCAGCCGGACGTCGCGGCCAAGCTGCAGGAGATGGGCGTCATTCCCATGCCCATGCCGCCGGCGGAGTTCAAGGCCTACGCCGAGCAGGAACGCGCGATGTGGGCCGGCGTGATCAAGAAGGCCAATATCAGGCTGGAATAGCAGGTCAGTAGTCAGCCTGGAGCAGCAGCCTGGAACAGCAGCCTGGAACAGCAGCCTGGAACAGCAGCCTGGAGCAGAGCAGGCCGGGTCGGCGGCAGGATCCGATCGGCCCGGTACTAGCGCCTAGCGCCCGGCAGGGGCCGGCGTGCCCTGGCCCTGCATGCCGCCCATGCTCCCCATGTTCCCCATGTGGTGCATATGGCCCATGTCGCCGCCTTGCATGTTCGCGCCCGCGCCGGGCGCCTTGTACGTCAGCGGCTTGACCTCGAACTTGACCTGCACCTCCCCGGCGTGGCGGAAGGTCAGGGTCGCCGGGATTTCCATGCCTTCCTTGAACGGCGCCTTCAGCTTTTCGAACATGACGTGGTAGCCGCCAGGCGTGAACTTGACTTCGCCCTTGGCGGGCACCGTCACGCCGCCGTCGACTTCACGCATCGTCGACACGCCGTTGCTGGTCACGGTCTGGTGCAGGCTGACGCTGCCGGCCGCATCCGACTTGATGCCGATCAACTGGTCATCCGTGGCGCCGTCGTTTTCGATTTCCATATAGCCCCCGCCCGCCGTCTGGCCGGGCGCGGTGGCGCGTACCCAGGGATCTTCGATCTCGATGTCGCGGATCTTGTAGTCATGCGCCTGCGCGGTGCCATAAAGAGCAAGGGCGACGGCGGCGATGGCCAGGCGGGAAAACGGCATAGGTAGTCTCCAAGGATGGTGGGCCTAGTTTACTCAGCCCCCGCGCCGGCGTATCAGGCCCCGCGCCGCCCCCAGCACGGCGTCCGTCAACGCCGCCATGGTGTCGGACTCCACCCGCCAATGCTGCCAGTACAGCGGAGTGTCTTCGAAGGCACGCGCCCGCAGCAGCACCAGCCGGCCGGCATCCAGGTCCGCCTGCACCAGCGCCAAGGGGTTCATGGTCCATCCCAATCCCGCCAGCGAGGCGCGCACGAAGGCGCGCGCCGAAGGCAGCCACCACACTGGCGGTTGCCAGGCCGCGCCGCGCAGGATGCGTCGGGCGAAGCGCCCCTGCAGCGCGTCCTTGCGGTTGTAGACCAGCACCGGCGCCTGGCTGAGCGAACGCGCGTCGACGCCGTCGGCGAAGTGACGCCTGTGGAAGTCGGGGCTGCACGTGGCCGCGTAGCGCATGCTGCCCAGCGCATGCAGGCGGCAGCCCTGCACCGGCTCGGCCAGCGTGGTGACCGCGCCCATCACCGCGCCGCCGCGCAGGAGCTCGGCGGTGTGGTCCTGGTCCTCCGCCCGCAGGTCCAGCGTGGCGCGCGTGCGGGCGGCGAAGTCCAACGCGGCGTCCATGAACCAGGTTTCCAGGCTGTCGTGGTTGACCGCGACCGGCAGGGTGGCCTGCGGTGCGTCTTCGGCCACGCCCAGCCGGTTCAAGGCGTCGTGCTCCAGCAGCGTCGCCTGCTCCGCCAACTGGACGAGGATCCGCCCATCCGGCGTTGCCGTCGTCGGCGTCGTCCGTTGCACCAGCAGGCGGCCGACCCGGTCCTCCAGCGCCTTGATGCGCTGGGAGACGGCCGACGGCGTCACGTGCAGGGCCGCCGCGGCGCGCTCGAAGCTGCCTTCGCGCACCACGGCGGCCAGGGCACGCAGCTGAGCATGATCCAGATTCATCGTCATTAGCGCCACTAAATATGCGTTAGGAAATTTAGCTGTTCTTCATGAACGCGGCAAGCCAGAATGGCCGCCATCATGAACGCTTCCATTTTTCTTCCCTGGCTATCCGGGCTGGGCACCGGCCTGGGCCTGTTCGCTGCCGTGGGTGCGCAAAGCGCCTTCATCCTGCGGCAAGGCCTGCAGCGCGCCCACATCGGCAGCGTGCTGGCGGTGTGCGCCGCCGCCGACGCGCTTTGCATCGCGCTCAGCGTGATGGCCTGGCGCACGCTGTCGAGCCACGCGCCCTGGATCATGCCGGCGGTGGCCTGGTCGGGCGCCGTCTTCCTGGCCCTGTATGCGGCGCGCGCGGCGCGGCGCGCCTGGTCCGCCGGCAGCGCGCTCGCGCCCGCGCGGCAGGCCGCCGGAACCCGGCGCGCCGCCATGCTGGGCGCGCTGGGCTTTACCGTGATCAATCCGCATTTCTGGATGGACGTCATCCTGGTCGGCTCGCTGGCCCAGGGTTTCGGCCACAACGCCGCGGCCTATGGCGCGGGAGCCATGACCGCCAGCCTGCTATGGCTGCTGGCCCTGGGCGGCGGTGCGCGGCTGCTGCGGCCGCTGTTTCGCGATCCGCTCGCCTGGCGCCTGCTGGATGGCGGCATGGCCATCGTCATGGCCGCGCTCGCGTGCCGGCTGCTCGCGCGCGTGCTGTAGGACGCGCACCGATAGCCGGACGAAGCCGGCTTCGCTTTGTCGACAGTTTCGCTTGCTACGCCGTGTCGTCCAGTACCCGGCAAGCCACGGCATAAGGCCATCGTGACCACCGCTTGCGCGTCAACAACGCAGTGGAACTTACGCGAAACTTTCGGCGCGCGGGCAATCCCTAATGAAAGCAGCATTGACCCACGCCGCGCGCTCACTATCATGGAACACGAGGAGACAGCGGCCGTGCATATACGCGCCGCGTGGCATGGACAGGCCGAGCACGCCACCGTGCCGTACACAAGAAGACCTAGGAGAAAGGCATGGTTTCCGCCGCCGCGGAATTCGATCACATGGGTGTCGCCACCGCCGCGACGCCGCCGCCTTTTGACTTCTGCGTCCCGCGTTTGTCACTTTTCCCCAGCTTCGTCGCACCCCTGCCGCGCATGGACGCGGCAGCGCGCGCCGGCGCGTCCGTCAGGAGGCACGCCACCGCACCCATCTGATCGCACGACAGAACGGTTTTCCAACGCAGCATCGATATCGACAACGGAGACAACGATGAATCATCGTTTAAAACTGCTGGTAGGAACCCTCGCAATTGCACTGGCCGGCGGCGCCTATGCCGCGGACCCCATCAAGATCGGCGTTTCCGGTCCTTATACCGGCGGTTCTTCCTCTATGGGCGTCAGCATGCGAGACGGCGTGCGGCTGGCGGCGGAGGAAATCAACAAGAACGGCGGCGTGCTCGGCCGGCAGCTGGTGCTGATCGAACGCGACGACGAAGCCAAGAACGAGCGCGGCGTGCAGATCGCCCAGGAATTGATCAACAAGGAACAGGTGGTCGCCACGGTTGGCTTCATCAACACCGGCGTGGCGCTGGCGTCGCAGCGTTTCTACCAGGACGCCAAGATCCCCGTCTTCAACAACGTGGCCACCGGCAGCGTGATCACCCACCAGTTCACCGATGCCGACAACTATGTGTTCCGCAATGCCGCGCACGACAGCATCCAGGCGCCCATGATCGTGGAAGAAGCGGTGGTGCGGGACGGCTACAAGAAGGTGGCGATCCTGGCCGACTCCACCAACTACGGCCAGCTCGGCCGCGAGGACCTGGAAAAGGCGCTGGCGGCCAAGGGGGTCAAGGCGGTCGCCGTGGAAAAATTCAACATCAAGGACGTCGACATGACGGCGCAGCTGCTGAAGTCCAAGCAGGCCGGCGCCGAGGCGATCCTGACCTACGGCATCGGCCCGGAACTGGCGCAGATCGCCAACGGCATGGCCAAGCTGGGCTGGAAGGTGCCCATGATAGGCAGCTGGACGCTGTCGATGGCCAACTATATCGACAACGCCGGACCCAACGGCTCGGGCGCGCGCATGCCGCAGACCTTCATCCAGGAACCCAATACGCCCAAGCGCAAGGCCTTTATCGACGCCTACCTGGCCAAGTTCAAGCCCAAGAACAACCGCATCGATTCACCCGTGTCGGCGGCCCAGGGCTATGACTCCATCTATCTGCTGGCGGCGGCCATCAAGCAGGCCAATTCCACCGAAGGACCGAAGATCCGCGCGGCCCTGGAAAACCTGCAGACGCCCGTGGAAGGCGTGGTCATGACCTACGACCATCCGTTCACGCACGACGACCACGACGCCATCACGGCCAACCTGGTGGTGTTCGGCGAGGTGAAGGACGGCCGCGTGGTCTATGCCTATCCGGACGACATCAAGGCCACGGCGCAGCCGCGCAAGAAGGACACCAGCGCCAAGGTCGCGTCGGCGCAGGCGAAGTAGCCCCGCGCGAGCCATCCCGCGGTAACTCCCGCTGCCGCCCGCGCCCTCTGGGCGCGGCGCGGCGGTTCCTTGACGTGGATGTCCCATGATTCTTCTACAGCTTATCTATAGCGGCATCGCGCTGGGCATGATCTACGCGGTGATCGCGTTCGGCTACCAGCTGACCTTCGCCACATCGGGCACGCTGAACTTCGGCCAGGGCGAAGCGCTGATGCTGGGGGCGCTGGTGGGCCTGTCCCTGGTGGGGCAGGGCGTGAACTACTGGGTCATGATTCCGCTGGTCTGCCTGTTCGGCTTCCTGCAGGGCGCGCTGGTGGAACGGGTCGGCGTGCGGCCGGCCATCAAGACGCGCTCGGAGTTCGGCTGGATCATGGCAACCATCGCGCTGGGCATCATCTTTCGCAATGTCGCGGAAAACGTATGGGGTCGCGACGACCTGCCGTTTCCATCGCCGCTGCCGATGTCGCCGATCCAGCTGGCGGGGGCCAACGTGCTGCCCATGGAGCTGCTGGTCGTGGTGGGCGCGCTGGCGATGATGCTGCTGGTGGAGCTGTTCAATCGCAGGTCCATCTACGGCAAGGCCTTCGTAGCGACGTCGGCCGACCGCGCCGCGGCGGGCCTGATGGGCATCAATACCAACCTGGTCATCACCTTGTCCTATGCGCTGTCATCGCTGACGGCGGCGTTCGCCGGCGTGCTGATCGCGCCGCTCACCTTGACGGGCGCGACCATGGGCGCGGTGCTGGGGCTGAAGGCCTTCGCCGTCGCCATCATCGGCGGCCTGTCCAGCGGCACCGGCGTCATCGTCGGCGGGCTGATCCTGGGCATCGCGGAAACGACCACCGGCTTTTATATCTCGACCGGCTACAAGGACGTGCCCGGGCTGGTGTTGCTGCTGCTCGTACTGGCCGTGAAGCCCGCCGGACTGTTCGGCAAGACCGCGATAAAAAAAGTCTAGACGAGACCCGCCACAGCGCACTGGAACCGATATGAAATCCCTGACGTTCATCGCTTCGATAGTGGGCATCGCCGCGCTGGCGGGGCTGCCGCTGGCCGTGACGAATCCGTATTACCTGCACCTGATCGAAACCATCATGATCTACGCCATCCTGCTCTTCGGGCTGGATATCGTGGTGGGCTATACCGGGCAGGTATCGCTGGGCCACGCCGGCCTGTTCGGCATCGGCTCGTATGTCGCGGGCGTGCTGGTGTTTCACCTGCAAATGCCCATCGGCATCATCCTGCCGGCCGCCATCCTGATCGCCGCCCTGTTCGGCGCGGTGCTGGCCTTGCCCGCGCTGCGGGTGACCGGCCCCTACCTGGCCATGGTCACGCTGGCCTTCGGCACCATCATCCAGATCCTGATCAACGAAATGACCTTCCTGACCGAAGGGCCGCTGGGCATCAAGATCAACAAGCCGTCCTTCAACGGCCATGTACTGACCAAGGCCGAATACTTCTGGCTGGTGGCGGTGCTGCTGGTGCTGGCGCTGCTGGTCGTGCACCGCATCCTGAAATCGCACATCGGCCGCACCTTCGAAGCCCTGCGCGACAGCCCCATCGCCGCCGACTGCATGGGCGTATCCGTCTACCGCTACAAGGTCGTGGCCTTCGTGATCAGCGCCGGCTTCGCCGGACTGGCGGGCGCGTTGTACTCGTATTCGGAGCAGTACATCTCGCCCAACACCTACAACTTCGAACTCACCATCCTGTTCCTGCTGGCCATCATCATGGGCGGGCGCAAATCGCGGATCGGCGCGCTGCTGGGCGCCGCGATCGTCGTATTGCTGCCCAAGATGCTGGACGACATCGGCACCTTCCGCGCGATCGCGCTGACGCTGGCCATCCTGATGGCGGTGGGCGCGGCGATCGCCATCGCCAAGGGGCGCGCGACGCCGAATCGGCTGGCGGTGCCCGTGGCCGGCACCATCCTGCTCGCGGTGTTTTCCTTCTGGGTCGAGGCCTTGACCGACTGGCGCCTGACCATCTTCGGGGCCATGATCCTGTTCGTGGTGTATTACCTGCCCGACGGCATCGTCGGCTTCGTGCGCAACCTGTTCTTCCAGACCGGCCGCAAGGCCCTGGCGGTCAGCACGGAGCTGGCGCATCGCATCGAGGCCGTGCCGCGAGCCGCGGGCGCGGACGGCGGCGACGTCCTGCTCAACGCCAAGGGCGTGGTGATGCAGTTCGGCGGGCTCAAGGCCCTGAACCAGGTCGACCTGGTGGTGCGGCGTGGCACCATCCACGGCCTGATCGGCCCCAATGGTTCAGGCAAGAGCACGATGATGAACGTGCTGACCGGCATCTACGTACCCACCGGCGGCACCGTGGAATTCAACGGCCGATCGCTGGCCGGCATGGTACCGGCGCAGATCGCCGGCGCCGGCATCGCCCGCACCTTCCAGAACGTCGCCCTGTTCGGCGAGATGACCGCCCTGGAAAACGTGCTGGTGGGCCTGCACCACAGCTTCCGGACCGGACTGACCAACATCGCGCTGCACACCTCCCGCTGGAAGGGTGAGGAAACCGCCGCGCGCGCCCGTGCGCTGGCCCTCCTGGACTTCGTCGGGCTGGAATCGTATGCGGCGGAAGAGGCCCGCAACCTGCCCTATGGCAAGCAGCGCCTGCTGGAAATCGCCCGCGCCCTGGCGCTGGACCCGCAACTGCTGCTGCTGGATGAGCCGGCCGCGGGCCTGACCGCCCCGGACATCGCGGAACTGCTGCAGATCATCCGCAAGGTGCGCGACCACGGCATCACGCTGATCCTGATCGAACACCACATGGACGTGGTGATGAGCGTCTGCGACACCGTTTCGGTGCTGGACTTCGGCCAGAAGATCTCCGAAGGCCAGCCGGCCCAGGTGCAGGCCGACAGCCGCGTCGTCGAAGCCTATCTGGGCGGCGCGGTCACGGCCTAGGCCGGCCAGGTGTGGCGCAACAGCCGGACACGAGGAGAACAACCGTCATGTTATCGATCAGCAACCTGGAAGCCGGCTACGGCAAGGTCAAGGTATTGCACGGGATCAGCATGGAAGTGCCGCAAGCCAAGGTGGTGACCCTGATCGGCTCCAACGGCGCCGGCAAGACCACCACCATGCGTGCCCTGTCCGGCATGATCAAGCCCAGCGCAGGCGAGATTACGCTGGAAGGCCGCCGCATCGATGGCCTGGAGTCGCACCGCATCGCGCGACTGGGCTTGGCGCATTCGCCGGAAGGGCGGCGCGTCTTTCCCACCTTGTCCGTCACGGACAACCTGCTGCTGGGCGCCTATCCCCGGCTGACCGGCAGCCGCCCGCGCGGCGATGTCCGGGCCGACCTGGACCGCGCCATGGACCTGTTCCCCCGCTTGAAGGAAAGGCGCGACCAGCTGGCCGGCACCTTGTCGGGCGGCGAGCAGCAGATGCTGGCGATGGCACGCGCCGTCATGCTGAATCCGCAGCTGGTCCTGCTGGACGAGCCGTCCATGGGCCTGGCGCCCATCCTGGTGGAGGAAGTGTTCCGCATCATCGGCCGCTTGAAGGAGCAGGGGGTGACCATGCTGCTGGTCGAGCAGTTCGCTGCCGCCGCGCTGAACGTCGCCGACTACGGCTATGTGCTGGAAAACGGCCGTATTTCCGTGCATGGCACGCCGCAGAAACTGAAGGGCGATCCGGCGGTGGTCGCCGCCTACCTGGGCACCAGCCACTAACGCACCGATTACAGCGCGCCGGCTACCGATCCGCCGGTAGCAGCGGCAGGATGACAGGGTCCGAGCGTATGGCGACGTAGGCATACGCGGCTTCCGCATGGCCGCCCTGCACCGCCAGCATCATGCCCGCCTTGCCGTCGCCGTCTATCGCGTCGAGCATATCCGGCAGGCGTGCGCTCAACCAGGGCGCCGTGCCGGCATCGCCCAGGAATTTGACGATGACGTCGTGGAAGGCCTTGACGACCGCGGCATGGCCGTTCGCCAGGGCGTAGGCCAATCCCGAGTCGCCCGTCTCCGCCGTCGCCGTCAGCATGTCCGGCAGTGCTCCCAGCAGGGCGGGCCGGATCGCCGTCCAGGCCGGCTCGGCGAGCAATCCGCTGACGCCGTCGTAATAGGCCTGCACCGCCGCGGCGTGGCCGCTGGCCATGGCGAAGGAAAGCGATGGCGCGCCAAGGAAGTCAACGGCGCGCAGCAGTTTGGGCAGCGCGGGGTGGATGTGCGCGCGGATGTTCGCGTCCTTGAGCAGTTCCTTCAACAGCATGAAGAACGCCTCCACCGGCGCGGCGCGGCCGGAGCGCAAGGCGCTGGATAGCACGGGCGAGCCCATGTGCAAGGCGTTCAGCAAGCGGCCTATCCTGGGCGCGACGAAATCCAGCAGTCCCGATGCGCGCCACGACGCAAGCCACGCCATGACGGACGCGGCGGCGTCGTCGGCCAGCAGGGCGTTGCGCAGTTCGGGGATGGCGTGGGAGCGCAGCAGGTCATGGACGATATCGACCCGTACCGCCAGCCTGGCGGACCAGTGCCGGGTCACGGCTGGAATGGAGCGCAGCATGTTCGCGCGCAACAGGCCGGTGAGCAGCCTGTCGCGTTCGTACGGCGTGAACGTGCCTATGGTGCGCGCATGGGCATCGAGGTATTGCGCCGTCCCATGCTCGCCCAGCCGCGTCAGGAAGCGTTCGGCGCAGTCGGGATCGTTCACCCAGCGTATCGGCATTCGCGCCAGATGGGCCGTGTCGGTGTTCACTATGGCCTGCGTCAACGCCGGCCTGGGCGGGAGATGGCTGTCGTCCAGCCTTGCGTCCCGCCACCGCATCAGGTCGGGCAGGGTCGCCAGCTCGATGTCCACGGCAGTGGCGTTCCATAGCGGCGCGGCGAAGGCCGCGCTGGTTTCGGCGCGCGCGACCCATGCCAGCTGGCCGTAGGCGAACAGCGCGGCCCGGGTGCCGTCCGCCTCGATCCACTCGCCGTAGTTCCTCGGCTGGTTGCCCGCTCGCAATAGTCGCAGTTCCGCCATGGTGCGCAGTATGTCCAGGGCGATCAGCGATGCATCGGTGCGCGGCAGGTAGGTGCAGGCATCGTCAAGTTGTTGCAGCCTGACGAAGCTGCGCAGGCGCAGGTCGCTTTCGCGGTGCCGCCATGTCTGCGTGTCGGCGTCCAGGCTTTCGCCATCCTCCCAGGTCAGGCCGCAGTCGCCGCCGATCTGGCGCAACTTGTCCATGAAGGCATCCTGCACGGTGGGCGTCCAGGATACCCAAGACGAGTCCCGATGCGCGGGCAGGTATTCGTTGAACCGGGCCAGGCAGGTTTCCGCCAGCGTCAGGGCAAGCCGGTCCGGCGTCAACGCCGTGCCGAGACGGTCGACGCAGATATGCAGGAACTTGTATTCCTGCGCCTCGGGCATCCTCGTGCCATCGGGGTCCGCGTCGAATCCATAACCGCCGGCCAGGCTGTTCCACGCGGTGGTGACGTAGTGGATTTCGTTGCCGGGGTGATAGCCGGGCCGCCGCCCGAAGTATTCCTGCACCGCGCCCAACAGCGTGTCGCGCGCGGCCTGCTCCTTGATTTCCCAGAGCGTGCCGCGCACGCCGCCGGCGGCCAGGGCCAGCTTGCGCGCCGCCGATACGAGATTCGACACCGCGCCGTCGGCGCATTCCGTGATGCCCAGCGCCAGGTTGCGGATGGCGGCTTTCTTCACGTCCAGGTCCATCGTGTCGTGGCGGATCATCCAGCAGAATTCGTCCAGCGATTGTTTGCCGCGCGAATCCACGATGCTGGCGCGGGTACTGAAATAGTGCGGGTCGTCGAAGCGATGGCGAAAGAAGGTGTCCAGGTTCGCCGCGATGCCCGCCGCGTCGGGCAAGCGATGCCGTTCGCAGAAGTCGGATAGAAACGCGAGGCAGGCGCGCATTTCCTCCTTGTAGGCCGGGAAGTCCGGCCCGTCGCGGAATGCGTCATGCGAGCCATGCAGCGCTTCCGAATAGCTGATCGGCGCGGCATCGTCCACCGGCCCGTCCCCGGCGTGTTCGAGCTGGCGGGATGGCGGGGTGTAGGGGCTCCAGAATGAGGTGTCGAAGTGCGGCTGGACTTGAAGATACATGGGATGGCGACGGGCGATGGCGTAGGGGGGCGGCGGAGGCGGTCGGGATGGGGCGGAGGGGTGGGTCGGCAAGCTTGCGCCGTGTGTCCTGCGGCACCCCGCCGAGTTCCATGCGCCCGATCGCGCCACGTGTCCGGCGGCACGTATCCAGCACTACCTATCGGGCGCCGCGTATCCCGCGCCGTGCGGCTAGCGCCGCTTGGCGGCCTCGTAGTCCTTCAGGCCATTCAGGTCCAGCACCCGCACGCCGCGATACTCCACCTTCAGCAGCCCCGCCTGCTGAAGGTTGCAGAGCGCGCGATTGGCGCGCTGCCGCGATACCCGGGCCAGGTAGCCGACTTCTTCCTGCGTGATGCTGAGCCGCAACCCCATGCCGGGGTACAGGATGGGATTGAACAGCTCCGCCAGGCAGCGCGCCACCCGCGCGTCGGCATCCAGCAGTCGGTCGTTCTCCGCCTTGCCGATGAACTGCGCCACGCGTTCGTTCAGCAGGTGCAGCAGGTAGCGGTTGAAGGGAATGCTGCTGTCCAGGAGCGATTCGAACGTGGCCGCCGGCAGGCGCGCGATCACCGAGTCGCGCAACGCGACCACGTCGTACTTGCGCGCTTCGCGCTTCAACAGCGAGCCTTCACCGAACCAGCCGCCGGCGGGCACGCCGGTCAGCGACGCCATGCGCCCCTCGGCATTGCCGACCGAGACCTTCACCAGGCCCGCCAGCACGCCTATCCACGCCTGTGCCATCTGGCCCTTGCGCTCGATGATGGTGCCCGCCGGCACTTGCTGCACCGTCAGGTCTTTTTCCACGCGGGCTTGTTCGTCCGGTGTCAGCAAACGAAACCACGCAGCAGCCAATTGCAAGGAGTCGATGACTTGCATCGGGATATACCCTAGATCGTCCCTGAATCGCCCGAAATTGTCGCGAATGCGACAGTTGGGTCCGATGCAAGCTTATACCTTAACCACACATTGCAGCGCAGCTTTGCATCACAACATGCGCGGTCCGCGATGACCGGCAATGCCGTGGCGGCACGATCGCCCGGCACGCCGGCATGGCGGAACCATACAGGAGACAACGTGGCGCCATCCCAGCCCGTAGCCCCGCCGGAGCCGGCGGCGGATACCTTCCCCGCCTTGCTGCTTATGCATGCGCGACTGCGCGGGCAGCGTCCCGCCATCCGCGAAAAGGACCTGGGAATCTGGCAGACCCTGACCTGGGCCCAGGTGGCCGGCCTGGCCGATCGCGTCGCCCATGGACTGGCCGCGCTGGGGGTGCAAGCCGGGCAGCACGTGGCCGTCGTCGGCGAAAACCGGCCGCGGCTGTACATCGCCATGATGGCGGCGCAGGCGCTGGGCGCGATTCCCGTGCCGCTGTACCAGGATGCCGTCGCGCAGGAAATGGCCTATGTGCTGCGCGATGCGGAGGTCGGCGTCGCGATCGCCGAGGACCAGGAGCAGGTCGACAAGATGCTGGAGGCGCGGGAAATCTGCCCGGCGCTGCGGCATATCGTCTATGACGATCCGCGCGGCTTGCGCCATTACGGCGATGCCGCGCTCATGTCCTTCGATGAACTGCTGCGCCTGGGCGCCGAGCGCGTCCAGGCCGACCCGTCCTTCTTCGAGCGCAGCGCCGCCGCGGTGCGGCCGGAGCAGACCGCGGCGATGTTCTACACGTCCGGCACCACCGGCAAGCCCAAGGGCGTGGTGCTGACGCATGCGGCGCTGATCGACCGGGCACGCGCGGTCGAAGCCATGGAACACCTGACCGACCGCGAAGACGTACTGGCCTATCTGCCGCCGGCATGGATAGGCCAGAACATGTTCTCCTACACGCAGCTGCTGGTGACCGGGTTCACCGTGAATCATCCCGAATCGCCGGCCACCGTGGCGATCGACATGCGGGACATCGGGCCCACGTACTACTTCGCCCCGCCGCGCATACTGGAAGACCTGCTCACGCACGTGCTGATCCGCATGGAGGACGCCGGATTCATCAAGCGCCGCCTGTTCAAGTCCTGCATGGCGCTGGCCCGCCGCGTGGGTGTGCGGCTGCTGGACGGCGAGCCTGTCGGCGTGGTGGACCGGCTGCGCTATGCGCTGGGCGACCTGCTGGTGTACGGCCCGCTGCGCAACGCGCTGGGCATGAGCCGCGTGCGCGTGGCCTACACGGCGGGCGAAGCCATCGGCCCGGACCTGTTTACCTTCTACCGCTCGATAGGCATCAACCTGAAGCAGCTGTACGGGTCGACCGAAACGTCGGTGTTCGTCTGCGTGCAGCCTGACGGGCAGGTGCGCGCCGATACAGTCGGGCCGCCGGTGCGCGGCGTGCGCATCCAGGTGGCGGACAACGGCGAGATCCTGGTGCAGAGTCCCGGCCTCTTCAAGGAGTATTACCGCAACGCCGAGGCGACCCTTGCGGCGCGCGACGAAGACGGCTGGTTCCACACCGGCGACGCCGGTTTCCTGGATGCGGATGGCCACCTGAAGATCATCGATCGCGCCAAGGACGTGGGCAAGCTGGCGGACGGCAGCCTGTTCGCGCCCAAGTACATCGAGAACAAGCTCAAGTTCTTTCCCTATATCAAGGAAGCGGTGGCCTTCGGCGCAGGCCGCGACGCGGTGTGCGCGTTCATCAATATCGACCTGGAAGCCGTGGGCAACTGGGCGGAGCGGGGCGGGCTGCCTTACGCGGGGTATACCGATCTGGCGGGCAAGAACGAGGTCTATGCGTTGATCGCCGGCTGCGTCGAACAGGCCAATGCCGAACTGGCGCGCGACGAGCGCCTGGCGGCGTCGCAGGTGCGTCGCTTCCTGGTCCTGCACAAGGAGCTCGATCCCGACGACGACGAACTGACGCGCACGCGCAAGGTGCGCCGCGCCTTCATCGCGCAGAAGTACGCGGTGCTGGTGGAGGCGCTGTACGACGGCAGCGCGTCGCGCTACATCGAAACCGAGGTGAAGTTCGAAGACGGGCGAACGGGTCGCATCGCCGCCGATATCGCGATCCATGACGCGCGCACATACCCGGCCGTGGCCGGCAAGGCGGCTTGACGCAGCGACATGGATGACTGATATGGGATACACCGCCGCCATACCGCTACATACCGCCCACGACGCCGGCGCCGACGCCGACGTGGCGCCGTCGGCCCATGCCGCGCGCAGCGACCATCAGGACCGCGCGCGCCGCATCGGCGGCGTGATCCTGGACATGCAGAACATCTCGCTGCGCTTTGGCGGGGTGAAGGCGCTGACGGATATTTCCTTCGACGTGCGGGAGCATGAGATCCGCGCCATCATCGGCCCCAACGGCGCCGGCAAGAGCTCCATGCTGAACGTGATCAACGGCGTCTACACGCCGCAGCAGGGGGCCATCGTATTCCAGGGCCAGCACTATGCGCGCATGACCCCGCGCCGGGCGGCGGAAATGGGCATCGCCCGCACCTTCCAGAACCTCGCCCTGTTCAAGGGGATGAGCGTGCTGGACAACATCATGACCGGCCGGAACCTGCGTATGAAATGCGGCCTGCTGGCGCAGGCCCTGCGTATCGGTCCCGCCGCCCGCGAAGAAGTGCGGCACCGCGAGTTTGTCGAGAACATCATCGATTTCCTGGAAATCCAGGCCTATCGCAAGACGCCGGTCGGCCGCCTGCCCTACGGCCTGCAGAAGCGGGTGGACCTGGGCCGCGCCCTCGCCATGGAGCCGCGCATGCTGCTGCTGGACGAGCCGATGGCCGGCATGAACATCGAGGAAAAGCAGGACATGTGCCGCTTCATCCTCGACGTCAACGATGAGTTCGGCACCACCATCGTGTTGATCGAACACGATATGGGGGTGGTCATGGACATCTCCGACCGTGTCGTCGTGCTGGATTACGGCCGCAAGATCGGCGACGGCGATCCGGACCAGGTGCGCGCCAACGAAGAAGTCGTGCGCGCCTACCTGGGCGTATCGCACTGACGCGACAAGGAGCGCGCGATGGGATTTTTCCTGGAAACCCTGTTCGGCGGATTGATGAGCGGCATGCTCTATGCGCTGATCGGCCTGGGCTTCGTGCTGATCTTCAAGGCCTCGGGGGTGTTCAACTTCGCCCAGGGCGCGATGGTGCTGGTGGCCGCGCTGGCGATGGCGCGGTTTTCCGAATGGATCCCGCGCTGGCTGGGTTTCGATTCGCCCCTGCTGGCCAACACGCTGGCATTCATCGTCAGCGCGGCGCTGATGATGGCGCTGGCGCGCGTGGTGGAAGCGCTGGTGCTGCGGCATCTGGTCAACCAGGAGGCCACCACGCTGCTGATGGCGACCCTGGGCATCAGCTACTTCCTGGATGGCGCCGGCCAGATCGCCTTCGGCAGTTCGGTCTACTCCATCAATGTCGGCATGCCCAAGGAGCCCGCGCTGATCCTGGACAAGATGTTCGAAGGCGGGCTGCTGCTCAACCTGGAGGACCTGACCGCGGCCGTGATCGCCGCGCTGATGGTGGCCCTGCTGGCGCTGTTCTTCCAGTACACCGGCACCGGGCGGGCGCTGCGCGCCGTGGCCGACGACCACCAGGCCGCGCAATCCGTCGGCATTCCGCTGAACCGCATCTGGGTGGTGGTGTGGAGCGTGGCCGGCCTGGTCGCGCTGGTGGCCGGCGTGATCTGGGGCTCGAAGTTCGGCGTGCAGTTCACCTTGTCCACGGCCGCCCTGCGCGCCTTGCCGGTGGTGATCCTGGGCGGCCTGACCTCGATTCCAGGCGCCATCCTGGGCGGGCTGATCATCGGCGTCGGCGAAAAGCTGTCGGAGGTCTATCTGGGTCCGATGGTGGGCGGCGGCATCGAAATCTGGTTCGCCTACGTGCTGGCGCTGGCTTTCCTGCTGTTCCGGCCGCAGGGCCTGTTCGGCGAAAAAATCATCGATCGGATCTAGGGCGACGGTCGCCAAGGGACTAGGAAAGCGCCATGCTCTATCGCGAGAACGGACAATTCAAGACCAGCTACCTGGCTGACCAGCAGATCTTTCCGATCCTGCAGGACAAGGTTTTCGTGGCGGTACTGCTCGCGGTTGCCTTCATCGGCGTGCCGCTGCTGGCCAGCGACTATTTCCTGCGGGCCATCCTGATTCCCTTCCTGATCCTGTCGCTGGCCGCCGTCGGGCTGAACGTGCTGGTGGGCTATTGCGGCCAGATATCCCTGGGGACCGGCGCGTTCATGGCCGTGGGCGCATATGCGGCCTGGAATTTCGGCGTGCGCATCCCCGCCATGCCCTTGCTGCTGCAGATGGTGCTGGGCGGCCTGTGCGCCACCGCCGTCGGGGTGGTCTTCGGCATACCCAGCCTGCGCATCCGCGGCCTGTATCTGGCGGTGGCCACGCTGGCCGCGCAATTCTTCGTCGACTGGGCCTTCCTGCGCATTCCGTATTTCACCAACTACTCGCCATCGGGCAGCGTATCGGTGCCGCCGCTGGAAGTCTTCGGCGTCCCGCTGCAGAGCTCGGCGCAGAAATACCTGTTCGTGCTGGCCGTCGTGGCCGTCTTCACGCTGCTGGCCAAGAACCTGGTGCGTGGCGCCATGGGCCGGCAATGGATGGCGATCCGCGACATGGACGTGGCCGCCGCCGTCATCGGCATCCGGCCCATGTACGCCAAGCTGACCGCCTTCGCCGTCAGCTCCTTCATCGTCGGCGTGGCGGGCGTGCTGTGGGGCTTCATCCACCTGGGCGCCTGGGAGCCGCTGGCTTTCGACCTGGGACGCTCGTTCCAGCTGCTGTTCATGGTGATCATCGGCGGCCTGGGGTCGATACTGGGCAGCTTCTTCGGCGCCGCCTTCATCGTGCTGCTGCCGGTGCTGCTGACGAATATCCCGCGCGTGCTCGGGCTGCCGCTGGCCGTCGACATCGCATCGCATATCGAGCACATGGTGTTCGGCGCGCTGATCGTGTTTTTCCTGATCGCCGAGCCGCATGGGCTGGCGCGCTTGTGGAGCATAGGCAAGGAGAAGCTGCGCATCTGGCCGTTCCCGCATTGACAGGCATATCCATAACGTTCCGGGCCGGCGCCGATCGCCGGACCCGGGCATAAACAGGTGTCACGTACACCACCCAGGAGGACATGGAGATGAAACGCTTGAATATTCGATACGCGGCCGCCGCCGCCGGGCTCGCCGCCGTGCTCGGCTCCGCCAGCCTGCCCGCCTGGGCGGACGAGCAGTTCGTCCCGTTGCTGGTCTATCGCACCGGCTCCTTCGCGCCGCTGGGCATTCCGTGGGCCGACGGCAAGCTGGACTACCTGAAGCTGGTCAATGCGCGCGACGGCGGCATCAACGGCGTGAAGATCACCTACGAAGAATGCGAGACCGCCTACGCCACCGACCGCGGCGTGGAGTGCTACGAGCGCCTGAAGGCGCATGCGCCGACCGGCGCCTCCGGCTTCGACACGCAGTCGACCGGCATCACCTTCGCGGTCAGCGACAAGGCGCCGCTGGACAAGGTGCCGGTGGAAACAGTGGGCTATGGCCTGTCGCAGGCCGTCGACGGTTCGGTCTTCCAGTGGAATTTCCCCCTGCTGGGCACCTACTGGACGGCGGCCGATACCATGATCCAGGACATCACCAGGAAAGAGGGCGGCAGCCTGAAGGGCAAGAAGATCGCCCTGGTCTATCACGACTCGCCCTACGGCAAGGAACCCATTCCGCTGTTGCAGCGGCGTGCCGCCAAGGATGGCTTCGAGCTCTTGCTCTATCCGGTCACGGCGCCCGGCGTGGAGCAGAAATCCACCTGGCTGCAGATCCGCCAGTCGCGACCGAACTATGTGCTGTTGTGGAGCGCCGGCATCATGACGCCGACGGCCATCCGCGAAGCCCAGGCCAGCGGCTATCCGCGCGAAAAAATGTACGCCATCTGGTGGGCCGGCTCCGAAGGCGACGTCAAGGACCTGGGCGCCGTGGCCAAGGGCTACAACGCCATCACCATCCACAACAGCGGCGAGCCCGGCAAGGTCTCGGAGGACCTGAAGAAGTTCGTCTACGACAAGGGTGACGGCAGCGACAAGACCGGCAATTCCGTGGGCACCATCGCCCATATGCGCGGCATGATCATCTCCATGCTGCAGGTGGAAGCCATCCGCACCGCGCAGGAAAAATACGGCAAGGGCAAGTCCATGACGCCGGAACAGGTGCGCTGGGGCTTCGAGAACCTGAACCTGACGCAGGAAAGGCTGAACCAGCTGGGCTTCGGCGAGATCGTGCGGCCGTTCAAGACATCCTGCGCCAACCACCTGGGCGCGGACTGGGCGCGCATCGTGCAATGGGACGGGAACAAGTTCAAGGTGGTCTCCGACTGGTACCAGGCCGACAAGAGCATGGTCGATCCCCTGGTCAAGGAAACCGCGGCCAAGTACGCCAAGGAGAAGAACATCACCCCGGTCAATTGCGAGGCCCAGGGGTGAGCGCCGCCGCGGATCCCGCGCCGCTGTTGGACGTCAACGGCATCGAGGTCATCTACAACCACGTGATCCTGGTGTTGAAGGGCGTGTCGCTGCGCGTGCCGGAAGGGCGCATCGTGGCGCTGCTGGGGGCCAACGGCGCGGGCAAGACGACCACCTTGCGCGCGGTGTCCAACCTGCTGCGCGGCGAGCGCGGCGAGGTCACCAAGGGCAGCATCCGCTACCGCGGCGAACGGGTCGACCGCCTGTCGCCGGCCGACCTGGTGCGCCGCGGCGTGGTGCAGGTGATGGAAGGGCGCCATTGCTTCGCCCACCTGACCGTGGAAGACAACCTGCGTACCGGCGCCTACACGCGCCGGCTGGGCCGCGCCGATACCGAAGCCGCACTGGAAAGGGTGTACCAGTACTTTCCGCGGCTCAAGCAGCGGCGCGGCAGCCAGGCGGGTTATACGTCGGGCGGCGAACAGCAGATGACGGCCATCGGGCGTGCCCTGATGGCCAGTCCCGCCATGATCCTGCTGGACGAACCGTCCATGGGCCTGGCGCCGCAGATCGTCGAGGAAATCTTCCAGATCGTGCGCGACCTGAACCAGCGCGAAGGCGTCAGTTTCCTGCTGGCGGAACAGAACACCAATATCGCGCTGCGCTATGCCGACTACGGCTACATCCTGGAGAACGGCCGCGTGATGATGGACGGCGACGCCGCCGCGCTGGGCAGCAACGAGGACGTCAAGGAGTTCTACCTGGGCATTTCCAGCGGCGCGCGTCGCAGTTTCCGCGATACCAAGTTCTATCGCCGCCGCAAGCGGTGGCTGGCCTGAGGCCGGCCCGCAGACCCCCAAGCCACGCATCGCCGGAGCCCGATCCCATGCGCCACGCCGCTTACTTCGATACGCTGGAAACGCGGCCGCCGGAGGCGCGCGAAGATGAACTGATGGCGGCGCTGCCGCATGCCATCGCCCAGGCGATGGCGCGCGCGCCAGCCATCGCCGCGCAGCTTGCCGGCGTCGACCCGCATGCCGTCGTGTCGCGCCAGGCCCTGGCCCGCGTGCCGGTGCTGCGCAAGTCCGAACTGCTGGCGCGGCAGCAGGCCAGCCGCGATGGCGCCGCGGACGATGGCGACCCGGGGGCGGACGGCGCCGCCAGGGCCATGGGCGGATACTCCGCGATCGGCTGGGGACAGGCGCTGCGCGTCTTCGCCTCGCCCGGGCCCATCTACGAACCGGAGAGCGTGCGCCGCGACTACTGGCGCTTCGGGCGCGCCCTGTACGCCGCCGGCATCCGCCCGGGCCAGTTGGTCTACAACTGCTTTTCGTATCACTTCACGCCCGCCGGTTCGATGATGGAGACCGCCGCGCACGCCATCGGCTGCACGGTATTCCCCGGCGGCACGGGCCAGAGCGAGCAGCAGGTGCGCGCCATCCGCGACCTGGCACCGGCCGCCTACACCGGCACGCCCAGTTTCCTGAAGATCATCCTGGACAAGGCCGACGAGCTCGGCGTTGCCCTGCCGACGCTGCGCCACGCGCTGGTCTCTGGCGAGGCCTTTCCCGCCGCGCTGCGCGACAGCCTGTCGGCGCGCGGCATCGATGCCTACCAGGCCTACGGTAGCGCCGACCTGGGCCTGATCGCCTATGAAACCCCGGCGCGCGAAGGCCTGGTGCTGGGCGAGGAAATCATCGTCGAGATCGTGCGTCCAGGCACCGGCGATCCCGTCCCGGAGGGCGAAGTCGGCGAAGTGGTGGTGACCACGCTGAATCCGGACTACCCGTTGGTACGCTTCGGCACCGGCGACCTGTCCGCCATGCTGCCCGGTCCGTCGCCATGCGGCCGCACAAATACGCGCATACGTGGCTGGCTGGGGCGGGCCGACCAGGCCACCAAGGTGCGCGGGCTGTTCGTGCACCCGTCGCAGGTGGCCGACATCCTGCGCCGCCATCCCGAGGCATTGCGCGCCCGGCTGGTGATCGGCGGCGAGATCGGCGCCGATACGATGACCCTGCGGGTGGAGGCCGACGGCGCGCCCCCCGGCCTGGCCGAGGCCATCGCGCGGTCGGTGCGCGACGTCGCCAAGCTGCGCGCCGACGTGATCCTGTGCGCGCCGGACAGCCTGCCCAACGACGGCAAGGTCATCGACGATACCCGCAACCACGGTTGAGCTTATAAGCTTCAGGTTCACCGATCGATGCCGGCGCGTTAAGCTTGGCGGCTGGCGGCCCTGCCCGGGCGGCCCTGCCCGGACCGCCCATTCGCGGGCGCCGCGCACCGCATCCAGCTGGAACCAAGAAGGAAACTCATGCGTATCGGATTCCCCTCCCGTTTGTTCAAACTGCCGGCCATCGTCGGCGCCGTCCTGTTGGCGCTGATGACCCATGCCGCCCACGGCGCGACGCTGGACACGGTGCGCCAGCGCGGCATGGTGCTGTGCGGTACCACCACCGGCTTCGCCGGCTTTTCGGCGCCGGACGCCAAGGGCGTATGGCATGGCCTGGATGTCGACCTGTGCCGCGCCGTGGCCGCGGCCGTCCTGGGCGACGCCAACAAGACCAAGATCGTTCCCCTGGACGCGCAACAGCGCTTCACCGCGCTGCAATCCGGCGAAATCGATCTGCTGGCGCGCAACACCACGGTCACGCAGCAGCGCGATACGGCCCTGGGCATCATCCATGCCGGCGTCAACTTCTATGACGGCCAGGGTTTCATGGTCCTCAAGTCGCTGGGCGTGAAGAGCGCCAAGGAACTGAACGGCGCGACGGTGTGCCTGCAGGCCGGCACGTCCAACGAAAACACGCTGGCGGACTGGGCGCGCGCCAACCGCATCGAATACAAGCCGGTCGTTATCGAGCAGTTCAACGAAGTGGTCAATGCCTTCGCCGCCGGCCGCTGCGACGTGTTCAGTACGGACGCCTCGGGCCTCGCGTCGATACGCATTTCCAAGCTGCACAATCCGGACGACTACGTCGTCCTGCCCGAGATCATCTCCAAGGAGCCGCTCGGCCCCTTCGTGCGCAAGGGTGACGACAACTGGCTGAACATCGTGTCCTGGTCCTTGTCGGCGATGATCGAAGCCGAGGAATACGGCATCACCTCGGCCAATGTCGACCAGTTGAAGGGCAGCACCGAAAACCCCAATATCAAGCGCATCCTGGGCGTGACGGCGGGCGCCGGCAAGAACATGGGGCTGGGTGAAGACTGGGCCTACAACATCGTCAAGCAGGTCGGCAACTACGGCGAAAGCTTCGAGCGCAATGTCGGCCAGGGCAGCCCCCTGAAGCTGCAGCGTGGCCTGAACGCCCAGTGGAACCAGGGCGGGCTGATGTACGCGCTGCCCATCCGCTGATATCAACGCGCGGGCGGCGTCCTGCCCTGGTAGGTCGCGGCGATCTGCATGAAGGCCTTTTCTAGTTCGCGCGTGCCGCCTTGAAAGGTCATCGTCTTGCCCGCGCGGCTGACGATCATCAGCCGCTTGGAAAAGATCATAGGCACGAAGCGCGCGCTGCCGATTTCGTCCCAGGCGATCTCGCGCTTCGTCAGCCAGGTCTGCCGCAAGCCCTGGCTGTCTATCGTGGTGATGGAGGTCTGCATGGACCAAGCCACCACGCCCAAGGCCAGGAAGCACACCAGCACCGCGCCGAGCAGCAGCGGATTCAAGGTACCGCTGTACAGCCGGATGATGGTGGTGACGATCTCCCACCCCAACGCCGCCAGCAGTATCCAGGCGAGTATCTTCACCCAGTCCGGCCAGGCCTGGCCGTTGAGCGGCAAGGGGCCGATCTCCTGCAGCAATGCGGCAAGCGGAATGTACGAAGGCGGCTCGGCGGGGCGGTTCATAGTTTGCGCGTGGGCGTCTCCAGCGGCTGATCGGTAGGCGGCGGGCTGCTAGGCCGCCCGCTTGGCCGCGACGGCGTTGCCCGCGCGGCTGGAAGACTTGCGATGCAGGTTCGCGGACATCCATTGCCCGATGTCGACGACCGCATCGAAATCGATGCCGGTATCGATGTCCATGCCGCGCAGCAGGTACAGCACGTCTTCGGTGGCCACATTGCCCGTAGCGCCCTTGGCGTAGGGACAACCGCCCAGCCCCGCCACCGAGGCATGGAAGATGGCGATGCCGCTATCCAGCGCGGCCGCGATGTTGCCCACGGCCTGGCCGTAGGTATCGTGGAAGTGGCCCGAGATACGCGCCGGATCGACCACGGCGGTGACCGCATCCATCACCTGGCGCACGCGCCGGGGCGTACCCACCCCTATGGTGTCGGCGACGTCGATTTCATCGCAGCCCAGGGCCAGGTAGCGTTGCGCCACGTCGACCACCGCGGCCACCGGCACTTCGCCCTGGTAGGGGCATCCCAGCGCGCAGCTGATGGACCCGCGCAGCCGCAGCCCTGCCGCCTTGGCGGCAGCCGCGACCGGTTCGAAGCGCGCGATGGACTCGGCGATCGAGCAGTTGATGTTCTTCTGCGAAAAGGCTTCGCTGGCCGCGCCGAAGATCACGACTTCATCGGCGCCGGCGTCGCGGGCGGCTTCGAAGCCCTTCATGTTGGGCGTCAATACGGAGTAGATGATGCCCGGCTTGCGGTCTATGCCCGCCATCACCTGCGCGGCGTCGGCCATCTGGGGGACCCACTTTGGCGACACGAAGGACGTGGCTTCGATGTTGGGAAAGCCCGCCGCGGCGAGCCGGTTCACGAGTTCGATCTTGACGTCGGTCGGAACGAAATCCTTTTCGTTCTGCAGGCCGTCGCGTGGGGAGACTTCGACGATTTTGACGCGGGAGGGAGCAGGCATGGCGTATTCCTGGCTGAGTGCGGCGATATAGCGCGATATTAGCCCTTGGCGGCGCGCCGCGCGCCGGCCAAACGCTGGAAACGGCCGCCATCCAGGCGGGCAATCGTACCAGCCAGTTCGAGCTCCAGCAGATACGCGGACAGCGTGGCGAGATCCAGGCCGGTGCGCTCCAGCAGGGTGTCCAGATGGACGGGATCGTGGCCCAGGGCGTCGATGACGGCCGCCGCGCCGCTACCGGCTTCCCCGCCGGCCGGGGCGGGGATGTCTTCGTCCTGGACGCGGCGATCCGTGGCGCGGCCTCGGGCGGCGGCACCTGAGCCTGCCGCACCCCGACCAGCCGCTCCGCCCAATTCGTCGGTGATGTCGCGCGCCGTTTCCACCAGCTTGGCGCCTTGACGTATCAGCGCATGGCAGCCGCGCGACAGCGGCGAATGGATGGACCCGGGAATGGCGAAAACCTCGCGGCCATTCTCGGCCGCCAGGCGCGCCGTGATCAGGGAACCGCTCTGACGCGCCGCCTCCACCACCAGCACACCCTGCGCGAGTCCGGCCACCAGCCGGTTACGCCGCGGGAAATGGCTGGCGATCGCCGGGCTGCCCAGGGGCAACTCCGACACCAGCGCCCCCTGCGTCGCGATCCGCTCCGCCAGACCGGCATTGCGCGGTGGATAGACCTGGTCGATGCCCGTGCCCATGACGGCCACCGTGCCGGCGCCGGCGGGCCCGGCGTCCAGGGCGCCCTCGTGGGCGGCCGTGTCTATGCCCAGGGCCAGGCCGCTGACGATGCACCACCCGTGCTGCGCCAGGTGGCGCGCGAAGGCGCGCGCGTTTTCCGCGCCACCCGCCGTCGCGCTGCGCGAGCCGACCACGGCCAGGGCCTGCCCGGCCATGCGGGCGGGGTCGCCGCGCACGTAAAGCAGCAGCGGCGGATCCGGCGTGGTCAGGAGCGCGCGCGGATAGCGCGGATCGGCCAACGTGACGAGATGGCAGTCCGCGCCTTCGGCCCACCGGAGCGTGTCGTCGATCAGCCTGGCCATGGCGGACGGGGGCGGCGCCGCCAGCTGGTGGGCGAGCTCCTGGGGCAGGTGGCGGGCCAGCGCGGCGGCCCCAGTGGCGTAGATCTGCTCCGGCATGCCGATGGCGCTGAGCAGGCCGATGGCGCCCATCACACCGAGGTCGGGTTCCAGGGATAGCCGCAGCCAGGCGGCGAGTTCGTCGCGTGTGGTGTCCGAAAGCATGGGCCGCAGTGTCGCACGATCCCGGCCGCTGGAGGCGCGCCCAGGGACCGGAATGTCCTATCCGTCCCGCTATACGTCCGTTAGCCGGAAACTATTAGAAATCAAGCCCTTAATGAATTATCATTACGATATTCCAATCATCCTTTCCTGTTTCCCGCCCGCAGCATGCGCGGCCGCGGGATACGGCGCTTTCCATGGCTTTGCTCAACATCCTTCACTACCCGAGTCCGCGCTTGCACATCAAGGCCAAGCCCGTGGCGGAGGTGGACGACCGCATCCGGAAACTGGTCCGTGATATGGCGGACACCATGTATGAAGCCCCTGGCGTCGGCCTGGCGGCCACGCAGGTGGACGTGCATCTGCGCGTGGTCGTCATCGACGTATCCGAGGACGGCAGCCAGCTGCTGACGCTCATCAACCCGGAAATCACCTGGAAGAGCGAGGAAAAGCAGACCTACGAAGAAGGCTGCCTGTCCGTGCCCGGCATCTACGACGAAGTGGAACGCGCGGCGCGCATCCGCTTCAAGGCGCTGAACGCGGAAGGCCAGCCCTACGAGATGGAAGCCGAAGGCCTGCTGGCGGTCTGCGTGCAGCACGAACTCGACCACCTGGACGGCAAGGTGTTCGTCGAATATCTGTCTCCGCTCAAGCAGAACCGCATCAAGACCAAGATGCGCAAAGCAGAAAAAGTAGGGTAGCGATGCGCGTCGTATTCGCGGGGACGCCCGACTTCGCCCGCCTGGCGCTGGAAGCGATCCTGGCGGCGGGCCATGCCGTGCCCTTGGTGCTCACGCAGCCGGACCGTCCCGCCGGGCGCGGGCTGAAACTGACGCCCAGTCCGGTCAAGCAGGCGGCCCTGGCCGCCGGCATTCCCGTCGATCAGCCGCGCAGCCTGCGCCTGGACGGCCGTTATCCCGAGGAAGCGGCCCAGGCCCGCGACCAGTTGCGGGCCGCCGCGCCCGACGTCATGGTGGTCGCGGCCTACGGCCTGATCCTGCCGCAATGGGTGCTGGATCTTCCACCCCATGGCTGCCTGAACATCCACGCCAGCCTGTTGCCGCGCTGGCGCGGCGCCGCGCCCATCCAGCGCGCCATCGAAGCGGGCGACAGCGAAACCGGCGTCACCATCATGCAGATGGACGCCGGCCTGGATACCGGCGACATGCTGCTGGTGCGCCGCGTTCCCATCGGTGCCGAACAGAACGCGGCGTCGCTGCATGATGCCCTGGCGGCGGCGGGCGCCGCCGCGATCGTGGAAGCCCTTGATGCCCTGGCCGCTGGCGCCCTGACGCCGACGCCGCAGCCGGAGCAGGGCGTGACCTACGCGGCCAAACTGGACAAGGCCGAAGCGGCGCTGGATTTTTCGCTGTCCGCGGAAACCCTGGCCAGGCGGGTGCGGGCCTTCGATCCGGTGCCGGGCGCCACCGTGCGTCTGCCGGGGCTGGACGAGCCGGTCAAGGTATGGCGCGCCCAGGCCTTGCCCGGCGAATCGGCCACCGTGCCCGGCACGGTATTGCGCGTATTGCCCACCGGCATCGATATCGCCACCGCGGATGGCATCCTGCGCCTGCTGGAACTGCAGAAAGCCGGCGGCAAGCGCCAGCCGGTCGAAATCTTCGCGCGCGGCTGGCAGGCGAAGGCGTAGGCCTGCGCCGCCGGCATTGCTCAATAAAGCGTCTTCTGCACACGCTCCGGCAATTCCCGGTCGTACTGATCGCCATCGAAACCGCTGCCGATCAGATCGCGCAGGATGCGCCCGGCGCTGGGCAGCGCGTCCCTGGAAAGCTGCGTGGCCGGGTCCCATAGCCGCGACCGCACCACGGCCCGCGAGCACTGGAAGAACACCGTCTCCACGTTGACGACCAGCACCGAACGCGGCGGCTTGCCGTCCATGGACAGCTCGTCCAGCAGCGCGGGGTCCACCGTGATCTGCGCGCGTCCGTTGACGCGCAGCGCTTCGCCGATACCCGGGATCAGGAACAGCAGCGCCACGCGCGGATCGGCGATCACATTGCGCAGGCTGTCGACGCGATTGTTGCCGCGGCGGTCTGGCAGCAGCAACGTCCGTTCGTCGTGGATTTCCACGAAGCCCGGCGCATCGCCGCGTGGCGAGACGTCCAGGCCGCCGGGCCCGCTGGTCGCCAGCGCGACAAAGGGCGCGGCGCGTATGAACGCGCAGTAGTTCGGATGCAGCGTGGCGCTTTCTTTCAGCAGCGAAGTGTCCTTGGGCTGCCCGTACAGCGCGGTCAGGGCATCCAGGTCGGCAATCCGATGCGCGTCGTCGATAGTCATTGCGTGGTTCGTCATCGATGGCTGGGTCCGGCCTCCGGGCGCGCCCGGTAGCCAGCGCTGCCATGGTAGCCCAGATGCCGCACCGCATGCGCCGGTCGGATGTCCCTGCGTGTGTCCTAGGACTCCGCCCCAAATACGCGCCCTTCCATCGGTACCAGTGTCCGCACCCCATACGATGCCCGGCTGCTTGCGCGGGCGTGCGCACGCAGGGAACAGGAGAGCATGATGGCGGTGGATGGTCTGGGGGGTGGCAGCCTGGCCTATCCCATGGATGGCTCGACGGACAACCCGCCGTCAGCGTCCGCCGCAGCCGCTTTCCGCGCGCGGCCCGGCAGCCGACAACGGCTGAAAACGCTGATCGGCGACATGCGCCAGATGCACGGCCTGCGCGGCAAGCTATCTTTGGTGTACGCCAGGGCCGGCAGCGCCGATCGGGTACGGGCCATGGCGAAGTGGTCACGGGCTTACGCTGGCAACCCGGTTTGCCAGGACGATATGCAGCGCCTGTTCCACCGGGTCACGCGCAGGTGCGCGGGCCAGGCGCATGCCCAGGTATTTCGTCGCATCGCCGAGACCTATCTCCACGGCGCCGACACCAGCCAGCTCGCGACCCTGCGGCAGTCGCTGGGCAGCGCCACGCCGGGCCCGGTGCCGTGGGTCGCGCACGCGCCCAGGGCGGACCCCGTCCGCGAGGCCTGGACGGGATTCTCCGCGATGCTGGAGGGCGAACTGGCGCGCCGCGCGCTGCTGCCGGCACTGAAGCAGGTCGTCCGGGCCTTGCCGGTATCCCCACGGGCCGATGGCCATGCGCTGGACCTGGCGTGCGCCCGTCTTGCCACCGCGTTGCGCCGGGCCGGGGGGACGGGCGGGGATGATGGCCTGCTGGCCATCGCGCTAGGCCAGCTGTCGCACGTCGAATTGAAGACCTTGGCCGCGCAACTCGCGGCGCCCCCGGGCCGGGACCGCGCCGCCACCGGCGCCGACGCGCTTGCACGGTGTGCGCTCGGGCGGGCGCTGCGACACCTGCGCGGATCGCCGGACATATGGCAACAGCGGCTCGGTCTCATCGGCGAACTCCGGTCGGCTGTGAACCGCACGGTTTGCGATCGCCTGGATTACTTCGTCCATGCGACGTCACGGCTGATCGACTTCCAGCTCGAGCAGGGCCGTCCGCCGCAGGCCGTGTACGAGCTGGCCGCCAGGTCGCTGATGAAAAGCCTGGCCATCGTGGGCTATGCCGATGTCCTGGCGTCCGGCGGCGTTCCCGTCCTCGCGCCCCGGCTGATCGCCGCGGCCTTGCTGGGCAAGCGCTTGAAGGACGTCCTGGCCTACACCCATGGGCTGGATATACGGACGTTGACGCAGCTGGTGCGCGCCATGGAAAGCGCCGCACCCGATTACGCGGGCGCCGCGGCGCTGCTGCGCAGCGTGCGCGATCATCACGCGCAACGCCATCTCGACAGGCTGGCCGCCGGCCTGCGCGATCTTGAAACGACGGGTGCAGGCGCGCGGCGATGGCCCATTGCGCAAGGCCTGAAAACGCTGGCCCTGGCGCTCGACGCCTGGGAAAGCGATTGCCTGCCCGCGGGCCTGACCCTGCCACCGAACGTCCAACAGCACCTGCGGGCGGCCGTGCAATGGGCGGTTGATGGCCTGTCTCCCCGTCCTGGTGGATCCCGCGACCCGGATGCCGATCGCCGCGTATCGGCCGGCCGTGCCCCAACCGGCCACGTCTCAGCCGGCCGCGCCTCAGCCGGCCGCGCCTTAGCCACGCTCGTGCTGGATTACGGCGCCATCAATACCCTGTGCAACCGCGAAGTCGAGTGCCTGCGCATCGCTCAACCCCTGCTGCGGCCCTACGGCCTGTCACTGGACAAGGCTGCCCTGGCGGCGATCGCCCAAGAACGCGCCGCCCCGCATATGGAAACCGCCGTCGATCACCTGGCTGATGTCGCGCAGGCCCTGGCACGTGGCGCCTCCGATCCGGAACACGCCATGCGTGCCTTGCGCGAAGGCGCCGAATCCGCCGCATCGGCCTGCGCGGAATGCGCCAGCTTCACCGACATGGCGGCCGACGACGTCATGCGCGTATGCACGCGGATTGCCAGCCTCGCCTGGCGCCGCTTCATCGCGCATCACGCGGGCAGCCGCCGGAACGCCGAAGCCGCCCTGCTGCGCTCGGGCTATATCCTGCATGACGGCTTGAACGACGCGGCCTCCGCCCTGGTGCAGGATCTGGACGCCGATCCGCCATCCGACGGCGATTGGCGCGATTGGCGCGATCGGCTCGAGTCGCATGCGGTCAGCCGCCTGCGGCTCGCTTCCCAGCTGATGGAAGCCCTGCAGGCCGTGTGCATTCCGGACGACGATGCCGACGACCATTCCGGATCGCGTTCGGCGGGGTCCGAAGCGTTCATCGACGGCTGGACGCCCGACTTGCGCAGGGCGGTCGCCGATCACTTCGGAGTGAAGTACGACCCGGCGCGCGGGCGCTGCGCCTTGCTGATGAGCCGCGCGCAGCACGAACGCTTCGCCGCCGAGCTGCTGAACGGCGACCTGGCGCCCCGGACGCTCACGCAGTACGAGATCGCCGGTCCTGCCGGCCCCACCGTGGTGGAGATCGACGAGCAATTGCGGGTGGACGGGATCATGCGCGTCTCCGCGCAGTTCTCCGTCACGGGCGTCGATCGCCAGGGCAACTACATTCCGTACACCACTTCAAGTGCCCACGCCGGGGAAGACTCGCACGTCCCGGGCGTCGAGCGCGGCCTGCTGGCGCTGCGCAGGCTGGCCGGCCCGGACACGGCGGCGCTGACGACCTATCTCACGCAAACCGCCGCGGCCGGCTTCCTCTGCGGGCTCCACGCGCTGGGCGACACGGGGCCGGTCAGGATGGACGATGGAGTCGCGGTCCTGCCCGGGGGCATGGCCTACATGCGTACCGATATCAAGCGCATGGCGGATGGCAGCTATACCTTACGCATCAATCCCTATTGGTACCGGCTCGATACCGCAACGGCCTTTGATGGTTCCGCGATCAGGCTGGATCCTGTGCGCAGCTTCGCGTCGCTGGCCAGCGACGTGCGGCTGGTTCCGGCCGCGCAGGGCGCATGGCGCCAGGAAGTGATCGGGCCGTTGACGATCCGCCACCACCTGGTGCGGCGGGACGCGTGAGGCCGTCCGGTCAGCGCGCCAACCAGCGCAGGTTTTCCATGCCCGGCACCGCCGGCATGCTGTCCAGCGCGCCGCGCTCCAGCCAGGGGTAGGGTAGCGCGGTGATCCAGCCGAACACCGCCGGCATGGTGTCGGCGGGCAGCGTCGCCATCGATTCGATGGTGATGGTCAGGTGCTTGACCCGATGCGGTTCGGCCTGGAAGCGCCAGTCGTAGCGACCGCAGCCCACGCGCACCTTGCCGCTGGCCTTCTCCGTCATCGCCACCATCCAGTCGCAGCTGAATTCATCCAGCACCGCATCCGGCGCGGGGCGGTCCAGGTAGAAGGTGTAGACGTTGTCGTAGGTCTGGCCGAAGGCGCGCGACAGCGTATCGGCGATGGCGGGTTCGCCGGCGACTTCGGAAGGGAAGGCGATCGCCTGCGTCTTGAGCACCATGTTCAGGCGCGCATCGGGCGCGAAGGCGCGGGCCATGTACCAGGGACGGTTTTCGTCCTTGGCGTGGAAATAATCGCGCAGCAGTTGTTCGGTGGTGGTTTTCATGGAGCTTGTCTGGGTCGCCTGTCTTGATCGGGTCGCCTGCGTGGCGTTGATTCTTCGTGTGCATGCCTGCCTTGCCCGTGCCCGTGCCGGCGCCCCTGCGGGCGCTCCTGCCGTGCACTACTTGGCTGGCGCTATCCATTTCGACACGGTGGGCGGCGTGTAGCCGGCGAATTGCTCCAGCAGCCGACCTGGATCGCTATCTACCGCCAGCATGGCGCGGTGCTGCGGCCGCATGAAGGCTTCTTCCACCGTGTGATCCAGGAATTCCGTCAGCTTGTCGAAATAGCCGGCGATATTCAGCAGGCCGCAGGGCTTGGCGTGAAAGCCCAGCTGCGCCCAGGTCCAGGTTTCGAAAATTTCTTCCAGCGTGCCGACGCCGCCGGGAAGCGCCACGAAGCCGTCGGCCTTTTCCGCCATCAGCGTCTTGCGTTCGTGCATGGACGTCACGACGTGCTGCTCGGTCAGTCCGCGGTGGGCCAGTTCCTTTTTGACCAGCGCTTCGGGGATCACGCCGATGGCGCGACCGCCGCTTTCCAGCACCGCGTCGGCCAGGATGCCCATGATGCCGTTGCTGGACCCGCCGTACACCAGCCCCAGGCCACGCCGCGCCAGCTCGCGGCCGAAGGCACGGGCCGCTTCGGCATAGACAGGCTGCCGGCCGGCATTCGAGCCGCAGTACACACAGATGTTTTCGAGTTTCATGCTTGCGTCGGGATCGAAACTTGCTTAGGCACAAACCTAAGACCGAAGCCCGGTAGTTTACGCAAGTTTGACGGCGGGACCGCCGGGGCGGCGATACGTTTGGACACAGCACCGATCGAGTTCCCGTCGGTGCATTTCACGATCGAGCGAGGCGGCCATGGTCGCCGCCTTCGTCCAACGCCCTAGACAAGGAGAGTGTCATATGGATATGTCCACCCAATCGAAAAAGGCCGATTTCCACGTTGACGTGCAGGCGATGCGCGAGCGTGCCCGCAAGGGCCTGGAAGACGGCGCGGTCACCGATACCTACCGTGCCGACCGCGAGACCGTGCTGCGCCTGCTGAACGATGCCCTGGCCACCGAGCTGGTCTGTGTGCTGCGCTACAAGCGCCACTTCTTCATGGCGCGCGGCATGAACGCCGAGCCGGTGGCGGCGGAATTCGCCGAGCACGCAACGGAAGAGCAGCAGCACGCCGATCGCATCGCCGAACGCATCGTGCAACTGGGCGGCGAACCGGACATGAACCCGGCCAATCTTGCCAAGCGCAGCCATTCCGAATATGTCGAAGCGTCCTCGCTGGAAGACATGATCAAGGAAAACCTGGTGGCCGAGCGGATCGCCATCGATAGCTACAAGCAGATCGTCGACTATATCGGCGAAGACGATCCCACCACGCGCCGCCTGATGGAAGAAATCCTGGCTGTGGAAGAAGAACACGCCGACGACCTGTCGGACTTCCTGGACTGAGCGTTGCTGGATTGAACGGCGCGCTGCCCGGGCGATCAGGCCCGGGCAGCGGCGCGGCCCTTTTCGGCGCCGCGCGTTTTCAACGCTCGATCGCGTCGGCCCACAAGTCGTATTCGTCCGCGTCCGTCACCGTGGCGCGGATCAGGTCGCCCGGCTTGAGCGGCCGTTCCGACGCCACATAGACGCTGCCGTCGATTTCCGGCGCGTCGGCGCTGCTGCGGCCGATGGCGCCGTCTTCATCGACCTCGTCGATCAGCACTTCGATTTCGCGTCCCACGCGCGCCTGCAGGCGCTCCGCCGAAATCTGCTGCTGGTGCGCCATGAAGCGCTCCCAGCGCTCCTGCTTGACTTCATCCGGCACGGCATCGCCCAGCGCGTTGGCGGGCGCGCCTTCCACCGGCGAATACTGGAAACAGCCGACCCGATCCAGTTGGGCTTCGCTCATCCAGTCCAGCAGGTATTGGAAGTCTTCCTCGGTCTCGCCGGGGAATCCCACGATGAAGGTGGACCGCAGCGTCAGGTCCGGACAGATCTCGCGCCATTTCTTGATGCGCGCCAGGGTCTTGTCTTCGAACGCCGGGCGCTTCATGGCTTTCAGGATGCGCGGGCTGGCATGCTGGAACGGGATGTCCAGATAGGGCAGGATCTTGCCTTCCGCCATCAGCGGGATCACTTCGTCGACGTGCGGGTAGGGATAGACGTAGTGCAGGCGGGTCCAGACGCCCAGTTCCGACAGCGCCGAACAGAGTTCGGTCATGCGGGTCTTGACCGGCCGGCCGTTCCAGAAACCGCTGCGGTATTTCAGGTCCACGCCGTAGGCGCTGGTGTCCTGCGAAATCACCAGCAGTTCCTTGACGCCGGCCTTCACCAGCCGTTCCGCTTCGTTCAGCACGTCGCCGACCGGACGGCTGACCAGGTCGCCGCGCATCGACGGGATGATGCAGAAGCTGCAGCGGTGGTTGCAGCCCTCCGAAATCTTCAGGTAGGCATAGTGCCGCGGCGTCAGCTTGATGCCTTGCGGCGGCACCAGATCCAGGTAGGGGTTGTGCGTGGCGCTGGGAGGCGCGGCCTGATGCACGGCGCGCACCACCTGCTCGTACTGCTGCGGGCCGGTCACCGCCAGCACGCTGGGATGCACGTCGCGGATGGCGGATTCCTCGATGCCCATGCAGCCGGTGACGATCACCTTGCCGTTCTCGGCCAGCGCTTCGCCGATCGCTTCCAGCGATTCGGCCTTGGCGCTGTCGATGAAGCCACAGGTGTTCACGACCACGACATCGGCGTCGTCATAGGACGGCGTGACGTCGTAGCCTTCGGTGCGCAGCTGGGTCAGGATGCGTTCGGAATCGACCAGCGCCTTGGGACAGCCCAGCGAAACGAAGCCGACGCGCGGCGCGCGGCTGCTGCCGCTATCCGCGGTGACGGCCTTGGCCGTGGCCAGGCCGTTACCGGCGACGTCGGCAGCACCCGCTGGCGACGCGCCGACGTCGCTGCGGGGAGCCGTGGCGCCCATGCCATCGGCCGTATTGCTGGAGCCGTTGGCGGCTCGCGATTTTTCCAGGATTTCCAATCTAGTTCACCGTGGTTACGCGCACGGGTACAGGCCGTGCGGCGGGATAGTCGTTTCGATTCAGGCGGGCGGCAGGCCGGACTCGTCCGCATGCCAGCGCGGCAGGTCGCGCAGGGTTTCAGGGTGCAGCATCGCCACCTGCAACAGTGTCTTGGCCGCGCCGGAGGGATTGCGCCGGCCCTGCTCCCAATCCTGCAAGGTGCGCACGCTGACGCCCAGCAGTTCCGCGAAGTCGGCCTGGGGCAGGCCGACGCGGCTGCGCGCTTCGCTGATGCGCGACGGCTGCCGCCGGGCGGCGCGCGCCGGCGGGAGGTTTTTTTCCATGATTGATCGATGCGTGGGTGGAGCGGCTGCGTGCCGCCACCCGGGTTCTAGCCGCCGCGCCGTGACGGCACGGGGATGAGGGCGGAATTATACGGCATTGCCGTATTCCCGTGATGGGGGTATGCGCAGGGGTCTTGGAGGCATGAAGGCCCAGGGGCCCAGAGGCAAAGAGGCACAGAGCCCAGAGGCGCAAAGGGCCAGGGCCAGGGGCCAGAGGCCATGGGCGAGAGGCACGACGCCCGGAGGCCCAAGGCCACCCTGGCCTCGCCAGCTAGGCGACGCGTTTCCCGGCGACGCGCGCGGAGACTTCGCGCCGGCGCTCGAGCATGTCGCGGGCGGACGTCCGCACCTGCTCGACCAGTTCCGGCGCCGCGACCCGCGGGTGGCCGCTCTGGTAGGGCGGCGCGGGATCGTATTCCAGCATCAGCTGCAGCGCCTTCGCGGGCCCTTCGCCGCGCAGCCTGGCCAGCACCGTGAAAGCGAAATCCAGGCCGGACGTCACGCCCCCGCCGGTGATCCTGTTCCCGTCCACCACGACACGATCCGGCACCGCCTCGACGCCGAACAAGGCCAGTTGGTCGATCGACATCCAGTGGCAGGTAGCCTTGCGCCCGTCCAGCAATCCCGCGGCCGCCAGCAGCAGCGATCCGGTGCAGACCGAGGTGACCAGCTCCGCGCCGGCCGCCTGTTGGCGCAGGAAGCCGATGACGTCGTCATCCTCCATCAACGGCGTCTGGCCCGGCCCGCCCGGCACCACGATCACGTCGTACTGCGGCGCGTCGTCGAAGCTCCTGTCGGGCGTGAGCACCAGGCCGGTGTCGCCCCTGACGGGCTCGCGGTTTTTCCAGACCAGCTCGGCCTGGCAATCCGGCGCGCGCGCCAGGACTTCGAAGGGTCCCAGGATGTCCAGCGACGTCACCAGCGGGAAGACCAGCATCCCTATGCGGGTCTTGCGGGACTGGCCCTTGGCGTCCGGGGTTTGCGCATCGCGGCTTTCGGTATCGGTTCTCATGATGTCACCCTGCCAGCACGGCGCCAACCGCGCCGGACATTTGCGTGCCATTTGAGGACATCGCCGCGATACGCGCACCGGGAATGTCCTGAAATGGCATGCATATGTCCAGTCGCCATGGCCCCGGACGGCGAAACTCGCGGCTAGGGGAACCGCCCGTCGGCGGTCTATATAAAGGTCGATCATGAATCGCAGACGCAAAGCCCTGCACATGCTGGGCGGCCTGGCGTTGATACGCCCGGCGCTTTCGATGGCATCCGACGCCCATCCGGGCGTGATCCGTTTGCTGGTGGGATTCCCGCCCGGCGCGACGGGCGACAGGATAGCCAGAGTGGTGGCGCCGGTCCTGGCGGCCGCGTTGCAAGCCAACGTGGTGGTGGAGAACCGTTCCGGCGCGGGCGGACAGGTTGCCGTGGGCTACGCGAAAACCGGACCGACCGACGGCAGCGTCCTGCTGCAGACCATAGGCTCGTCGATGGTGATCTATCCCCACACCTACCGGAACCTGCCCTACGACCCATTCAAGGATTTCGTTCCCGTCGGCACCGTCGCCACCGCGCCGATCGCCTTCGCCTGCGCGCCCACGGTGCCCGCCAAAACCTTGAAGGAAGCCGTCGCCCTGATCCGCCAGAACCCCGAGTTCGGCTTCTACGGTTCGCCGGCTTCCGGCAGCGTCTTCCATTTCTCGGGAGTGCTGCTCCAGCGCGCCATGGACTGCAAATTCACGCACGTCGCCTATCGCGGCTCGGCGCCGGCGTTGGCCGACGTGCTGTCGGGGCAGATCCCGTTCGCCTTCCTGGCGCCCAGTGATATCCTGGACCATCATCGCGCGGGCAAGCTGAAGATACTGGCCGTGACGGGAACGTCGCGCGCCTCCCAGCTGCAGGACGTGCCGACGTTTCCGGAAGAAGGCTACAAGGAACTGGTCAGCCAGGAGTGGTTTTCCTATTTCCTGGCGCGCAACGTCGGCGCCGCCACCGTGGAACGCTACCGGAGCATCGTGCAGGCCCTGGTGAAGGATGAAAAAGTCCGCGCGCCGCTGCTGGCCGCCGGGCTGGAAATCGGCGATGGGGACGCCGCCACCCTGGCCGACACCATGAAGAGGGAATATGCCCAGTGGAAGCAGGTTGTCCAGGAAATCGGTTTCGCCGCGGACTGACGCGGTCGTGGCGCGCCTGCCCGCCGTGGGCACTCGGGAAGTCGGGATCGTCGTTTTCAACGACGTCCTGCTGCTCGACGCGACCGGGCCCGCCGACGTGTTCAGCCGGGCCAATCATCACCAGCGCCGCGCCGACGAACCGGATCGTTACCGCGTCACGGCGATTTCCTCATTCGGCGGCGAGATCGCCACGTCCTCCGGCCTGCGCCTGCAGAGCGCCGCGCTGCCGCCGCCCGACATCTGCGCCTTCGACACGCTGATCGTCGCCGGCGGACCCGGCGTGATGAATGCGAAGCACGACCTGCAGCTCAGGAACTGGCTCCTGGCGGTGGCGCCCCGCGTGCGGCGCGTGGGCTCGGTCTGCACGGGCGCGTTCGTGCTGGCCGAGTCGGGCCTGCTGGATGGCGGGCCGGCGACGACGCATTGGGGATATATCCAACGCTTCGCCCATCTTTATCCGGCGGTGCGCGTGCATGAAGACACGCTGTTCACGCGCCAGGGCAAGATGTTCACGTCGGCCGGCGCTTCCGCCGGCATCGATCTTGCCCTGAGCCTGGTCGACGAGGATTTCGGCAGGGAGCTGGCCCTGGCGATCGCGCGCGATCTGGTGGTGTTCCGCGTGCGAGCGCCGGGACAAGGGCAGCAAAGCACGGCGCTCGCCGCCTACGGCGGTACCACCGACCGCCTGCGGCGGGCCACCGACTTCATCCTGGCGCGGCTGGAGCAAGGCGTGACGGTGGATGAAGTGGCCGAACATGTCTGCCTGGGTACGCGTCAGCTGGCGCGTACGTTCAAGGACGTGTTCGACCTGTCGCCCAACCAATACATCAGGGCCGCCCAGGTGGACCTGGCGCGGGAACTGCTGTCCGGCACGAACCAGTCGCTGGACAAGATCGCGCTGCGCTGCGGCTTTTCCGGGCGGCAACAAATGGCACGCGCCTTCGAACGCCGCCTGGGCGTGTCGCCCATGTCGTTCAGGACGGACGCCGGCACGGCGGCGTAGCGCCCGGGACGGGGCGTGGCATGAATTACAGCGCGTGCCGCCGCAATCGATACCGGACGCCCGTCGCCGCTCGACCGGCTATTTGTTGCTATTTACCGGCCTGCGCGTTGGCCGCCGCCTCCTGCTCGGCGCGGCGTATGGTCCCGACCATATCGTATTGCTCGCCCACCCATTTCCTGCCGATGCGTTCGATGGTGCCGTCCGCCATCATGGCGGCGATGGCCTGGTCGACGCTCGCGCGCAGGGCCGGTTCGTCCTTGGCCATGGCCGCCGCCGACAGCTGATAGGTCAGCGGCTCGCCGACTTCCTTGATGGGAAGGTGATTGACGTTCGCATACTTCAGACCGCCGAAATGCGAAATGATGACCGCGTCGATGCGGCGGTTGCCCAGGTCGGCGAACACCAGGCCGCCGTTGTCATAGGTCTTGATCTCCGATCGGGTCAGGTGTGCCCGCGACCACGATTCGTTGGAAGAGCCGGTGGTGACGCCGATGCGCTTGCCCGCCAGGTCGTCCTGCGAGCGGATGTCGGTATTGTCCTGGCGCACGAATATGCGGAAGTCTTCCACGCCGTAGGGCGAGGAAAAGTCCACCTGCTTCGCCCGTTCGGCGGTGGGCGTCAGGTCGTTCATGACCAAGTCGTACTTGTCCGCCTTCAAGCCCTCGACGAAGTTCTTGAAGGCGTCCGCGACGAATTCGACCTTGGGAATGCCCATGCGCCTGGCGACTTCGTACGCCATATCGATGTCGTAGCCGGCCGGCTGGTTGGCGTCGTTCAGGAAGGTCCAGGGCGGCGAGCTCTGGGTATTGGCGATGCGGATGACCCCCGCCGCCTGGATGCGCGCCAGCAGGCGGTCGCCGGCGCTCCATGCCGGTTGGACGGCCAGCAGGGCGCAGGCGGGCACGATGGCCGCGATGGCCGCGCGGACGCGGGCAAAGGTCTTGGTGCGGATGTTCATGCATTCCCCCGTGATGTCATGGCGCCATCGCCTGGTCGGCGGGCTGCGGGGCAGTCTCGGGCATCGGGCCCGGCGGGGTCAACGCCCGGCGGCACTATGTTCAGAAGCACAGGTTATCGGGTAGCCGCGCTACGTGGGGCCAGGCTGCCTTGCGCGCCTGCACCTATAAGTGCCGCTTATTAGCCAAGCGCCCCGCTCGCTTGCCGCTGGCCCCCGCCCATTCAAGAATGCCGCCAGGCACCGGCAGCTACGCCGGCATGCCGGTTCGCATGGCCGTGGACGGCAAGCCCGCGCCGCGCGCCGGACGATCGATCGCTACAAGGGGAGCGCCAGCTCATGAACGACCATACATCTGCCCGCACGCCGGCAGCCGGACGCAAGTCCGGGCACACCAACCTGGTCCTTGGACCATCCACACGGACGGCCGCGAGGCGCCGTGCTTTCATCACGGCATTGATGGCAGCCCCGGCGCTGCTGATGGCGCTGCCCGCGCAGGCGGCGGACAACTCGCTGAATGACCTGCGCCAGCGTGGCGTCGTGCGCGTCGCCAATACGCAGACCAGCCCGCCATGGAGCTTCCTGGGACAGGACAACGCCCCGGCCGGCTACGATGTTGCCGTCGCGCGCGAGATGTTCCGCCGCATCGGGATCCCCAAGGTCGAATTCGTCGCGGACAAGTTCAAGAATTTCATCGAAGGCATCAACACCGGCAAGTACGACGTGGTCGTGAACAGCCTGGCCAAAACGCCCGACCGTGAAAAGGTCGTTGATTTCACCGTGCCTTATGCGGTGCAGGATTTCCGCATCTGGGTCAACGAAAAGAACCAGGACATCCGCGACGCCGCCACCCTGAAAGGCCACAGCGTCGGCGTCAGCGCGGGTACGTCCAACGAACTATGGGCGCGGCGCAATCTGCCGGATTCGGAAATACGCACCTATGAAGGCGGCGGCTTCCTCTACAACGACCTGGTCAGCGGACGCCTGGATTCCGTCATCGACTCGTACGTGCACGGCAATAGCGTGCGCACCGTCAACAAGCTGCCCGTCAAGCCGGTCGGCGAGCCCCTGGTGTATTCGCTGGGCGCCGCCATCGTTCCCAAGGGCGCGGCAGCGCTGCGCGAGGCCATGGACAAGGCGTTGACGGACATGCGCGCCGATGGAACGCTGGAACGGTTTGGCCACGAATACGTCGGCACCGACTACGACATGGTAGGCAACATGAACAAGGCAACGAAAGCATGGTGAAGCAGTCAGACACAACGGCACAGGCGGGGACGGCGGATCGCCAACCCGTCGCCAACCCCATCAAATGCGAGATCGACCTGGACGCGGCGGGCAAGCAGGTGGGATTCCTGCGCCTGCCCCATTCGGTCCATCGATCGGCCTATGGGTGGCTGCCCATACCCATCGCGTCCATACGCAACGGAACGGGGCCCACCGTCATCATCAGCGCCGGCACGCATGGCGACGAATACGAAGGGCAGATCATCGTTTCCCGGCTGATACGCGAAATCGAGCCGGAAACCGTCACGGGACAACTGATCCTGCTGCCGATGGCCAATGCGCCGGCGGCCGAGGCCGGCATGCGCACGTCTCCGATCGACAACGGCAACCTGAACCGGCTTTATCCCGGCGATCCCGCCGGCACGCCTTCGCAGGTCATCGCGCACTACATCGAGCATGTGCTGCTGGCGCGCGCGCAATACATGGTGGACCTGCACTCGGGCGGCACTTCGCTGCAATACGACGGCGCCAACATGATGGGCCTGGAGCCTCGCGATGCCGAAGAAGAAACGCACGTCATCGGCCTGTTGAAGGCCTTCGGCTTGCCCAAGGCCTTCCTGTACCAGCCCAACGCCGTCAATGTGACGGCTGCCGCGCGGCGGCAAGGGGCCATCTGCTTCCTGACCGAACTCGGCGGCGGCGGCAATGTCGATCCCGCGCTGGTCGGGCAGGGCATGCAGGGGCTGCTGCATCTACTGGGCTACATGGGCGTGCTGCATGGCGACATGGTGCCTGCCGCGCCGCCCGCGCAGGCGCGGCTGATGACGATAGATCGCAGCGCGCACTACGTGTATGCCTACGATAACGGTATCTGCGAACCCCTGGTGGCCTTGGGCGCCAAGGTGCGTAAAGGCCAGCCCGCCGCCTTGATCCATTTTCCGGACACGCCGCTGCGGCCGCCGCAGACGGTGTACTTCCCCGGCGATGGCGAAGTCGTCTGCAAGCGGGCGCTGGCCATGGTCCGGCGCGGCGACTGCATCTTCCAGATGGCCAGCGAACGTCGCCCGCTGGTCTGAGCGCGTACAAGCGCGCCATGGGGCGCCATGGGGCGGCCGCGCCGCGCCTGGCGCCCGGCGGTCAGACCACGCGGCGCAGGAACTGCCGGCAGCGTTCGCTGGCGGCTTCGCTGAAGAATAGCTGCGGCGTCGTGTCTTCCACGATATGGCCGCCTTCCATGAACACGATGCGATCCGCCACGTCGCGTGCGAAGCGGGTCTCGTGGGTGACGACCAGCATGGTCATGCCTTCCGCCGCCAGTTCCCGCATCACCTGCAGCACGTCGTCGCGCAGTTCGGGATCCAGCGCCGAGGTCGGCTCGTCGAAGAAGATCACTTCCGGCTGCATGGCCAGCGCGCGGGCGATGGCGACCCGCTGCTTCTGGCCGCCCGACAGCTTGCCGGGATAGGCATCGGCCTTGTCACGCAGGCCCACGCGCGTCAACAGCGCCAGCGCCTGTTCCCTGGCCGTGGCGCGCGCCACGCCCTTGACGGATATCAGTCCCTCCATCACGTTCCCGGCCGCCGTCATGTGCGGGAAAAGATTGAAGGATTGAAAGACCATCGCCGTCTTCCTGCGGATGTCCAGCGCCTTGCGGCGGGCATCGCGCCGCAGCCTGGGGCCTGCGTTTTCGACGGCCGTTCCGGCCACCTCGATATAGCCCTCGTCCGCCAGTTCCAGGAAGTTCAAGGAGCGGATGAAGGTGGTCTTGCCCGAGCCGGAGGGGCCCATGATGACCACGACCTCTCCTTGTCCTACGCTCAGGTCTATGCCGCGCAGGACGATGTTGTCGCCAAAGCGCTTGCTCAGGCCGCGCACGCACAGCGCCGTGCGTTGCGGCTCGACGCGGTCGGGATTCGTCATTGGTAGCGCCTCGACAGAGTGGTTTCGAGCCATGTCTGGCCCAGGGTCAGTATCTGGTTGATGATCCAGTAGATCGCGCCGACGATCAGGAACATGTCCATGTAGCGGAAGGTGCTGGCGCCCAGCTGGTCGGCCACGCGGGTCAGCTCCACGACGGTGATGGTGGACGCCAGCGAGGTGTCCTTCATCAGGGCGATCAGGCGGCTGCCCAGCGGCGGGATGGCGATGCGCAAGGCCTGTGGCAGGATGATGCGGACCAGGGTGCGGCGATAGCCCATGCCCATGGACCATGCTGCTTCCCACTGTCCCCGATCCACACCCGATATGCCGGAGCGGAAGTTTTCGCTCAGGTAGGCCGCGGAAAACAGCGTCAGGGCCAGCAGCGCGGCCGGGATCGGTTCGATGACCAGGCCGATATTCGGCAAGCCGAAGTAGATCAGCAGGATCTGGATCAGCAAGGGCGTGCCGCGGAAGACCGACACGTAGGCGAAGGCGAACCAGCGCAGCGGCGCTATCTCGGAGATGCGGGCCAGGCAGACCAGCATGCCCAGCGCGCTGCCCAGGATGAAAGAAGAAAATCCCAGCCCCAGGGTCACCAGCACCGCTTTCTGCAGCAAGGGCAGGGCGCGCAAAAAAAGATCAAGCATCGATATACCCCTTCAGCCGCCGGTCGGCCGGCGTGCTTCTGATTCTGCGCCGGGCGCGCCGACGATTCAGGCTCCGCCTGTGGCGGGCGCCCGGTTGGACGGATGCCGCGCATAGCCTTGCAGCGCGGCGGCCAGATCGGCGATCAGCGCGTCCTTGTCCTCCAGCCCGATGGCCAGGCGAACGATGGGCTGGTCGGTGACGGGAAACGCCCGCTGGGCTTGCAGCGGCGCGGGATAGTAGGCCGCCAGGCTGTGCACGCCGCCCCAGCTCGCGCCGATCGAAAAGCGTTGCAGGGAATCGAAGAAGCCGTGAAAAGCCGCTTCCGGCGCCGGCTTCAGGATGACGGAGAACAGGCAGCCGCTGCCGCGGAAGTCGCGCTTCCACACGGCATGGCCGGCGTCGCCCTCCAGCGCCGGGAACAGCAACCGCTCGACTTGCGGCTGGTTCTGCAGCCAGCGAGCGATATCCAGGGTGGTGGCGCTTTGCGCGTCCAGCCTCACCTTCAGGGTTTCCAGCCCACGCAGGACCAGGAAGCAATCGTCAGGGCTGACCTGCTGCCCCAATATGCTCTGGGTCTCGCGCAGCACCTCGTAGTGGGCGTGGTCGTTCATGGAGATCGCGCCCATCAGCAGATCCGAATGCCCGCCAAACAGCTTGGTGGCCGCCTCGATGCTGAAGTCCACGCCGTGTTCCAGCGGGCGGAAGCCGAGCGGGCTGGCCCAGGTGTTGTCCATCATGGTCAGCACGCCGCGGCGCCGGGCGGTGGCCGCGACGGCGGGGATGTCGGGCATCTCCATGCTGACGGTGCCCGGCGCTTCCATGCAGATCATCCGCGTATTGGGGCGGATCAGCGCGTCGATATCGGCGCCGATATCAGGCCGATAGAGCTCCACCTGCACCCCCATGTGCGCTAGCCATTTTTCGCTGAAGGTCTTCAGCGCGCCATAGCAGGCGGCCGACACCAGCAGATGGTCGCCACCCCGGACGAAGCCCATCACCGTGGTCATCAGCGCCGACTGGCCCGACGGCGTGATCACGCAATGCCGTCCCCCTTCCAGCGCCGCGATCCGGCTTTCCAGCAGGCGCGCCGTGGGCGTGCCCGTGATGCCATAGCTGTAGCCGTCGGGTTGCCGCCGTTTGCGCTTGACGAAGTCGTCGAAGGTTTTGAACACGACGGTCGAGGCCCGCAGCACGGGCGGGGAAAGACTGTCGAAGGGCTCATCGTTGGGAAGCGCGAGGGTCATGTGGGCATCGCCGGAAAGGGAAAACGAGCCTAGCAGTCTAGTAGCGCTGCCTATAAACTCAACCGCCGATCCCATTAGGTGAATAAGCAGGGCTTATATATGGAAATGCGCGATATCGAGGTCTTCCGTGCCGTCATGCGCGCCGGCACCACCAGCAAGGCGGCGACCTTGCTGGGCGTGTCCCAGCCCGCGGTGAGCCAATCGATACGCAAGCTGGAAGGCGCTTCCGAGCTGCGGCTGTTCGAACGCATACGCGGCCGCCTGGTGCCCACGCCCGAGGCCCAGGCACTGATCGTCGAGGTCGATCGCTGCTTCGCCGGTTTCGAGATCATCGAGCATCGCATACGCAGCTTGAAATCATTCGGCCTGGGACGCCTGGCCGTGGCTTCATTTCCCGCGCTGGGTACCGGCTTCATGCCGCGCGCGATCGCCGCATTCGACCTGGCATCGCGGCGCGCCCACATGTCGTTCCAGATCATGAGCTCGCGCGAAGTGCTGCAGCAGGTGTCGGCGGGCCAGCTGGATTTCGGCCTGATGGCCGATGAGCTGTCCGTCGCGGGCCTGGAGCATTCCGAGTTCCTGAGCGTGCCGGGCGTCATCGTGATGCGCAGGGACCATCCCTTGACGGCGCGCCGCGTGATCCAGCCGCGCGACCTGGTCGAACATCCCTTCATCGCCTTGAACCCGGAAGACGCCAGCCGGCGCCGCCTGGAACAGGCCCTGGCGAAGGAAGGCAAGGCCATCCGCGCCGTCCTGGAAACGCCGTATTCGAATTCGGTATGCGAGCTGGCGCTGCGCGGCGTCGGCATGGGCATGGTGCATCCCATCATCGGCCTGGACTACCTGGAACGCGGCCTGGTCATGCGTCCGTTGTCGCTGGACATACGGTTCACCGGCCTCCTGGTGTTTCGCCCGGGCATGCCGTTGTCCGAGAACGCGAAAGCGCTGCTGCGCGTGATGCGCATACAGATGGATGCCGACCTGAAAGCACTGCGCCACGCGCTGAGCAAGGCCGCGGCCGTTTGAAGTGGCGATTCAGGCAGGCGTCGAGGCCGCCTGCGCCGCCTGCCCCTCATGCGCGGCAAAGCGCACGGCCAGATGGAAGCCCCGCTCCGCGGGCATCTCCACCAGCTCGGCCGCGTGCAGCCGCGCGATGCGCGCGACGAGCGACAGGCCGATGCCCGTCCCGCCTTCGGCCCTGCCGGGCACCCGGAAGAAACGGTCGTAGATGCGGCGGCGATAGGCCGCCGGAATGCCCGGGCCATCGTCCGAAATGGCGAGCACCGGCACACCGTGATCCAGGCCGCAGGACACCTTGATGTGCCCCCGTTCCGGCGTATAGCGCACGGCGTTGTCCACCAGGTTCCCCAGCAGGATGCCCAGGGCGTCGATGTTTCCCCGCACCGGACAGCTTTCGGCGGCGATGGCGACCTTCTGCGATTTGTGCGCGGCCTTGCTTTCGAAATCGCGCACCACCAGGTCGACGATATCCGCCAGGTCCACGTCTTCCATGGACAGGGCCTCGTCCGAATCCAGTCGGGCCTGATCCAGCAATTGTTCGACGATGCGCGCGGCGCGCGCCGCGACGGCCTGCAGCTTGGCGGCCTCGGCGCGGGTCGTATCGATGTCATGCGACGACGTCGCGCGCTGGGCCTGCGCCTGGATCGCGGCCAGCGGCGTGCGCAGTTCATGCGCGGCATCCGCGATCAGTTGGCGTTCGCGCGCCAGCGCCGCTTCCTGGCGTTCCAGCAACTGATTGATCGCGATGACGAAGGGGCGGATCTCGCTGGGCAAGCGGTCCTGCCGCAAGGGCGAGTTGTCGAACGGCGAGCGGCGCGCGATCACGTCGCGGGCCTGGTCCAGCGCGCGCAGGCTCATGTGGACGGCCGTCCACATGATGATCGCCAGCAGCAGGAAGATCCCCACTGCGGCGAACACGCCTTCCCTGACCCATGCCTTGTAGGTCGCCGCCACGTCGGCCTGGCCCTTGGCGGTCTGGACCTGTATCGTCCCGGTGCGGTCCGACAGCGCATACACGCGCCAGGTCTCGTTGTCCGCGTCGATGGAACTGAAGCCTTCGGAGAAGCTGGGCTTCATGGGCCGGTCCGGCGCGCGGGGCGAGCGCAGGATGAGCTTGCCCGAGGGCATGTGCCAGACCTGGAAAAGCATGTCGCCCTTCGGGTCCGCCTCGCTGTCCGGCAGGCTGTAGGCGGCGATGGAATCATGGGGCGACAAGGTGCGCGGGATGGATTCGACGATCTGCCTGGCGACGTCGCGCAACCGCTCGTCCAGGTAGCCGGTCTCCGGCCGCTTCAGGTCCCAGGCGCGCAGCGAATACCAGGCGCCGCCGAAGGCAACGATGCCGATCAGCATGGCGCACAGCAGCCGGAAGCGCAGGCTGTCGTGCTGCGCGGCCAGGGCGCGCCAGGCCATCATGGCCGCGCCTCGCCGATGCGGTAGCCGAAGCCGTGCACCGTCGCGATCAGCTCGTTGCCCAGCTTGCGGCGCAACTGGTGGATATAGACCGCGACGGTATTGCTTTCGATGGTGCCATGGCGGCCGTACACCGCGTCTTCCAGCTGTTCGCGGGTGACCACGTGGCCCTGGCGTTCCAGCAGCGCGACCAGCGTGCGGTACTCGTGGATGCTGAGCTTGACCGGCTGGCCCGCCAGCATGACATGGCGGCGCGTCGGGTCGACCTGGACGTCGCCGATGCGCATCAGCGGCACCACGCGGTGGCTGGCCCGCCGGGTCACGGCGCGCAGCCGCGCCAGCAGCTCCTCGACGGGAAAGGGCTTGACCAGGTAGTCGTCCGCGCCTTCGTCCAGTCCCTTAATCCTGTCGCTGAGCCGGTCGCGCGCCGACAGGATGACGACGGGGGTGGCGTCGTAGCGTTCGCGCACGCTTTTCAGTATGCCCAGGCCGGAGCCGTGCGGCAGCTGCAGGTCCAGCAGGATCGCGCCGTAGTCGTGGTCGGTCACCGCGGCGCGCGCCTGCGCCGCATCGGTCATCCAGTCGACCGCATAGCCCGCTTCCCGCAGACCGCCGCATAGGGCGTCCCCCAGCATGGGGTCGTCCTCGATTAGCAGTATGTGCAAGGCATGGTCTCCGGTTCGGGAATGACGCGCAGATTACGGGTCCGGAATTAAAAAACTTTTAAAACGCCTTGCCGAGAATCCCGTCCCGGAAGGCCGCCCCGTCGCGCGGCCATGCGCGAGGGCAAATCAATGGCAATCAAATCTGGGGTGCTGCGTTCCCGCGGCGTATCGTTCGCAGGGCGCCGGCTGCACGCCGCCTGGGCGGGGCTGGGGGTGTGGGCCATGCTGGCGGGCGGCGCCGCCCACGCCGAAAACAGCGTGGGCCTGGGCGTGGGGATCGTACCCGAATACGCCGGCGCCAAGGATTACCACGCCAGGCCGGTGCTGCAGCTTTCCTACGAGCGCGGCGCGTTTTTCGTCGGCACCAACGACGGCCTGCCGACCCTGGGCCTGCAGACCAGGCTGGCGCCGGACTGGCAGGCCGGGGTGTTCGCCGGCCTGCGGCTGGGGCGGGACGCGGACGATTACGACCGCCTGGAAGGCCTGGACGACATCGACACCCATGCCACCGCGGGCGCCTTCGTGCGCTGGCAGCCCGGCCGCTGGCGCGTGACCGCGACGGCAATCCAGGCCTTGCGGTCGGGTTATGGCACGCGTGTGGAGCTGAACGGATCGTATGCCGTGTGGCAGTCCGGGCCCCACGCCGTGCGCCTGGGCGCGGAAACCGCCTGGGGCAGCCACGACGATATGTCCACGTGGTTCGGCGTCAGCAGCTCGGAGTCCGCGCGCAGCGACGCCGGCTTGCGGAGCTATTCGGCGGGCGCGGGCTTCCGGTCGGCCACGCTGTATGCCAACTGGCGCTACGACCTGGCCCCGCAATGGAGCCTGTCCACCACGCTGGGCGTGCGCAGCCTGCTGGGCGATGCGCGCGACAGCCCCATCGTCGAGCGCCGCACGTCGGCCTTCGGAGTCGTGGGGATCAGCTATCGGTTCTGACCGCCGGCCGCGCCGCCCGCGAGCAGGTACCATTACGGGGTTACCCACCCCCGCCTTATCGCTTCCCCATGCCAGACCCGACGTCATCCCCCGCAACCGCGGCGCCGTTGCGCGATCTCCTTGCGGAAAGCGCCGCGGTCGTGCGGGCGGTACTGGGGGGCCGTTCCATGACCGACGCCATCGCCGAGGTACCGGCGCCCGTGCGCGCCGGCACGCAGGCGCTTTCCTTCCATGCCATGCGCCGGCTGGGAGAAGCCCGCGCCCTGCGTCGCATCCTGGCGCCGCGCACGCCTCCCGAGCCGCTGGCCGAAGCGTTGTTGCTGGTCAGCCTCACGCTGCTGCTGCCCGAGGCCACGCCGTCCGCGCCGTCCACGTCATCCGCGCCGGTATACGCGCCTTACACCGTCGTCGACCAGGCCGTGCAGGCCGCCGCCGGCATGCCTCGCGTCGAGCCGCTCAAGGGCCTGGTGAACGGCTTGCTGCGCTCCTTCCTGCGTGACCGGGACACCCTGCTGCCGCAGCTCGCGCGCCAGATCGAGGCGCGCTGGAACCACCCGCAATGGTGGGTGGACAAGCTGCGATCGGCCTATCCGGAACACTGGGAATCCATATTGGCGGGCGCCAACATCCCGTCCCCGCTGACCTTGCGGGTCAATCGCCGCCGCGCCACGCGGCAGCAGGTGCTGGACGCGTTCCATGCGGCCGGCATCGGCGCCCGCCCGGTGGCGGATATGGGCATCCTGCTGGACCAGCCCCGTCCGGTGCAGCGCCTGCCGGGTTTCGACGACGGCTGGTGGTCGGTCCAGGATGCCGGCGCGCAACTGGCCGCGCCGCTGCTGGGCGTATCGGACGGCATGCGAGTGCTGGACGCCTGCGCCGCGCCCGGCGGCAAGACGGCCCACCTGCTCGAGCTGGCCGATATCGACCTGCTGGCCCTGGATGCCGACGCGGGACGCCTGCAGCGCGTGGGCGACAACTTGCGCCGGCTGGGCCTGGATACGCCGCGCGTCGCGCTGCGCGCCGCCGATGCCGCCGACCCGGGAGCCTGGTGGGACGGCAAGCCTTTCGATGCCGTGCTGGCCGACGTCCCGTGCACCGCGTCGGGCATCGTCAGGCGGCACCCGGACATCCGCTGGCTGCGTCGGGCCGACGACGTCGCGCGTACCGTCAAGTTGCAGGCCCGCATCGTCGACGCGCTATGGCGCACCGTGGCGCCGGGCGGCCGGCTGTTGTACGTGACCTGTTCCGTATTCCCCGACGAAGGCGAGCGCCAGGCCGCCGCCTTCGCCGCCCGCCACGCCGATGCGCGGCGCCTGGAAGCGCCCGGGCAGTTGCTGCCCGTCGCGTCCGGCGCAACAGACACGACACAACATGACGGCTTTTTCTATGCCTTGTTTGCCAAGGCCAGCTGAATCGCCAAGAATAAAGGGGTTGCAGCGCTGATTCATCGTATGCCCATATCCACGCGCCTGTTCGTGCTCTTGCTGGCCACCGTGCTATCGCTGCCGTGGGCGGGGATCGCGCACGCCGCCGATCCCAAGGTCGTCAATGTCGATCCCGTCATCCGCAATGGCAAGGTGGAAATCGACGCGGACATCCGCGTCGAACTGAACGACCAGCTGCGCGAGGCGGCCGAACGCGGCGTGCCGCTGTATTTCACCGCCGACATCGTCATCACGCGTTCGCGCTGGTGGTGGCTGGACACCACGGTGGCCGACACCAACATGACCTGGCGTATCGTCTACAACGCCTTGACGCGCCAGTGGCGCGCCGGCGTCGGCGAATTGAATCTGCCGGTGCAGTCGCTGGACGCCGCCATGGACATGGTGCGGCACATACGCGGCTGGGCCGTGGCCGACGCCGGCGATCTGGCCACCGGCGTGCGCTACGACGGCCGCTTGCGCCTGCGCCTGGATACGTCGATGCTGGCGCGGCCGTTCCAGGTCAACGCCTTGAACAGCAGTTCCTGGTCCTTGGCCACGCCGTGGAAGGACTTCGACTTCGCCCTCGCCGATCCCGCGGGAGACAAGCGATGAGGCTGCTCCTGCGCATCGCCCTGGTCGCGGGTGCGCTGGCCGGCATGCTGCTGCTGGGCCTGCTGGCCTGGTCCACCGGCAATGCTTCGCGCCTGGCGCGCTACTACGACGCGCTGCTGCTGCTGAACGGCGTGGTCGCGCTGGCGCTGTTCGCCTGGGTCGTGGCGCTGACCGTCAAGCTCGTGCGCCAGATCCGGCGGCGCCAGTTCGGCGCACGCCTGACGGCGCGCTTCGCCCTGGCCTTCACGCTGATCGGCGTGGTGCCGGGCGCCCTGATCTACACCTTGTCGGTGCAGTTCATGTCGCGATCCATCGAGTCCTGGTTCAACGTGCGGGTCGACAGCGCCCTGGAATCCGGCCTGAACCTGGGCCGCGCCGCGCTGGACTCGCTGCTGGCCGACCTGGATGCGCGGGCGCGCTCCATGGCCACGGAACTGAACCGTTCCAGCGAAGCCAACATCGCGTTGACGCTGACCCGCCTGCGCGAAGCCAACGGCGTCCAGGAAGCGCTGGTATTCACGGGCGGCGGCCGCATGATCGCCTTTTCCACCAGCCAGTACGGCCAGTTGCTGCCGGAACTGCCGCCCGCCACGGTGCTGAACCAGTTGCGCCTGTCGCGCGGCTATTCCGCCGCCGAAGCCGACGATCCGCTCGACCGGGGGCAGGGCGGCCTGCACCTGCGGGTGGTGATACCGCTGATCTCGCCCGACCGCTTCGATAGCCTGGGCAGCGCCGGCGGCGAACCACGCTGGCTGCAGTTGGTGCAGCCGGTACCCGACCAGATCGCGCACAATGCCAACCGCGTGCAGCAGGGGTTCCGCGATTACCAGGAACTGGCGCTGTCGCGCCTGGGCCTGCGCAAGCTCTATGGCATCACCTTGACGCTGGCCCTGCTGGTATCGGTGTTCACCGCCATTGCCGTCGCGCTGTCGCTGTCCAAGCGGCTGGTGCGTCCGCTGCTGCGCCTGGCCGCCGGCACGCAGGCGGTGGGCATCGGCGATTACCGGCCCCTGCCCGAACCGCCGGAACGCGATGAAGTCGGCCAGCTGACGCGTTCCTTCAATGCCATGACGCGCCAGCTGGACGAAGCGCGCCGCATGGTCGAAAGCAACCGGCAGCAGCTGGAGCGTTCCAACGTCTATCTGGAAAGCGTGCTGTCGAACCTGTCCTCCGGCGTGCTGGTATTCGACGAAGGATTCCGCGTCACCACGGTGAACCAGGGCGCGCAGACCATCCTGCAGGCCGACCTGCGCTCGGTCATCGGCAGGCCCCTGGAAACCGTGGAGGGCATGCTGCCGTTCGCGCAGATCGTCCGGCAGGCCTTCGCCGCGCACACCGCCGTGGGGTCGGAGCGCCTGCACTGGCAGCAGCAGTTCGAAATCCAGTTGAGTCCCGCCGCCAGCCACCCCGCCGCCCAGCAGGCCGCCACGCTGCTGGCGCGCGGCACCCATCTGCGCGTCGATGGCCGCGGCAATGGCTATCTGGTGGTGTTCGACGACATTACCGAGCTGATGTCGGCCAACCGCGCCGTTGCCTGGGGCGAAGTCGCGCGCCGGCTGGCGCACGAGATCAAGAACCCGCTGACCCCCATCCAGCTGTCGGCGGAGCGCCTGGCCATGAAGCTCGCCGACCGCCTGGAACCCAAGGACAGGAGCATGCTGGAGCGCTCCACCAACACCATCGTCAACCAGGTCGCCTCGCTCAAGCACATGGTCGACGACTTCCGCGAATTCGCGCGCACGCCGCCGGCCGTCATGAAGCGCATCGACTTCAATGAACTGGTCTCCGACGTCCTGACCCTGTACGGCTGGGACCCGGTCGAAGGCCTCGTGCGCGATCACGTCAATTCGCTCAACCTGGAAGTCGCCCTGGAGCCCGGCCTGCCGGCCATCGAAGGCGATCCCACGCAATTGCGGCAGGTGATCCACAACCTGCTGGCCAACGCGCGCGATGCCATCGCCGGCCAGCAGGAGGGCAAGGTCCGCGTGTCCACGCAGCTGACGCGCGCGCGCCAGGGCGACGGCGAAGAGCAATTGGCCCTGCGCTTCACGGTGGCCGATACCGGTCCGGGCTTCTCTCCGCAGGTCATGCAAAGGGCCTTCGAACCCTACGTCACCACCAAGGCGCACGGGACTGGGTTAGGATTGGCGATCGTCCGCAAGATCGTGGAAGAGCATGGCGGGCGTATCGATCTTGCGAACCGGCGCGAAGGCGGGGCTCGCATTTCGATACTGTTGACCCGCCTGGCGGGCGGGGTCGATACTCTGGACGCAACCGCACAACAACAGGATAATGCGGCTACGCAATAGGTGGACGGGTTTATGGCCAGAATTCTGGTGGTTGATGACGAGGTTGGCATTCGCGAGCTTCTGTCAGAAATCTTGTACGACGAAGGACACACGGTCGAACTGGCCGAAAATGCGGCCCAGGCCCGTGCCGCTCGCCTACGTTCGCGTCCCGACCTCGTCCTGCTGGACATCTGGATGCCCGATACCGACGGCGTGAGCCTGCTCAAGGAATGGGGCTCGCAAGGCCTGCTGGATATGCCGGTCATCATGATGAGCGGGCACGCCACCATCGATACCGCGGTCGAGGCCACCCGCATCGGGGCGCTCGATTTTCTCGAAAAGCCCATTACGCTGCAGCGGTTGTTAAAAACTATTTCGGCAGCCCTGGCGCGTGGCCGCGTGCCCCAGCCCGCGCCCGCCGCCGCCGCCCTGTCGGCCGTGCCGCTGGAAGACGAACTGGACGTGCCCGCCCTGCCGTCCGCCGCCGCGGAAACGCCCGCCGGATCCAACGGCTTGCTGGGGAGCATCTCGCTGGACCAGCCCCTGCGCGAAGCGCGCGACGCCTTCGAACGCATCTACTTCGAATACCACCTGGTGCGCGAAAGCCATAGCATGACCCGCGTCTCGGAGAAGACCGGCCTGGAGCGCACCCACCTTTACCGCAAGCTCAAGCAACTGGGCATCGAGTCCGCGCGCAAGCGCAGTACATGAAGATCCTGATCGTCGGCGCGGGACGGGTGGGCACGAGCGTGGCCGAAAACCTGGTGTCCGAGCAGAACGACATCACCGTTATCGATACCGACGCGCGCAGTCTGCAGGACCTGCAGGAGCGCTGCGACCTGCGCGGCTTGCGCGGCGACGGCGCGCAGGTGTCCGTCCTGCGTGAGGCGGGTGCCGAGGACGCCGATCTCTTCATCGCCTGCGCCGCCTCGGATACCGTCAACCTGGTGGCATGCCGTATCGCGCGGCAGGTGTTCAATATCCCGCGCCGCATCGCGCGCGTACGGTCCTCGGATGTCGCCGAGCATCCCGAACTGCTCGGCGACGACGGTTTCTGCATCGATGCCCTGATCAGTCCCGAACGCAGTGTCACGACCTATCTGCACAGCCTGATCGAATTTCCCGAAGCCCTGCAGGTCGTGGAGTTCGCGGGCGGCCGCGTCAGCGTGGTGACGGCCCGCGTCAGCCGCGGCAGCGCCATGGCCAACCGGCCGCTGGACGCGCTGCCGGAGGTCTGGCCCGACGTCTCGGCGCGCATCGTCGACATCATGCGGGACGGCCGGCCGCTGCAGGCAAGCCGCGGCACCGTCATCCAGCCCGGGGATGAAGTCGTGGTCGTGGCCGATACGCGGCATGCGCGCCGCGCGGTGCGCCAGCTGCGCGCGGCGGAAAGGACCGCGCGCCGCATCATGATCGCCGGCGGCGGCAATATCGGCCTGCGCCTGGCGCAGGAGCTGGCCGAGGAAAACTACAGCGTGCGCATCATCGAGCACGGCGCCGCCCGCTGCCAGTACCTGGCGGAAAAGCTACCCTCCAACGTCCTCGTGCTGCATGGCAATGCCACCGACGAAGGCCTGCTGGAACGCGAGAACATCGAGGACATGGATACCTGGCTGGCGCTGACCAGCGACGACGAGGACAACATCATGTCGTCGCTGCTGGCCAAGCGACTCGGGGCGCGCCGCGTCATCGCGCTGATCAACCGCCAGGCCTATGGGGAGTTGATGCAGGGCAGCCATATCGACGTGGCCGTTTCGCCGTCCCATGCCACCATGAGCGAACTGCTGCGCCACGTGCGGCGCGGCGACGTGGTCGCGGTGCACCGGCTGCGGCAGGGCGTGATCGAAGCCCTGGAAGCGGTCGCCCATGGCGACCAGAAAACCTCGAGGGTGGTGGGCCGCCAGGTCTGCCAGGTGCGATTGCCCAAGGGCGCGGTCATCGGCGCCCTGGTCCGGGAAGATGAAATCATCATGCCGGACCCCGATACCGTCATCCAGCAGGACGACCATGTCATCGTCTTCGTGCCCGGCCGCAACCAGATGGCCCGCGTGGAAAAGCTGTTCCAGGTGTCCGCGTCCTTCTTCTGAACCCTACGGCGCCCATGCCAGCCCTTCGTATCCTTGATGGCCGCCTGGCGGCCGTGTTCAACCTGCTGGGCCTGATCATGGCGCTGTTCTCGCTGACCATGATCCTGCCGCTGGGTCTGTCGATCTATACCGGCGACGCGGCGCTGGCCGCCTTCGTCGACGCCGCCTTGATCTCCATGGCGGCTGGCGGCCTTCTGTGGGCGGCGACCCATCGCCATCGCACGGAGCTGCGTCCCCGCGACGGTTTCGTGCTGGTCTCCATGGTCTGGACCGTGCTGCCCGCGGTGGCCGCCATGCCGCTGCTGATCTACTTCCAGCGCGCGGGCACGCCGCTGTCCTTCACCGACGCCTATTTCGAGGCCATGTCCGGCCTGACGACCACCGGCGCCACCGTGCTGACCGGGCTGGATCGCCTGCCGGCTTCGATCAACCTGTGGCGCGCGACGCTGGTCTGGCTCGGCGGCATGGGCATCCTGGTGCTGGCGGTGGCGATCCTGCCGCTGCTGGGGGTGGGCGGGCATCAGGTGTTCCGCGCCGAAACCCCTGGCCCGATCAAGGACGAAAAGCTCACTCCCCGGATCGCCAGCACGGCCAAGGCCCTTTACGCCATCTACTTCGGCTTGTCCCTGCTGTGCCTGGTGGCCTACCGGCTGGCGGGGCTGTCCTGGTTCGAGGCCTGGTGCCATATGGCCACCACCATGGGCCTGGGCGGTTTCTCCACCTGGGACGATGGCTTCGCGCATTTCGACTCGGTGCCGGTGGAAATCGTCGCGATCGTCTTCATGCTGATCGCCGGCGTCAACTTCGCCACCCATTTCAGCGCCTGGCAGGCGCGCAGCGCGCGGCCCTACCTTACCTGTCCGCAGACCATCCCGTACCTGGCCGTGACCCTGGGCGCCGCGCTGGCGATCTCGGTGTTCCTGTATGTCGACGGCGTCTACGGAACACCCGGCGAAGCCCTGCGCTACGGCGTCTTCAACGCGGTGTCCGTCATCACCACTACCGGGTACGCGAACGTGGACTACACGCAGTGGCCCTTGTTCGCCCCGCTGCTGATGCTTCTGCTGTCGGGCGTGGCCACTTCCGCCGGATCCACCGGCGGCGGCATCAAGATGATCCGCGCCATCCTGCTGGCCAAGCAGGCGCGCACCGAGCTGGTGACCATGCTGCACCCGCACGCGGTCAGCCCGGTGCGCCTGCGGGGCAGGGTGGTGGACAACCGCGTGATGACCTCTGTCCTGGCCTTCATGCTGTTCTACGGCATGTCCATCGCCGTGCTCACCATACTCATGCTGATTTCCGGCCTGGACCCGGTGATCGCCTTCAGCGCCGTGGTCGCCAGCGTCAACAATACCGGGCCGGGGCTGGGGCCGATCGGTCCCATGGGCAGTTTTGCCATCCTGACCGACTTCCAGACCTGGCTCTGCACCTTCGGCATGCTGATCGGCCGGCTGGAGCTTTTCACGGTGCTACTGCTTTTTACCCCGGCTTTCTGGCGCCGCTGACGGCCTCCGGAGATACCCTCGGTTGTGAGCGCTTGCTTACCAGATGGCGGGGAGAAGCCACCAGGTTACGCGTTGTTGCGCATTAATGTCACGATTTTCACCGTTTATGACCGCAACGGGCGGCTAAACTGCGGCTTCGCGTGACACACCAGACACCGCTCGGCACCGCCCCGGACCTCCAGGTCCGCCGGGCCGGGCCCAGGATGCGCCTGGCGCCGTCCCCCACCATAAGATACATAGGAGCAGGAAATGGAACAGATCCCCTTCGTCCCTTCCGCCCCCAATACGCTGGGCATAGAACTCGAACTGCAATTGATCGATCCGCGGACGTTTGACCTGACCGCTGCTTCGGACGAACTGCTCGCGCAAATGGCCGATCATCCCATCGCCGACCGGGTCAAGCCGGAGATCACCCGGTCCATGATCGAACTGAATTCCTCGGTCCACGAACATCCCGTGGGCCTGCTGGCCGAAATGCGCGAAATGCGCGCCGCGCTGTGCGAAGCGGCGGACGCCGTGGGCGTCTCCGTCGCTGGCGGTGGTGCCCATCCCTTCATGCGCTGGCAGGAGCGCTCGATTTCGGATACCCCGCGATTCCAGTACCTGGCCGAGATGTACGGCTACCTGGCGCGGCAGTTCACCGTCTTTGGCCAGCATATCCACCTGGGCGTCAAAAGCGGCGACCAGGCCATCAAGCTGACGCGCCAACTGTCGGCCTACGTGCCGCACTTCATCGCCTTGTCGGCTTCCTCGCCCTATTACGAAGGCGTGGATACGCTGTTCTCGTGCTGCCGCCTGAACGCGGTCAACAGCTTTCCCCTGGCCGGCCATATGCCGCCCGAGGTCACGGACTGGTACCAGTTCGAGGCCCATCTGGCGCAGCTGCGCACCCTGGGGCTGGCGGAAAGCATCAAGGACCTGTACTGGGACATACGTCCCAAGCCCGATTTCGGCACCGTGGAAATCCGCGTGTGCGACACGCCGCTGACCGTCGAGCGCGCCTGCCAGTTGGCGGCGTTCGCCCAGGCCCTGGCGGTGCTGCTGCAACGCGACCCGGAGCCGGAAGGCGGCTTGTGGCTGGCTTATCGCAGCAATCATTTCCAGGCATGCCGCTTCGGCTTGCAGGGCAGCTACGTCACCGGCGAAGGCCAGCGCCTGCGGCTGATCGACCATCTGCGCGGCCTGTTCGGCCGCCTGATGCCGGTTGCCGACGAACTGGGCACCGCCGATATGCTGACGTCGCTGCGCGACGATGCCCTGCGTGCCGGCAACGACGCGCGATGGCTGCGTGCCCAGTTCCACCGCCTGCGCGACCTGCCGTCCGTAGTCGAATCCATGACGGGCGCCTTCCGTGGCGACAGCGGCCTGGTCGGCATGGCCGGCACCGATCCGACGTCGGTGCTGCGCCGGCGCGTCCGCGCCAATTCGGAACCGCTGGGCGGGGTGGGCGTGCAGACGCTGGCCGAGCCCGGCGCGGTGCCGCGGCGCCTGCACTGAGTCTCGCGGTGCGGTCAGGGGCCAGGCTGCCGCCGGCCCCCAATCGCGCTGACGGACAAGCGGGTTTCTCCTGGCGCGGCCTGCCGCGCCGCCGCGCGCCAGGCGTGGCCGTAGGCAACCTCTATCGTCAGCGCGATCGTGCCGTCCGGGCGGCGCTGGGCTTCCAGCGCCTGGCATAGCCGGTCGCGCCAGGCCCGGGTGGCCAGCGACGCCTTGCGTCCTGCGATCGGATTGCCGCCCAGCGCGCGCACGTCCTCCAGCAACCTGTCCGTCGTCTGATAGGTGAGCGTCAGGGTTTCCTGGTCCATGACCGGGTCGGCAAAGCCGTTTTCCACCAGCAGGTCGCCGAAATCGTGCATGTCCACGAAGGACGGCGTGGCCGTCGCCAGGCCCGCGTCGGCGATCGCCTGGCGCAGCTCGCGCAGCGTGCCGGGACCCAGGCAGGAAAACATCGCCAGCCCGTTCACCTTGAGCACGCGCCGCCATTCGGCCAGGGCCGCATGGGGGCGTGGATGCCAATGCAGGGCCAGGTTGGACCAGACCAGGTCCAGCGATTCCGGCGGCAGGCCGGTGTCGGCCAGGTCGGCCTGGACGAAGCGGGGCGCGGCCGCCTTGTCGCCGCGACCTACCAACTGGGCGGCCAGCCCGAGCAGCCCGCCGCGGCGGGGCGCATGGCGCTGGCGCGCGATCTCGAGCAAGGGCCCGCAGCTGTCCAGCCCGATGTAGGCGGCGGCGGGATAGCGCTCCTGCAGCAGCGGCAAGCTGGCGGCGGCGCCGCAGCCCGCATCCAGCAGCAGGGCGGGTTGCGCACGGATGTAGCGCAGGCGGTCCAGCATGCGCCGGCCGATTTCGCCGTACAGGAACTGGGCAGGCTCCAGATCCCCGCGGCGGGCAAACTGGCGCGCCACGTGGGCGCTGACGATGGGGAGATCGGGCGGGGTCTGGGACATTTCGGTCGCGGCGGAGCCCGGGGCCCCGCGCGGATGTGATGAGATAAGCCCTTCATTATTGCGCACCGCCGCGCCCGTGCCCGCCAAGGGCCATCCGGCGGTGCGGGAATAGGGCGCATGGGGATCGACATGGATGGGTTCGCGACGGGCGCGTCCAGGCTGGTCCGCGGGTGGCGCGCCGCCCGGGACGGCCTGGTCTCGCGCATCGCCACGCACTGCCCGATGTGCGGCGGGCCGGCGACGGGCGGACGGCCGTGTCCGCCTTGCCTGGACGACGTCATCGCCACGATGTGCAAGGGCCAGCCGCGCTGCCGGCGATGCGCCCTGCGCTTGCCCCCGGGGCTGGCGCCTTGTCCGGACTGCGCGCGGCGCCCGTCGCCGCTGGCGGCCGTGTTCGCCGGATTCGACTACGAGTCGCCGGGGGATATGCTGATCACGCGCTACAAGATCGAATTGCGCTACGCGCTGGCCGAGCCGCTGGCCGACCTGATCCTGCGCACGCCCGGCCTGTCGGCCGAAGGCGAACCCGACCCGTCGCCGGCCCGCGATGCGGGCCAGTCGCCCTCCCTCGATGCGGACCAAAGCTCCTCCCGCCTTCCGGGCCCCTGCGGCTATCCGCCCGCATTGCCCCCCGGCACGGTACTCGTCCCCATCCCTTCATCACGCGCGTCGCTGCGCCGCCGGGGATTCAACCCCGCTGGCGAACTCGCGCGCGCGCTGGCGCGTCGTACGGGCCTGCCGCTGCGCCCGCATTGGCTGGCGCGGGGGCGCGACGGGCCCAAGCAGAGCACGCTGTCGCGCGAGGACCGCTTGAATGTCGCGCGGGACGCCTGCGTGTGCCCGGTGGCCGTTCCGCCATGCACCGTCGCGCTGGTGGACGATGTGATGACCACCGGCAGCACCCTGCACGCCGCCGCGCTGGCGCTGCGCGCGGCCGGTGCCGCCAGCATCATCGGCCTGGTCGCCGCGCGGGCCCCCGCGGACGCGGGCGGCGTGCTGGCACAATATCGCCTGCCCTAGGCTGGCGGGATCGGCCCGGCCCGGGCGATCCGCAATACAACTGCGCCCGCCGCGCTCGGCGCGGCATGCCATTAGCCATGTATCACGTCATCCTCGTCGAACCCGAAATCCCGCCCAATACCGGCAACGCGATCCGCCTGTGCGCCAATACGGGCGCCCAACTGCATCTCGTCGAGCCGCTTGGATTCGAACTGGATGACGCGCGCCTGCGCCGTGCCGGCCTCGACTATCACGAATGGCAGCCGGTGCGCCTGCATGCATCGCTGCCGGTCGCCGTCGCCGCGACCGGCGCCGCGCCGGATCGCGTGTTCGCCTTCACCACGCGTACCGAGCATTCCTTCGCCGGCGCGGCCTTCCAGCCGGGCGACGTGTTCGTCTTCGGACGCGAAACCGCGGGTTTGTCGGAGGCGCAGTTGGCGTTGTTCGGACCGGCCCAACGCCTGCGCCTGCCGATGCGTCCCGGCCAGCGCAGCCTGAACCTGTCCAACGCGGTGGCGGTGGTCGTGTTCGAAGCCTGGCGGCAGGCCGGCTACCCTGGCGGCATCTAGCGAGCCGGCGGCCGGCAATACCCCCGCGGTAGATAAAACTTCAACGCTTGCGTGGAATATCGCGACGATCCGTACCGCATTCCGCCGGTTGGTCGAACGCGCGCGCCTTGTTCCGCGGAACCGCGCATATGCGGTGTGTACCCATCACACGACCATCGCGATACAGATGTCCGCGGCAACAACCGGAACAGATCGGAAAGCGCCGCCGGCGGCCGCACGCGACCCGGTCTTCACCTGGTCACTCCCGCCGTCCGCCGGATGCGGTTCGCCTTCGACGGCGGAGTGTCCCACCGCAGCAGAAGGATCGCATCATGCCCGTCTATCCCACTTCCGGCGCTGTCTCCCTCGTCCAGGACGACCGCACCCAGCCCAACGCGCGCGGCCGCCTGAATTCAACCTCGTCGCTGGCCAGCATGGCATCGGTGGACGGCCGGCAATTCGTGGCCAGGTCCGCCAAGCGCAGGCCCGGTAACGACAGGCGCGTCGGCCACGCCGGCACGCAAGCGGTGAGCAGCTGCGTCGTCGCGGTGAAAACGGCCGAGAGCCGGCTGCAAAGACATATCGGCAAGGCGGTTTCCAAGGTGGAGCACGCATGCATACACGCCGGCATGCGCGTCCTGAAAAAGCTGGCGCCCGGCGGCAGCGGCGTGATGCGCAGGGCCGCGATCATGGCGGCGATGGATCCCGCGCAGGAACAGGCGCGGCGCCAGCTCGACGGCGACATCGCCAGCCTGCGCACGCACAAAAAGGCGTTCAAGAAAGCGCGGCCCGCCCTCAAGGCCACGCTCAAGAAGCTCGGCCGCATCGAAGCCGCCGTCATCAAATGCCGCAAGGACGTGCGCCGCCAGCTTGAAAAGGACAGCACTCATCTGTGCGGCGGCCTGCCGACGCTGTCCGTGGCGCAGGCGCGCGTGGATAGCGGCCACGGGCCGGGCCTGCTCGAAAGCCTGCTGCAGAAGGGCAGGGAAGTCACCGGGATGTCCTCCAGGCCGACCCTGGAAGAAGCCGCGCAGCTCATCGATCGCCTGTGGACGCATGGACAGGAAGAAGCCAACGCCGACCGCATCGCGCATGAACTGGCCAAGCTGCGCGGCAAGGTCCCCAGTAGCGTCGCCCTGGAAAGCGCCATAGGCCAATGCCGCGACCTGATCGAAAGCGGGGTATCCCTGCGCCGGCAGCGTCCGTCGGAACTCGGCCAGTGGGACCAGGCCCTGGCGGATTTCCAAAACGAAAAAGCCCAGCCCTGCGCGGGCATGCTTGGCCAGATCGACGGGGTCAAGCGCCTGCCCAATCCCGGCCGCGACGACTGGACGGCGCAACTGGCGCGTGACCTGGACCTGCTGCCGCCCACGACCGCCGAAACCCAGCACTTCATCAAGCGCCATGTGGGCCGGGCCATGCGCGGTCTTTCCGACAACGCCTTCGACGAGGTCTGCCGCGCCGCGTCGCCCGGCGGCTATATGGGCGCCATCCTGATCCAGGCCGATCGCGTCAAGTCCGCAGGGGTGCTCGAAGCCTGGCGCGAGGCCGTGAACGACGAACGCATGCGCCGCTACGAAACCGAGCCGCTGAGTGAACTGGCCGCGTTGACCCGGCGCATCGAAGCGAATGCGATCCAGGGCATGAGCGATCGCGGCTGCGCGGATGACGAAGTGCCGCTGCCCGATCAGCTGGACCTGTACCTGCAAGGCAGGAATGCCGTGCATGCCCTGTTGCGCGGCATGTGCCTGTCGATGCGCGGCGACGACCAGCGCAGCGCCTATCTGTCGCGCCTGATCATGGAGCGCGCCCCGGCGGACGTGCGCGCCACCCTGCTGGAAACGACGACCTGGCGAAAGGACGCCGTATTGGATGCATTGATGGCGGGTATCAGCCGCATCACGGCGAATGGCGACCTGATGGTGCCGCAGTATCGGCGCCTGCTGCAGGAAATGCATGTGATCCTGAAAGGCGACGCGCTGCCCGCCAGCACAGGCCACAGGACGCGCTGGCGCGACCTGACGGACTTCGACACCGTCGAAGGCGCGTTATTGGTAAAGAAGCGTGGTCCGTTGCGGAAGGTATGGGACAAGGTCTCCTTCTGGGCCGGCTACCTGGTGATCGGCAGCAGCGCCAGGATGGAGCACGCGCGCTTTTCATATCACACGGGCCACCTGTATCAGCGCATACAGGCCGCGTTCAAGCCCCTGGAGCGTCATCCCGCCGATGCGCAGGAAGTGCGGCGTGCGTTCCGCAACATGCTGATCGCGGCGGACGACGTGCGTGCCCACTTCGCGGCCAGCCAGTTTCCCGCCAAGGCCTGCGACCGATACCTGCGCATGGAATTCTCCCGCGCGGTGGCGACCCTGGGGCCGGATGCGCTCAAGAACCTGTACCGTAATCTGCAGCAGCCTTGCCAGGATATGAGGATCAATGCGCCGCGCTTCGCCTGGGTCACCACCGTGCAGGAATGGTGGCGCAACAAATTCCTGGACACCGGCCGCCTGATGCCGCGCGATTCCCTGGAATGGCAACAGACCGCCAATCGTTGCTGGGCGGCGCTGCGCGAAGCGGTGGAACAGGAGCCGGAAGCACGCAGCCACGCCTATCTGCTCGTGCGTCTGTCGGACAAGTTCGACCGAGATTCCAAGAAGGACTATGAAGGCATCAAGCAGTCCCTGGACAGCCTGATCAAAAGAGATGGCGGCACGTGGTCCGGCCCGGACACCGGCAACTTCACTACTTACGATGCCGCGTGGGCGCGTCTGAACCAGACCCACATGCACAAGATGCTGGCCCGGCTGGGCCGGTACGAAGGCCATATGGACGACTTCCTCAAGACCGAGGCCGTCACCAGCACGATCGGCGAGGAAAACCGGTTCATCTACCGGTACTACCAGCAGGCCCTGCTGAATTCCGGCAGATCGTTCGAAGCGAACAATCCGATGAATCGCTATGCCGAGCGTTCGACCCCGCTGGAAGGCGTACCGGATACCCGGGCGGACCTGGCGTCGCTGCCGTCGCCGGCGGCGCTTGCCGTGCCGCCAACGCCCGCGGCCGCTTGATTGCGATCAACCAGCGCGCTCAATCCGGCGCGCTCAACCCAACGCGATCAACCCAACGCGATCAATCCAACGACAGGTTCAGCTTCTCGATCACGGCGTCCCAGCGCGCCTTCTCATCCCGCATGCGGGTGGACAATTGCTCGGGCGACGAAGGCGCGGGCGTGAAGTACTGCACCGCCATCTGCTCGCGCACCTTGTCGCTGCTGATGATGCGAGCCAGCTCGCTGTTCAGCCTTTCCACCACCCCGCTGGGCGTGCCGGCCGGCACCAGGATCGCATCCCACGAGATCGCCTCGAAGCCCGGATAGCCCTGCTCGGCCATGGTGGGCACGTCCGGCAGCGTCTCGGTGCGTTCCAGGCTGGTGACGGCCAGCACCGTCGCCTTGCCGTTGCGGGCTTGAGGCATCGCGATGGCCGGCACCATGAAGGACGACTGGATGTCGCCCGAGATGATCGCGCTGATCACCTGCGGAAAGCCGGGATAGGGAATGTGGGCGATATCCAGGCCGGCCTGGCCCTTGAACATTTCCATGGCCAGTTGGGATGCGCTGCCGGGGCCTACCGAGCCGTAATTCAGGGCGCCCGGCTTTTCCTTGGCCAGCTTGACGAACTGGTCCACGGTCTTGATGCCCAGGCTGCTGGGCACCACCAGTACGTTGGGGCTGGTCGCGACCAGCGTGACCGGTGCCAGATCCGTGAAGGGATCGTAGCCCAGCGTCTTGCGATACAGCGTCGGGGCCGTCGTCAACGGGCCGTTGATGGTGAACAGCATCGTGTAGCCGTCGGGCTTGGCCTCGGCGGCTAGGCGGGTGCCGATGTTGCCGCCGGCGCCCGGCTTGTTTTGCACGATGATGGCCTTGCCCAGGGCCTGCGAAAGCGGTTCGGACACGATGCGCGCCAGCAGGTCCGGAGACGACCCCGCGGGGAAGGGAACGATCATGTCGATCGGGCGCTCCGGCCATTCCGCATGCGCGGGCGCGCCCAGCGTCAGCGCCGTGGCGATACTCGCCAGGGCCAGCCACAGTCGTGGCATGCGTGCGCCACGGTGGCCGGGGTTGAACAGAAACATCGATTTCTCCTTTGGCTGAGATGGCCGATCGCGTTCGGACGATCGTGCGCTGTTTTGGGGTGGGGGCCTGCCGTGGACAGGCGCTTAGTCGGGCACGCGCAGGTCTCCGCTTTCCGGTCGGGCGTCGCGCGCCAGCAGGGTGGATACGGCGGTCATGGGAGACACGCCGTCGAAAAGCACCGCGCATACCGCGGCGGTAATGGGCAGGTCGACATTCAGGGCGCGCGCGCGTGCCAGGGCCGAGCGGGCCGCACGCACGCCTTCCGCGGTCATGCCCCCGGCCAGGATATCGGCCAGCTTGCGGCCGGCGCCGATGTCCAGGCCTACGCGGCGGTTGCGCGACAGTTCGCCGGTCGCGCTCAGCACCAGATCGCCCAGGCCGGTCAGCCCGGAGAACGTATCCGCGCGTGCGCCCAGCGCCACGCCCAGGCGGGTCATCTCGGCCAGGCCCCGGGTGATCAGCGCGGCACGCGCGTTGGTGCCCAGCATCAAGCCATCGGAGATGCCGCAGGCGATGGAGATGATGTTCTTCATCGCCCCGCCCACTTCCACCCCCGCCACGTCGGAACCGGCATACACCCGCGCCGCGCCGCCATGCAGCGCGGCCGTGGTGGCCGCGCACAGGGCGGCGTCGCCGCTGGCGACCGTCAACGCGACCGGCAGGCCTTGCGCGACTTCGCGCGCGAAGCTCGGTCCCGACAGCACGCCGACGCTGACGCCCGCGGTGTCGGCCAGCGACGCCAGCGCGATTTCGTGCGGCAGCCGTCCGTGGGATTCATCGAAGCCCTTGCAAGTCCACACCACATGCCAGCCAGCGCAGCCCAGCGCGGGCAGGCGCCGCGCCAGGTCCAGGCACATGGCTTCCAGCCCGGCCACCGGCACGCCTAGGATGAGCAGCGGCACGCCGCCGTCGGCGGCCGTCACGGAAAGCGCACGATCGAAGTCGCTGCCGATTTCCAGCGAGGCAGGCAAAGAAACGCCCGGAAGATACCGGGCGTTTTCGTGTGTGGCGCTCATGGCGTCGGCCTGCGCGGCCTGGCGCGCCCACAGCAAGGTGGGCCGGCGGCGCGCGGCCACGGCCGCCAGTGCCGTTCCCCAGCTGCCGGCGCCCAGCACCGCCACCCGCGGCGGCACCTGGGTGCCGGCGGGAGGACGGGGCGTGCTTGCAGGATTATTGGCGCGTGACATTGGGCGGCAGGATGATGCCGGAGTCATTGCCGGATTGCTGCTGCTGTTGCTGCAGCTCGGCGATGCGTTGTTCGTACAGTGCCTGGAAGTTGACTTCCGCCAGATGCAGCGCGGGCAGCGAGGTGCGGGTGATCGCATCGGCCACGTTGGCGCGCAGATACGGGTAGATCATGGTGGGGCAGACGATGCCCAGCAGCGGATCCAGCTGATCGCCCGGGATATTGGCCAGCTCGAAAATGCCGGCCTGCGTGCCTTCGACCAGATACAGCACCTTGTCGGTGACGCGCGTGGTCACGGTGACGGTGACGGTGGATTCGAACAGCGTTTCGGTCAGCCGCTGGCCGCCGACGTTGATGCTGACCTCAACCTGCGGCGTGTCCTGTTCCAGGAATACGTGCGGCGCGTTGGGCATTTCCAGCGACAGGTCCTTCAGGTAGACGCGCTGCAGATTGAACGACGGAGCGTCGTCGCCCGCCTGGTTGGTTTGATCGGCCATGAAGAATTCCGGAAAGGTAGGGAGTAAAGCCTGAGGCAGGCAAGGGAGGCGCCGTCCGCCGGACGGCGCCAGAAATCAGGCCAGCGAATCAGGCCAGCATGGGGACCAGCTTGTCGGCGCGGTCCAGCGCGGCCAGATCGTCGTAGCCGCCCACGTGCGTCTCGCCGATATAGATCTGCGGCACGGTGCGGCGGCCGGTTCGCTCCATCATTGTGGCGCGCTGGGCGGGGTCGAGATCTATGCGGACCTTCTCGATCTCGCTCACGCCGCGCTGCTTGAGCAGCGCTTCGGCACGAATGCAATATGGACAGACGGCGGTGCTGTACATCAGGACTTTTTTCATCGTCGGTTCTCTACGTTGAAAGCGAAGGGGCGACAGTCGGCGCCGGCGCCCCTTGGCGGGAGTCGCGTTCAGGCTTTCTGCGTGACGGGCAGGCCGGCCTGGCTCCAGGCCTTCATGCCGCCTTGCAGGGCCACCACTTCGGCGAACCCCTGGGCTTTCAGCCTGGCCACGGCGCGGCTGGCGTCGCGGCCCTGCTCACACACCACCACCAGGGGCTTGTTCTTGGGCAGGCCGGCGGATTTCTTGTCGATGTCCGCTGCCGGCACGCTGCGTGCCTGCGCGATGTGCCCAGCCTGGTATTGTTCGGCCGGACGTACGTCCACCCATACCGCCTGCCGCTGATTGACCATCTGTATGGCTTCGGCCGTTCCGATGGCGGATCCGCCCCCGGTCTTGCGCAGCGCGGGAATGGCCAGCATGATGCCGGACACGACCGCCGCGGCGACGATGAAAATATTGTTCTGACCTAGCAGAAAATGCACAAAATCCACGGAACGTCCTGAAGTATGACGGTTAATGGGCGATCAAAGCCCACCGGGCGCCGCATCCCGGCGGGCGGCGGCGCGGGACCGTCCGGAAGGGGCATAACCGGGCAATTATAAAATGATGCCAATCCGGCATCTTTCAACTCTGTTTCAAGCGACCGCACCATGCATAAACTCGTTCTGATGCGTCACGGCGAAAGCCAGTGGAATCTGGAAAACCGCTTCACCGGCTGGACCGACGTCGACCTGACCGATACCGGCCGCGAACAGGCGCGCGCCGCCGGCGAGCTGCTCAAGCGTGAGGGCTACGCCTTCGACCTGGCCTACACCTCCGTCCTGAAGCGCGCCATCCGCACGCTCTGGATCGCGCTGGATGCGATGGACGCGATGTATACCCCCATCGGCAACAGCTGGCGGCTGAACGAGCGGCATTACGGCGCCCTGCAGGGCCTGAACAAGGCCGAGACCGCCGCCAAGTTCGGCGACGAACAGGTCCTGATCTGGCGTCGCGCCTACGCCATCGCGCCCGATCCCATTCCCGTGGACGACGAGCGCCATCCGCGCTTCGACAGCCGCTATGCGCGCATACCGGCGGACCAACTGCCCGCCACCGAATGCCTGAAGGACACCGTGGCCCGCGTCCTGCCGTTCTGGAACGAATCGATCGCGCCCGCCATCCGCTCCGGCCGCCGCGTGCTGATTTCGGCGCATGGCAACAGCCTGCGCGCCCTGATCAAGCACCTGGACGGCATCTCCGACGACGATATCGTGGGGCTGAACATACCCACCGGGCAGCCGCTGGTCTACGAACTCGACGACGAACTGCGTCCCCTGCGCCATTACTACCTGGGCGATCCCGCCGAAATCGAAGCCGCCATGGCCGCCGTGGCTGCGCAAGGCAAGGCGAAAAAGGCCTGACCGATGCGCCTGGCTGGCAGTGGATGGACGGCCGCCGCGCTGACGATGGCGCTGGCGGCGGGCGCGACGTGGGCCGCGCCCGCGGACCTGGCCGAAAAACAGACGGAGGCGCAACGCCAGCAGTCGGCGTTGCGCGAACGCATCCAGTCACTGCAGAAAACCCTCGACGAGCGCGAGTCGGCGCGCAAGGAAGCCGCTGATTCGCTGCGCCAGTCGGAAACCGCGATCTCGCAGATCAACCGGCGCCTGGCCGAGCTGGCCACGCAGAGCAAGCAGGCGGAAGCCGATCTGGCGACCCTGGAACGCCAGATGACGGCGCAGCAGGCGGTGCTGGCGCAGCGCCGCGAGGAACTCGCCAAGCAACTGCGCGCCCAGTACACCAGCGGCTTGTCCCCGTGGACGGCCCTGCTGTCCGGCGACGACCCCCAGCAGCTGGGGCGCAACCTGGCCTATCTGGGCTATGTTTCCCAGGCCCGGGCCGAAGCGGTGCAGGCCCTGCGCCGCGATCTCGACGAACTGGCACGCCTGCAAGGCCAGGCCGACGCGCGGCGCCAGGAAATCGCCCAGGTGGTCAAGGAGACCGCCGACCAGAAAACCCAGTTGGTCGCGCAGCAGAAGGAGCGCGCCAGCGTCCTGGCGCGCCTCGAAGGCCAGATCACCGCGCAGCGCGAAGAGGCCGTCAAGCTGGGCCGCGACGATCAGCGCATGTCTCGCCTGATCGACGATCTGCAGGCGGCCATCGAAAAGCAGGCCGAAGAAGCGCGCAAGGCCGAAGAAGCCCGCCGCAAGGCCGAGGAAGCGCGCAGGCAGGCGGAAGCCGAGGCCGCCCGCAAGGCCGAAGAGGCGCGGCGCCTGGCGCTGGAGGAAGCGCGGCGCAAGGCCGACGACGCCCGCAAGCGCGCGGACGATGCCCGCAAGGCCGCCGACGCGGCCCGCCGCGCGCAGGAAGCGCGCGAGGCCTCCCAGGCGCGCGAGCAGGTCGAAGCCGCCGCCCGCCGTGATGCCGAGGCCGCCGCGAATGCGGATCGCCAGGCGGCCGCCGCCGCCAAACAGGCGGAAGATGCCGAAGCGGCCGCGCGGCGCGCGGCGCAAGCCAGTCTGCCGGTGGCGCGCGGCAATATAGAAGGCTTAAAGCCAGCTGAACCGAAATCGGCGCAGGCCGCGGATGCCCAGTCCAATTCCTCGGCATCGTCCACGACATCCGCCACGTCTTCCACGCCGTCGCCGTCCGCCCGGCCGCTCGCGCCGGCGGGCCGCGGCCTGCGGCCTGGCCTGCCGGTGCCCGTCTCGGGCGCGACCGTGCAGGGGCGCTTCGGCCTCGGCCGTCCGGACGGCGGCGTCTGGCGGGGCATCGTGCTGCGCGTGCCCGAAGGCACGCCGGTGCGCGCCGTGGCGGCCGGTACCGTGGTTTACGCCAATTGGCTACGGGGCTTCGGTAACCTCATCATCGTGGATCACGGCCAGCAGTACATGACGGTATACGGGTATAACCAGTCCCTGTTGAAACAGGTGGGCGATCGGGTCGCCGCCGGGGACACCATCGCCGCGGCCGGCGCGACGGGCGGGCAGGTGGAATCGGGCCTATACTTTGAAATTCGTCATGGTGGCGCGCCGGTGGACCCAGCCCAATGGTTGGCCCAGTAGAAGCGTTTGGCTAAACCAATTCAGGAAGTGTGCATGAGCACTCGCAAGTTTCGCAGTTTCGGCCTGGTGTCGCTCGGTGTCGTCGCCGGTGTTTTGCTAAGCGTCGGCGTGACCGCGGTCGCACAGCGCGGCGGCAGTCCCTTGCCGTTGGAGGAACTGCGCCAGTTCACCAACGTCTTCGGCGCCATCAAGAACAACTATGTCGAACCGACGGACGACAAGACGCTGATCGACAATGCCATCTCCGGCATGGTGTCCGGTCTCGATCCGCACTCCGCCTACCTGGATGCCGACGCCTATCGTGACATGCAGACCGCCACGCAAGGCGAATTCGGAGGCCTGGGCATCGAAGTCGGCGCCGAGGACGGCTACGTGAAGGTCATTTCGCCCATCGAGGACACGCCGGCCGCGCGCGCGGGTGTCATGGCCGGCGACCTCATCACCAAGATCAACGATACGCCCACCAAGGGCATGTCGCTGAACGACGCCGTCAAGCTGATGCGCGGCGCGCCCAAGACGCCGATCACGTTGACCATCATGCGCGCCGATCATCCGCAGCCCATCGTGCTGAAGATCATGCGCGACGTCATCAAGGTGCGCAGCGTGCGCAGCAAGATGCTGGACGGCAATGTGGCCTATGTGCGCATCGCCCAGTTCCAGGAAAAGACCGGTGCCGACATGGCCCGCCAGCTTGCCGAACTTGGCGCCAAGCAGCCGCCTCGCGCGCTGGTGCTGGACCTGCGCAATGACCCGGGCGGCCTGCTGACCAGCGCCATCGGCGTGGCGTCTGCCTTCCTGCCGGCCGATTCGCTGGTGGTGTCCACCGACGGCCGTACGCCCGACGCGCGCCACAAGTATCTGGCCACCCCGGCCGAATACGCGCGCGGCGAAGGCAACTATCTGTCGGGCCTGCCGGGCTGGGTCAAGACCGTGCCCATGGTGGTGCTGGTGAACGTGGGCTCCGCGTCCGCTTCGGAAATCGTCGCCGGCGCGCTGCAGGATCACAAGCGCGCCAAGGTGATGGGCAACCGTACCTTCGGCAAGGGCTCCGTGCAGGTGATCCTGCCGCTCAGCGAAGACACCGCCATCAAGCTGACGACGTCGCGCTATTTCACGCCCAGCGGCCGTTCCATCCAGGCTACCGGCATCGAACCGGATTATGTGGTGGCCGATACGGCGACCGGCGACCTGTTCCGCCTGCCGCGCGAAGCCGACCTGCAGCGCCACCTGGCCAACCAGCAAGCGCCCAACGGCGAGATCAAATCGTCCAACGATCCGGCCAACATCGAACTGCCCAAGACGTTCGAGTTCGGCGGCAAGGACGACTTCCAGCTGAAGCAGGCGCTGAACCTGCTGGACGGCAAACCGATCCAGAAGGCCGTGCCCAAGACCGCGTCCAACGACAAGGCCGGCGCGCCGCAGCAGACCGCCGGCGCCGCCCAGGCGCCGACGGAACGCATGACGATCACGCCGTCCGGAGTCGAGCCCGCCAAGGCAAAATGAACGACCAGCAGTTGCTGCGCTATGCCCGCCACATCCTGCTCGACGAACTCGGTATCGAAGGGCAGGAAAAAATCCTGGCAGGGCGCGCGCTGATCATCGGGGCAGGGGGGCTGGGTTCTCCGGCCGCGATGTATCTTGCCAGCGCGGGGGTCGGCCATATCACCCTGGTCGACGACGACGTCGTCGAACTCAGCAACTTGCAGCGGCAATTGCTGCACACCACGGAAAGCCTGGGACAGGCGAAGGTGGAATCAGGGCGCCGTGCCTTGCTGGCGTTCAATCCGGACATCGTGGTCGACACCATCGCGCAGCGCCTGCAGGGCGATGCCCTGCTCGCCGCCGTGGCGCGCGCGGACGTGGTGCTCGATTGTTCCGACAACTTCACCACGCGGCATGCCATCAACCGCGCGTGCGTGCATCACCGTAAACCGCTGGTGTCGGGCGCGGCCATCCGCTTCGACGGACAGGTCAGCGTATTCGACCTGCGTGGCGAGACCTCGCCGTGCTATCACTGCCTGTTCCCGGAAGCGGACGACGTCGAAGAAGCCAGCTGTGCGACCATGGGCGTGCTGGCGCCGCTGGTGGGCATCATCGGCAGCGTGCAGGCGGCGGAAGCCTTGAAGCTGCTGGCCGGTATCGGCGAAACGCTCGCCGGCCGCATGCTGTGCCTGGATGGGCTGGCCATGCAATGGCGCAGCCTGAATGTCCCGCGCGACGAGGAATGCGCTATTTGCAAGAGACCCACCCCCGAAGCGCTGCGCGCTTCCCCCTCAAGGGGGCGACGCTAGCGGACCGGCGGAGGGCTAGCCGCCCGCCCGGATCCGCAACGTCCCCGCCGTGCCATACCTGCTGCCTGCGTGGAGTGGTCTGGCTTGGCGTCAGCCCAAGGCCAGGCGAAGCTGTTCGTCCAGGTGCACGGTCGGCGCCACGCGCCAACCGCTTTGCGCATACCGCAGCCAGCGTCCCAGTACGAAATGCGTCAGCAGGCTGGCGTGCGCGCTGACGTCGGCATTCGCCGGCAGGGCTCCATCATGCACCGCCGTACGCAACGCCTGGCGGAACGAGGCTTCGATGCGATCGTTGATGTGATTGATCCGTTCCTGCAAGCGGTTGTCTTCGGTCACCAGCGCGTCGCCCGTGAGCACGCGCGTCATGCCCTTGTTGCGTTCGGAAAACGTCAGCAGCATGTTGACCATGCGCCGCGCCTGGCTGACGCCCTCGGGCTCCGCCGAACCGATCTGATTGACCAGCGTGAATATCGTCTGCTCGATGAACTCGATCAGGCCTTCGAACATCTGCGCCTTGCTGGCGAAATGCCGGTACAGGGCCGCTTCCGAAACCTGCATGCGCGCCGCCAGGGCCGCTGTCGTGATTCGAGCCGCGTGAGGCTGCTCCAGCATTTCCGCCAGGGTCTGCAGGATCTGCGTTTTCTTTTCGCCGGGTCTGCTTGCCATGGGTGTGGCCGTCCGCGAGGCGGCCAGTAAATGAGTTCAGGAAACAAAAACTGAAAGGGACCGCGCTAGCGCCGCAAGGGGCGGCGTTGCAGTAGCAGCTCGCTGACCGAGTGTACTCGCAAGTCGACATAGCCCGGCCGGTTGCGGCCGCCCTTGCTGAAGGGCGTGCCGGGATGGTGTATATGCACCGTGCGCAGGCCGGCGCGGCGCGCGCCGCGGAGGTTTTCCAGTGTGTCCTCGACCAGCACCGTATGCGCGGCCGACGCGCCTTCGCGCGCGAGCACGCGCTTGAGCAGTATGGCCGAAGGCTTGGGCCGGAAGTTGCCGTGCCAGTTCATGTGCTCGATCGCCCACAGGCTGTCGAAATGCGACAGCAGGCCCAGGTGCCGCAGCACCGTGCGGGCGTAGTGCAGCGGCGCATTGGTAAGCAACACCTTGCGTCCCGGCAGCCGCCGCAGCTTGGCCGGCAGGCCGCTTTCCGACTTGAGCAAAGGGAGCACGTCGAAATCGTGGCTCATGCGTAGGAAGGTTTCGGCATTCACGCCATGATGGCGCACCATGCCTATCACCGTCGCGCCGTAGCGCTTCCAGTATTTGGTGCGCAGCTCGTTGGCGGTGTCCAGGTCCACCCCCAGGGTCTCCGCCACGGCGCGCGCCATGCCTGCGTCGATGCGCGGGAAGATGGCATGCGAGGTGTTGTGCAGCGTATTGTCCAGATCGAACAGCCACAGGCGCTGGGGCGCGGCGGTGACTGTGCGGCGCGAGCGGCGCAGGCGCGCCGCCGGCCGCAGCAAATGCCGGCGTATCTGCATCAGCGCGACGTGATCATCGTGCCCACGCCCTGGTCCGTCAGCAGTTCCAGCAGCAGGCAGTGAGGCACGCGCCCGTCGATGATGTGCACCGAATTCACGCCGCTGCGCGCCGCGTCCAGCGACGAGGAAATCTTGGGCAGCATGCCGCCGGAAATCGTGCCGTCGGCGAAAAGTTCGTCGATCGCGCGCGCCGACAGGCTGCGCAGCAGCTTGCCATCCTTGTCCAGCACGCCGGGCGTGTTGGTCATCATCAGCAGCTTTTCCGCGCCGAGCACTTCGGCCATCTTGCCCGCCACCACGTCGGCGTTGATGTTGTACGCCTTGCCGTCCTGGCCATAGCCGATGGGCGAGATCACGGGAATGAACTGATCGTCCTGCAGCGCCTTCACCACCGCCGGATCGACCTGGGTGATGTCTCCGACGAAGCCGATATCCAGCGGCTGGTCGGGATTTTCCTTGTTTTCCATCAGCTTCTTGCGGGCGCGGATCAGGCCGCCGTCCTTGCCGGTCAGGCCCACTGCCTTGCCACCGGCTTCATTGATCATCAGGACGATGTCCTGCTGCACCTGGCCGCCAAGGACCCATTCGACGACTTCCATGGTTTCGGCGTCGGTCACGCGCATGCCCTGGACGAAGGTGCCGCTTTTGCCGACGCGGCGCAGGGCGTCGTCGATCTGCGGTCCGCCGCCATGGACGACCACGGGATTCAGGCCCACCAGCTTGAGCAGCACGACATCGTGCGCAAAGCTTTCCTGCAGCCGTTCTTCGACCATGGCGTTGCCACCGTATTTCACGACGATGGTCTTGCCGTGGAAGCGCCGCAGATAGGGCAAGGCTTCGGACAGAACGCTGGCCTTCAGCGCGGGAGACAGGGCGGCGGTATCGGAATTGGCGGTCATGGCGGCTGGAAAACGCGATGATGGATAGGGGCGCAAAAGACGAGCGCGACGGGCGCATGCGGCGCGGTCGCCGCCGCTGAACGGCATTGTATTACCCGTTGAGTCTTATGCCAGCGCGTAATAAACAGATGGAGTACAAAAAAGCCGGGTTCATGTAGATTTGATCCCTTTCGTATTAAACGGTCTATGCGGGAACCCCGACAAGGAGGAGAAAAATGAATCGATCATCGCCGCGCGCACGCGCCGCGCAGCCCGCGCCCGCAACCCACGCTCCCGCGCACCGCGCGCGCCGTGCCTGGATGGCCGGCGTGGCGCTGCTGGCGGCCGGGGTGTCGGCCGCCCTGGTGGCGTGGCCCGCCGCCGCGGCCGACAAGCTGGTCGTGGCCGCGACCCAGGTGCCGCATGCCGAAATCCTGGCGTTCGTGAAGCCCACGCTGGCCAAGGAAGGCGTCGACCTGGACATCAAGGTGTTCAGCGATTATGTCCAACCGAATGTGCAACTGGTCGACAAGCAGGTGGACCTGAACTTCTTCCAGCATCAGCCTTATCTGGACACGTTCAACCAGGACCGCAAGAGCAACCTGGTGGCGATCGCCAAGGTGCACGTCGAGCCCTTCGGCGCCTATTCGCGCAAGATCAGGAAGGTGTCGGACCTGAAGAGCGGGGCGACGGTGGCGATACCCAACGATCCCACCAACGGTGGCCGCGCCCTGCTGTTGCTGCAGAAGCAGGGCCTGATCAAGCTCAAGGACGCCGGCAACATCCGCGCGACGCCGCTGGATATCACCGACAACCCCAGGAAGCTGAAGTTCCAGGAGTTGGAAGCCGCCATGCTGCCGCGTTCGCTGGACGACGTCGACCTGGCGCTGATCAATACCAACTACGCGCTGGAAGCCGGCCTGGTGCCGACCAAGGACGCGCTGTTCATCGAAGGCGCGGACTCGCCCTACGCCAACGTGCTGGTGGCCCGGCCCGACGACAAGGACCGGCCCGCCGTGCGCAAGCTGGTGCAGGCCCTGCATACGCCCGCGGTGAAGCAGTTCATCCTGGAAAAGTACAAGGGCGCGGTGGTGCCGGCGTTCTGAAGTGAGTGCCGGATCGGCGGACCGGGGTACGGTCCGCCTGGCGGCGCGTCAGCGGACCGTGTCGCGCGACGCACCGCCCAGGCGGCGGCGCAGCGATTCGAAGAACAGCGTCGATTGCAGCCGCTCGCCCTGGATCTGCATCGCCACGTGGCGCGCCATGGTCTCCGGCACCGGCTCCAGCGGCGCGCCCGTGGATAGCGCCAGCACCTCGGCCTGGCAGGCCCGTTCAAGGAAGTACAGATCGTCGTAGGCGTAATCGACGCGTTCGCCGCACACCACCACGCCATGGTTGCCCAGGAACACCACGTCGGCGCCATGCATGGCGCGGGCGATGCGTTCGCCTTCGGCCGTATCCAGCGCAAGGCCGTCGTAGCGGGCATCGATGGCCACACGGCCGTGGAAGCGCATGGCGTTCTGCGACAGCCGCGTATCCAGGCCGCGCCGGGCCGTCAGGGTCAATGCCGTGGCATAGGGCATGTGCGTGTGCAGCACGCAGGTCTTGCGGGCGATGCGATGTATCGCGGCGTGGATGAACATGGCGGTGGCCTCGACGTTGTGCCGGCCGGCCAGCCTGGCCCCACGGCCGTCCACCATCACGATGTCGTCGGCTTCGACCTCGCTCCAGTGCAGGCCATGGGGATTGATCAGGAAGCGGTCGCTGCCGTCGGCGAGCGCGACGCTGAAGTGGTTGCAGACGCCTTCTTCCAGCCCGTGATAGGCGGCGGCACGCAGTGCCAGCGCCAGGTCGGCCCGCAGGGCCAGGGTGTCGGAACTGTGGGGAACGCTTTCGGATTGCACGGACATGGTGTCGGTAGGGTGGGGCGCGCCGGCCGGAACCGCAGATTTAAACCGAATCGCGACGCGCGGGACAGCGGATTCGGTCCGGGCTTGGGGCCCGATTCAGTCCTTCGTCAGCAGTGCCGACGATATAATAACGTACGTTATTAGTTGCGCCGGATGCGCTGAGCCGCGATGTCTCCTTCTTCCTTCGAGCCCTTCGAGCAGGCCATGGACGAACTGTCCCTGCGCCTGGCATCGCGCCATCAATTGCGTGAATCGGTCATCAGCCGGCTGTTCATGCATGTGGCGGCGCGGCTGGGGGATCACATGGATGCACCGCTGCGGGAACATGGCTTGAATTCTACGCTGTGGACCTCGCTCGTCGTCATCTATGCCAGCGAGCAGCATCGCCTCAAGCCGTCCGACCTGAGCGTATTCATGAATTCCTCGCGCACCAACAGCACTCGGGTGGCGCGCGAACTGGAACGGCAGGGCTATGTGACACGGCTGGCCGGGGAAAGCGACCGCCGGCAGGTGTTCCTGCAACTGACGCCGAAGGCGCAGGACTTCGTGCGGCAATACCTGCCGCGCCGGCGCACGCAGTTGAAGTCGCTGCTCGCCAACTTCGACGCGGCGGAAGTCGATGCATTGGAGCGCTTGCTGCGCAAGTTGTTGACCCAAGTGGAGTAGGGCGAGCGGGGGCGGAAGCGCTCCCCTTTTTTTCTTCAGATAGTAACGTAGGTTATTAAATCCATGTCCCCCGCCGGCCATCCGGGCGCTGTCCCGCACAAGTCGATGATCACCGTCTCCATCATGCTGGCGACGATCATGCAGACCTTGGACAGCACCATCGCCAACGTCGCCCTGCCGCACATGGCGGGCGGACTGTCGGCGTCACAGGACCAGATCACCTGGGTATTGACCTCGTACATCGTCGCCGCCGCCATCGCGACGCCGGTGACCGGCTGGCTGACGGGACGCTACGGGCTCAAGTCGGTCTTCCTGGTGTCCATCGCCGGATTCACCGTCATGTCGCTGGCGTGTGGGGCGGCGGGCAACCTGGTGCAGATCGTGCTCGCCCGCCTGCTGCAGGGCGCTTTCGGCGCCGCGCTCGTACCCCTGTCACAGGCGGTGATGCTGGACGTCAACGAGCCCAAGGACCACGCCAAGGCCATGGCGCTATGGGGCATGGGCGTGATGCTGGGGCCCATCCTGGGGCCGACGCTGGGCGGGTGGCTGACCGACAACATGAATTGGCGCTGGGTCTTCCTGATCAACCTGCCCGTGGGGCTGCTGTCTTTCTACGGGGTTGCGCGTTTCATCCATGACGACGGCGCGCGGCGCGACAACCGTTTCGACGTCTTCGGTTTCGCCACCCTGGCGATCTCCATCGGCCTGCTGCAACTGCTGCTGGATCGCGGCGAGCAGGCGGACTGGTTCGATTCGATAGAGATCCGCGTCTATGCGGTATGCGCCTTCGTGTCGTTCACGTTCTTCATCCTGCATACGGCGACCAGCGGCGAACAGTCGTTCTTCAAGGTCGCGCTGCTGCGCGACCGCAACTTCGCCATGGGCCTGGCGTTCTATTTCCTGCTGGGCCTGCTGCTGTACGCAACGCGCGCCCTGCTGCCGCCGCTGTTGCAGACGATATTGGGCTACCCGGTCGTGACCACCGGCCTGGTCACGGCGCCCAGCGGCCTGGGCACCATGGTGTCCATGCTGGTGGCCGGAAGGATCGTGGGCAGGATCGACGGCCGCCTGGTCATTGCACTGGGCTTCGGACTCACGACGCTGTCGCTGTGGCAAATGTCGGGCTATACGCCGCAGATCACGGAGTGGGACGTCATCGTGCCTGGATTCATCCAGGGCCTGGGCCTGGGATTCACGTCGGTGCCGCTGACCACCATGACCTTCTCGACCCTGGACCGGTCGCTGCGCTCCGATGGCACCGCGATCTACAGCCTGTCGCGCAACATCGGCAGCAGTATCGGGATTTCCGCCATGCAGACGCTGCTGGTGCGCAATACCGCGACCCTGCATGCCTCGTTGGCCGCCTACATCACGGCGGGCGCCATGATGATGCATCCGGACGCGCTGTCGCGCATGTTCGACATGAGCACGCCCGCCGGGATGGCGGGCATGAACGAGATCCTGACCAACCAGGCGGCCTTCATCGCGTACCTGGACGACTTCCGCTTCATGATGTGGCTGACGCTGGCCGCCATCCCGTGCCTGATCTTCATGCGCACCCGGCGGCCGGCAGCGGGGCAGCCGTCGGCGCAACAGGCCGCCGATGACGCGGAACTGCAGCACGTGGCGGCGGATTAGCTCCCCTGACCGGCCCCGCTATCGCGGCGGGGGGCCGCCTGCCGCGGGTTGTTCGCTGGCCGAATGCGCGGTCGCGGCGTGCGCGTCCGCCGCCTCGGTCGCCGCGGCCGCCGACTGCGGTTCCTTGTGCGCGGCCGACCCGTTGTGCGGCGCCGCGCTGCGCGAGCGCTGCCGTGCCGGCCCTTGCGCCTGCAAAAGGTTGAAGGCGGTATTGATCAGCCCGATATGCGAAAACGCCTGCGGGAAATTGCCCACCATCCGCTGCCGGACCGGGTCGTATTCTTCCGCCAGCAGGCCCAGGTCGTTGCGCAGGGACAGCAGCCGCTCGAACAGTGCCGCGCCTTCGTCCAGCCTGCCCTGCATGACGTAGCTGTCCGCCAGCCAGAAGCTGCATGCCAGGAACACGCCTTCGTCCTGCGCCAACCCGTCGTCCGACTGTTCCGGCACGTAGCGCATCACCAGCCCGTCGCGCAACAGGCCTTTTTCTATGGCCTGCACGGTACCGGCCACGCGCGGATCGTCGATGGGCAGGAAGCCCACCTGCGGGATCAGCAGCAGGCTGGCATCCAGCCCCTTGCCCCCGTAGTACTGCACGAAGCTGTTCAGGTCGCTGTCGAAGCCGTTGCGCAGGATGTCCTCGCGTATCGAGTCGCGGATATGGCGCCAGCGCTGCACGGGGCCTTGCAGGCCGAAGCGTTCCGCCGACTTGATCGCGCGGTCGAAGCCCACCCAGCACATCAGGCGCGAATGCGTGAACGCGCGGCGCGCGCCGCGTACTTCCCAGATGCCGTGATCGTCCGTATTCCAGCCATGTTCCAACGGCGTCAGCAGGATGCGCTGCAGCCGCCACGCCTGTTCCAGCGGCGCCAGTTCGGCTTCGCGCGCCGCGTGCAGCGTATCGATCAGCTCGCCGTAGATATCCATCTGGATCTGCCCCGACGCGGCATTGCCGATGCGCACGGGCTTGCTGCCTTCATAGCCTGGCAGCCAGGGGATTTCCATTTCGGGCAGGCTGCGCTCGCCGGCGATCCCGTACATGATCTGCAGCTGGTTGGGATGGCCCGCCGACGCGCGCATCAGCCACATGCGCCAGGCTTCGGCTTCTTCGCGATAGCCGGCGTTCAGCAGCGCGTACAAGGTCAGCGCGGAGTCGCGCAGCCAGCAATAGCGGTAGTCCCAGTTGCGCGTGCCGCCGATGTTCTCGGGCAGCGACGTGGTGGGCGCGGCGACGATGCCGCCGGTGGGCCGGAACGTCAGCAGTTTGAGCGTGATCAGCGAACGCACGATGGCGTCGTGCCATTCGGGAAAGCGGTGGTCGGAGCGGCAGCGCTTGGACCATTCCTTCCACCACGCCACCGTGCGGTCCAGGCTTTCCAGGCGGTCCGGGACGAAATGCGGCACCTTGTGCGACGGGTGGTAGGAAAGCGTGAAAGGCACGTGTTCGCCGGCCCGCACCGTGAACCGAGACACAGTGCGCAGGTCCTTGCCTTCCAGTGGCGCCTGGGTATGCAGCTCGACGGCGTCGGGCCCGGCCACGGCGCTGATGCCATAGTCGCGCCGGCGCACCCAGGGTACGGCCTGGCCATAGTTGAACCGCAGCACCAGGTCCATATCCATGTCGACCTGGCCCTGGTCGCCGCGCACGATGCGCACGACGTCCACGCGTTCCTCGTCGTCGCTCAAGGGCATGAAATCGAACAGCGTGACCGCGCCGGTGGCGGTCTCGAAACGCGTTTCCAGCACCGCGGTGCCGCTGATATAGCGCCGGTGGGACTTGAACACGCCGCGCGGACGCAGCCGCCAGCAGCCATGCTCTTCAGTCCCCAGCAGGGCCGCGAAGCAGGCGGCGGAGTTGAAATGCGGCAGGCAGAGCCAGTCTATGGAGCCGTCGCGCGACACCAACGCGGCCGACAGCATATTGCCGATGATTCCGTAGTCTTCCAGCGGTTTCGACATGAAGCGCAATTCTCCAGGGCGTCATGGATGAGACTAAGCCTATCATGCACGCAAACTCGTAATGGAATGCTTAGGCATGCTCCGCAGAGAAAATATCCCGCACCCGCTGCAACACGGCGTAACAGCCACCCCTGGACGGGAGCTGATGTAATGGCTCATCCAAGAAAAACGGGAGCTCCGGTGGACAATGCCATGCAAGTATTGGTACTGGCCCCGCATGGCGATGACGGGCGGATCATAGGCAATGCGCTGAATGCGGTGGGCGGACAAGGCCAGGCTTGCGCCGACGCGGCGCAGCTGCTGGCCGCGGTGCGCGCCGGCGCTGCCTGCGCCATCGTCGAAAAAGAATCGTTGAATGCGTCGGTGCTGGATGGATTGGCCGATTGGGTGGCCGCACAGGAACCGTGGTCCGACTTCTCTTTCCTGGTGATGGAGCCGGCCTCGCCGCCCGCGCGGGCGGCGAACGGCGCGGCCGCTGACGGTGACCATGGAGCCTGCGATCGGCTCGGCAACGTGACCCTGCTGCAGCGGCCCTTGCGCGAGGACGTCCTGCGCCGCGCCGTCACCACGGCCCTGCGGGGGCGTGGCAGGCAATACGAGGCGCGCGCGGCGCTGCATCGCCAGGGGCAGAGCGAAGAGTCGCTGCGCCTGTTCAACGAGACGCTGGAAACACGCATCGCCGAGCGCACCCATGCCCTGGCGCGCGCCAACGACAGGCTGATGAAGGAGATCCGCGAACGCGAACGCACGCAAAGCGCGCTGGTGCAGTCGCAGAAGATGGAAGCCATCGGCCAGCTGACCGGCGGCCTGGCGCATGACTTCAACAACCTGCTGAACGTCATCATGGGCAGCGTGGAGCTGATCCAGCGTACGTCATCGGACGATCGCCTGCGGCGGCTCGCGCTCAACGCCAAGCACGCCGTCGAACGGGGCGCCAAGCTGACTTCCCAACTGCTGGCGTTTTCACGCAGCCAGAACCTGGATCTGCGTCCGACCGACATCAACGCCTTGCTGGCCGGGATGCGCGAGCTCCTGGGCCTGTCCCTGGGGCCCACGGTACGCGTGTCGACCGATTTCGCGCCCGAACTGCCGCTTGCCACGGCGGACGCGAACCAGCTCGAGCTGGCGGTGCTGAATTTGTGCCTGAATGCGCGTGACGCGATGCCGGCGGGCGGCGAAGTCAGCCTGGCGACCGCCGTGCGCGAAAGCGGCGAAGGCGACCTGCCGGCGGGCCGCTACATCGTCGTGGCGGTGAAGGACACGGGTACGGGCATTCCGTCCCGCGTCTTGAACAAAGTGTTCGACCCCTTCTTCACCACCAAGCCCGTGGGCAAGGGAACGGGCCTGGGGCTGAGCCAGGTCTACGGCATAGCCCGCCAGTCCGGGGGCACGGCCCGCGTCACCAGCGTGGAGGGGCACGGTACGGTCGTGGAAATCTGGCTCGCGCTGGCCGATCCCGCCGCCGTGGACGGCATGCCGTCCACCGATGCCGTCGCCCACCCCAAGGCGAGCGCCGCCAGCGTCCTGGTGATCGACGACGATGCATCGGTGCGCCACCTGATCGTCGAGTGCCTCCAGATACTGGGCTATGAGGTGCGGCAGGCCGCCGATGGCGAAGAAGGCCTGGCCATGCTCGAAGAACAGCAGCCCGACCTGCTGATGGTGGACTTCGTCATGCCCAAGATGAATGGCGCCGAGGTAATCGAGCGCGCGCGCAGCCTGTTTCCGGACCTGCCCATCATCCTGGCCACCGGCTACGCCGACGCCCAGGTCGGCGGCACGGTGCTGCAACATGAACGCGTGCTGCAGAAGCCCTTCAATCTGGATCAGCTGGCCGCGATGGTCAGCGAGGCTCTGCAGCGGTGATCCCGCTGTCCGCGACGTTGCGCTTGATGGCCACGTGGCGGCGCTGCATTTCCTGGCGCAGGGCGCGCCGCTGATCGGCGGCTTCGAAGCGCTGGCGCTCTTCTTCGTTGCGCGGCTCCAGCGGCGGCACCGGCGTGGGATTGCCCAGTTCGTCCACCGCCACCATCGTGAAGTAGCAACTATTGGTATGGCGCACCAGCTTCTGCCGGATGTCCTCGGTGACCACCTTGATGCCGATCTCCATGGAGGTGCGGCCGGTGTAGTTGACCGAGGCCAGGAAGGTCACCAGTTCGCCCACGTGGATGGGCTCGCGGAACACCACCTGGTCCACCGACAGCGTGACCACGTACTGGCCGGCGTAGCGGCTGGCGCAGGCATAGGCGACCTGGTCCAGGTACTTCAGGATATGGCCCCCGTGGACATTGCCGGAAAAATTGGCCATGTCCGGAGTCATCAGGATGGTCATCGACAACTGGTGGCTGAAAGCTTCATCCATGCTCTGTATCCCGTCCTGCTTCAGGCGATCAGCCTGGCCAGTTCCGCGCCGGGATCCGGCGCGCGCATGAAGGCTTCGCCCACCAGGAAGGCGTCGACCTTGTTCTCGCGCATCATGCGGATGTCTTCCGGACGCAGGATGCCGCTTTCGGTGACGATGCGGCGGCCGGCGGGCACCTGCGGCAACAGGTCCAGTGTGTTCTGCAAGCTCGTTTCGAAGGTGCGCAGGTTGCGGTTGTTGATGCCGATCAGCGGCGTGCGCAGCTGCGTGGCCATTTCCAGTTCGGCGGCGTCGTGGACTTCCACCAGCACGTCCATGCCCAGGTCCATGGCGCAGGCTTCCAGGTCCTTCAACTGCGCGGGCGTCAGCGCGGCCGCGATCAGCAGCACGCAGTCCGCGCCCAGTGCGCGCGAAAACACTACCTGGTATGGATCGATGATGAAATCCTTGCGCAGCACCGGCAGCGGGCAGGCGGCGCGCGCCTGGCGCAGATGGTCGTGCGAGCCCTGGAAAAACTGCACGTCGGTCAGCACGGACAGGCAGGCCGCGCCATGCACCGCATAGGACGCGGCGATTTCGGCCGGGCTGAAGTTCTCACGCAGGACGCCGCGCGAGGGCGAGGCTTTCTTGATTTCCGCGATCACGCCGGGTTTGCCCGCCGCGATCTTGTCTTCGATCGCCTGGGCGAAGCCGCGCACGTCCTGGCGGGCTTGCGCTTCGCGCAGCAACTCGGCTTCGCTGCGCATCTGGCGGGCGGTGGCGACTTCCTCGGCCTTGACGGCGAGGATCTTCGCAAGAATGTCGTTCATCTCAAAACTTCCGGGTGTAGGCGCAAAATTCTTCCAGCTTGCCGCGAGCGGCACCAGAGGCAATCGTATCAGCCGCCAGTTTCAGGCCGGCTTCAATCGATGGAGCGACGTTGCCCGCGTAGATGGCGAGGGCGGCGTTCAGGGCAACGATATCGCGTGCCGGGCCCGGTTTGTCGTTCAGCGCTTCCAGGATGAGGTCGCGCGATTCTTCACGATTGGACACCTTGATTCCCCGGTTGGACATCATGGATAGCCCGTAGTCCTCCGGATGGATTTCGTATTCCAGGATCTTGCCGTCCTTCAGCTCGCCGACCAGGGTGGCCGCGCCCAGGGACGCTTCGTCCATCCCGTCGCGTCCATGCACCACCAGCACGTGGCGCGAGCCCAGGCGTTCCAGCACGCGGACCTGTATGCCCACCAGGTCGGGATGGAAGACGCCCATCAGTTGATTCTGCGCGTCGGCGGGGTTGGTCAGCGGGCCCAGGATGTTGAATATCGTGCGCACGCCCAGTTCCTTGCGCACCGCGGCGACATTCTTCATGGCGCCATGGTGCGCGGGCGCGAACATGAAGCCGATGCCCACGTTGGCGATGCACTCGGCGACCTGCTCGGGGTTGATCTGCAGGTTCGCGCCCAGTGCCTCCAGGACGTCGGCGCTGCCCGAGGACGACGACGCGCTGCGTCCGCCGTGCTTGGCGACCTTGGCGCCCGCGGCGGCGGCGACGAACATGGCGGCGGTGGAGATGTTGAAGGTCTGGCTGCCGTCGCCGCCGGTCCCGCACATATCCAGCAGTTGCTCCGGATAGGGCGTATGGACGGGGGTGGCGAACTCGCGCATGACCTGGGCGGCGGCGGTGATTTCGCCTATGGTTTCCTTCTTGACTCGCAAGCCCATCAGCAAGGCCGTGGCGATCTGCGGCGACATGTCACCGCTCATCAGCATGCGCATCAGGTGCAGCATCTCGTCGTGAAAGATCTCGCGGTGCTCGATGCAGCGGGTCAGCGCCTCGGTCGCGGTGATGGTCATAGGGACTCCCTCTTGGTGGACCGGCTTCCCGGTTCTTTATCGGATGTTCAGGAAATTGCGCATCAAGGCGTGCCCGTGTTCGCTCAGCACCGATTCGGGATGGAACTGTACCCCGTATATGGGCAGCGTTTTGTGACGCACGCCCATGATGTCGCCGTCCTCGGCGGTGGCGGTGGCTTCCAGGCAATCGGGCAGCGTCCCGGGCGCGATGGTCAGCGAGTTGTAGCGGATCACCGTATACGGGCTGGGCAGGTCGGTGAAGATGTCCGTGCCCGTGTGGCTGATCCGCACCGTCTTGCCATGCATGATGGTCGGCGCGCGCACGATATCGCCGCCGAAGGCCGTGCCGATGGCCTGGTGGCCCAGGCACACGCCCAGGATGGGAATCCTGCCGCCGAATTCCTGGATCACCGGCACCGAGATGCCGGCCTCGGTGGGCGAGCAGGGCCCGGGGGACACGCAGATGCGGTCGGGCTTCATCGCGGCGATTTCTTCCAGGGTGATCTGGTCGTTGCGCGCGACGCGCACGTCTTCGCCCAGTTCGCCGAAATACTGCACCAGGTTGTAGGTGAAGGAGTCGTAGTTGTCGATCATCAGGAGGCTCATGGCTCAACCCTTGTTTCAGTTCTCGGGGGGTTCCGGCGGTTCAGAAAGGCTGGTCCAGGCCGTTCTGCACCTGTTCGGCGGCACGCAGCACCGCGCGGGCCTTGGCTTCGGTTTCCGCCCATTCGGATTCGGGATTGGAATCCGCGACGATGCCTGCGGCGGCCTGCACGAACAAGGTGCCGTCCTTGATCACCCCGGTACGGATGGCGATGGCCACGTCCATTTCGCCGCCGTAGCTCAGGTAGCCCGCCGCGCCGCCGTAGATGCCGCGGCGCACGGGCTCGAGTTCGTCGATGATTTCCATGGCGCGCACCTTGGGCGCGCCGGTCAGCGTGCCGGCGGGGAAGGCCGCGCGCAGGACGTCCATGCTGGTCATGGCGGGGTCCAGGTTGCCCGCCACGTTGGACACCAGGTGCATGACGTGGGAATAGCGCTCGATGGCCATGGTGTCGGTGACCTTCACCGATCCGGTCTCGGCCACGCGGCCCACGTCGTTGCGGGCGAGGTCGATCAGCATGACGTGTTCGGCGATCTCCTTGGGATCGGCCTGCAGTTCGGCGGCCAGCGCGGCGTCTTCTTCCGGCGTCGTGCCGCGCTTGCGGGTGCCGGCCAGCGGCCGGATGGTGATGCGCGACTTGGGCTCGCCGTCTTCCACGACGCGCTCCTGGCGGACCAGGATTTCCGGCGACGAGCCGACCACGTGGAAATCGCCGAAATTCCAGAAGTACATGTACGGCGACGGATTCAGCGAGCGCAGCGACCGGTACAGCGACAGGGGCGAATCGCGGAAGGGCTTGGTGATGACCTGGCCCACCTGCACCTGCATCAGGTCGCCGGCGGCGATGTATTCCTTGGCGCGCCTGACGGCGGCCAGGTAGTCTTCCTTCTTGAAGTCGCGCCTTTCCTCCGTCTGCATGCTGGCGTGGCTGTAGGGGATGTCCACGGGCTTGCGCAGCTTCTGGCGCAGCTCGCGCAGCCGCTGCTGCGCGCGGGCATAGGCTTCCGGCTGCGCCGGATCCGCGTAGACCATCAGGTAGATGCGACCGGCCAGGTTATCGACGATGACCAGTTCGTCCACGTGCAGCAGCATGATGTCCGGCGTGCCTTCGTCCATCCCGGGCGGGAAGGGCTTGACCGCCGGGCCCAGGCGCGGCTCGATGTGCCGCACCGTGTCGTAGCCGAAATAGCCCGCCAGGCCGCCGGCGAAGCGTGGCATGCCCGGCCGCAGCGCGACCTTGAAACGGGACTGGTACTGCTCGATGAAGGCCAGGGGATCGCCATGATGCGTTTCCACGACCTTGCCCTCGCGCACGACTTCCGTCACCGTGCCGCGCGCCTGGATGACGGTATGGGCCGGCAGGCCGATGAAGGAATAGCGGCCGAAGCGCTCGCCCCCGACCACGGATTCCAGCAGGCAGCTGTTGCGGCCGTTTTCCGGGCCTGAATGGGCCAGCTTCAGATAGATCGCCAGCGGCGTGTCCAGGTCGGCGTAGGTATCGGCCACCAGCGGGATGCGGTTGTAGCCTTGGTTGGCGAGTGCTTTGAATTCCAGTTCGGTCATATCGGTCTCGTTCGGGTTCTTTCTGCTGTCGAGCCGGGCGTAAGACAAAAAACAAAAAGCCCGGCCAGTGTGCTGGTTCCGGGCTTTGGGGATTTTTGCTGCGGCGCCTGGTTCGTGAACGTCGGACGCCGGGAAATGCTAGCTCGCTTATCGCTTCATCGCCACCCGGAAGACAAACGCCACCAACGCCACGAGGCGCCGAGCATTTGGATGGGAGTGGAGACGTTCATTTCGTTCGCGGGTCTGCTTGCGTATCTGTCAGTGCTGTCTGTCAGTCGAATTTTTCAGCGTGGGTGCTACTAGAAGGCATCCCGCGGTCGGGGGCGATCCCCGACTGGGCGCCGCCCCGCGCGATCCACTGCGCGGCTTCGACCAGCGACGACACTATACCATCGACGTCCAGCGTGCGCACATCGACGCCTTCGTTGTACCCGTAGGGCACGACCAGCACGCCGGTGCCGGCTTCCCGCCCGGCCTGGGCGTCGTTGATGGAATCGCCGATGGTCACGGCGCGCTCCGGGCGCACGCCCAGCAGCGAGCATGCGTGCAATACCGGCTGCGGATCGGGTTTCTTGCGGGCGCAGGTGTCGCCGCAGACGACCGCCGCGAAGAAACCGGCCAGGCCGGTACGCTGCAGCAGCGGTATCGTGAATTCCGTCGCCTTGTTGGTCACGACCGCCAGTTTGAGCCCCTGGTCGCGCATCGCCTTCAGGCCGTCCAGCACGCCATCGAAAACCGCGGCCTTGTCGCCGTTCACCAGGTGATAGTGGCGGTAGAAAGACGTGCGCCCGCGGGCGTACAGTCCGGCATCCAGCGCATCGTGGTCCTGCGAGCCGGCCAGCGTGCGTTCCACGAGCCGGTCCACCCCTTTGCCGACGAAGGTGGCGATGACGTCTTCGCGCAGCGGCGGCATGCCCAGTTCGATGCGCATGGCGTTGGCCGCCGTGGCCAGGTCCGGCACGGAATCCAGCAGGGTGCCATCCAGGTCGAGCAGGGCGGCTTGGAAGGGTTTCATAGCGGATTTCCTTCAGGCCCGGGAACAGGCCAAGATGCGGGACGCCGGTTCAAGCGGACAATGTGCCGGCCCGGGCGATCTGCTCGCGCATGTCGCCGATGATCCGGGCGTAGTCGGGGTGGCCGAAGATGGCCGACCCCGCGACGAAGGTGTCGGCGCCCGCCGCGCGGATTTCCGCGATGTTGTCGACCTTGACGCCGCCATCGACTTCCAAGGCGATGTGCTGGCCGCCTTCCAGGGCCCAGCGGTCGATGCGCGCGCGCGCTTCGCGCAGCTTGTGCAGCGCCGAAGGCAGGAAGCTCTGCCCACCGAAGCCGGGGTTGACGGACATGATCAGGACGACGTCCAGCTTGTCCATCACGTAGTCCATGTGGTCCAGGGACGTCGCCGGGTTGAATACCATCCCCGCCTTGCAGCCATGGTCGCGGATCAGCGACAGCGTGCGGTCGACGTGGCGCGTGGCTTCGGGGTGGAAGGAAATGATGTTGGCGCCCGCCTTGGCGAACTGGGGCACGAGTTCGTCCACCGGTTCGACCATCAGGTGCACGTCGATGGGCACTTCCACGTGCGGCCGGATCGCCGCGCACACCATGGGGCCTATCGTCAGGTTCGGAACGTAATGGTTGTCCATGACGTCGAAGTGGATCCAGTCGGCGCCCGCCGCGACGACGTTGCGCACTTCTTCACCCAGGCGGGCGAAGTCGGCGGACAGGATGCTGGGCGCGATGCGGGTGGCCGGGGATAGGAAGGACATGGTCGGCGGCATTCAAGGGATAATGTGCCAATATTGTAGTTCGCCGGGATCGACGCCCGCTGTCCAATCAACCGACCCACCCTAAAGGCCGGAAAGCCAGTGAAACCCTACGACCTAACCGTTGCTGTCGAGCCGCGCTACGTGGCGGAGCAGTCCAATCCGGGGGAACAGGAATACGTGTTCGCCTATACCGTGCGCATCACCAACACCGGCGAGCATCCGGCCCAGGTGATCAGCCGGCATTGGATCATCACGGACGGCAATCAGCGCGTCAGGGAAGTTCGCGGCCTGGGCGTGGTCGGCCAGCAGCCGCTGCTCGCGCCGGGCGAAACCTTCGAATACACCAGCGGCTGTCCGCTGCCCACGCCCGTGGGCACCATGCGGGGCAGCTACCATTGCGTCGGCGAAAACGGCATTCCCTTCGAAGTGCAGATAGAGGAATTCCTGCTGGCCATGCCGCGCACCCTGCATTGACATCAAGCCCGCGCCTTCGTCGCGGGCATGCCCAGATACCGCCCCCCCCTTTAGATGAAGCATTCCTTGTATCGCCTGGCCCCGCTTGCCCTGCTGGGCCTCATCCTGGCCGGTTGCTCCACCGTCGAAAACGGCATTCCACCGGAAGGGGCCGCCGCCACGCCTGGCGAGAGCGCGGGCGCCGGCGCCGCCACCGCCGCGGAAACGCCCTTGGTGGTGCCGTCCCTGGCCAGCCTGCCCGACTCGCCGACCCGGCCGCTCGCGGGTCGCTTCCAGCGCGTCAGTTTCAGTGACATTCCCGCCTGGCGCGACGACGACCTGGCCCAGTTCTGGCAGGTGTTCCTGCGCAATTGCAAGGGCCTGATGCGGCCGACGTCCGGCAACCTGACCTTGCCGGCGCGGGCCACGCCGCGCGCCTGGCAGCCCGTGTGCGCGGCGGCGATCGATCCCGCGCGCCGGCCGGTCGCCACCGACCCGGAAAGCGTGCGGCGCTTCCTGCAGACCTATCTGCAGCCCTGGCGCCTGCTGGCCCCGGACGGCAAGCCGGCGTCGAACATGGTCACCGGCTACTACGAACCCCTGGTGCGCGGTTCCCGCGTGCAGGGCGGGCTGAACCAATGGCCGCTCTATGCCCCGCCCAAGGATCTGCTGACCATCGACCTCGGGTCCATCTACCCCGAGCTGGCGGGCAAGCGGGTGCGCGGCAAGCTGGACGGCAAACGCGTCGTGCCTTACGACACCCGCGCCGAGCTCGACAACAATCCCGCGCGGCGCCCGCCGGCGCTGGTCTACGTGGACGATCCGGTCGACAACTTCTTCCTGCAGGTGCAGGGTTCCGGCCGCGTGCTGCTGACCGACGGCCCGGATGCCGGCAAGACGATACGCGTGGCCTACGCCGACCACAATGGCCAGCCCTATGTCTCCATCGGCCGCTGGCTGGTCGACAAGGGCGAATTGACGGCGGACCAGGCTTCGATGCAGAACATCCGCGCCTGGGCACAGCGCAATCCCCAGCGGGTGCGCGAGATGCTGAACGCCAATCCGGCGGTGGTCTTCTTCAAGGAAGAGGTCGTTACCGATCCGGAAGCGGGGCCGCGCGGCGCGTATGGCCTGAGCCTGACGGCGCGCCGGTCCATCGCCGTGGATACGTCGTTCGTGCCGCTCGGTACGCCGGTTTTCCTGGGCACCACCTGGCCGGGGGAAGCCCGTCCGCTGGACCGGCTGGTGTTCGCGCAGGACACCGGCACCGCCATTCGCGGTGCCGCGCGCGCCGATTTCTATTGGGGTTATGGCGATGCCGCCGGCCAGATGGCTGGACGCATGAAGCAGCGCGGCCAGATGTGGATTTTGTGGCCCAAGCAGGCCGGGGAGCCCAGCGCGCGATGAAACAGGGAATTCTTGTCTGCGGCGCCGGCATCGTCGGCCTGGCGACCGCCCTGGCGCTGGCGCGCCGGAAGCAGCCGGTGACGGTCCTGGCGCCCGCCGCCGCTGTGCCGCCGGCGCCGGCGGAACACTACGCGCCCCGCGTGTATGCGCTGTCGCCGGCCAGCCAGCGGTTCCTGGCGGCGCTCGGGATCTGGGATGCCCTGCCGGCGGCGCGCATCGCGCCGGTCGACACCATGGAGATCCATGGCGACGCGGACGGCTCCGTCACCCTGGACGCCTGGCAGGCCGCGCAGCCCCACCTGGCGTGGATCGTCGAAGCCGCCGAAATCGAGCGCGTGCTGGCCCAGGCGGTACGCCTGTCCGGCATCCCGTGGATCGCCGACCGTTGCGCCGGCTTCCAGGCGGGCGCCGTGCTCACCGAAAACGGTGCGCAGCTGCGCACCGACCTGGCAATAGGCGCCGACGGCGCCGGATCGCCGCTGCGGTCCGCGGCCGGCCTGAAGCAGCATTCCACGCCCTACGGCCAGGTCGGCCTGGTGAGCCACCTGGACGCGGCCTTGCCGCACCACGGCGCCGCCATGCAGTGGTTCCACGACGAAGGCGTGCTGGCCTTGCTGCCCTTGCCCGGTACGGCGCGTGGGCCGCAGGTGTCCATGGTGTGGTCGGCGCCTTCCGCGCGCGCGCAGGCCTTGCAGGCGCTGCCCGCCGACGCGCAGGCGGACGCCGTGGCCGCGCACCTGGCGGCGGTCACGCAAGGGCGCCTCGGCACGCTGCGCATGAATATCGGCCTGCACGGTTTTCCGTTGTTCCTGGAGCACGGCCCCATGACCGCACCGGGCGTGGCCCTGGTAGGGGACGCGGCGCATCGCGTGCATCCCCTGGCGGGACAGGGCTTGAACCTGGGCCTGGGGGACGCCGAAACCTTGGCCACCATCGTCGCCGGGCGCGAACCTTATCGCAGCGCGGGTGATCCAAGGGTCTTGCGGCGCTACCAGCGCGCCCGCGCCGAGCCGGTGCTGGCCATGCGCCTGGCAACCGACGGCCTGCACAAGCTCTTCACCAGCCGAGCCGCCCCCGCTGCCTGGCTGCGCAATGCGGGCATGCGCTGGGTGGATGCCGTCCCTGTTTTCAAACGGCTGCTGATCGAGCAAGCTTCTGGGCGTTGAACGCGCCGGTCACTGTCAAGGAGTCCCCCACATGAACAATCCAGCCTGGCTTTCCGCCATACGTGCCGCCGCCGCCGCGGCCGCCATCGTGGCGGCGGTCGTCGTGCCGGCTTCAGCCAGCGCGGCGGACAAGGTGATTTCCACCCAGTCGGCGGGACAGCCCCAACCGGGGGAAACCGTCACCAGTACCTCGGGCGCCGGTCCGGCCGCCAAGGTCACCAGTACCGCCGGCGCCAATCCCGGTGAGAAAGTGATCAGCACCGCCACTGGCCAGGCCGGCACCGCCGATACCGAGCAGGTAGGCGCGCTGTTCAGCCAGCGTTTTCCGGACCTGGCCGTCACCGCCGTGCGCCGCACCCCCTACGGCCTGTACGAAGTGCAGGTCGGCATGGACCTGATCTACACCGACGCGAAAGTGGGCTGGGTGATGGAAGGCCCGCTGATCGACGCGGCCACCCGCCAGGACGTGACGCGTGAAAGGCAGGAGCAGATCGGCGCGATCTCGTTCGACCAGTTGCCCTTGAAACTGGCCGTCAAGCGCGTGACCGGGGACGGGTCGCGCGCCGTCGCGATCTTCGAGGATCCGAACTGCGGTTACTGCAAGCAGCTGCGCCATACGCTGGAAGGCATCCCCAACTTGACCGTCTACACTTTCATTTATCCGATCCTGGCGCCCGACTCGCGCACCAAGGCCCGCGACATCTGGTGCGCGCAGAAGCCCGGGCAAGCCTGGGACGACTGGATGGTGCGCGGCAAGATGCCGCCGGCCTCGGGCGCGACCGCCAACTGCAATGCGCCGATCGACCAGGTGCTGGCGTTGGGACAACGTTTGATGGTGCGTGGCACGCCCACGCTGTTTTTCCCGGACGGCAGCCGGGTCAGCGGCGCGCTGCCGCAGGACGAACTGCTTGCGCATCTGGACAAATCATCGAAGAAGGGCGGCTGAGCGGGCACGCTGCTCCGGAATCCCCATCCATCCACCAGGAGACGGCATTGAAGATTGCCATTCTTGACGACTACCACGGCGTGGCGCAGGACTACGCGGACTGGGCATCGCTCGGGCCGCAGGCCACCGTGCAAGTGTTTCGTGAGCATCTGCCCGAAGGCCCCCAGCGGGTATCCGCGCTGCAGCCTTTCGACGTCATCGTGATCATGCGCGAACGCATGCCGTTCCCGGCGGAACTGGTCAATGCCTTGCCGAACCTGCGCCTGCTGGTCACGACCGGCTTGCGCAACAATTCCGTCGACCTGGCTGCCTGCAAGGCAAGGGGCGTCGTCGTGTCCGGCGCTCCGGGCTCGGAAAACGGCCTGAACGCCACTGCCGAGCTCAGCTGGGCGCTGATCCTGGCGCTGTTCAAGAATATCTGCACGGAAGACGCCAACATGCGCAAGGGCCTGTGGCAGACCGGCATGCCGGTCTCGCTGAAGGGCCTGCGCCTGGGCGTCGTCGGCCTGGGCAAGCTGGGCAGCGCGCTGGCCCGGGTCGGCCGCGCCTTCGACATGGATGTCGTGGCATGGAGCCCGAACCTGACGCCGGAGCGAGCCGAACAGGGCGGCGCGCGCTACGTCGACAAGCAGGAGCTGTTCTCGACCGCCGACGTCATCAGCGTTCATTTGATCCTGTCGGCGTCCACGCGTGGCGTGGTGGATGCGGCCAGCATCGCCGCCATGAAGCCCACCGCCTTCCTGGTGAACACCTCGCGCGCCGGGCTGGTGGATCAGGACGCGCTCCTGGATGCGCTGCGCAACCGGCGCATCGGTGGCGCGGGCCTGGACGTATTCCCGGTCGAACCGCTGCCGGCGGACGACCCCGTGCGCCAATTGAAGAACGTCGTGCTGACGCCCCATCTGGGTTATGTCAGCGCCGACAACTTCAAGGCTTTCTATCGGAATGTGCTGGAGGCCATCAAGGCCTGGGCCGCCGGGGCGCCTATCCGCACCCTGTGATGCTCGCGGCCGGCGGCCCGGCTTTCGCCGGCCGCCGGCCGCGGCTCAAAGCGCCGGCGCCGTTTCGACGGATTCCAGCGTTGCCGCCGGTGTGTCGCGCGGGGCGGTGCGTTCGCGCAGTTGCACCGCGTGTTCCTCACGGCTGCGCCAGATCGCCTCGTGGACGTGGCTCAGCACCACGGGATCGTCCAGCAGCTTGATCTTCTGCGGTTCGGACAGGGCATCCACCCCATACTCCATCACGTGCTCGACCTGCTGGCGGCGGAACGCTTCGTTCAGCGCATTGGGCTTGTGCCGCGCGGTCGCCATGGCGCAGGCCAGCGCGTTGACCCCCGGATCCACGACGGCATCCTCGAAGTCCGGCACATGCTGCCCGCTGCGGTTCTGCGCGGTATAGCGGCGCGTCGCCTGCAATTCGGTCGGTGGCTGGGTTTCCTCCGGAATCCGGAAAAAGCGCGCCAGGTACGCGCGCCGGCCCAGGTCGACCCGGCTGGAATAGACCGACAGCGGAATGATCAACAGCAGCGCCGCCAGGATGGGCGCCATCCAGAACAGGAAGACCGGGTTCAGCCACGCCACCAGTCCGGCCCAGCATATGCCCAGCAAGGTCTGCGAACCGTGGCGCTTGAAGGCGTCGCCCCAGGTGGTCTGGTCGTTGTCGCGCGCGGGTGAAATCCACTTGGCCGAAAGTCCCAGGAATGCCGCCACCACGAAACGCGTGTGGAACAGCATACGCACCGGCGCCAGCAGCATGGAAAAGAGCACTTCCATCAGCATGCTGGACAAGGCCTTCTGGCGGCCGCCGAACAGGCGGGCGCCGCGGGCCCACACCAGCAGCACGCCCAGCACCTTGGGCAGGAACAGCAACACGGCGGTCGTCGAGAACAGCGCGATGGCTTTGTCAGGATGCCACTGCGGCCAGATCGGGAACAGCTGGCGCGGTTCGACGAAGTACTGCGGCTCCGTCAGGGTGTGCACTGCCAGCAGGGCGGTGGACAGCAGCAGGAACAGGAACCAGAGCGGCGCCGACAGATACGACATCACGCCCGTCAGGAACACCGCGCGGTGCACCGGATGGAAGCCCTGGATGAAAAACAGCCGGAAGTTCATCAGGTTGCCGTGGCACCATCGCTGGTCGCGCTGCAGCTCTTCCAGCAGATTGGGTGGCAATTCCTCGTAGCTGCCCGGCAGGTCGTAGGCGATCCACACGCCCCAGCCGGCGCGCCGCATCAGTGCCGCTTCGACGAAATCGTGCGACAGGATGGCGCCCGCGAAGGCGCCCTTGCCCGGCAGCGGGGCCAGTACGCAATGCCGCATGAACGGCGCCAGCCGGATGATGGCGTTATGGCCCCAGTAGTGCGATTCGCCCAACTGCCAGTAATGCATGCCGGCCGTGAACAAAGGCCCGTAGACCCGCGTGGCGAACTGCTGGATGCGCGCGTACAGGCTGTCCATGCCGCTGGCCTGTGGCGCGCTCTGGATGATGCCGGCGTCCGGGCTGGCTTCCATCAGCTGGACCAGGCGCTTCAGGCATTCGCCGGTCATGACGCTGTCCGCGTCCAGCACGATCATGTAGCGGTAGTTGCCGCCCCAGCGACGGCAGAAATCGTCGATGTTGCCGCTCTTGCGCTTGACCCGCCGCCGGCGGCGCCGATAGAAGATGCGCCCGAAGCCCTTGACCGCCTTGCACAGGTCCACCCAGGCGCGCTGTTCCGCCACGCAGATATCGGCCTTGTAGCTGTCGCTCAGGACGAAGATATCGAAGTGGTCCATCGCATCGGTCTGGGCCAGCGATTCATAGGTCGCGCGCAGGCCCGCGAACACCCGCGAGACGTCCTCGTTGCAGATCGGCATGACGATCGCCGTGCGTGCCGACCGGTCGATGGGGGCGTCTTCCGTGCTGCGCGCCGAAATGCTGTAGCGGTCGCGGCCGATCAGCAGTTGCAGGAAGCCCATCATGGCCGTCCAGAAGCCGGCCGACACCCAACAGAACAGCAGGGCAAACAGGAACAGGATGCCGACTTCCAGGATCTGCTTGCCCTGGTAGGGCAGCACGCCTTTCATGTAATACGTGGCGATCACGGTCTGCAGGGCGACCATGGTCACCAGGCACATCCGGCGCCGGCTGCCGGCCTGGCGCCAGCGCGGATCCATGCGCGGCGCGGTCGCCATATAGTCGTCGGACATATGTGGGCCCTGTCCACGCAGGCGACGCCAGAAGCGCGCCATGGGATTGGGCACCCAGGGCTCCGGCGACATCGCCGTGCGGTTCAGCGGCGGCGCCGAGGCCAGGCAGACGCCTGAATCAGGCAACTGCCGGGCCATGCCGGCGATATCGGGATCGTCCCCTTCGGCGACGCGCAAGCGTTCCATCCCTGACGCCAGCACCGGGTCGCCGCCCAGCGTATCGTCGCCGGCCAGGGATCGGTGCACCGCGTCCAGGGCGGACCGGCCGTCTTCCGCCGCCGTCGCCGCGCGTTCCTGCGTGGCGGCTCGGGTTTCGGGCGGAAGCGCCAGGCGTTCGAGGTAGTCTTCGACCGCGTCGGCGCCGGGCAGGCTGTTATTTGGCTTCAGGTTCATTCGGAATGCGATAAGTCCAGGTTTCCGACAGGGGAGCTTGACCGTTCGTCAGGAAAGCCCGCATTTCCACCGGCTTGGTGGGGTCCTTGACATTCACGCGCAGCGTCAGGCGGCGCCCGCCCGTTACCGGATTGGGCCGCACGCTGTTTTCTACGATCTGTCCATTGCCATCCACCCAGGTATCCGCCGTGATGGTGGCATCGGCCGGAAGCGACTGCAAGGACGGCCCGACGAAGTCGATGATGTAGGCGATGCTGCCGTCGGAGCGGCGGATCAGGTCCGGGCCTTTCACTTCATCGCGCGAACGGCGCGTTTGCATCACCCAGGCCAACGGGGTGTCGTGCACCTTCTTTTCATCCGCCGTCCAGACCATCCTGTAGGTCAGGTCCAGCGGATCACCCTTGGCCGGTTGCTTGTCCGGCACCCAGAAGGCCACGATGTTGTCGTTGGTTTCATCTTTTGTGGGAATTTCCACGAGCTGGACGCTGCCCTTGCCCCAATCGCCTTGCGGCTCTATCCACAGGCTGGGACGCTTGTCGTAGCGGTCGTCCAGGTCTTCGTAGCGGCTGAAATCGCGGCCGCGTTGCAGCAGCCCAAAACCGCGCGGGTTTTCCACGCTGAACGCGCTGACGGCAAGACGGCGCGGGTTGACCAGGGGGCGCCACAGCCATTCGTCGCTGCCGGTGTGTATGGCCAGGCCATCCGAGTCGTGCATTTCCGGGCGGTAATTCACCACCGGCGACGGCTGGTTCGAGCCATACAGGAACATGCTGGTCAGCGGCGCGATACCCAGGCGGCCGACCTGATCGCGCAGGAAGACGCGCGCCTTCACATCGACGATGGTGTTCGCGTCATTGGGGCGCAGCAGGAAACGAAAGGCACCCGTGGCGCGCGGCGAATCCAGCAAGGCGTAGATGGTCAGCGTGGTGTCTTCCGGCGACGGCCGGGCGATCCAGTATTCGCGGAAGCGCGGGAATTCCTCTCCCGACGGCAGCGCGGTATCGATGGCCAGGCCGCGGGCCGACAGGCCATAGTTCTGGCCCTTGCCGATCACGCGGAAATAGCTGGCGCCCAGGAACGAGGCCAGCTCATCGTCCTTTTTGTCCTTGCTATTGACCGGGTACAGCACGCGGAATCCCGCGAAGCCCAGGTTTTTCAGTGCCGCCGCATCGAGCTTCAGATTGCCATAATCGAAGTCGTCGGGATTGAATTTGATTTCATGCACGCCGGCCGCGTCGATCTCATTGATCTTGACGGGCGTATTGAAATGCATGCCCTCGTGATAGAAACCCAGGGTGAATTTGGTCCCCGCGTTTCCCCAGTACAGGTGGTCGTTCTTGAACCGTACCTGCTGATAACCGGCGAATTTCAATTCCTGCAGGGAATCGGGAAGATTGGGTTCCGGCGCCTTATAGCTTTGGTCCGCCAGATCGCGGGCCTGCTTCATGACGTCGAAGAAGGAAAACGCGTGGGCGGATTGGCCGATGCCCATGCCGGCGAAGGCGGCCATCGACACGCAAAGCGCGGACAGTGCGCCGGTCAGCCGGCGGGAAGAATACGCAAACACGTGGGATTGCCTCTGGCTCCAAGGGTGGGGCGGAATGCGATGTGACAGCGCGATTTTTGCACAATGTCCCATCCGATTGGGTCGGCGTCCTGTCAAACCTGAAATAATTTTTTGCGCGGCAGCATGCGCCCGAGGAGCGGTTTTCTTCGGTTTTACGCGATGATCCTGCCGTCAAAATACGGTCACCTATTGTTATTGGTGGCCGTGCTGGGTGTTACTGCGGGTAGCCGTGGTGGACCCGTTGTGGGGAGCCGCTATTGGCGCGCCGCCGCGCCTGCCAGGAATGTCCTGGCGGGCGCGGCAGGCAGGTCCCGCGCGTCAGTCGTCAAAATCGCCGGTACCCAACGTCGTCACGCCATCGGTCGGGGTGTTGAATGCGGCCTCGGCGACAGACTGGATTTTCTCGCAGCCGCGTTCGAACGCGCGCAGCAATGCGCTGCCGGAGTTGTCTTCCGCGCCAAAATATTCACGCAGCGCGTCTCCGGAAATCTCGAACTGGCGATCTTCCCCATTCAGGGACAGGGAAAAGACGATGACGTCGTCTTCGACCCGGGCGTGGGTCTTTTGCGCAAACGTCCCCATGCTTGCCCTCCTGCGCGTTACGCGCACCGCTGCCCGGCAAGTGGCCTTGCCGGGCTATGCCTGGCGGTGGCGAAAATGAAGAGCCGGCCGGAATCGGCCGGCCGATGGCCTGCTAGGCCGTGCGGGATTACTTGCCCGCGCCGGTCGCGGGGACCGACTTCGACGGTTGCGCCGAGCCCGAGGTCGACGTATCGCCGCTCATGGTGCTGGAGTTGCCAGTGGAACTCCGCGTGCCGGAGTGATGCGTGGTGCCACTCTTGCTCTTGGTATGGGAACCATTGTGCATGGTGCTGTTCTTCTTCGTGCTGGTGCCCATGCCCGTGTTCGACTGCGGCGTAGCGGTCGAATTTACCGGGGGCGACGCCGTGCCCGGGGGAACCTTGGGGTTGTTCGGCGGGGTCGCGGTAGAGTCGTTCGGCGTCGTGGACGGCGTGGTCGGAGCCGACGACTGGGCGTAAGCACCACCAGCGGCGAGCAGGGCTGCCAGAGTCAAGGCGGGCGTGAGACGGCGTAGCTTCATGTGAATCTCCTTGCCGGTTGTTGGAACCGACGAAGGAGCAAGCGCCGTGCCCCGCCGGACGGGGTGCACGCCTGGCCTCGATCCGGACGCCGTATCAGCGGGCCTGCGGCGCCAGTTTTCCTTCGGACCCGCTCGCATTGCCCAGGTCGCGAACCGCGGGGCGGCGCCACAGGGCGAACAGTTCCGCCCACCGGCGCGGCAGCAGCGGCACCGCGCGGCGTATGGCGGCCCGGCGATCCAGGTGCACACGCATTTGTTCACCGATGCGTGCGGATTGGTATTGCTCCAGAGAGGTTTTGACGTTGCTCATGGTAAATACTAATTGCGTTTGTGTTGCCCCCATTATAGCTCGCGCTACCCGCTCAGTGTCGGTCCGGCTAGGCGTTTCCCCTAGGTGTCGGCCAAAGAATACGGTATACAATGTTCCGTAATGGGTCCCACACCCCGGTGGGCCAGTCCAACGCCGAATCAGGAGCCTGCCATGGCCGAACTCATGAGCCGAGACGCATTCCGAACTGCCCTGGAAAACGCCATCAAGGGAAAGAGCGCGAACGCCTCGCCATTCAGCATCGCGTGGGCGAGCGGCAAGCTCACCCGCGAGCATCTCTGCCGCTGGGCCGAGAACCACTACCACTACGTCGGCCCCTTCGCCGACTACCTGGGATACCTGTATGCGAGGACGCCGGACGGCTATACCGAGGCCAAGGACTTCCTGCTCGCCAATATGTATGAAGAGGAAATCGGCGGAGATCGCCATACCGATCTGTTGATCCGCTTCGCCGAAGCCTGCGGCACCACCCGCGAACGGGTCACCAACCCCGACAATATGTCGCCGACCACGCGGGCGCTGCAAAGCTGGTGCTATGCCGTTGCCATGCGCGAGGATCCCATCGTGGCCGTGGCGGGCCTGGTCGTGGGCCTGGAGTCGCAGGTGCCGTCGATCTATCGCAAGCAGACACCCACGCTGCGGGAGAAATACGGCTTCAGCGACGAAGAAGTCGAATTCTTCGACCTGCACATCGTGTCGGACGAGATCCACGGCGAACGGGGCTACCAGATCGTGCTGGAGCACGCCAACACGGTGGAGCTGCAGCAGCGTTGCCTGAAGATCTGCGAAATCGGCGCGCAGATGCGCCTGCTGTACACCACGGCCCTGTACACCGACTACGTCCAGCACGATATCCCGCTGCCTGAGTTGCAGATGGCCGCCTGAGTCGCGGATCAGCCATGCCCACCGTCGTATTCCATAAAGCCGGCCACAGCTATACCGACGTCGTCCAGGACAACGCCAACCTGGTCGTGCGTGCGGGTATCAAGCGCTTTCCCTATCCGCATCTGCGTTATGAGTGCGGCATGGGCAAATGCGCCAAGTGCGCGTGCCGGGTATTGGCGGGTGCCGAACATCTGCCGCCGCCGAACTGGAAGGAGAAGAAACAGCTCGGCGAGCGGCTGGACCAGGGCTATCGCCTGGCCTGCCAGCTCTGGCTGACGGCGGACATCGAACTGGCCCAGGACGACGGCGAAGCATGACAGGTGCGGCGACTGGCGGGGACGCCGATGGCTACGTGGTCCTGACCAGCAGGCCTGGGGTCTATCGCAGCGAGCCGCCTGCGCAAGCCGGCATCGTGGAAACCTATGACTACCTGTTCTACGGCAAACCCAAGGCCGTGTTCCAGATCGTCAAGTTGATCGAGGGTGGACGGATAAGGATCGTGGAAGACGCCCCGCCCCACACCGTAAACCTGGTCCCCATGCGCATCATGGAGCGCTACGCATCGCTCGACGACGCGCGCACCGCGATCCGCCAGCTCGCCAACTTCGGCACGCTGCAGGCAACGCTGGCCAGGCGCTGATCGCGTTCGTCGCGCTTATCCGGCGTTCAACCATCCCGCGTCCAATCGGGGCTTATTCCCATCATGGTAGAAATCACATTCATAACCAACGGCGGCAAGGTGGTGACCGCGGCGCCCAACAGCAATCTGCTGCGCGTTTCCCTGAAAGAGAAAGGCGGCATACCGTTCAAGTGCGGTGGCGGACTCTGCGGCACGTGCAAGTGCCTGATCGAAGAAGGCCTGGAGAACACCGATGCGGTCAAGCCGAAGGAGCGCCGGCACCTGAAGCCGGAGGACTTCGAAAAGGGCTACAGGATGGCGTGCCAGACCTTCGTCAACGGGGACATCAAGGTCTCGTGGGCCGGCCGTCCGGAATAGCGGGGCATCCCGGATCCAAGTCCGGATGCGCCTATGCGCCGGCGCGGGATTGCTGCGCCTCGACGTAGGCCTTGGCCGCGTTGTGGACATGCTGGCTGGCCAGCAGCGCGGCCAGATCGCCGTTGCCCGCGATCACCGCGTTCAGGATCTGGGCATGCTCGTCCCAGTTCTGCCTGGCGCGCCGCATATTGCTGGGCGCGAACAGCAGGGCGGTGCGATCGCGCAGCGAGCGCATCAGGTCGGTCAGCACTACGTTGCCGGCGATGGTCGCCAGCATTTCATGAAACTCGGAATTCAAGGCCAGGAAGCGTTCCAGCGTATCGGCGCGCGCGGCCATGTTGCCTTCGTCCAGGAAGGCCTGAAGTCGCGCCACCGTCCCCTGGTCCCGGCGTTGCGCCGCCAGTTTCGCGTTCAGGCCTTCGAGCGTGGCACGAACCTCGATCATGTCGCTGGCCATGTCGTCCGACAATATGGATACGGACGCCCCCCGCCGCGGTTCGATGGTGACCAGGCCTTCGGCGGCCAAGGCGCGCAATGCCTCGCGGACGGGAATGCGCGACACCCCCATTTCGTCGGACAGCCGGCCTTCCACCAGGCGGTCTCCCGGCGTGAATTCGCCGCTGAGTATGCGGGCCCGCAATTGATCGCGAACCACGGCGAACAGTTGCGGATGTTGTTCACCTATCTTGAGCGGGCGGGCGGCTGCCGCCGCGGGATTGTTCGTTGCCGGTGATGGGTTCTGTATGGACATGGCGGCGAGTGCGAGCGAGCGTATGGGGGTCGGTTGATTGTATTACCCGGGGCGGCGTCTCCGGCCGGCCTGGGACGTCAAGGGCCGCTATCCAGTATATGGTATCCCAACAAAGCCCTGCGGGCAGGCCTCTCTCCCCGAGAAGCTGCCGTCCGGCAGCGCATATCGTATTCCCTAGTAGAGCAAGAATGCCGTTGGCGGCGGTGGCATCGCCATATAGTATACAGTTCGTCGCGACTATGAACTGCCGGCATGGCAGCAAGGGGAAAGTGATGCATACCGACGTGGTGCTCAATGCCTCGCATTGGGTGTACTTGTTAAGCGTGGCCGCGATCATCCTTACGATGATCCTGCGCGCCAATGTCGTGGTGCCGTCCGTGATCGGCACCTTTCTGGTGATCCTGGCCATTACCGGGAGCCCCATCAGTGCGTTGATCGGCATCTTCAATGCCAGCTTCGTGGCGGCCAAGGAGCTGTTCAACATCTTCCTGGTGATCACGTTCATGACGGCGCTGTTGAATGCGCTGAAGTCCATACAGGCCGACGTGCGCATGGTGCAGCCCATGCGTCGCATCATGCGCGGCGGGCACGTTTCCTACTTCATCATCGCCGCGTGTACGTACGTCATCTCGCTGTTCTTCTGGCCGACGCCCGCGGTGCCGCTGGTATCGGCCATACTGCTGCCGGCGGCGATCGCCGCAGGACTGCCGCCGCTGGCGGGCGCCATGGCCATCGCCATCGCGGGCCAGGGCATGGCGCTGTCTTCGGATTACGTTATCGGCGTGGCGCCCGGCATCAGCGCGAAAGCCGCGGGCGCGGCGGTGAGCGCCGCCACGGTGGCGGACCGCGCCCTCGTCCTGTCCCTGATCACCGGCGGGATCGCGCTGCTGGTGACCTACTTCATGATCCGCCGCCATATCGTTCCTGGCAGCGCGGCGCTGTTGAGCGCCTGGCAGGCACGCGCGCAGGATGGCACGTTGGCGCAGATCGAATCCGAGGGCAGCTTCGACAAGGCCGAGCTGGCGCGGGGCACGAGCTATGACGAGCCGCCCGGCATGCCGCCGCGCCGCGCCGCCACGCCGGAGGAAGCCCGCCGCATAAAATGGTCGCGCGCCTTCGCGGTGATCACGCCCGTCGCCTTCCTGGGCGTCATCGCCATCATGGTGCTGCCGCGCATCGTGCCCGGCCTGCCGGCCTTGCGCGGCGGCGACGCGGCGGCGCTGGTCGGCGGGGTCGCCGTCGCGCTGATGATGCTGGTCACGCTGGCGGCGGAAGGTCCGCGCCGCATGCTGGATGTCTGCCCGGACCACATCACCGACGGATTCGTGTTCGCCTTCAAGGCCATGGGGTCGGTGCTGCCGATCGCGGGCTTCTTCTTCATCGGCGCGCACGATACCGCGGCGCAGATCCTCGGCATGGATGGCGCGCAGGCCCCGGGACTGCTTTTCGAGATCATCGCGTCCGCCCAGCATCTGATCCCGTCGAATCATTTCCTGGTCGCGTTCGGCGTGCTGCTGGTCGGCATGGTGACCGGCATCGACGGCTCGGGATTCGCCGGCCTGCCCCTGACAGGAACATTGTCGGGTGCGTTGGGGCCTGTGGTGGGCATCGATCCGGCCACCCTGGCGGCGGTGGGACAGATGGGCGCGGTGTGGACGGGCGGCGGGACGCTGATCGCGTGGTCGTCGTTGATCGCGGTCGCCGGATTCGCGCGCGTGCACGTGCTGGAGATGGTGCGCGCGCTGCTGCTGCCCGTGGTGCTGGCGCTGTTCGTATCGACCATCTGCGCCATCCTGATCTGGCAGTGACGCGGAAGCGGCCGCAAGCCGCTGGTTGGCTGCCCCTCTTGGCAGCCTTTCTACTATCGCTTAAAGTATACAATATTCATTTTCCAGACCATCGGGCGCCGTCCTGGTGAACTCGGAGCGAGCCATGGAAGACCTCAAGAACACCGAATTCATGAATTACGTGGCGGGCAAATGGTCGCCCTGCGCCAGCGGCAGGACAGTGCCGAACATCAACCCGGCCAATACCGATGACATCGTGGGCCATTTCCAGGCGTCCGCCGACGTCGATGGCGCGGCAGCCGTGGCCGCCGCGCAAGCCGCCTTCGAGAAATGGAAGGCGACGCCCATCTCCAAAAGGGCGCAGATCCTGTTCCGCGCGGCCGACTACCTGGAAGCCCATGCCAGCCAGTTCGCCGAAGAACTCACGCGCGAGGAAGGCAAGGCGGTCGGACTCAGTCGCGACGAGATCCTGCGCTCCGCCCAGACCCTGCGCTTCTACGCGGCGGAAGGCCAGTCCTTCACAGGCGAGACTTTTCCCAACGACGACCCGGACATGGTCGTCTACAGCCAGCTGGAACCCCTGGGCGTGGTGACCGTCATTTCACCCTGGAACTTCCCCGTGTCCATTCCGGCGCGCAAGATCGCGCCGGCATTGATCATGGGCAACACCGTGGTGTTCAAGCCGTCATCCGATGCGCCGCTCAGCGGCTATCGCCTGACGGAAGCTTTCGTCGAAGCGGGCATACCGGACGGCGTGTTGAACTTCCTGACCGGGCCCGCCGCGGCGGTGGGTCCGGCAATCACCGAGTCGCCCTACGTCAAGGCCATTTCCTTTACCGGGTCCACGCAGGCCGGCGAACAAATCCATCGTTCGGTCGGCCTGACCACGCGCACGCAGATGGAGCTGGGCGGCAAGAACCCGCTCATTGTGCTGGCGGATGCCGACCTGGACAAGGCAGTGGACCTGACCGTCAAAGGCGGATTCTCCCTGACCGGCCAGGCCTGCACCGGCACCAGCCGGGTGCTGGTCGATGCCGGCGTGAAGGCCGCCTATACGGAAAAGCTGCTGGCCAAGGTAAAGACGATGAAGATAGGAAGCGGCCTGGAGCCCGGCTGCGAGCTGGGGCCATTGGCCACCGCGCGCCAGCTGGACAACGTGCTGTCGTATATCGCGGTGGGAAAAAGCGAGGCGACCCATCTGTATGGCGGCGACCGCCTGATGGAAGGCGGCCTGGCCAAGGGCTACTACGTGTCGCCCGCCATCTTCACCGATGTCACGCAGCAGATGCGTATCGCGCGCGAAGAGATCTTCGGGCCTGTCATTGCCATTATCGAGGTCGATGGCTACGAGGACGCGATCGCCAAGGCCAACGACACCGAATACGGATTGTCCGCGGCGATCGCCACCACCAGTGCCGCCTATGCACATCGTTTCGCCAAGGACATCCAGGCCGGCACGGTCAAGATCAATCGAACGACGACCGGCAACCTGATCAACGCCCCGTTCGGTGGCTTGAAGCGTTCCAGCACGTCGACCTTCCGCGAGTCCGGCAGGATAGGGCTGGAGTTCTATACGCAAATCAAGACGGTGTATCGGGCCGCCTAGGCACGGCGCCTACATCGCTTGAACGACCGCAACACAGCAGGAGCATCCCATGAAGCAGGTATACAGGCTGGAACTCGAGGAAGCACGCGCCATGATCGCCGCGGCCATCGCCAGGTCGCAGGAAATCGGCGTGCTTGAAACCGTATGCGTGGTGGACGATGGCGGCTATCCGATCGCCATGGAGCGTATGAACGGCGCGCGGATCACAGGCCCGCAGATCGCCTGGAACAAGGCATTCACGGCGGCCGGCCACAAGCGTTCCACGCATCTGTTCAATACGGCGCCCAATGGTCCCGCCTTGCCCGGCAACGAAGCCTTCGGCATCCAGTGGAGCTTCGACGGCAAGTTCGCCGTCTTCGTCGGCGGCTTTCCCATCGTGGTCGACGATGAGGTCATCGGCGGCGTGGGGCTGAGCGGCGGCAATGGCGAACAGGACACGGCGGCCGGCCTGGCGGCGTTGCAGGCGCTTGCCGATCTGCTGGCGGAGAAGGGCATGAAAGTGCTGGTGGCCGCTGACATCAAGAAGTGATACCCAGGGAGGCCTGCCATGCCCTACCGTGTGGTGATACTGGAATCCGCCGACACCTTCGCCGCGGAAGACGACGAATCCATCCTGGACGCGGCGGAACGCGCCGGCGTGGCGATGCCGCACGAATGCACATTCGGCGCGTGCGGCAGTTGCCGGGTCAAGATCCAGGAAGGTGCCGTCGCGTATGAAGAGATGCCGCCGGCCCTGACCGAAGCGGAGCATGCCCAAGGATACGCGCTGGCTTGCCAGGCCAGGGCGATGTCCGATCTGGTCCTGAGCCTGCCCGCGCGTGGCCCCGCCCTGGCCGAGCCGACGACGACCGACGCGTCGGTGCTGCACGTGCGCAGCGCTTGCGACGGTGTGCTGCACGTCACCCTGGCGGTGCCGGAAGACGGGCTGCCGGAATACCGGCCGGGCCAGTATATGAATATCCTGTTGCCCGATGGCAGCAAGCGCAGTTTTTCGATGGCGTCGCCGTCGCGCGGCCGTGGCGGAGAGATCGACCTGCATATCCGGCGCATACCCGGCGGGCGCTTCACCGACACGTTCCTGGCCCAGGCGGCGCCAGGAATGCCGCTTCGGATAGAGGCGCCGCTCGGTGGCTTCTGTTATCACGAAGAAGACTACCGGCCCCTGTTGATGGTCGCGACGGGCACCGGACTGGCGCCCATCAAGGCCATACTGGAGTCGCTGCTGGACGACGCCGATTGTCCTCCCATCAAGCTTTATTGGGGCGTCCGTACCGAGGCAGACCTGTACATGCGCGACGTCATCGAAAGCTGGAAGGACAGGCTGTACGAGTTCGAGTTCGTGCCTGTGCTATCGCGTCCCGACGCGTCCTGGCAGGGCCGGCGCGGACATGTCCAGGACGCGGTGGCCGAGGATCATGATGACTTGTCCGAACACGCGATATACCTGTGCGGATCGCCCGCCATGGTGTCGGAGGCGAAGGCCGTCTTCGCCATGCTGGGAGCCAGCATGGCGCACGTGTACGCGGACAGCTTCACCTTCCAGGAATCCGCACCTGCAGTATGAACGTAGGCCGCGCCCGCCTGCGTCCGGCTGCTTAACCCGCCTGCCTCGCCGGTTGCCTAAGCCCGACCGGGGGCGAGGCGGGACAGGATTTCCAACTGGCTCTGGCGGTACTGCTGCCATACCTTGGGCATATAGCTGATCTGGCCGTGCAGGCGCTCCATATAGCGGCGAACGTCGTCGCGCCCGCTCAGCAGCTTGTGCAGGGCCTTGCGTGCCGGCGCACCCAGGCGGTTGAGCGCTTCTTCGTGGAAATCCATTTCGCTCTGGTGCTTGAGGGACTGGCATTGGGCGTCGGACAGCTTGTCTAGGGCAGCGAGCAGCGCCTCGGCCTGTTTTTTCCTGGGCAGCGTGGCGATGACGCCGGCCAGGGCCACGGCGCCTTTCCTGATGCCGGCTTCCTTTTCCAGGCGAAGGTGCAGCGCACGGTAGAGCTCCGCCAGGCCCGCATCCGGCGCGGCGGCCGACTGCAGTTCATGGCGTGCCGCCGCCAGGCTGTCTTGCAGCCGGGCCAATCTGGCAGGATCCAGCTTGGCGATGCGTTCGCGTACCAGTGCGTTCAAGGGCATGCTGGCGGCAGTGGCGCGGCCTTTGCCGTCCCGTCGCTGCGTCAGGTCTTGCAGCGCCTGCAGTTGCCTGTGGGTCAGCCGGTCCCCGGCGATCAGGGCGTTCACCGCGCCCTTGATCAGCGCCTTGGCGGCGTCCTGCGGAGTAGGCGTCCAACGCAGCTTGGCCGCGATGCTGTGCCGGGCGTTGCGGAAGGACATGCGCAGCGTCGTGTAGGGCGTGACGACTGGCGGGTATTCCGGCTGCCCGGTCGGGGGCTCCGTGGTGGGCGCGCTGCCCTCGGCGGCGTTCGGCGGGAGGGCGGCGTCAGGGATGGCCCGAATGTTCGCGCCGCGCATGCGGAAGCCGGGTTCCCGCGCGGCGCCCGCCAATATCCCGCGGCAGGCGGTGCGCAGGTCGTCGACAAAGCGGGTCATCTGGTCGCGTATGGCCACGTCGCGCTCGAAATCCGCCAGTTCTTCGGTCATGAACTTGCCGAACGTTCGAGTGGCGGCATTCCTTTCCGGCGTTTCGCCGAGCATGGTCGCCATGGCGTACTGCTGCGTGGAGGACAGCCGGCGCATCGAGTCCATCAGGCGCTCCACGCGAGGCAGGTCGATTTCGCCCGACAGGAGATCGCCGTAGACCATTTCCCGGATGCCGGCGTCGATCTGCTGGGCTTGCCCGTTGGCCGCTGCTTCCAGGATGGCGGCACCCGGCCGATCCCAGGATGCCGCGCGTATGTGTTCCCGCGCCAGTTCGGCGACCGTGCCCAGCAGGAGCGAGGCGGCGTTGTGCTCGCGGGCGGCTTGCCGAGCCTTGGGCGTGGCGGCTTTCCGGTCGGAAGGTGGACGTACGGCGAGCAGTTTGCCCGCCTCGCGCAGGATGTTGTCGCCCATGTCATCGGTGCGATCGTTCAAGCGCGCCAGGCTGCTGAGCGTTTCCAGCGGCAGGCTATGCATCAGCGGGTCGAGGATGCGCTTGACGAACTGCCTGTCGACGGCGTCGTAGCCCTCGGCATGGCCACGTTGCGCCAGGGCGGCCACCATCAGCGCGACGCGACGGACGGCTTTCGCGTCGCCGTCGGTTTCGGTCAGCGCGATCAACGACTTGTAGAAGTCCAGGGCGCGATAGTGCAGGGCGTCCGGCATCTGACGTTCCGCGCGCGCGATGCGGCGCAGTATCGACGCGCCCGCGGGCTTGAACTTTGTCCGGGCGGCGGGCGTGCCGTGCGCGTCGTCCGTCGACGGGACAGGCGTCAAGGCTTGCCGCAGCTTGGCGATAACCAGGTCGACGTCCGGATGATGCCTGGCATTCGCCGTCAGCGTGGACGCGAGGGACAAGCCGGAGACGGCGCTCGTTTGCGTGGAAACGTCGGAAGTAGCGTGAGCGGTGCCGCGCGTGTCTCCCGGCGCCTTGACGTTGGATCGCGGGCGGGCGACCGGGGCTACATGCGGGATCGGCGGTTCCTGCGCCAGCGGAAAGCCCTCGTCGAACGTATCGAGCGCATCGAGGCCGCTGAAGAGCGAATCCGCGGACCCGATGCCATTGGATAGGGTGCGGGGCACGCCCGAATCCGGGGTGTGGGCCGATGCAAGGGAAAGGGCGTCCGCGCTGCCGGTGCTGTCGCGCGTCATGGCCCGCGGGAGCTCGGTTTTTGCAAGGCCCACGCCCGCGACCAGCCTGAGCGTGCGCACGGCCGGGACCGGTCGTTCGCCGTACATGTGCTTGTGGCTGGCCCGGCCTGTTTCGCCGAATGCGCCGGGTTCGAAGGAATGGCTGCCCAATCGGCCGGGGCGGGCCTGCGTGTCGAACGCGCTAGGGTCGGTGTGGGGGTAGGTTGCCTGGACGGCTGCTGTGCCTGCTGTCATGGTGCATCACTCTGCTGGGTATTGAAGAGCCGGAGCCGCCGCCGTGGCGGGCCGGGGTGCTGCCGTACTGGCATTTACCGGCAGATCGGTTACCTGTCCCGCCCAGTCGGTTCGAGCTTGCGCGTCTCGGATATGGATGATTCCAGTGATGGCGTGCAACTTACGATGGCATGTCGCCCACCCGCCGCCTTGCTTGTCCGCGCGCCAGCGCACGCAGTAACCACCGCTTGTCAGCATCCGGCGGTATATTCGTCGCGACCCGTTCCGCCGAGCCCCCCGATGCCGCACGTCCATGACCATGACCACGCCGCCCCAGGCGGCCACGGCAATAGCGGCCATAGCCATGGCGGGCACAGCCACGGCGGCCATGTTCATTCCGGCCACGGCGCCGCCGACGAACGCCGGCTGGCCTGGGCCCTGGGTGTCATCACCGTGTTCATGGTGGTCGAGATCGTCGGCGGCGTCTTGTCGGGATCGCTGGCGCTGCTTGCGGACGCCGGCCATATGGTCAGCGACGCGGCGGCCCTGGCATTCAGCCTGGTGGCCTTGCGCGTGGGCCGCCGCTCAGCGACACCGCGCATGTCGTACGGTTATCGACGCCTGGAAATACTGGCGGCGTTCGTGAACGGCCTGGCCTTGTTCGCCATCGCGATCTGGATCGCGGTCGAGGCCGTCCAGCGATTCTGGCAGCCGGTGCAGGTCATGGCAGGCACCATGCTGGCCATCGCCGTCGCCGGCCTGCTGGCCAACATAGTCGGGTTCCTGATCCTGACGGGCGGCAGCCAGGCGAATCTGAATATGCGCAGCGCGCTGTTGCACGTGATGGGCGATCTGCTGGGCTCGGTGGCGGCCATCGTGGCCGCGTTGGTGATCATCTGGACGGGGTGGACGCCGATCGATCCCATCCTGTCGGTGCTGGTCGCCGCGATCGTGCTGAAAGGCGCGTGGCACCTGGTGCGCTCTTCCGGACACATCCTGCTGGAAGGCACGCCCGGCGGCCTGGAGCCGCATGCGATCAAGGCCGATCTGGAGGAGAATCTCGCCGTGGTGCGCGTCGCGCATCATATTCACGCCTGGTCCATCACCGCGGAGCAGCACATGCTCACGCTGCACGTCGTTCCGCGTGAAGGCGTCGCCGCGCGCGACGTCATCGAGGCGGTGCGCAAGCGCGTCGCGGAGCGATTCAACATCTCGCATGTGACGGTGCAGGTAGAGGATTCCGACCACCACGACGCGGAGGCGGCCGACGCGGGCGGGTGCGATGCCGCTGCCTCCGGACAAGGATCGCCATGAGAGGACTACGTATCGGTATCGCCGGGTTCGGCGCCATCGGCCAATCGGTCGCCGAATCGCCGGTGACCTGAGCGGCCCGGGCGGCACTACGCCGCTTTGTCCGCCGCTTTATCCGCCGTCGTCCAGACACCGGAGCAGCCGCGTCGATGGCTGCCCAGCAGGTGCGTGTCGATCATGCCGGTCGCTTCCATCAGCGCGTGCATGGTGGTAGGCCCGACGAAGCCGAAACCGCGGGCGCGCAAGGCCTTGCTCAACGCGATCGAAGCGGCCGATATCGTGGGGATTTCCGCGAGCGTGCGCGGCGCCGGCGTTTCCGCCGGCTGGAACGACCAGATGAAGTCCGCCAGTCCGCCGTCCTCGCGCAGCCGGAGGGTGGCGGCGGCGTTGTTGATCGTGGCCAGGATCTTGGCCCGGTTGCGCACGATGCCCGCGTCGGCCATCAGGCGCTGGACGTCGTCATCCGTGTAGGTCGCGATGGTGTCGGGGTCGAAGCCATGAAAGGCGGCCCGGAAGGCCTCCCGCTTGCGCAGGATGGTGGCCCAGGACAGGCCTGACTGGAAGCCTTCCAGCACCAGCCGTTCGAACATGCCGCGCTCGTCTCGCACGGGCATGCCCCATTCGGTGTCGTAGTACGCCTGCAGCAGCGGATCGACCGCCGCCCAGGGCGGGCGCGCCAAGCCGTCGGCGCCGACGATCAGGCCGCTGTCGGCGAGGTCCGGTGCGGACGCCGGCCTTGCCGGCCTACCGGGTTTGCCACGGGTAGCCAAGGCGCCGTCCGCTTACATCGGGCGCGCGTCGGCGTTGGCGTAATTGCGTTGCAGACTGGGCATGGGGAAGGTGTTGTTCAACATGGCGGTGCGCAGATGCTCGGCGTCCATGAAATCCGCGTGGCGCCGGCTGGAGTTCAGCAGCACCATGACCACCGGTCGGCCTTCCACGGTGGTCTGCATCACCAGGCATATCCCCGATTCATTGATGAAGCCGGTTTTCTGCAGGCCGATGTCCCAGTCGGGCTTGCCCACCAGGATATTGGTGCTGCGATAGTCCAGCACGCCCTTGCCGGTATTCACCGTATAGGTCTGGTCCGTCGAATACAGGCGGATCAAGGGGTAATGCGCGGCCGCCTGCACCATCCGCACCAGATCACGCGCCGTCGACACGTTGTACTTGGACAGGCCGGCGACGTTCTCGAAACGCGTGTGCGTCATGCCCAGCGCCTGCGCCTTCGCATTCATCGCGGCGATGAAGGCCGGGCGTCCGCCGGGGTAGTAGCGCGACAGCGCCGCCGCCGCGCGGTTTTCGGATGCCATCAGCGCGATGTGCAGCATGTCTTCGCGCGACAGCACCGAGCCTACGCGCAGGCGCGATCCCGTATGTTTCTCGAAGTCCTGGTCTTCTTCGGTGACGCGGATCGGTTCGGCCAGCGAGGCGCCGGAATCCAGTACCACCATCGCCATCATCAACTTGGTGATCGAGGCGATGGGGACCACGGCGTCGGCATCCTTGTCGACCAGCGGCTGACCGGTGCTCTCGTCGACCATGTAGGCGATTTCGGAGTGCAGCGTGCTGCCGTCCGGCGCGAAGGGCAGCTTGGCGTAGCGGTCCAGCTCGAGCGCCGTGCGGGTCGCCACGGCTTTATGCGTCACGGCGCGGCCGTGGGCGGAAGTGGCTTCGTGCGAGCGGGATCGGTAGACGATCTTGCTGGTTTTCTTCTTGGCCGCGACCGGCTTGGCGGCGGGCTTCTTGGCGGCGGGCTTCTTCGTCGTCTGCGGCGCGTCGGCCGCGCTGGCATGGGTGGCGAACGGCAGCGCCAGGAAGGTCGCCGCGGCGGTCCGCAGTATCAGGCCGGTTGAGACGCGGCGCGCCAGGACGCGCAAGGGGGGCAGGAAATCAGGCATGGGAAAGCGAATCGGACCATGGTGGGGCGATGGCCTGCGCGGGCGCGGAGGCCGCGGCGGAGTACATCGTCGTGTTCGTCTGGAATGCGGGGATGGCGAGCAGGCCGCGTGCGGTCATGGCTGCTGTCCCTGCAGGAATTCTTCGATCTCGGCGCGTTCTTCTCGCGTGACGTGGCCGCTCAGGGCTGCCAGCACCAGGGCCTTGCCGGATCCCGAGAAGACCTTCTGGATCAGGTCTTTCAGCAGCCTGCTTTGCAGTGCGTTCTGCGTGTGGGCCGGCGCATACACATGGGACCGTTCGCTTTCGTCGCGCGTCAGCAGCCCCTTCGCGTGCATGATCTGCATCTGGCGCAGGACCGCGGCATAGGTCAGGTCGGGACGTTCCGCCTGCATGGCCAGGTGGGCCTGCTTGACCGTCGCGGGGCCGAGCGTCCACAGGGCGCGGAGGACCTGGAGCTCGGCTGCGGTGGGCTTGGCGGTAAGGGTGGCGAGGGTCACAAAAACGCAGGCTTGAAGAACAAAATTGCCGCGTAGAATACTTTTTCTAGAACGATCCGTCTACTTCAGGGTTTGCCCGGGGGGCGCGCCGATCAGCGCCGCCATCGCACCTGGCCGCCCAGCCAGCAGCCGCCTTGCTCGCCCCGGGCTCGCAGATGGATGGCGGATGGCGCGCCCATCGCCACGCCTTGCCGCACGGTGTAGATCCGTGTTGCCGGTATCTGGTCCTGTGCGCGCAGATAGCCCCACAGGGCAGCGGCGGCAATGCCCGTGGCGGCGTCCTCGGGATAACCGGATGCCTTGGGAAATTGCCTGGCGCAGGCGCCGCCTTCCTGCAAGGCATAGGGATAGAGGCCCGTGGAGCCTATCGCTTCGCACAGCGTTGCCATGACGCTGAAATCAGGTGCCAGCGTGTCCAGCGCCCGGTCGTCGGGCAGGCGCACCAGCGTCTTGACGCGGCTCGTGCTGGCGTTGACGGCATGCAGGCCTGGCGTCGCGGGATCGATGCGCATGGCGCGGGCGATATGCTCGATCTGCGCCGCCGACAAGGCTTGCAGGGACACGCCGGGTTGCGAGACCCAGGCCCACTGCCGCGTGTCGTCCCATTCGATGTCGACGCTGCCGCTCAGGGTTTGGACGCGGGCGGTCGGCGTCGACCACAGCCCCCATTGCCGCAGCGCCCACAGCGTGCCCACGGTCGCGTGGCCGCACATCTCCATTTCATGATCGGGAACGAAGAAACGCAGCCGCCAATCATGGGTGGCTGGATCGTCCGGCGGCAGCACGAAGGAAGACTCGTGGCCGTGCGCGGCCGCCAGCGCCTGCATCTGCCCGGCCGACATGCCGCGGGCATCGAGGACCAGCGGCACGGGATTGCCGCCACGATCGCCCGCGTCTGGATCGACGAACACGTCCAGCATCGCGGCCGTGCCTGGCGCAGGGCGCGTATTCGAAGCATCAATCAAGCTGGGCTCCCACGGCGCGCACGATGTCGCCCCAGAACGGCGTGTCGCGGGCCACCGCCTGGCCCAGGGCGGCGGGGGTATCGGGACGAACGTCCACGCCCTTGGATGCCAGGTCCGCCGCCACGGCGGGATCGCGCAGCACTTCATTCAACGCGGCATTCATGCGTGTGACGATCGCGGGAGGCGTGCCCTTGGGAAAGGCCAGTCCGTACCACAGCTGCTGCGTGTACGACGGCATGCCCTGCTGCGCGAACGTCCGGACATCGGGCAGGATGGGGGTCGCCGCCGTGGTGGCGACGGCGATCAGCTTGCCGGCGCGGACGAAGGGCGCGAGCCCCACGGGGTTGTCGAACATGATGTCCACCTGTCCGCCGATCAGATCGGTATATGCGGGCGCCGCGCCGCGATAGGGCACGTGGGTCAGGTTCAGGCCCTGGTCCTTGCGGAACATCTCGCCCAGCAGGTGCGATACGGTGCCGACGCCGACGGACGCGAAGGTGCCCTGGCCGCGCGCTTTCAAAGCCTGGGTCAGCGCCGCAAGGGAGTTCGCCTTCAGCGCCGGGTTGGCGGCCAGCACATAGGGCGATGTGCCGATGAAGCCGGCATAGGCGAAATCGCGTGTGGGATCGTAGGGCAGGTTCTTGTACAGGCTGGGGCTGACCGCGTGGGTGCTGGTGGTGACCGCCAGCGCCGTATAGCCGTCCGCCGGCGCGCGGGCGGCCTGCCCCGATCCGATGGTGCCGCCGGCGCCGCCGACGTTATTGATGATCACGGTCTGTCCCAGCTTGCTGGCGAGCATGGGCTGCAGGGCGCGGACGACCAGGTCGGTGCCGCCGCCGGGCGGGAAGGGGACGACGATGGTCACCGGCTTCTGCGGCCAGGCGGATTGCGCGTGCGCGGCCGGCGCGACGATGGCCAGGGCCATCGCGCCGGCAAGGCGATACCAGGTACGTGGGGACATGGCGACTCCTGTTGGAAGCGCCCATCCTAGGTCCCTGTGCCGCCGCCGGCGAACCGGCATGCGACATGGCGCGATCCGAATCGCGACAGCGGCGCCTGCTTGCGGGAAAACGCCTACGGCGCGCCAGGCCGTCGCCGACGCAAGCGCGAGTTAGCATAGTCGCACGATCGGAGTAATCGCATGGTTCGGCATGTCCCGCTATCTTCCAAGCTAGACCTGATCGCGCGCGACGGCTACGCGCTGGCCGCCAGCCGCCAGCCCGGCTATACCTTCCATTGGCACGCCCACGATTGCGCCATGTTGCTGTGGCCGCGCGCGGGCGCGCTGGACAGCGCGTGGGAAATGGCGGGTAGCGGTCGTCGCGGGCGGCTGGTGCGCGGCCAGGCGCTACTGCTGCCGGCCTATGTGTCGCACAGCACGCGTTCGGGCGTGGGCACGCATCAGCATGGAGAACTCTATCTGGCGCCGGAACTGGTGCGGCGCCTGCCGGGGGCGCTGGGCCGCGGCGGTGCTCTGCAACTGGATGGCGCGGCGCAAGCAATGCTGGACGCGTTGTGGATGCCCGCGTTGTCGCCCGGTGCCATGCCGGGCCTGGTGCGCGCGCTGATCGAACAATTGGGCGCCAGCCACCCCGCCGCAAGTTCGCCGGAGCCGGCGGTGCAGGTGGCGCGCCGCTGGTTGGGCCACATACAGGCGAGCCTGCGGGATGGCGGGCCATTGCCGTCGATCGCCCAGTCCGCCAGCCAGCTCGGCGTATCCGTCCGCGCCCTGCAGCGCGCCTGCATGCAGGAATACGGTCTCGCCCCGATAGCGCTGCGGCGCCTGGCCCTGGCCGAAGCCGCCCGAGCCAGGCTGGCCGCCGGCGAACCATTGGCGCGCGTCAGCGTGGAACTGGGCTTTGCCAACAGCGGCCACCTCGGCCGTCTGCTGAGGGAAGTGCCCGCATCGCGGCCAGCCACCCCGCCGGCCGCATGAGCGGACCGGTTAAACTTCGCGGCGGAATTGGCATGAGGACGCAGCGATGGCATTGGACAAGATCGAAAAACAGTCGGCCGAGCAGCTGGCCGCTGACGCCATACGCGAATACATCCTCAGCGGCCAGATCTCGCCCGGCTCCAAGCTGACCGAGGCTTTCCTGGCGGAGCGCTTCGGCTTGTCCCGGGCCACCGTGCGCGGCGCCCTTCAGCGCATGTCGCAGGAAGGCCTGGTGCAGCTCGTGCCGTACACCGGATGGGAAACGATCAGGATCACATCCCACGACGCATGGGAGCTCTACACCTTGCGCGCCAGCATGGAGTCGCTGGCGGCGCGGCTGGCCTGCGCCAGCCTGGATGAGAAGGGCAGGGGATCGTTGGAGGCGGCGTACAAGCGCCTGGTGGACGCCTGTGCCGCCGAGGACAACCGCGCGGTTTCGCGCGCCGACTTCGGCCTGCACCAGACCATCATCGAGTTGAGCGGCCACGCGCGGCTGGCCCAGTGGTACAAGGTGGTCGAACAGCAGATCTCGCTGTACATCACGTGGAGCGACTTCATACCGAAGAACGTCTATGCCACCGTGCCCAAGCATCACGGCCCGATCGTGAAGGCCATATTGGCCGGCGACGCGGAGACCGCGGCTCGGCTGTCGGCCGAGCACAACGTCGCCGCGGGCGAAAAGCTGGTGGCGCATCTGCGCGCGCTGGAAACACGCCAGGTTGCTGGCGCCGAGCCGAAAGCCGGTTCCGCGGACGGCAAGCTGGGCATCCTTTCTTCTTGACGCGACCAGAATCACGTTTCATACTTCGCCGTATATGGTCGACCATCGACTATCGCCCATCGGCTATCAAGCGCCGGCAGCAAGGCGCGCGGGTCCATGGGCGCCCCTAACTTTTCAAGGTTCAGCCAATGAAGGTCCGTGAGGTACGCGTCTACGTCATCCATACCGCCCGCCTGCACCCGGTGGTGGTCGAAGTCGAAACCGACGAGGGAATAATCGGCATAGGCGAAGCCGGCATCGCCTACGGGCTGGGACAGACGGCGGCGGCCGGCATGGTGAAGGACATCGCGGAGCGCATCCTCATCGGCAAGGACCCTTTCCGCATCGAAGCGCTGTGGTCGGAGATGTATGACCACACGTTCTGGGCCAAGGGCAACGGCGGGGCCATCGTCTATGGCGCCATCAGCGCGATCGAAACGGCCCTGTGGGACATCAAGGGCAAGGCCCTGAACGTTCCGGTGTACGAGATGCTGGGCGGCAAGATCCGCGAAGACGTGCGCCTGTATTCCAATGGCTGGGGGCAGCCCCATCGGGAGGTGAAGCCGTTCGCCGATGCCGCAGAAAAGGCCGTCAGCGAAGGCTTCGACGCGCTCAAGTGCTATCCCTTTGCCTATCGCGACCCCGATCCGCGCGCGACGTCCCGCCATCCGTCGATGCGCAGCCTGGACAAGGACATCCTCAACCTTGCCTATGACAAGCTGAAAGCGGCGCGGCAGGCCGTGGGGCCGAACGTCGACATCATGCTGGACCTGAGCGGCGGCCTGAGCTGCGACGAGACCATCCGCTTCTGCCGCAGGGCCGAGGAGCTGGACATCTTCTTCATCGAAGAACCCTGCGATCCGTTCGACGTCGGCGCGTTGAAGAAAATTTCCGACCACGTCCGCATCCCCGTCGCGGCGGGGGAACGGGTCTACACCCGCTATGGCTTCCGGCCCATGCTCGAGGCCCATGCCGTGGACGTCATCCAGCCGGATATCGCGCTGACGGGCGGCATCATGGAAGCGAAGAAAATCGCCGCGATGGCCGAAGCCTATGACGTCCGCGTGCAGCCGCATGTGTGCGGCAGTCCACTGTCGACCGCCATCGCGCTGCACCTGGATGCCTGCATTCCCAACTTCGCCATCCAGGAAATCTACCCGTACTGGCAAACCATGCCCGGCTACATCGAGATCCTGGACGAACCTCCGGAAGCTCGCATCAAGGGCGGCCGCCTGGCCATTTCGGACAAGCCGGGTTGGGGCGTGAACCTGAGGACGGATGCAATCAAGTCCTTCCTGGCGCACACCGTCACCGCCGCCTAAGCCTTCGTTCCAGATTCATTCGTGCACGCCGCGTCGCGAAGCGCGGCGATGCCTGATCAGTTGCTCACTCCAAAGAAAAAGGGGAAAACATGAAACGCATCGATCTGAAGAAACTCGCCGGCATGCTGGCCGTGACCGCCGCGGGATTGGGCGCGACTGCGGCGAGCCTGGCGGCCGATACGGCGCCGGCCCTGGACAAGGATACGTTGACCGTCGGCATCGCCAACAACAAGCCCTGGGCCTATCGCGATACGGACGGCGCCTACAAGGGCGTGAACATCGACATCCTACGCGCCGTGTTCGAACCGCTGGGCGTCAAGCACTTCAACTTCACCGTCGGCGACTTCGGCTCGCTCATCCCGGGGCTGGCATCCCGGCGCTTCGACGTGGTCGATTCCGGCGTGGTGATCACGCCGCAGCGTTGCGAACTGGTGCTGTTCGGCGACCCGGAACTGACCAGCCTGGACGCCCTGCTGGTACTCAAGGGCAATCCACGCAAGATCCATAGCTTCGATGACGTGGTCAAGAATCCCGCGCTGAAGATCGGTGGCAGCCGCGGCGGCCAGCAGACCAAGAACGCCGCATCCGCGGGCGTGACGGGCGACCAGCTTCAACAGTTCCAGAACACCGAGTCCACCGTCTCGGCCCTGCTGGCGAATCGGGTCGATGGCATCGTGTTCACCTCCGGCACCGCCAACGCCCTGCTGGAAGGCCCGAACGTGGGCGACAAGATCGAGCGCGCCAAGCCGTTCACCGGATTGATCGACGCGAAGACCGGCAAGGTCGTGCAATCCTATATCGGCGCGGCCTTCCGCAAGGACAGCCAGCCGCTGCGCGACGCCTACAACCAGCAACTGGCCAAGCTGAAAGCCAGCGGCGCCATCAACAAGATCGCCGAAAAATATGGCTTCAGCATCGAAGAGAAGGCTCCCGACGGGCTGACCAGCAGCCAGATCTGCGCCGCCGGCTGAAGCCGGGGACCAGGATCTCGTGCCATGGATTTCTTCGCTATTCTCGGCAATGTCTGGAGCGGATTCGGCATCACGGCCAGCGTAGTGGCGCTGGCGTTGCTGTACGGAATTCCGTTCGCCCTGGTGTTCGGCACCTTGCAGCACGAGCTGACGGGCTGGAAGCGGTTCGTCGTCACCTCGATCATCGAGTTCTGGCGCAGCTCGCCGATCATCGTGCTGTTGTTCGTCTTCTACTACGCGCTGCCCATGATCCACATCGAGCTGAGCGCCCTGGCGGTGGGCTGCATGGTGCTGGGCCTGAACATCGGCGGCTACGGGACCCAGGCGGTGCGCGCCGGATTGCAGGCGCTGGATCCGGGGCAGAAGGAAGCCGGCATATCGCTGGGATTGTCGCCGCTGGAAAACCTGCTGCTGATACAGCTGCCGCAGGCGCTGCGTGCCGGCATCCCCACCTACATCAACCTGCTGATACAGCTGATCAAGGGTACGGTGCTGGTCTCGCTGTTGAGCCTGGCGGACATGACCTTCCGGGCGAAGGAAATCGCGCAAGTCACCTTCATGCCCACCACGGCATACACGGCCTTGCTGCTGTCGTACTTCGTCCTTTGTTATCCATTGACGATCCTGGGCCGCTACCTGGAAAGGCACCATGGCATGCGGGAGCGCAAGCAGGATGTTTGATGCCCAATTCCTGATCAAGGCGTTCCCGGTCATCCTGGAATCGCTGGGAACGACGTTGTGGATCACGGTCGCTTCCTGCATCCTCGCCACGGTGCTGGGCTTCGCGCTGGAGCTCCTGCGTCGCGCCAACAAGTGGTTCGGCTTCATCACGGACTTCATCCGGTCCACGCCCATCCTGGTGCAGATCTATTTCTTCTATTTCGTTCTGCCCAGGTTCGGCATTACCTTGCCCGCGCTCGTCATCGGCGTATTCGCACTGGGGCTGTACTACTCGGCTTATCTGGCGGAAGTCTTCAAGGCGGGCATCGATGCGATACCGCGCGGCCAGACCGAGGCGGCGCAGAGCCTGGGCCTGTCCTGGGCGGACCAGGTGATCCGCATCATCATGCCGCAGATGCTGCGGCACGTGGCCGCGCCCATGGGCAACTACTTCGTGTCACTGCTGAAGGCCACGCCCTATCTGGCCGTGATCGCCGTGCCGGAAATGCTGGGGGCGGCGCTGGAGCTGGGTTCCGACAGCTTCCGCTACGCGGAACCCATGGTCGCCACCGAAGTCATTTTCCTGGTGCTGGCGATCGCTATCGCGCAGTTGGTGCGCCTGCTCGAACTTCACATGATGCGCTCGGCAAAGCGCTGAGGAAAACTCCATGACACAAGATCAGCGCGTGGCAGCTTCGGGCCCCGCCGTGCAAATCGATGGCTTGAACAAGTGGTACGGCAAGTACCACGCATTGCGCGACGTCAACCTGACCGTGGCGCCGGGTGAGACCATCGTCATCTGCGGGCCTTCGGGGTCCGGCAAGTCGACGCTGATACGGTGCATCAATGGGCTGGAACGGCATCACCAGGGCACGATCCTGGCCAACGGGCTGGCGGTCGGCGAAGACGCCAGGACGATGCGCGAGATCCGCAAGAACACCGGCATGGTGTTCCAGCATTTCAATCTTTTCCCGCACCTGACGGTGCTGCAGAACTGCACGCTGGCGCTGACGCGGGTGCGACGCATTGCGCGAGCCGAAGCCGAGGATATCGCCAACGCCTTGCTGGAACGGGTGCGCATGGGCGATCACACGCGCAAATACCCCAGCCAGCTTTCGGGCGGCCAGCAACAGCGGGTCGCCATCGCGCGATCGCTATGCATGAAGCCGCGCATCATGCTTTTCGACGAACCGACTTCCGCCCTGGACCCGGAAATGATCAAGGAAGTCCTGGACGTCATGCGGACACTGGCCAACGATGGCATGACGATGATCTGCGTCACGCATGAAATGGGCTTCGCCCGCGAGGTGGCCGACCGCGTCGTCTTCATGGACGGCGGCGCGATCGTCGAAGAGGACACGCCGGAATCCTTCTTCGGTTCGCCGAAGCACGAACGCAGCCAGCGCTTCCTGGCCCAGCTGCTGCACTGACCGCGGTTGCCGCGGCTTCAATAGCCGCGGGCCATATCGATGTGGCCGGACACGGGCAGTCCATCCTGCAGAGCGCGCAGTTTCTGTACGACCTGGGCTATCCCTTCATCGTTCAGCGTGACGGCTGCAATGTGCGGAGTAATGTTGATGCGAGGCTCGCTCCAGAAGAAATGGTCGGTTGGCAGCGGCTCCTGCCGGAACACGTCCAGCGCCGCGCCGCCGATGCGACCGTCCTGGATGGCGGCGAGCAGATCGCCTTCGGCCAGGTGGTGGCCGCGCCCGATGTTGATCAGATAGCCGGGAGCGCGCATGCGGTCGAAGCAATCGCGATTGAGTATGTCCTCGGTTTCCGGCGTAAGCGGGAGCAGGTTCACCAGCACGCGCAGGCCGTCAAGGAAATCGCCCAGCTGCCCTTGGCCCGCATGGCATCGTATGCCTTCGATCTGTTTGGACGAGCGGCTCCAGCCCCGTACCGGAAAGCCCATTTCCGCGATATCGGTCGCGACCTGCCGGCCCAGCACGCCCAGGCCCATGACACCGACGGAAAACCCGGATAGCGCTTCGGGCGGGCGCTTGCGCCATTCCCGTTTGCCGCGGTCGAGGTCGTATTCGTGCATGCGGCGGAAATAGCGCAGGACATGGTACTTCGCATACTCCACCATCTGCCGGCCCATGCCGGCGTCTTCCAGTCGCAGCAAGGCCACGTTGGCGGGCAGCAGGCCGGGATTGCGCCGCAGCAGGTCGGCCAGATATTCCACGCCCGCCGCCAGATAGATCACCGCCTTCAGGCCGGGGCGGGCGCGCAGCAGTTCGACGGGCGGTTTCCAGACCAGCGCGTAGTCGGCCGGCGCGGTATCGCCAGCTTCCCATACGCGAATATGCGCATCCGGCAGGCGTTCGGTAAATGCATCCAGGAACATCCGCGTCCGTGTCGCGTCACCGCCAACATACAGTAGGAGTTTCATTCTTCGACCCTTGCTCTTGTTCGTGTCCGGAGTATCGGTTTTGAACTTTGCAGGCATATGGTGAGGCCGCATCGATGGGCCCGCCAATTCTTTTTCACCGCAAGCCTATTCGTTTCGAGCATGACTTCAATCCGCCTTCGATACATCGAGGTCTTCCTGGCCTTGATGCAGACCGGCTCCGCGCAGGGTGCCGCCAACCTGTTGTGCACGACGCAACCCAGCATCAGCAAGACGCTGGGTGCGCTGGAACGGCAATTGGGATTCCAGCTGTTCGTCCGCACCGCCGGAAGCCGGCTCAAGCCTACCGCCGACGCCTACGCATTGATGGTGGAAGGCAATCGCGTCAACGAAGAACTGCGATCCTTCCTGCAGGTCGCCGCCGAGCTGCAGGCGGGACAGGCGGCGCACCTGAACGTGCAGTCGACCGCGGCGATAGCGACCTACCTTCTGCCGCGCGTCGTGGCGCGCTACAAGCAGGCATGGCGCGAATCCAGGCTTAGCCTGACGGTGTCAGGCGCGGACGCCATCGTCAGCAGCGTGCGCAACCAGCACACGGATATCGGCATCGTCATCACGGGCCCGGAAGAAGAATTCCCCCTGGTACGCACCGTATGGTCGGCACCCATGGTGTGCATCTTTCCCAAGGGACATGCGCTGGCTGCCAGGGCTGAAATCACTCCGGAAGACCTGGCGGGACAGCCGCTGATCGCATACCGGTCCAGCCTGGGCTTGGGAAAAATGGTGGAAAACGCGTTCACCAGCGCGGGCGTGCCCTTGCCCGCGGAAATCCGCGTGAACAATACTGGCGTGACCTGTCGCATCGTCGAGGAAGGATACGGCGTGGCGGTGGTCGATCGCCTTTCGCTGGCCGCGAACAACTATTCCAATATCGAATGCCGACCCTTCCTGCCGGAGTGCCTGATGCGCGTCGGCCTGGTGCTTTCGGAGCGCGTGCCTTTGTCGATGCAGGGGCAGCGCTTCGTCGAAACGCTGGAACAGTGCCTGAAAGAACTCTAGGGTTATCACGGTCATTCCTGAAGTGAATGGCTGCACGCGTACAAAGAATTTGCGACGGGTGCACGCGTCTTCGATCATGACGGCTTCCGGGCATCCCGCATCAAAAAGCGGAGCCCGTCTCTTACAAGGGGAAGTGCATGATCAGGCGTTTCGTGGGTCTCGTGGGTTGGCTGCTTGCCGCCATGCTGGTTTGCCGCGTCGGCGTGGCATCGGCGGCTTATCCGGATAAGCCGATAACACTGCTCGTGCCTTTCACATCGGGTGGAACATCCGACATCATGGCGCGCATGCTGGCCGAGCACCTGGGCAAGGTGTGGGGCCAGTCGGTGATCGTGCAGAACAAGCCGGGGGCGGGCGGCGTCATCGCGATGACGCAGGCGATGCGGTCGGAGCCGGACGGCTACACGCTGGTCCTGACGTCGTCGGGCAATACCTCGATCACGCCGTATCTGTACAAGAAGCCGCCGTTCGACAGCGACCGTGATTTCGTCAATATCATCGTGATCGGCGAAGTGCCCTTCGTCCTGGTGGTGGACCAGAAGTCCTCCATCAAGACGCTGGCGGATTACCTGGCCGCGGCCAAGGCCAGGCCCCGCTCGCTGGCCTTGGGTTCTTCGGGCATAGGCTCGCATCAATACATGGCCGCCCAGCAGTTCGTCGCGGCTGCCGACATCGAGCTGAACCTGATTCCGTATAAGGGCACGCCGCAGCAGCAGACCGACCTGCTGGGCGGCTCCCTCGATTCGATGATGGACAACGTCATTACCGAAATCCCGATGATCCGCATGAACAAGGTGCGGCCGCTGGCGATTTCCAGCGCGAAGCGCATCCGCCAGTTGCCGGACGTGCCGACATTCGAAGAATCGGGGGTGTCGTTCCAGAGCCTGCCCTGGTACGGCGTCGCGGCGCCCAAGGCGACGCCGGCGGACGTGGTCCGGAAGATCCAGGGTGAAATCGCGGCCTTCCTTAACGACCCCGGCACGCGCGCGAAGCTGGAGGACATGGGTCTGGTCCCGGTGGTATCCAGCACGGAAGAAGCCACCCAGCGCGTGCGGTCCGACAACAGGGAATTCAAGAACGTCATCGACCGATTGGGCTTGGAATTGCAGTAGCGATGATGGCTCGCGCGGCCGCCTTCGCGGTACCGGCGGGCCTTATGTAGATAACGCGGAACAGGATGGAACATGGCTTGGCGACTAGGCGTCGATTCCGGCGGCACGTTCACGGACGTGTGTTTATTCAATGACAGGACGGGCGCGAGCCATGTCTGGAAGCTTTCCTCCACGCCCGAGGATCCCTCGATAGGCATCGCCGACGGGATTGCGCAGGCGCTGGAACGAGCCGGCGCCGACCCGGGCGAAGTAGGCTTCCTGGGCCATGGCACCACCGTCGCGACCAATGCGCTGATACAGCTGCGCGGTGTGCCCACGGGACTTATCACCACGGATGGCTTCCGCGACCTGCTGGAAATCGGCCGGCAGAAGCGGCCGCATCTATACGACACCCAGGCGATGAAGCCGACCGTACTCGTGCCCCGCGTGTTGCGCAAGGGCGTGGTCGAACGCCTGCGCCACGATGGTTCAGTGGACCTGGCGCTGGACGAGGATGGACTGCGCGCGGCCGCGCGAGACCTGGCGAAAGAAGGCGTGCAGTCGGTGGCCGTGTGCTTTCTCTACAGCTACCGCAATCCGGCGCACGAGCGCCGCGCGCTGGAACTCCTGCAGGAAGAATTGCCTGGCGTCTTCGTTTGCGCATCCAGCGACGTGGCTCCGGAGTTCCGCGAGTTCGAGCGCATGTCGACCGTGGTGGTCAATGCGTATCTCGGCCCGGTCATGCAGCGCTATATCCGGCGCCTGTACGACCGTATCAAGAGCCTGGGCATCGGGGTCGAGCCCAAGTTGACCCAGTCCAACGGCGGGATCATCAGCTTCGATACGGCGGCGAGCCTGCCCGTGCGCACCATCCTGTCCGGCCCGACCACCGGGGTGGTGGCCGCGCAGGCCATTTCGCGCAAGGCCGGCTTTCCCAACGTCATTACCTTCGACGTGGGTGGCACCAGCAGCGACGTGGCGCTGCTGACCGACGGCCAATGCGCGCAAGCCAACCAGGCGGATGCCGGCGGCTATCCGATCAAGGCGCCGATGCTGGACATCCACGCGGTCGGCGCGGGCGGCGGTTCGATCGCCTACGTCGATAGCGGCGGCCTGCTCAAGGTCGGGCCGCGCAGCGCGGGGGCGGATCCCGGTCCCGCCTGCTATGGCAAGGGCAATGACGAGCCGACGGTCACGGACGCGAATATCGTGCTGGGTACGCTGAACACGACCACCCTGCTTGGCGGGCGTCTGACCGTTCGTAAGGATCTTGCCGAAGCCGCCATTCAGCGCCTGGCGGACAGGCTGGGACTGAGCCTGATGGAAGCCGCGCACGGAATCATCGCGGTGGCCACGGCCAACATGGCCAAGGCCATACGCGTGATCAGCGTGCAAAGAGGCCACGACCCACGCGGGTATGCGCTGTTCGCCTTCGGCGGCGCAGGGCCCCTGCACGCGGCCAGGCTGGCGCGCGAGCTGGACATGCAGCGGATCATCGTTCCCAAGACGCCCGGCATCCTATGCGCGATGGGCCTGCTGTTGACGGATCTGCGCACCGATTTCATGCAGACGCAGTTCCAGGAACTGCGTCCGGAAGCCGTGCCGGTCATACGCGACACTTTCGGCAAGCTGGCCGGTGAAGCATCCGCCTGGTTCGGGGGCGAGCGCGTGCTGGCTGGCGCTCGGGTCGTCGAAATGACCGTGGACATGCGCTATGCGGGCCAGAACTATGAATTGCCGGTGACCGTGCCGCAAGCGGACGACGACGCGACATTGCTGCGCGGCCTGGTCGACGGCTTCGAGCAGGCCCACCAACGCCAGTACGGCTTCGTGGTGCCAGACGGAAAGATAGAGTTGGTCACCTGCCGGCTGGCCGCGATAGGGAAGACGCCGAAGATCGCCTTGCCGGACATCGAGCCTACCGGGGATGGCGTCGCAGGCGCGGTGATCGGCCAGCGCGACGTCTGGTTCTCGGAGAAAAAGTCGTGGATGACGTGTCCGGTGTATACGCGGCAGTCCCTGCGGTCCGGCCATGCATTCCAGGGGCCGGCGATCGTCGAGCAGATGGACGCCACGACGCTGGTGTTGCCGGACATGCGCGCCACTGTCGACACGCAAGAAAACATCATCCTGGAGTTTCAATGAACATGCAGCAATCCGTCCCGGTGGCGGGCACGGGATCGCCCGCCAGGCTGGACCCGATCACCGTGGAGATCCTGGGCAATGCGTTTGCGTCCATCGCCGACGAAATGGGCGAGGCCCTGGTGCGAACCAGTTACTCGACAAACATCAAGGAGCGCCGGGATTGCTCGACAGCGCTGTTCGATGCGCAGGGGCAGGTGCTGTGCCAGGCCGAGCATATTCCTATGCACCTGGGCAGCTTCCTGGCGATGCTGCCTCACATCCTGGCGCGCTACAGCCCCGAGACGCTGAATCCGGGCGATGTCTTCATCGGCAACGATGCCTACGAAGGCGGTGGCACCCACCTGCCCGACATCGTGTTGGCCGAACCCATCTTCTTCGATGGCCGCGTGGTCGCCTGGGCCATGAATACCGCTCACCACGCGGACTTCATCGACCGCGGCAACGCCCACATCTACCAGGAAGGCCTGCGTATCCCGCCGGTGCGGCTGTATCGGGCCGGAGAACTGCAACGCGAAGTGCAGGCGCTGATCCTGCTGAATTGCCAGGTGCCGGAAGAGCGCCTGTCCGACCTGCGCGCACAGCGCGCGGCGAACCAGCTGGGCGTGCAGCGCATCCAATCGCTGTGCGCGCGCTACGGCGCCGACACCATCGTGGCGGCCGGGCAGGCCCTGCAGGATTATGCGGAAAAGAAAATGCGGGCCGGCATCGCCCGGATTCCGGACGGCACCTATCGCTATACGGACCGCTTCGATCCCTTTGGCCAGGATCTGGACCTGGAGATGTCGGTGGAGATCGTCGTCGAAGGCGACGCGATGCGCCTGCATTTCGATAGCCCGCCGCAGGTGCGCGCGTCGATCAACGTGGTCTACACGGCCTTGCTGGCCGCCGTGTACTTCGCCGTCAAGAGCCTGGTGGATCCGGAGGTATTGCCCAACAGCGGCCTGGCGCGGCCGCTGGCGGTGACGGCCGAGGAAGGCACGGTGTTGAACTGCAAGCATCCCGCTGCGGTCAACAGCCGCATCAACGCCTGCCAGCGCGTGGTGGACCTGGTCTACGGCGCCCTGGCCCCCGCCATCCCGGATCGCGTCACCGCTGCGGGCAATGGGTCGTGCGTGTCCGCGGTGTTCTCAGGGATCCGGGACGACGGCAGTACCTGGGCCTACCTTGAAACCATAGGCGGCGGCATGGGAGCGCGCCAGCATCTGGACGGCCTGGACGGTGTACACGTCCATATGACCAATACATCCAACCTGCCGGCGGAATCCCTGGAACAGGAGTATCCGCTGACCTTGCTGCGTTACGAGCTGGTCGACGACTCCGGCGGCCCTGGACGGCATCGCGGCGGCATGGGCCTGCGCCGCGTCTACCGTGCCGAACGTGACTGCCGCATGATGGTGAACGGCTCCCGGCACAAGTATTCGCCCTGGGGCCTGGACGGCGGAGGCCCCGGCGGGAAGGGCGAACTGCGCTTCGGCGCGGGTACGAAGCCGTTCCAGGGCAACATTGGGGTGCTGAAAGCCGGCGACATCGTGGAGGTGATTACCCCGGGCGCGGGAGGCTACGGCGATCCGCGCGAACGTCCGCGGGACCTGGTGCGGGAAGACTTGCGCGCCGGGAACATTGACGTCACAACGGCGCGTCAGGTCTACGCATATGACGAAAGCTAGGCGCGCCGAGCGCTGTTTGACAAGGTTCTCAAATTGGGTAACATAAAACCCATTTAAGGTTTAATGAAACCCAAATAGGGTTTAAACCCAGGAGACGGTATGGCGGCGACCAGGCCCCACCCCGGCTGTGGCATCGCAGACGCCCTTTTTCCTGGCACCAAACAGCGGGTGCTAGGGTGGCTATACGGGCACCCGGGGCGCAGCTTTTACGCCGCGGAGCTGATTGGGCTCGTTAATAGTGGATCGGGAGCGGTGCAGCGCGAGTTGGCCACGCTGCTGCAGAGCGGCCTCATCACCATGAAGCCCGTCGGCAACCAGAAGCACTATCAAGCTAACCCCGACTGCCCCATCTTTGCGGAGCTATGCGCGATCGTCGAGAAGACGATCGCCGTGGCAGAACCGTTGCGTGCTGCGCTTGAGCCTCTCAGGCAAAAAGTTGTAGCGGCGTTCGTGTATGGCTCCGTTGCCAAGAGAACAGATCATTCCGGTAGCGACATCGATCTCATGTTGATCAGCGACCATATCACTTACAGCGATGTGTTCGCGATCCTGGAAGAGGCTGGGATCAGGCTCGGCCGACCAGTGAATCCGACCATCTTGACCCGTGAGGAATTCAAGAAACGCTCCGTTGCGCGAGAGTCTTTTCTGACGCGGGTGCTGGATCAACCCAAGATCTGGATATTAGGAGGCCAAGATGACCTCCCCATTTGATGGCCTGACCGGGCCGGGGAAGCCGCTCAAGGCCGAACCTCCAGACCTACGAGAACTCGAGGGCCTGAAGCGATCCGGCCATGCGCGATTGCGGGACGCTCTCAATACCACGCTTTCAATCGAGAGCCGGTTCGACTTGGCCTACAACGCCGCCCACGCACTGTGTCTGGCCGCGCTTCGATGGAATGGCTACCGCTGTGCTAATCGGTATCTGGGTATTCCAGCTGCTACCTCACACGCTTGGCCTCGGGCCCGAAGTTTGGCGAGTCCTTTCGAAATGCCATAACGTTCGCAACCTTGGCGAGTATGAAGGCGATCTCAATGTCGATGACCGTATCGTCACCGACCTTGTGGCTGCGTGCCAGGCTGTGGCGGAGAAGGTGGACGCGTTGCCGCCTGCGCACGCAAATGTCTGAGGTCTTTGTTCGACGTGAAGTAGAAAACAAAAACGCCGCGTTAAGACGCGGCGTACGTGCTTGAGTGACAAGCGAACAGTGACAAGCAAATTCTTTGGTGGCCTGGGGCGGAATCGAACCACCGACACAAGGATTTTCAATCCTCTGCTCTACCGACTGAGCTACCAGGCCAACGTGAGCCCGCTACTATACACACTTTTTCGGGGTCGTGCTCAGCTCACGTACCGTTCGGTAGCAAAGCGCTATAATTCAACGCGTTCCAGCCCTGGCCAGCCTGTTTGGGCGCCCCGGGACTGCCCTCACTATCCGGCCCTGCGGCGCGACGCAGGCAATGGCAAATGTCGGTCGACGTTCTTACTTTCGGCTTGAATCACACTTCCGCGCCCGTGTCGGTGCGCGAACGCGTGTCCATGCCTGTCGATCTGCTGCGCCCGGCCCTGGAAGGATTGCGGGGCGCCTTCGGCGGCTCCGTGCGCGAAGCCGCCATCCTGTCCACCTGTAATCGCACGGAAGTCTATTGCGCGGCCGAGCCCCATGTGGTCGAGCATCTGCCGGCCTGGCTGGCGGACGTCAATCAGGTACAGGCCATCGATCTGCAGCCGCATCTTTATCAGCACCAGCAGGACGGCGCCGTGCGCCACGCTTTCCGCGTGGCCAGCGGCCTGGATTCCATGGTGCTGGGCGAACCGCAGATCCTGGGCCAGATGAAAGACGCGGTCCGCGCCGCCGACGAAGCCGGATCGCTGGGCACCTTGCTGCATCAGCTGTTCCAGCGCACGTTCTCCGTCGCCAAGGAAGTGCGGTCGACCACCGAGATCGGCGCCCATTCGGTTTCCATGGCCGCCGCCGCGGTGCGCCTGGCCGAGCGGGTGTTCGGCGATATGGCCGACGCGCGCACGCTGTTCATCGGCGCGGGTGAAATGATCGAGCTGTGCGCCACCCACTTCGCGGCCCAGCGGCCGCGCGAAATGGTGGTGGCCAACCGCACCGTCGAGCGCGCCGAAACGCTGGCCGGCCGTTTCTCGGCGGGCACCATGCGCCTGGCCGACCTGACGGAACGGCTGCACGAATTCGACGTCATCGTCTCCTGTACGGCCAGTTCGCTGCCCATCCTCGGCCTGGGGATGGTCGAACGTGCCACCAAGCAGCGCCGCCATCGCCCCATGGTCATGATCGACCTGGCCGTGCCGCGCGATATCGAGCCCGAAGTCGGCCGCCTGGACGACGTCTATCTGTATTCCGTCGACGACCTCGGCCGGCTGGTGCAAAGCGGCACCGACGCGCGCCGTGCGGCGATGGTGCAGGCCGAAGCCATCATCGACGCCCGCGTGCGCAATTTCATGCAGTGGATGGCGTCGCGTGCCATCGTGCCGGTGGTGCAGGAACTGCAGCAGGGTGCCGACGCGATCCGTACCGCGGAACTCGAACGTGCCCGCCGCATGTTGGCGCGGGGCGAGTCGCCGGAGGCTGTACTGGAACAGCTGGCCCACGGCCTGACACAAAAATACCTGCACGGCCCCATGGCCGCGCTCAATCGCAGCGAAGGCGCCGATCGCGACCAACTGCTGGCCATGGTCCCGCGCCTATTCCCCGGCCGCGACACGCGGCGTTAGCGACGCTCCCTGGATACCGCCATGCCGCGCCGACGCGCCGGCCCTGGCTTGCAGCGCCCGCGCCCGTCCCACTTTCTCATTCCCATCGTTTATGAAATCTTCCATGCGTGACCGGCTGGAGCAGTTGTCCCGCCGCCTGGTCGAAGTGGATGCCATGCTGGCCGAACCCGATACCGCGTCCGACATGGACCGCTTCCGCAAACTGTCGCGCGAGCGCGCCGAAGTCGAGCCCGTGGTCACCGCTTTTGCGTCCTATTGCGGCGCGGAAGACGATCTGGCGACCGCCCAGGAAATGCTCTCCGATCCCGACATGAAAAGCATGGCGGAAGACGAAATCAAGGTCTCCAAGGCCAAGCTGGAAGAGCTGGACGCCGCCTTGCAGCGCCTGCTGCTGCCGCGCGATCCCGATGACGGCCGCAGCGTGTTCCTGGAAATCCGCGCCGGCACGGGGGGCGACGAAAGCGCGCTGTTCTCCGGCGACCTGCTGCGCATGTACTCGCGCTATGCCGAACGCCAGGGCTGGCGGGTGGAACTGATGTCCGAAAGTCCCTCCGAGCTGGGCGGATACAAGGAAGTCATCGTCCGCATCGAAGGCGAGGGCGTGTACGGTCGGCTGAAGTTCGAATCCGGCGCGCACCGGGTGCAGCGCGTGCCGGCCACGGAAGCGCAAGGCCGCATCCATACGTCTGCCTGCACGGTGGCCGTCATGCCGGAAGCCGACGCGGTGAGCGAGATCGTCATCAACCCGGCCGACCTGCGCATCGACACCTTCCGGGCCAGCGGCGCCGGCGGTCAGCACATCAACAAAACCGATTCGGCGGTGCGTATCACGCACATCCCGACCGGCCTGGTGGTGGAATGCCAGGACGATCGTTCGCAGCACCGCAACAAGGACAAGGCCATGCAGGTGCTGGCCGCGCGCCTGAAGGACAAGCAGCAGCGCGAAAGGCAGAGCAAGGAAGCGGCCGAACGCAAGAGCCTGGTGGGCACCGGCGACCGGTCGGAACGCATCCGCACCTACAACTTTCCGCAGGGCCGCCTGACCGACCACCGTATCAACCTGACGCTGTACAAGCTGCAGCAGATCATGGAAGGCGACCTGGACGAACTGACCGGCGCCCTGATCGCCGAACACCAGGCCGAGCAACTGGCCGCCCTGGGCGAAGAGGTCTGAGTTGGCCTGCGCCAAGGACATCCTGTTCGCATCGGGCCTGCCACGGCTGGAAGCCCGCATGCTGCTGGAGCACGTGCTGGAGAAGCCGCGCGCCTGGATCCTGGCGCACGATACCGACCCCCTGCCGCCGCAGGCCGTGCGCGCCTTCACCGTGCTGGCGGCCCGCCGCGCGGCCGGCGAGCCCATGGCCTACCTGGTGGGTGAGCGCGAATTCATGGGCCGCATGTTCAAGGTCACGCCCGACGTGTTGATCCCGCGGCCCGAGACGGAACTGCTGGTCGAGGCGGCCCTGGAGTGGCTGGCGGGTTTCGAGTCGCTGTCCGTGCTGGACCTGGGCACCGGCAGCGGGGCGATCGCGATATCCATCGCCCTGGCGCGGCCGGATGCCGCGGTGCTGGCCACCGATCGCAGCTTGAAGGCCCTGAAAGTGGCGGCCGAGAACGCCATCCGGCTGGAGGCGCAGCTCCATTTTGCCGAGGGCAATTGGTACGGCGCGCTGACCGCCGCGCAAAAATTCGACGTGATCGTGTCGAACCCCCCTTACATCCACGCGCGGGATCCCCATCTGGAGCAGGGAGACCTGCGTTTCGAGCCGCGACTGGCGTTGACCGACGATGCCGACGGCCTGGATGCCCTGCGCGCCATCATCGGCGGTGCGCCGGCCCACTTGAAGCCCGGCGGCATGCTGTGGGTGGAGCACGGCTGGGACCAGGCCGAGGCGGTGCGCGGCCTGCTGGCCGCGGCCGGCCTGCGCGGGGTGGACAGCCGGCGCGACCTGGCGGGCATTGAAAGGATTTCTGGGGGGTATCTGTGAAATGCTGGCAGATACCTATAATGGAAGTATCACTTCCCTGATCGGAAGAATCACTTTTGTGAGTACACCATGAGCGACGTTCAAGAATTCATCCGCGAGACCGTGACGCAACATCCGGTCGTGCTTTTCATGAAGGGCACGGCGCAGTTTCCGCAATGCGGCTTCTCGGGCAAGGCCATCCAGCTGCTGAAGAGCTGTGGCGTCAAGAAGCTGGTCACCGTCAATGTGCTGGACGACGACGAAGTCCGCCAGGGCATCAAGGAGTTTTCCAACTGGCCGACCATCCCGCAGCTGTACGTGGGCGGCGAATTCGTCGGCGGTTCGGACATCCTGGGCCAGATGCATGAAAGCGGCGAACTGAAGTCGCTGCTGGATGGCGTCGGAGCCACTGCATGACGATGGCCGTGCGCCGGCTGGTTGTCGGCGTGACGGGTGCGACCGGATCCTTGTACGCGATCCGGCTGCTGCAGGCGCTGCGCGACGTGCCGGATGTGGAAACGCATCTGGTCGTCTCGGCGGCCGGCGTTCTGAATATCAAGCACGAGCTTGACATGACCCGGGCACAGGTGCAGGCGCTGGCGGATCAGGTATATAGCGTGCGCGACGTGGGCGCCGCCCTGGCCAGCGGCGCGTTTCCCACCGCTGGCATGGTGATCGTCCCGTGCTCCATACGCACGCTGGCGGCCGTGGCCCATGGCCTGTCCGACAATCTGATCACGCGGGCGGCCGACGTCACGCTGAAGGAGCGCCGCCGTTTGGTGATGATGGTGCGCGAGGCTCCCTACAACCTTGCCCACCTGCGCAATATGACCGCGGTGACGGAGATGGGCGGAATCATCTTCCCGCCCTTGCCGGCGTTCTATTTCCGGCCGGGGTCCATCCAGGAAATGGTGGACCAGAGCATCGTGCGGGTGCTGGAACTGTTCGGCATCCACGTTCCAGGGCCGACCTGGGAAGGCGCCCGCTGAAGGCTGGCTGCTCGACGCGTGCCGTCTTGGCGGCACGGTCGCCTGCCGGCCGGTCCCGCTTCTGGCCCCAACGCTGGTCCCGCTACTATTCGAAGCGGACGAAGCTCAAACTCTGTTCGCGGCCGGCCTCGGCGCCAGCACTGCCCGAGTGGTCGCCGCAAGCGGTTTCCGGGCTGCCCGGATCTTCCTGGTCGAAAGCCGTGTCGCCGTTGGCGTCGGCCAGTCCGGTCGGTCGCAAGCCCACGAAATCGAACAGCTGCCGATCCATCAGGTGCGACGGCACCACGTTGGCCAGCGCATTGAACACATTCCACGCCCGGCCCGGATGCTTGCGATCCCACTCCTGGATCATGCGGCCGACTTCCTTGCGCTTGAGATTCTCCTGCGAGCCGCACAGGTTGCAGGGAATGATGGGAAAGCCGCGCTGTTCGGCGTAGGCGGCCATGTCGGCTTCCGGTATGTAGGCCAGGGGACGGATCACCGTGTGCTTGCCGTCGTCCGACACCAGCTTGGGCGGCATGGCCTTGATCTTGCCGCCGTAGAACAGGTTCAGGAAAAAGGTGCCCAGGATATCGTCGCGGTGATGCCCCAGCGCGATCTTGGTGGCGCCCAGCTCGCCCGCCACGCGATACAGGATGCCGCGCCGCAGGCGCGAGCACAGGGAGCACATCGTCTTGCCTTCCGGGATGACGCGCGTGACGACCGAATACGTGTCCTGCGTCTCGATATGGAAGGGCACGCCCAGGCCGCGCAGGTATTCGGGCAGGATGTGGTCGGGGAAGCCGGGTTGCTTCTGGTCCAGGTTGACCGCGATCAGTTCGAAAGGAAAGGGCGCGCGTTCGCGCAGCCGCATCAGGATGTCCAGCAGCCCGTAGGAATCCTTGCCGCCGGACATGCAGACCATCACGCGGTCGCCGGCTTCGATCATGTTGTAGTCCGAGATGGCGCGCGTCGTTTCGCGGGCCAGCCGCTTGGCCAGCTTGTTGGCGTCCACGCGGGCCTTGTCCCGCGCGGCGCGCGTGCCTGGCGGGGTGCCGGGTTCCGGGTCTGCGGTCTGGAAGCGTAAGGCGGAGGTATCGGGAGCGTTCATGATGGAATGCGGGTCGGGTGCCGCGCCACCGCCACCAGATGCCGGCGGCGAAGTCGGCGGGAGCGTCAACGGCTCGTGTAGATCTCCACGCCGACGGCGGCGCAGTCGGAAAATGCCATGGGCTTGCTGATGCGGATGCGCACCGCCCGGATGTCCTTGAAGTCCGCCATCAGCCGGTCCGCCACGCGCTCAGTCAGCGTTTCGATCAGATTGACGTGCGCGTGGGTGCATTCTTCGACGATGGCCTCGCGCAGGGCGCGGTAGTCCAGCACGCTGTGGATATCGTGGTCGTCCACGTTGCGCGTGATGTCCACGTCGATTTCGGCGTCCACGTGCAGCGGCTGCGTGGCGCGGCGCTCGTGCTCCAGGATGCCGATGCGGGCATCCAGGGCGAGGCGCGAAAAAATGATACGGCGAGTAGGCATGGTCGGAAGGCACGCGTCCGCGGCTGGCGGTCCGGCGTCGAGTTCAGGATGTGAGCCGCAATTGTATGCCGCGTACCGTTCCACACTGCGCGGTCGAAGCTGTCGCTACAATCGTCGCGAAACGGCGCGATCGGCGCGTGCTAACCGGAACGGAAATCGCTAGGGAATGCGGGATACATCGGATGCCATCATTGTAGGCGGCGGCCCGGCGGGTGCCTCCTGCGCGATCTGGCTGGCCAGGCTGGGCCTGTCGCCCGTGCTGGTGGAGGCCGCGCCGCGCCTGGGCGGCCTGGAAAACGACAATCCTTTCCGGGATGACTGGATCGCCGTGCTGCCGGGCGTGACCGGGCAGCAGGTCGCCGCCAATATCGCGCAAAGCGTGGCGGCCGCCCGCGTGCCGGCATTGACCCAACATCGCGCGCGACAGGTCGCCCGCGCCGGTCGCGGCTTCGACCTCGTGCTCGAGACGGCGGGCGGGGCGCCCGCGCGGCTGCATGGCCGTTTCCTGGTCATCGCCACCGGGGTGCGGGCGCGCGGACTGCCTGGCGCGGAGCCAGGCCAGCAATGGCCCGGCGTGCTGGTCGGTCCGGGCGTGGCGATCCAGGAACAGGATTACCGCGGCCTGTCGGTGGCGATCCTGGGTGGCGGCGACAACGGCTTCGAGAACTACGCCTACGTGCGCGGTCGCGGCGCGCGGGAAGTGCATCTGTATTCGCGCACGGTGCGGGCGCGATCGCAGCTGGTCGCGGCGGCCGCCACGCCGGATCTGCACGTCGGGGACTACGTGGTGGAACCGAATGCCCGCAGCGTCAATGGCCGCCGTTACGACCTGATCCTGGTGTTCTATGGCTGGGAGCCGCAGGCCGCCTTCGCGGACGGCCTGCAGCTGGAGCGCGACGCGCGCGGCTACATCACCACCGAACCGGCGACCGCGCGCACCAGCGCCGCGGGCGTCTATGCGATCGGCGAGGTCGCCAATCGCATGCATCCCTGCGTCGTGACGTCGATGGCGGACGGCGTGGTGGCGGCCAAGGCCATACAGGCGGAGCTGGAGCGCGCGGGCTGACCCTGTCGGTGGCTCTTCGGGAACCCTATCGGTGACCCTTCGGGAGCGCTTCGGGGACCCTTCGGGGGCCCTATAGCCGTGCGCGAGCCGCCTGGTCGCGCAGGTAGCCGGCGACTTCCACGGCATTGCCGCGGAAGACGATGCGTGCCGTCTTTTCCTCCATGCGCCTGGCGTACATCGGGTCGTAGTATTCGCTCAGCAACCCTTGTATCCAGGCTCGGTGCGCATCGCACTCGCCGGTCGCCATCTGGCGCGCCAAGGCGTCGCGCATCAGCGCGATCAGCCGGGCATGGCGTTCCCCGCCCAGCCGGCGCGAAATGCCCGTCAGGCTGTCCTGCAGGCGTTGGCCGAACAGGGCGTCGCCGGCCTCGCCATGCCGGGCCACGAATTCAGCGCGCAGCTCCACGACATAATCCCGCAGGATGCGTTCGACACGATCCTCCAGGCTGGCGTCCAGCCAGACCAGGGGGGCGGCGCCTATCGCGTGCAAAAGCTCCAGCGGCAGGGCGTTGACGCCGATCAGCCGGCTTTCGTCTTCCAGCACCACGCTTTGCCAGCCGTTCGCCTGCTTGCGCAGCAGGTCGATCGCCACGCGGTGTTCGAAATCGATCTGCGAGGGTTGCGGCGTGACGCGCTTGCCGAAGCCCGAACCGCGATGGTTGGCATGGCGTTCCAGGTCGATGGCGTTGTCGATCTCCCGCAGCACGTCGGTCTTGCCGGTGCCCGTCAGGCCGCCCAGCACGAGGTGTCCCGGCGTCGCGGCGGCCGCGCGTATGACGTCCGCCAGATAGGTGCGCATCGCCTTGTAGCCGCCCATCACGCGCGGATAGGCGATGCCGGCTTCCGACCGCAGCCATTGCTGGGTGATCTGCGAACGCAGGCCGCCGCGGAAGCAATACAGATAGCCTTGTGGATGGGCCCGCGCGAACTCTGCCCAGGCCTGGATGCGGCGCCGCTTGATATCGCCCGAGACCAGTTGCGTGCCCAGGACGATGGCGGCCTGCTGGCCCTGTTCCTTGTAGCGCAAGCCCACCTGTTCGCGTTCGCCGTCGTCCATCAGCGGGATGTTCACCGCTGTCGGAAAGGCGCCGCGGCCGAATTCGACCGGCGCCCGGACATCCATCAGCGGCACGTCGGACAGGAACAGGTCGCGAAAAGTACGGGCGTCCTCACGGACGACGGAATCGGACATCGAGTCGGGCATTAAATCGGAACTCAAGCGGCGCTCAAAACGCAATCCAGGGCGGATTGGGCGGCCAGCCGCACGCGGAATGCCCGCAGTTCGTCGCGTCGGAATACGTGGACCGTCACGGTATCGCCGGGCCGGTACTGGGCCAGCAGCACCTCCATGCCCGCGGGCGCATCCACCCGCAGGCCGTCGATGGCCACGAGCACGTCGCCGGCGGACAGCCCGCCCTTGTGCGCCGCGCCGCCTTCCAGCACGCTGGCGAGCGCCAAGGCGTCGCCCTGTTTGCGCGTGCGCACGTCCAGGCTGGGCAGGTTGGAGGAAGGCTTCCATTGCAGGGTGATGCCGTGCTCCGCCAGGAGTTCGGCCAGCGGCGGATCGGCGCGGCCATCCGCATGACGCGCGAGGTAGGCACGCGCATCCACGCCGGTGGCTTCGCGTACCAGCGCCGGCAGGGCATCTTCCGGGATGCCGGCCGGCGACCCGCGATAGAAGTCTCGCCCATAGCGCCGCCACATCAGCCGCATGACGTCGTCCAGCGTGTGCCGGCCGCCGCTCTTGCGCCGGATCGTCAGGTCCAGTCCCAGGGCCACCAGCGCGCCCTTGGTGTAATAGCTGACGATGGCGTTGGGCGAGTTCTCGTCCTGCTTGTAATACCGCGTCCAGGCGTCGAAGGAGCTTTCCGCCACGGACTGCTTGGCGCGGCCGGGCGCCCGCGCCACGGACGTAATGGTCTTGCCCAGCAGGCGCAGGTAGTCGGTACGCGTGATGGTGCCGGCGCGCAGCAGGAACAGGTCGTCGTAGTAAGAGGTGAAGCCTTCGAAGACCCACAACAGCCGGGTCAGGGCCGGGCGCGCCAGGTCATACGGCACGAACGCGGCCGGCTTGATGCGCTTGACGTTCCAGGTATGGAAATACTCGTGGCTGACCAGGCCCAGGAATCCCCGGTAGCCCTCGCCCTGGCCCGTCTGGCCCTTGACCGGCAGGTCCTTGCGGGCGGCCATCAGCGCCGTGGACGCCCGGTGTTCCAGGCCGCCGTAGCCGTCGCCGGTCACCATCGTCATGAACACATAGCGGTCGCTGCTGTCCAGGAAGGGCGCGCGGCGCGACTGCGGTTCGAAGAAGGCGATCTGCGTTTCGCAGATGCGCTGGACGTCCCGCGTGATGCGCGCCAGGTCCAGGCGCGGGATGACGCCCGTGAACACCAGTTCATGCTCGGCGCCATGCGCGGTAAAGCGCGCGACCTGGGGCGTGCCCATTTCCACCGGGTGGTCGATCAGGGCGTCGTAGTCGGGCGCGCGGTACAGGCCGTAGCCATGGCGCCGCGCGGCGCCCTTGACGCCGCGCGCCTCCGGCAAGCTGGTATAGACCTTCCAGTTGTCGATGCCGGGCGGCGGTTGCAGATCCACCAGGCAGGGCAGGTGGGATTGCCCGTCCACGCAAAGGAACACGCTGGTGCCATTGAAAAACCCGTGGGTTTCGTCCAGGTGCGCCCCGCGCACCGAGAGGTCCCAGGCATAAACCGTGTATTCCACGGTCAAAGGGCCCACCACGGGCGCCGCTTTCCAGGTATGGTTGTCGGTCTTGGCCACCGGTACCGCGCGTCCGCCCGCATGGGCCCGTAGCGTCTCGATCTGGCGGGAAAAGTCGCGGATCAGGTAGCTGCCGGGTATCCAGGCAGGCAGGCTCAGCGACTGGCCGCCCGGGTCGGGCGACTCGATCGTAAGCACGATATGGAAACGATGACCCGCCAGGTCACGGGGTTGCAGGCGGTAAATTACGGGGTGCGGGTCCATTGTTCCGATAGCGCGTCATCAAATGGGCGCATTCTAATGGTTAGACCCGTTCCAGGCCCGAGGCGCGGCGTTTGTCCCGCCGTCCGGCCCTGGTTGGCCTGAGCATTTTTGACCACAGGAGACATCCATGAGTGAATCGCTGGTTCTGATCGAGACGCGCGGCCGCGTCGGTTTATTGACGTTGAACCGGCCCAAGGCCCTGAACGCCTTGAACGATGCCTTGATGGATGAATTGGGCCAGGCGCTGCTGGCCTTCGAACAGGATGCCACGATAGGCGCCGTCGTCATCACCGGCAGCGACAAGGCCTTTGCGGCGGGCGCGGATATCGGCGCGATGAAGGATTGGTCATACATGGACGTGTATGGCACCGACTACATCACGCGCAACTGGGAAACCCTGAAACGGGTCCGCAAGCCGGTGATCGCCGCGGTGGCGGGTTATGCGCTGGGTGGCGGCTGCGAACTGGCCATGATGTGCGACATCCTGGTCGCCGCCGACACCGCCAAGTTCGGCCAGCCGGAAATCAAGCTGGGCGTCATTCCCGGCGCGGGCGGCACCCAGCGCCTGCCGCGGGCGGTAGGCAAGGCCAAGGCCATGGACATGGTGCTGACCGGCCGCATGATGGGCGCGGAAGAAGCCGAGCGCGCCGGCCTGGTGGCGCGCGTCGTCCCCGCGGACAAGCTGCTGGAAGAAGCCATCGAGGTCGCCACCGTCATCGCCTCCATGCCGCTGCAGGCCGCCATGATGGCCAAGGAATGCGTGAACCGCGCCTTCGAGGCGCCCCTGAACGAGGGCATGCTGTTCGAGCGCCGCTCCTTCCACTCCCTGTTCGGCACGCCGGACCAGAAAGAGGGCATGGCGGCCTTTGTGGAAAAGCGCAAGCCGAACTTCCACCACCGCTGACCGTGCAGTTACGCCCTGATACGATCTTGCAGAGGATGTATCAGGGCACACGCCTATTCTTGGGGTTCCTACGAACGAAGGCGGGGCCTTTGGCCTGGTGCGGATGAGCAGGCGCGCCGGTTGCTGACGGGCCCCGTCCGGCAACAACAAAGGAGCCCATCCATGCGCACTGCCCCCCATTCCGCCAAATGGCGGCTGGCCGCCCTGGCCTGCATTTTCGGCGTCAGCGGCATCGCGTCCGCGCAATCTCCCCAGCCCACCCTGCGGATGGTGTCGCAGACCCCCGTCAGCGCGCCGGCGCCGCTCGCCCCCATGACCGCGCAGGAGCTGCACGACACCGCCGTCGACGCCTATGTCTACGCCTATCCGATGGTGTTGATGGAGCTGACCCGCCGCAACACCACCAGCGTGGCTTCGCCGGCGGATGGCAAGGCGCCCATGAACCAGTTCGGGCACAAGACGTCGTTTCCCGACGCCGGCACCCCCAATGCGCGCTGGCCCAACACCGATACGCTGTACTCCAGCATGTGGTACGACGTCAGCAACGGTCCGCTGATCGTCCGGGTGCCGGACGCGGGCCAGCGTTTCTATGTCCTGTCCCTGCTCGACATGTGGACGGACGTCTTCGCCTCGCGGGGCACCCGCACCAACGGTGGTGGCGCGCAGACCTTCGCCATCGTCGGACCTTACTGGAACGGCACCTTGCCGCCGGGCGTCGACGTCGTGCGCAGCCCCACGTCGATGGGCTGGGTGGTGGGCCATGTGCAGTCCATGGGCCAGCAGGATTATCCGGCCGTCAACCAGTGGCAGGCCAATATCGCGGTGACGCCTTTCGTCGCGCCGCCCCCCGCGCCGGTCGCGGGCCGCCCCGCGGCGCCGGGATCGCTGACTCCCATGTATGCCAACCGTCCGGGCCCTCAGCCGATCACGCCCATGCCCTTGCCGCCGGCCTACACGCCGACCACCCAGGTGCCGCCCAGCTCCGCGCCGCCGGTGGAGCAGGTTGCCGCCATGGACGCCGCCACCTTCTTCGGCGTGTTCGCCGACGCCGTCCGCAACAATCCGCCGCACGCCAATGACTATCCCATGCTGGACCGCCTGCGCCGCATCGGCCTGGGCACCAGCGCGCCGATGGCGTTCTCGCAGCTGGAGCCCGCCGTGCAGCAGGCCCTGACCCAGGCTGCCCCGGAAGCCGGCCGCCGCATCGCCGACTATGTCAGCCATCTGGGGACCGGCATCAACGGCTGGAATACCGTGTTCGGCGGCATCGGCACCTACGGCACCAACTATCTGCGCCGCGCGGCCGTGGCCTACGCGGGGCTGGGGGCGGGCCTGCCGGAGGACATCCTGTATCCGGTGACGCTGATCGACTCCGACGGCGACATGCTGACCGGCGATGACGACTACGTGCTGCACTTCGACAAGGGGCAGCTGCCGCCGGTCAACGCGTTCTGGTCGATCAACCTGTACGGTCCCAACCAGACCTTCGTGGAGAACCAGGCCCGCCGTTACGCGATCCGCAGTACGGATAACCTGCGCTACAACTCGGACGGCTCGCTGGATATCTACATCCAGCGGCGCGCGCCCAGCCGCGACCGCCAGGCCAACTGGCTGCCGACGCCCGAGAGCGGTCCCTTCATGCTGAACATGCGGCTGTACTGGCCGCGCGATATCGCCCTGGACCAGCAATGGGCGCCGCCGCCGGTGCGTGACTGACGGTAGAGGAAGCTGGTATCGGGGGCGGGCAACCGCCCCCTTTTTTCTGGGCGCCGCTCAGCGTCTTGTCAGCCTGGTCCATTTGCGACCCAAGCTGAATTCCAGCTATACTCCAATAGTTTGACGCTTGCGGGATAGCATCGTGACTGGGTCGTCCGAGGACGGGTTCGAAACTGAGCCGACCAGGCTGGTGCTCAGTGCGGAACAGCAGGCCGCGTTGCGTGCGAGAACAAGTCGAGGGCTGGGCAGGGCCGTGTTGGCGCAGTGCGTCATGGCGGTACTGGCAACGGCCATCGCGTGGGGAGTAGCGGGGACGGCGGCGGGTATTTCGGCGCTGGTGGGGGCGGGGGCGTATCTAGTGCCAAACACTTTGTTTGCGCTACGGTTGCTGCTGGATACTCACCGGCCGGGCCAAACCAATCCGTTCACCTTCTTCCTGGGCGAAGCGTTCAAGCTTGTCGCAACGGTATTGCTGTTGTGGCTGGCGGTGCGCCTTGGGGGCGACAGGATAGTCTGGCCGGCCATGCTGGTTGGCCTGATCTGTACGCTGAAGGGGTACGTGCTGCTCTTGATGTTCGGCAAGTTGTCGTAGCGACGCTACTAATCGTTCAAAATGGCTGGCGTGACGCGCCAGCGACAGCAAACAGGGTAGGGAATAATGGCTGCTGCCAGCGGCGTGTCGCCTCAGTCCGAATACATCCAGCACCATCTGGTGCACTTCAACAATATTGGCGAAAAGCAGACCGCGATCGCCAATTTCGGTGTCATCAACTACGACTCCCTGTTCTGGTCCATCCTGATGGGCCTGGTCGTGGTGTTCTTCCTGTGGCGCGCCGCCCGCCGCGCGACCACCGGCGTGCCCGGCCGTTTCCAGATGTTCGTCGAGTCGCTGGTCGACATGGTCGAAGAGCAGGCCAAGTCCATCGTTCCGAACGAGGTCTCGCGCCGCTTCGTCTCGCCGCTGGCGCTGACCGTGTTCCTGTGGATCGTGATGATGAACGCGCTCGACCTGATTCCGGTCGACCTGCTGGCCACGGTCCTGCGCTGGACGGGCTGGGGCGCCCATCACGGCGACCTGCTGTACTACCACCGTATTCTGCCGACCGCCGACCTCAACGTGCCGATGGGCATGTCGCTGGGCGTGCTGCTGCTGATGTTCTATTACGGCCTGAAGATCAAGCACCCGGGCGGTTTCTTCAAGGACCTGGTCAGCGCGCCGTTCCATGCGCATGGCTTTGCCGCCGTGTTGCTGTTCCCCTTCAACCTGCTGCTGAACATCATCGAATACGCCGCCAAGTCCGTATCGCTGGGCATGCGGTTGTTCGGCAACATGTTCGCCGGCGAACTGATTTTCATGCTGATCGCCCTGCTGGGCGGCGCGTGGACGGGCCTGAACGGCAGCAGCATCGGGTTGGGTATCGGCCAGCTGCTGGCCGGTTCGATCTGGGCGATCTTCCACATCCTGATCGTGCTGCTGCAGGGCTTTATCTTCATGATGCTGACGCTGGTGTACATCGGCCAGGCTCACGAAGGACATTGACCGGTTTTTCGGCGTGGGTTCCGGCCCGCGCCGGGACGCAAGATCTTCTTGCATTGCGCTGTACCACTTCCAATCTCTAGACATTCAGATTTCTCAACAAGGAGTTGTCATGACCAACGTAGCTTTCGTTGCTCTCGCCTGCGGTCTCATCATCGGTCTGGGCGCTATCGGCGCTTGCATCGGTATCGCGCTGATGGGGGGCAAATACCTGGAAGCTTCGGCTCGTCAGCCTGAACTGATGAACGCCCTGCAAACCAAGATGTTCCTGCTGGCTGGCCTGATCGACGCGGCGTTCCTGATCGGCGTCGGTATCGCGATGCTGTTCGCGTTCGCCAACCCGTTCGTCGGTTAATTCGGCTGAGTCGTCAGTTGATGGCGCATGCCCGCCGGTGTCCGGCGGGTCGAAGAAGCCGGGGCCGGGCCTGATCCGATGCAGCCGCATGCCGCACACAGGCCTTGCCACCGGCAAGTATCGAGTGCTCGTTGGCGTTTCCATGGAAACGTCCGAGCCTTAAGGTGTTAAAGGGAAACGACCGTGAATCTGAACGCGACGATCTTTTTCCAGATGCTCGTGTTCTTCGTACTGGGCTGGTTCACGATGAAATTCGTGTGGCCACCCCTGACGAAGGCGATGGATGAGCGCCGCCAGAAAATCGCCGACGGCCTGGCCGCGGCTGAAAAGGGCAAGGCCGACCTCGCCCAGGCACAGGCGCGCATCAGTCTGATCGAAGCTTCTGCCAAGTCCGAAAACCACGCCCGCATGGTGGAAGCTGAAAAGCAGGCCGGCCAGCTGCTCGATCAGGCCCGCCGTGAAGCGGAAGCCGAACGCGCGCGCATCCTGGCGCAAGCCAAGCAGGACGCCGAGCTGGAAGTGCAGCGTGCACGCGACAGCCTGCGCGACGAAGTCGCCGCGCTGGCCGTCAAGGGTGCCGAGCAGATCCTGCGGCGCGAGATCGACGCCCGCGCCCATGCCGAGCTGCTGACCCAGCTCAAGGCCCAGCTTTAATCCGGAAACGTCATGGCTGAACTATCGACTGTCGCCCGGCCTTATGCCGAAGCCCTGTTCGCCGCCGCCTGCGACGACAAGGCCGGGCTGGACCTCTGGGCCGGCCTGGTGAATCAAATGGCCCAGGTCGCCGCCAACGCGGACGTCCGTGAGGCCATGGCGGACCCGCGCCTCGGGGATGCCGAGCGCGCCCAGGCCTTCGCCGGCCTGCTGCAAGGGGACGTACCGAAGGCCGCCCGCAATTTCATCGACCTGCTGGTCGAAAACGGCCGCCTGCTGTTGCTGCCGGAAATCGCCGAGCAGTTCGTGGCGCTGAAGAACCGCCACGAAGGCACGGCGCAGGCCAATATCACCAGCGCTTTCGAGATGACCCCCGAACAGGTCAAGGACCTGCTCAGCGCGCTGGAATTGAAGTTCGGCCTCAAGCTGAAGCCTCAAGTCACGGTCGACGCTTCCCTGATCGGGGGCGTCCGCGTGGCCGTCGGGGACCAGGTACTCGATACATCCGTGCAAGCCCAATTGGCCCGCATGCGCGACACGCTGGCGGCATAAGCCCATCGCCAGGCGACTAACAGGATTCCAGGAGTCTGAACATGCAACTCAATCCCTCCGAGATCAGCGAACTGCTCAAGAGCCGCATCGAGGGCCTGGGCGCTTCGACCGATATTCGTACCCAGGGCACGGTCGTTTCCGTGACTGACGGTATTACCCGCATCCACGGCCTGTCCGACGTGATGCAGGGCGAAATGCTCGAATTTCCCAACAACACTTTCGGCCTGGCCCTGAACCTCGAGCGCGACTCCGTCGGCGCCGTGATTCTGGGCGACTACACCGGCGTGTCGGAAGGCGACCAGGTCAAGACGACCGGCCGCATTCTGGAAGTGCCGGTCGGCCCCGAACTGAAAGGCCGCGTGGTCAACACGCTGGGCGAGCCCATCGACGGCCGTGGTCCGGTCAACACCAAGGAAACCGACGTGATCGAAAAGGTCGCGCCGGGCGTGATCGCGCGTCGTTCCGTGTCGCAACCGGTGCAGACCGGCATCAAGGCGATCGACTCCATGGTGCCCATCGGCCGTGGCCAGCGCGAGCTGATCATCGGCGACCGCCAGACCGGCAAGACCGCCGTCGCCGTCGACACCATCATTAGCCAGAAGGGCAAGGGCGTCACCTGCGTGTACGTCGCCATCGGGCAGAAGGCGTCGACGATCAACAACGTGGTGCGCAAGCTGGAAGAGCACGGCGCGATGGAATACACCATCGTCGTCGCCGCCTCGGCTTCGGATTCCGCGGCCATGCAGTACCTGGCCCCGTATGCCGGCTGCACCATGGGCGAGTACTTCCGCGACCGCGGCGAAGACGCCCTGATCATTTATGACGACCTGACCAAGCAGGCCTGGGCCTACCGCCAGGTGTCGCTGCTGCTGCGCCGCCCGCCGGGCCGCGAAGCCTACCCCGGCGACGTGTTCTACCTGCACTCGCGTCTGCTGGAGCGTGCCGCGCGCGTCAATGAAGAGTACGTCGAGAAGTTCACCAACGGCGCCGTGAAGGGCAAGACCGGTTCGCTGACCGCGCTGCCCATCATCGAGACGCAGGCGGGCGACGTGTCGGCCTTCGTGCCGACCAACGTGATCTCGATCACCGACGGCCAGATCTTCCTGGAAACCGACCTGTTCAACGCCGGCGTGCGTCCCGCCATCAACGCGGGTATCTCGGTGTCGCGCGTCGGTGGCGCCGCGCAGACCAAGGTGGTCAAGAAGCTGTCCGGCGGTATCCGTACCGACCTGGCGCAGTACCGTGAACTGGCGGCCTTTGCGCAATTCGCCTCCGACCTGGACGACGCGACCCGTCGTCAGCTGGAGCGTGGCAAGCGCGTGGTGGAGCTGCTCAAGCAGCCCCAGTACCAGCCGCTGCAGGTCTGGGAACTCGCGGTCAGCCTGTACGCCGTGAACAACGGCTACCTGGATGACGTCGAAGTGCCGCAGGTGCTGGGCTTCGAAAAGGCGCTGAAGGATCACCTGAAGTCCAAGATGCCCGAGCTGATCCAGCGCATCGAAGATACCAAGGAACTCTCCAAGGATGACGAAGCCGTCTTGGCCGCGGAAATCCAGGAGTTCAAGAAGCACGGTGCTTTTTAAGACATTTTGACTGTGACGAGGCCGGCGGGTGCCTAGCGCCGCGGCCGGCCGACCAGGCGGGGCAGCGGGTGCTGCCCACGCCGACCGTCTCACCAGGAAAGCGCAATGCCCGGAATCAAGGAAATCCGTACCAAGATCAAGAGCGTGCAGAACACGCGCAAGATCACCAAGGCGATGGAAATGGTCGCCGCGTCCAAAATGCGCAAGGCGCAGGAACGGATGCGCGCCGGCCGTCCGTACGCCACCAAGGTGCGCGCCATCGCGTCGCACCTGATGCAGGCCAATCCGGAATACAGCCATCCCTATCTGGTCGAGCGCGAACAGGTCAAGGCGGTCGGCGTCGTACTGGTCACCACCGACAAGGGCCTGTGTGGGGGCCTGAACACCAACGTGTCCCGCGTCACGCTGGCCAAGCTGAAGGAATTCCAGGAACGCGGCGTCAAGGTGCAGTTCACGGCGTTGGGCAATAAAGGCCTGGGCCTGCTGACCCGTATCAGCGCCAACCTGGTGTCGCAGGAAGTCGGCCTGGGCGACCAGCCGCAACTGGCCCGCCTGCTGGGCGCGATCAAGGTGCAGCTGGATGCCTATCTGGATGGTCGGATCGACGAGCTGTATGTCGCGACCACCCGTTTCGTCAACACGATGAAGCAGGAACCCATCTTCATGCGCCTGCTGCCGCTGCCCGGCGGCGACCTGGAAGATCCCTTCCATGCCGGCGAGCGCACGGCGGCGCTGAAGTCCGAGTACAGCTGGGACTACATCTACGAGCCGGATGCCCGCACGGTCATCGACGATCTGCTGCAACGTTATGTCGAAGGCGTGCTGTTCCAGGCGGTCGCGGAGAACATGGCTTCGGAACAATCCGCCCGCATGGTGGCCATGAAGGCCGCTTCGGACAACGCCAAGAAAGTGATCGGCGACCTGCAACTGGTCTACAACAAGACCCGCCAGGCCGCGATCACCAAGGAAATTTCGGAAATCGTGGGGGGCGCCGCCGCCGTTTGACGCCCGGTTCGACATCGTCACCGGCGTCCGCGGACGCGACATCCTGACAGGACATAGAGTTATCAAAGGAATCGACATGAGCAACGGAACCATCGTTCAGTGCATCGGCGCCGTGGTGGACATTCAGTTCCCCCGCGATCAAATGCCCAAGATCTACGAAGCGCTTTCGCTGACCGAAGAAGGCAACGCCTTCGCGGAAAAGGGCCTGACCTTCGAAGTCCAGCAGCAGCTGGGTGACGGCGTGGTCCGCACGATCGCGCTGGGTTCCAGCGACGGCCTGCGTCGCGGCATGGTGGTGGCCGCCACCGGCGCGCCCATTTCCGTGCCGGTCGGCACGGGTACGCTGGGCCGCATCATGGACGTGCTGGGTCGTCCGATCGACGAAGCCGGCCCCGTCCAGCACGAAGAAAAGCGCGCCATTCACCAGAACGCACCGCGGTTCGACGAACTGTCGCCCTCCGTGGAACTGCTCGAAACCGGCATCAAGGTTATCGATCTGGTCTGCCCGTTCGCCAAGGGCGGCAAGGTGGGCCTGTTCGGCGGCGCCGGCGTGGGCAAGACCGTGAACATGATGGAACTCATCAACAACATCGCCAAGCAGCACAGCGGCCTGTCGGTGTTCGCCGGCGTGGGCGAGCGTACCCGCGAAGGCAACGACTTCTACCATGAAATGGAAGAGTCGAACGTGCTGGACAAGGTCGCGATGGTGTTCGGCCAGATGAACGAGCCCCCGGGCAACCGTCTGCGCGTGGCCCTGACCGGCCTGACCATGGCCGAGAAGTTCCGCGACGAAGGCCGCGACATCCTGTTCTTCGTCGACAACATCTACCGCTACACGCTGGCCGGTACCGAAGTGTCGGCGCTGCTGGGCCGTATGCCTTCCGCCGTGGGCTACCAGCCCACGCTGGCCGAAGAAATGGGCAAGCTGCAGGAACGCATCACGTCCACCAAGACCGGCTCGATTACGTCGATCCAGGCCGTGTACGTGCCGGCGGATGACTTGACCGATCCGTCGCCCGCCACGACCTTCCAGCACTTGGACTCCACCGTCGTGCTGTCGCGTGACATCGCCGCGCTGGGTATCTACCCGGCCGTGGACCCGCTGGATTCCACCAGCCGCCAGCTGGATCCCCAGGTGGTCGGCGAAGAACACTACGCGGTCGCCCGCGGCGTGCAGCAGACGCTGCAGCGCTACAAGGAACTGCGCGACATCATCGCGATTCTGGGCATGGACGAACTGTCGCCGGAAGACAAGCTGGCCGTGTCGCGCGCCCGGAAGATCCAGCGCTTCCTGTCGCAGCCTTTCCACGTGGCCGAAGTGTTCACCGGCTCGCCGGGCAAGTACGTGCCGCTGGCCGAAACCATCCGCGGTTTCAAGATGATCGTGGACGGCGAATGCGATGCGCTGCCGGAACAGTCGTTCTACATGGTCGGCACCATCGACGAGGCCTTCGAGAAGGCCAAGAAACTGCAATAAGGATCCGGTATGGCTACCCTGCATGTCGATGTGGTCAGCGCGGAATCGGCGATCTTCACCGGCGAGGCGAAGTTCGTGGTTCTGCCTGGCGAATCGGGCGAATTGGGCATCCTGCCCGGCCACACCCCGCTGATCTCGCGTATCCGCCCCGGTACGCTGAAGATCGTCCGCGAGGACAACAGCGAAGAGAACGTCTTTGTCGCCGGCGGCATTCTGGAAGTGCAGCCGGGCAGCGTCACGGTGCTGGCCGACACGGCCATCCGTGCCGCCGACCTGGACGAAGCCAAGGCTGAAGCCGCCCGTCAAAAGGCGCAAGAAGCCCTGCGCAACGCCAAGGACAAGGCCGACATCGCCGTCGTGGAAGCCGAGCTCGCCATGCTGGCGGCCCAGGCCCTTGCGGCGCGTCGCCTGAAGACGCCTCACCGCGGGCATTGATCCGCGCCAGCGCGCCGGGCGGTGCCCGGCCTCGGAACGGATAGACGATGCTCACAAAAAAGCCAGGCTATGCCTGGCTTTTTTACGTCCAGGGCCGCCCCGCGTCCGGTACTCCCAAATGGGTACAATAGTGAGATAGATTCTTATTACTAACGACGCATCCACGGCACGCGGGGGCCTTTTTGGAGTTCGACAGATGGGGAAGCTGTCCATCAAGACCTGGTTCGAAATACACAAGTGGAGCAGCCTGGTCTGCACCGTTTTCCTGCTGCTGCTCTGCCTGACCGGCCTGCCGCTGATCTTCGCGCACGAAATCGATCATTGGCTGGATGATGCCAAGCCCTATGCCCAGGTCGAGCCCGGCACGCCGCGCGCCAGCCTGGATGGCATGATCGCCCACAGCAAACGCCTGTTTCCGAACGAAGGCATCGAATACCTGTGGATCGACGATGACGATCCGCAGGTCGTCATCGGCATGAATCCGCAGCCGGGCAACCAGGACCTGGCGCACCGGCTGCGCTTCGATGCCCATACGGGTGAGATGTTGAAGCACTTCCCACCCGCGGAGCAGGAAGGCCATGGTTTCATGGAGATCATGCTGCATCTGCACGTGGACCTGTTCGCCGGCCTGGCGGGCGAACTTTTCCTCGGCTTCATGGGCCTGCTGTTCTGCGTGGCGGTGGTGTCGGGCGTGGTCCTGTACGGACCCTATATGAAGAAAATTCCCTTCGGCAGCGTGCGCGGCGAGCGCTCGGCGCGCATCAAGTGGCTGGACCTGCACAATCTGCTTGGCGTCGTGACGCTGGCGTGGGCGTTCGTCGTCGGTTTCACCGGCGTGATCAACGAGCTGTCGACCCCCATGTTCAAGTATTGGCAAGGCACGGCGATGCAGGCGCTGCTGGCGCCCTACAAGGGCAAGACGAGGCCGCAACTGGCCGAGCTGAGTTCGGTGGATGCCGCATACGACACGGCCCGCAAGGCGCAGCCCGGCATGACCGTCAATACCGTCACTTTTCCCGGCAATCCCTATGGCAGTCCTTACCACTACGTGGTGTGGCTGAATGGCGATACCGCCTTGACGTCGCGACTGTTCAGCCCGGTACTGCTGGATGCCCGCACCGGCGCCCTGGGCACCCAGGTCGAAATGCCGTGGTATCTGCGCGCGCTGGAAGTGTCACGGCCGCTCCACTTCGGGGATTACGCCGGCATCCCCTTGAAGATCATCTGGGCCGTGCTGGACCTGATCACCATCATCGTGCTGGGCAGCGGCCTGTATCTGTGGATCGCGCGGCGGAAATCGGCGGCCGCGCGCATCGCGGAACTGGAGGCGCGGCACAAGGCCTGGGCGCAGGGCGCCAAGGCGTGACAGGGCATGCGGCTGATGCGGGCCGGCGTATGCGGTAGTTTCCGTGCACGTGTCGCGCGGGTAAGCCCCTACGTATAAGCCGCAGTGTGGACTTTGCGGATTGCCGCCGCGCCACGCGCTATTTAGCCTTGCTGCTTCGATGGATACGAAGGAGTGGCAATGCGCGAGACGCTAGATTGCGGCGTGCTCATGGTGCCGGCGCACGCCGGCTGGATGGATGCCTGGATGCAGCGGCATGCGGGCCAGACGACACGGTTACGCCTGCACGCTGTCGCGCTGGACGACAGCACGCTGGTGGCGGGCGCGGACGGCATCGCCACGGCTTGCCCCGGCGCGCAGGCCGCCGGACACGTCCTGGCGCGGCTGGCCCTGTCCCTGCGCCGCTTCGATGCCTGCCTGTTGCCGATCACACCCGATACGCTGGGCTGGACGCGCATGGCGCTGTCCTGCGCCGGCGGTGGCCTGCACACCCCGCTGATCGGGCTGGCGCGCGGGCTGAAGGCCGCCGCCGTGCAGGACCTGCTGATGCTGGGCATGAAGGACTTCGTGCGCGATCCGCTGTGCCCTGAAGAGCTGCGGGTGCGGGTGGACCGGGTGGCGGGCGGGGATCGCGCCGCCCCGAACATTGCCTCGAACGTTGCCCCGAACGCCGATCCGAGCGCCGTCCCGCCGGCCAAGTCGTGGCCGCCATCCCTCGCCATGCCCAGGGCAGTGCGGGAGCCCATGGCGCCGTACTACGAAACCGGTCCCGTCCCGGCCGCGATCACGCGGGCCGCGCGTGCCGCGACCATGGCCCTGGGCCTGGGGGACGCGCGGCCGCGCCTGCCACGGGAAGCGCTGGACAGCGGGCTGCTGGCCATCCAGGCGGCGCCGCGCGTGCATCCCGACGAACCCTTCCGCATCGCCAAGTCGCGCGTGGTGGACAGCTTCGAGCGCGATTACGTGCGCACGGCCCTGTCGCGCCATGCCGGCAACGTCGCCCGCGCCGCGCGGGCGTCGGCCAAGCACCGGCGGGCCTTCTGGGCGCTCATGCGCAAGCACCATATCGACGCGGCACCATACCGCTCCCGCCAGGCCGGAAACGAGCAGTCGGACTGAGGGAAGCCCGCCGGGTAAAATCGGCAGCTTGGATTTTTCGAGGAAAGCCGTGTCCGCCGTCGCTTTGCAGAACGATGTATTCCTGCGCGCTTTGCTGCGCCAGCCCGTGCCGTACACGCCCGTGTGGTTGATGCGCCAGGCGGGACGCTACCTGCCCGAATACAACGCCACGCGCGCGCGGGCGGGTTCATTCCTGGGACTGGCGCAGAATCCCGTATACGCCGCCGAAGTGACCCTGCAGCCGCTGGAACGCTTTCCGCTGGATGCGGCGATCCTGTTCTCCGACATCCTGACCGTGCCCGACGCGATGGGCCTGGGCCTGGATTTTCGCGCCGGTGAGGGACCGCATTTCGAGCGTCCGGTGCGCACGGAAGCCGACGTCGATGCCCTGGCGCCCCCGGATATGGACAAATTGCGCTACGTGTTCGACGCGGTCAGCCTCATACGCCGCGAGCTGCAAGGACGGGTGCCGTTGATCGGCTTCGCCGGCAGCCCCTGGACCATCGCCTGTTACATGGTCGAGGGCAAGGGCAGCGACGATTACCGGCTGATCAAGAGCCTGGCATACGGCCGCCCCGACCTGATGCATCGCATCCTGGCGATCAATGCGCGCGCCACCACTGACTATCTGAACGCGCAGATCGCCGCTGGGGTGCAGGCGGTGATGCTGTTCGACAGCTGGGGCGGCGTCCTGGCCGACGGCTTGTTCCAGGAGTATTCGCTGGCCTATACCCGGCAGGTCATGGCGGGGCTGACCCGGCAGCAGGACGGGCAGCCCGTTCCCGCCATTGTGTTCACCAAGGGCGGCGGCCTGTGGCTGGAGGACATCGCCGGCTGTGGGGCGGACGCCGTGGGCGTGGACTGGACCGTCAACCTGCGCCGCGCGCGGGCGCGGGTCGACGACGCCGTGGCGCTGCAGGGCAACCTGGATCCCATGGCGCTCTTTGCCGGCGGACCGGCGATACGTGCCCAGGTTCGCCGCATCATCGATGATTTCGGGCCGGTGGGTGCGGGCGGTCATGTGTTCAACCTGGGCCACGGGATCTCGCAGTTCACTCCGCCGGATGCCGTAGCCGAACTGGTGGATGAGGTGCATGCGTATAGCCGCGCCTTCCATGCCGCCTGAAACAGGGTTTTTCCTTGGCCGGCCGCGACGGAGAAGACCCGTTTGCGGCGCCCACATCGGCCTTTTTCCCCGAGGCGGCGCGCGCGACGTGCCCCCATTTAGGACACTTGTGCACAGCAACGTAGCAAAGACGCTTGACAGCGCAGGGTCGTCTGTGCTTTGGCGTGTTCCCCGCCAAGTCATTGATTTCATGGCGAAAAACTATTTGATCTCGCCCCTTACAAGATGGACGTGGTTGTGGTAAGCCGGGGTAATTCCAAAATCAGGGGTTTTTTCCCCAAAGTTATCCACAGAGCGCCTTGCCCGCATTTTCATTTGCAGGCATCACAGGCGTTTAGCGGGAACTTCGAGAATTCACTTTAAATGGGATGAGCCGACTGCTCATGCTTTTGACGGATGGCAATGACCGAAACCCGTGCTGAAACGCCGGCCAGTTCCCTCGCGCCCCAGGCCCTGGCCTGGGTGCGTGTCGCGCTGGACGTGCCGCTGCAGGGCCCCTTCGACTACAGCCATGGCGTCCCGCTGGATCCCGGTACGCGCGTTATCGTGCCTTTCGGTCGCCGGCGGCTGGTCGGCGTGGTGACGGAGTCGCTGGAACAGCCTTCCATCGATCCGGCGCTCATCAAGGCCGTGGAACGCGTGCTGGACGACCTGCCGCCTTTCGGTGACGACTGGTTGCGGCTGGCGCGCTTCGCGGCCGCGTACTATCAGCGGCCCCTGGGCGAGGTCATGTTGCCCGCCTTGCCGCCACCGTTGCGCAAGCCGTCAGCCTATGAAGGCAAGCGTTCGGGTGCCGGGCCGGTGGCGCGGCTGGATGCCAAGCTCGCGAAGGCGGGCGCCAAGGCAGCGCAGCCGGCCGGCGACGTCCCGCCGCCGGCCGAGCCGACCTTGAATACGGAACAGGACGCCGCGGTCGAGGCCATCCGTGCCCTGCGCGGTTTCAAGCCCGTACTGCTGCACGGGGTCACAGGCAGCGGCAAGACCGAGGTCTACCTGCGCGCCGCGCGCGATGTCCTGATGCAGGGGCGGCAGGTGCTGCTGATGGTGCCGGAAATCAATCTGACACCGCAGCTGGAGGCCGTGCTCCGCGGCCGCCTGGACGCCGTCGCGGGCCCGGGGGCGCTGGCGGTGCTGCACAGCGGCCTGTCGGACGGCGAGCGGCTGGAATCCTGGATACGCGCCCAGCGCGGCCAGGCGCGCGTGCTGCTGGGCACGCGCATGTCCATCTTCGCGCCCTTGCCGGACCTTGGCCTGATCGTGGTGGACGAGGAACATGACGCGTCATACAAGCAGCAGGACGGCCTGCGCTACTCGGCGCGCGACTTGGCCGTATGGCGTGCCCGCGATCGGGACATACCGGTGCTGCTCGGTTCCGCCACGCCGTCGCTGGAGACCTGGCAACAGGCCGAACGCGGCCGTTATCTGCGCCTGACCCTGTCGGCGCGCGCCAAGGCCAGCGAACTGCCCAAGGTGCGCCTGGTGGATACGCGCCGCCTGGCGATGAAGCAGGGCATGTCGCCGCATTTGATCGACGCGATCGGCAAGCGGCTGGAGCGCGGCGAGCAGTCGCTGGTGTTCCTGAACCGCCGCGGCTATGCGCCCGTGCTGCACTGCGCCTCCTGCGCCTGGGTCAGCCATTGTCCGCGCTGCACGGCCTTCACCGTGCTGCATCGTGGCCCGGGGCCGGGCGGCCACGTCCTGCAGTGCCATCATTGCGGTTACCAGGCCCGGGTGCCGCGCGCCTGCCCGGAATGCGGAGACCAGGACCTGCAGCCCATGGGCCGTGGCACACAGCGGGTCGAGGAACACCTGTCCGAGCTGTTTCCCAAGGCCAGGATATTGCGGATCGATGCGGACAGCACGCGCCGCAAGGGCAGCGCGCAGACGCTGTTCGCCAGCGTCCATGCCGGCGAGGTCGACATCCTGGTGGGCACGCAGATGGTGGCCAAGGGCCATGACTTCGCGCGGCTGGGGCTGGTCGGCGTGCTGAACGCGGACGCCATGCTCTTTGCCCACGATTTCCGCGCGCCGGAACGACTGTTCGCGCAGCTCATGCAGGTGGCTGGCCGCGCCGGCCGCCATACCGAAGGCGGCGAGGTCCTGATCCAGACCGGCTATCCGGAACAACCGGTCTACCAGGCGTTGCTGCGCCACGATTACGTCGGTTTCGCCGGCCCGGCGCTGGCCGAGCGCGAAAGCACGGGCCTGCCGCCTTTCGCGCACCAGGCCCTGCTGACCGCCGAAGCGCGCGAACTGGCCCAGGCCCTGGAGTTCCTGCAGTCGGCGCGCGATCTGCCGGACGGCGAGCTGGCCGATTGTTTTCCCACCTCGGATGCCGTTACGCGCTACGATCCGGTTCCGTTGCGAGTGGTGCGCATTGCCAATATGGAGCGCGCGCAACTGCTGGTGGAAAGCGCCAGCCGGCCCGCGCTGCAAGGGTTCCTGGCGGCGTGGTCGGCGATGCTGCCGCAATTGCCCGCCGCGTCCCGCGTGCGCTGGCAGCTGGAAGTCGATCCCCTGGAAATCTGACGTCCCATGTCCGAGACCCTGCCCGCCGGGCTGAATCCCCCGCAACGCGAAGCCATCCTGTACCTGGGCGGGCCTTGCCTGGTGCTGGCCGGCGCGGGCAGCGGGAAGACGCGCGTCATCACGCAGAAGATCGCTTACCTGTTGCGCGAATGCGGCTACATGGGCCGCAACATCGTCGCGCTGACTTTCACCAACAAGGCCGCGCGCGAGATGGAAGAGCGCGTCAAGGCGCTGGTGGACCGCAAGCTCGCCAAGGGGCTGACCATCAGCACCTTCCACGCGCTGGGGGTGCGCTTCCTGCGCGAGGAAGCGCGCCACGCCGGCCTGAAGCCGCAGTTCTCCATCCTGGATGCCGACGATGCCATGGGCATCATCCAGGACCTGCTGGCCACGACCGATCGCGGCTGGCTGCGCACCGTGCAGACGACGATTTCGCTGTGGAAGAACGCCTTGCTGGACCCGGACGGCGCCGCCGCCATCGCGTCCACCAAGGCGGAGGTCGAGTCCGCCCGCGTCTATCGCAGCTATGCCGCCACGCTGGCCGCCTACCAGGCGGTGGACTTCGACGACCTGATCCGCATACCCGCGCTGCTGCTGGAGCAGAACGAAGAAGTGCGTACGCGCTGGCAGAATCGCGTCCGCTACCTGCTGGTCGACGAATACCAGGACACCAACGTGTGCCAGTACCGCCTGGTGCAGTTGCTGACCGGCGATCGCGCCATGTTCACCGCGGTGGGCGACGACGACCAGGCCATCTATGCCTGGCGCGGCGCCACCATCGAAAACCTGGCCAAGCTGACCACCGACTATCCCAACCTGAAGTTGATCAAGCTGGAGCAGAACTACCGCTCCGTGCAGCGCATCCTGGCGGCCGCCAACAAGGTCATCGAGAAAAATCCCAAGCTGTTCGAGAAAAAGCTCTGGTCGGACCTGGGCGTGGGCGAGCCCATCGTCATCACCCCCATGGACGGCGAGGAAGCCGAAGCCGAATCCATCGCCATGCGGATATCCGCGGCGCGCTTCGAGCGCCAGGGGCAATGGAAGGACTACGCCATTCTCTATCGCAGCAATCATCAGTCGCGCATCCTGGAACAGGCGCTGCGCAACCTGAAGATTCCCTACACCATCGCGGGCGGGCAGAGCTTCTTCGACAAGGCGGAAGTGCGCGATGTGCTGGCCTACCTGCGGCTGATCGCCAACGACGAAGACGATCCTGCCTTCATCCGCGCGGCGACCACGCCCAAGCGCGGCATCGGGCAGGGCAGCCTGCAGACCCTGGGCCAGTACGCGGCGGAACGGCAGATTCCGCTGTTCGCCGCGGTCTTCGAGCATGGCGTGGACACGCTGTTGCAGCAGCGCCAGCTCGATTCGCTGCGTACGTTCGCGGAATTCATCCAGCGCATGCAGTGGCGGGCCGGGCGCGGCGCGCCCGACGGGAGCAAGCCCGCGTCAGCGGAACCGGCCGGCGTACTGCTGGACGATCTGCTGGGCGCCATCCAGTACGAACGCTATCTGTATGACATGTTCGACGAAAAGCCGGCGCAGACCCGCTGGCAAAACGTCCTGGAACTGACCGGCTGGCTCAAGCGCAAGGCCGAAGAAGACGGCATGACCCTGTTCGAACTGGTCCAGCACGTCGCCCTGGTCACCATGCTGGAACGGGGCGAAGAGGAAGAACCCGACGCGGTCAAGCTGTCCACCTTGCATGCGTCCAAGGGCCTGGAGTATCCGCACGTCTACATGGTCGGCGTTGAGGAGGGCCTGCTGCCCCATCTGGGCAAGGACGAAGAGGAAGGCGACCCGGCGCGGGCCGCGGAATCGCTGGCCACGCGCATCGAAGAAGAGCGCCGGCTGATGTATGTCGGGATCACGCGCGCGCAACGCAGCCTGACCCTGAGCTGGTGCAAGAAGCGGCGCCGCGCGCGCGAAGACCTGGTGCGCGAACCGTCGCGCTTCATCGAGGAAATGGGACTGGGCGATGCGCGTTTCCCGGAAGACGAGGCGACCCGCGCGCTGAGTCCCAAGGAACGCCTGGGCATGCTGAAGGCCCTGTTGAACAAGGGCGGGGCCTAGCCGCTCCCCCTGGGCGGCCGGTGTATCGATCGCCGCATTGAATGCGCCGAGATACGCCGGCGGCGGCCGGTTTTCCCGCATCGCGGGAGGAATCGGCGCGCCGCCGATGCGGATGGATTCCGCCATCGGCAGGCAATGATTACGCCATCGCCGTCCATCGCGCGGAATCACCGGCGCCATACGCCCGGATCGGGTCCGCCGAGGTCAGGATTTTCTCGTTAGGGCGGCTGGTCCAAAGCCACTACGCTGCGGCGCTTTGAATGTCGCAGTGAGACCCCAATGACAGTGTTTACGGTTTTCAACCACGGTACCAGCGCAAGCCGTGATGGGACGGGAGAAATCGTCGCGGAATTCGGCCGCCTGGCCGCCGGCGTCGAATATCGGGATTACCTGATATGCGACGGCCCTGGCAGCGCGCCGGCCACCACCGTCATGCCTGGCCAGTTCAATCCCTTTACGCGCGACAAGCAGAAAAAATCCTTCTTCGGCAACCGGGAGCTGGGCAATACGCCCGCCAATTGCCAGTTCATGGGCATGGCGACCGGCGCGGGCTGGGACGATAACGTCATGCACGCCGTTGCCACCATCGCCGGATTGAATCCCCTGCCGCGCACGGTGAATATGCTGGGGTGGAGCCGGGGCGCAGTGACGTGCACCAAACTGGCGTACAAGCTGCGCGAGTTCTTTCCGCAGATTGCCGTCAATATCTTTGCCGTCGATCCGGTGGCCGGCATCGGCAATAAAAGCGCGGTCGACGCCAGCACCCTGCGCGGCAACGTGAAGAACTACTGCGCGGTGCTGTCCATGCACGAGACCCGCGGGTTCTTCAAGCCCCAGGATGCCAAGCGGGTCAAGCTCACGAACCACGGCACCAATGCCATATTCATGCCCTTTCCCGGCAACCATTCAGGGCAGGTCGGACTGGACAGGAATGTGACCAGGAACCTGGGTGAAGCCGCGCAGATGACGTGGTTCCTGGCCTGGAAATTCCTGGCGAAGTTCGGCACCCGATTCACCGCGCCGCCCTCGCCGGATTATGACGGGCTCACGCAGTGCAATCTGTACGCCAACATGCGCCTCAAAATGGCGGATTACAGGAAAACCGGTCCGGGCTTCGGCTCCGCGCTGTTGATGGGCGGCGGTTATACCCGGGATTTCCTGGCCCATCGCATCAATCAATATGTGAAGTACGCCGACTATTTCATCAATGAGCACCATCGCCGGGTGTTCAAGCGCACCTTGCCCTACCTGTACAACTGGGTATTCGAAGGCCGCGATACCGACGCCGCCGCGGTCAGCCGCGATTTCAAGAAGACGGAGTTCTATTCGGGCCTGCACCGCACATTGGTGGATATGGGCTTGCAGCCGGGCAAGGCGGGCAATGCGTCACCCCTCGCGCGCGGCGTGGGACGGCAGCCGGTGCAGATCTCGCATGACCAGTTGGCGGCCAGCATGTCGCGGATGGGTTTCTATATCTGAGAGCGGCCTGCATCGCCGTGGCCTAGGGGGAACACCCTGGCGTGCCGCCGGCATCCCTGGTAAGGTGCGGGGCGCGCGTTTTGTATCCAAGCGGATACCAAGCCTATTTGCCCGATTGCTCCGTGCCCAACGACGCTTCCGCCACTTTGTCCGCCCGTGATGGGGCCGCGCAGGACCCCATCATCGTCTTCGATCGCGTCGACGTTGCATTGGGCGGCCAGCGCATCTACGACAAGCTCGGTTTCCAGGTCGGCCGCGGCGAATTCGTGTGCATCCTGGGTCCATCGGGCTGCGGCAAATCGACCTCGCTGCGTGTCATGGGCGGCCTGCTGCCGATCGCCGGCGGCCAGGTCAGCGTGGCCGGGCTGCCGCCCAGCCAGGCATGGGCCGAGATCGCTTTCGTGTTCCAGTCGCCGCGGCTGGTGTCCTGGCGCAACGCGCTGGACAACATACTGCTGGCGTTGGAGCTGCGCTTCGGCAAGGCCGACAAGCAGGAAAAGAACCGCCGCCGCGAACGCGCCATGGATCTGCTTGCCATGGTGGGGCTGGCGGCCGACGCGCGGAAATATCCATCCGCGCTGTCCGGTGGCGAGCGGCAACGCGTCGCGATCGCGCGTGCCCTGGCGGTGGACCCGCAGATCATATTCATGGACGAGCCGTTTTCGGCGCTCGATCCCAATACCCGCCAGCGCATGCGCGTCGAGATCGAACAGATCTGGCAGCGCACCGGCAAGACCGTCGTGTTCGTGACGCACGACATCGACGAAGCCTTGCAGCTGGCCGACCGCATCGTGCTGTTTTCCGGCAAGCCGACCACCGTGCTGGAAACCGTCACGATTGCCACGCCGCGGCCACGCCGCCTGGACGACGCCGTGCTGGCAGGGCACCGCGATCATCTGGTGAGCCTGTTCCGCGCCATGGAATCGACGTCGCCCGGCGACCCGGCTGCGGTGTCCTAGGAGCCTACTCATGCATCGTCGCAGTGTCCTGAAACTGGCCGCGCTTCCCGCGCTTTACGGTATCGCCGCGCCCGTCCTGGCGCAGCAGCGCGCCGTCATCACCTATGCCTACCTGCTCGATCCCGCCTATGACGTGGTCACCTGGGCGATGCGCAACGGCAAGGTGGCTTCTTCCACCATCGACGTGCAGGCCCGGGCGCTGGCCATCCCGCAGTTGATCCAGGCCACCTCGGCCAAGCAGTATGACGTGATCATGGCGGCGGTCGTCAGCCTGCCTGCCGCCGTGCAGCGCGGACTGTCGGTCAGCGTGCTGGCCACGTCGCTGCGGGCGGCGCCGGCCGGCGAAGGCGCCGGCGTGTGGGTGCCGCGCGATAGCGCGCTGAAGAAGCCGCAGGACCTGAAGGGCAAGACCCTGGGTTCCTATGGCTTGCGGTCCACCGGGTATACGCAGATCCGCATCGCGTTGACGAAGAAGTATGGCCTGAACATGGCGCTGGAAGGCGGCGACGTCAGCCAGGTGGAGATCCAGGCCCCCAACCTGCCCGGCGCGTTGGCGTCCGGCAAGCTGGACGCTGCCACCCTGATCCACAGCCAGGCCTATCGCGCGATGAAGTCCGGCGACTACCGCCTGATCGCCGAGACCGCGCGCGACAACAACGAGATCTTCAAGACGCGCTTCGTCAGCGCCGTCAATATCGGCTATCCGGAGCGCCTGTCCAAGCAGCCGGAAGCCTACGTCGAGTTCTGCCGCGTGTTCCGCGAATCGCTGAAGTACGCCATGGCAAACAAGGCCGAGGTGTTCGGCGCGGTCGGCAAGGAAAGCGGCCTGGAGCCGGATTTCTTCGAATGGTGGTTCACCAGGAATTCCGAAGTGCCGGCTTATTTCAGCGACGAGCATGCGCAGGCGATCACGCTGTTCTACGAGCAGGCGCGCGACCTGGGCGTGCTCAAGTCTTTCCCGGACATCCGCACGCTGGTGTGGGACAAGGCGCCGCGCGCCTGAGGCCTCGCCGATGTCGTCGACCATCAGCGCGCGTGCCACGGTGCCGGCTCCGGCGCCACGGCGGCGCTGGGCCGCGCATGTCTTCACGCTGGCCTTCCTGGCCGTGTGGGAGGCCGCTTCCTGGGTCCTGCCCCCTTTCCTGTTGCCGGGACCGGGCGAAGTGGCGGTGGGGCTGTACCGGTTCCTGGGCAATCCCCACCAGCTATGGCATCTGGTGGTGTCCATCGGCCACGTGCTGGGGGCGATCGCGCTGTCCTTCGTCATCGGCGCGCTGCTGGCGCTGTTGCCGTACTACTTTCCGGTCTGGCGTTTCGCGATCCAGCACAGGCTGGCGCCATTGCTGAACGCCTTTCCGGGCGTGGGCTGGACGCTGCTGGCGGTGATGTGGTTCGGCATCAACTCGGGGGCCGTCATCTTCGCCATCAGTGCCGTACTGGTGCCGTTCGCGCTGGTCAATCTCTGGGCGGGGCTGAACAATCTGGACGGCGAACTGCTGGAGATGTCGCGCAGCTACACGCGCGCCCGCGGGCGCCAGTTCCGCCTGGTCATCGTGCCGCTGCTGTATCCCTTCGTATTCGCCACGCTGCGCATCATGTTCGGCGTGGCCTGGAAGGTGACGCTGACCGCCGAGCTTTTCGGCGGCAATTCCGGCCTGGGCTACGTCATCAATATGGCGCGGCAGGATTTCGATACGACCACCATCTTCGTGGCCATCGTGCTGATCGTACTGTTCGTCTACGGTACGGACCGGTTGGTGTTTTCGCCGCTGCAGAATCGCTTGTCCCGACACTATGCGCAATAGCTCTTCGTCCGCGCGCGTCGCCGATGCGCCCGATTGGAAAGCCCGCCTGTTGGGCGAGGGCCTGATCGTTGCCCTGCTGGCCGGATGGTGTCTGATGGCGCGCGGCCTGCCGGAATTCGTGCTGCCCGGCCCGCTGGCCGTGGGCCGTCGGCTGGTGGACCTGTTCATCGATCCGGCCTTCCTGGGCCATACCGCGATATCCACGCTCAGGGTGGTTGCGTCCGTGCTGATCGCCGGCCTGATCGGCAGCGCGCTGGCTTTTCTGGCGTACGGCGTGCCCGCCTGGGAGGCCATCGTCCAGGAAAGAATCAAGCCGGTGCTGAATTCCTTTCCCTCCATAGGCTGGGCCATCCTGGCGGCCGTCTGGTTCGACGCGGGGAACTTCAGCGTCATCTTCGTGGAAGTGGCGATCCTGATTCCTTTCTGCCTGGTGAACGTCAGCGAAGGCCTGCGTGCCATCGATCGCGAGCTGATGGAAATGGGGCGCAGCTTCACGCGCCATCGCTTGCGGGTGTGGTGGCGTATCACGCTGCCGCTGCTGGCGCCCTATCTGCTTTCCGCCATTCGCATCGCCTACGGCATAGGCTGGAAGATCGCGCTGGTATCGGAACTGGTGGGCGCGCCCAGCGGCCTCGGGTACCTGATGTTGCGGGCGCAGACCACGGCCGACAGCGTGACTTTCCTGGCGACCTGCTTCGCCATCGTGTTGCTTTTCGTCGCGGGGGAACGGCTGGTGATATTGCCGCTGGAACGCCGCTTTGCCGCGCGCTAGGCGCGGCGCCGATCGGGAGACCTTGATGAACGATGCAAGCCAGTCCATGCCGGAAGTCGCGACGCGCGCCGGCAAGTTGCGCGGCCGCGTGGAAAACGGCGTCACGGTGTTTCGTGGCATCCCCTACGCGGCCCCGCCGGTGGGCGAGCTGCGCTTCGAACCGCCGCGCGATCATGCCGCCTGGAGCGGCGTGCGCGATGCGCTGGAAGATGGTCCCATCGCGCCGCAGGGGCGTTCGCGGCTGGCTCATATCATGGGCGATTTCGAGCGCCCGCAAAGCGAGGACTGCCTGACGCTGACGCTGTGGACGCCCAATCCGGACGCGCGTGGGCGGCCGGTGATGGTGTGGCTGCATGGCGGTGCCTATTCCAGCGGCGCGGGTTCGGTTGACTGGTACGCGGGCGATCGCTTCGCCGCCAATGGCGACGTGGTGTTCGTGTCGGTGAACTATCGCCTGGGGGCGCTGGGTTTTCTCTATCTGCCGGGCACCAGCGAAGGCAATATGGGGCTGCTGGACCAGATGCAGGCCTTGCGCTGGATACGCGACAACATCGCGGCGTTTGGCGGCGATCCGGACAATGTCACGGTAGTGGGGCAGTCGGCCGGCGGCGGGTCGATCGCGGCCATGATGACCATGCCGCACGCCAAGGGGCTGTTCCGGCGCGCCATCCTGCAGAGTCCCGGCATGGGACGCCCGTCGCGCGGCGCGGCGGAAGCCGCGGAACTGGGCGCGCGCTATGCGCACTTCGTCGGCGTGGAGCCGGGCGATGAGGCCGCGCTGAAACAGGCGCCCGTGCAGAAGCTGCTGGCCGCGCAGGGCGAGCTGGCGCGCAGCCTCGCGGGTTTCGCTGTGCTGTCGCTGCCGTTTTCGCCGGTGCGTGACGGGCGCATCATCGAGGGCAATATCGTCGAACGCCTGCAGGCAGGCGCCGGCGCGCACGTCGACGTGATCGTCGGTACGACGCGCGAGGAAATGGCCGCTTTCCATTGCGTCGACCAGGCCGTGCTGAATGCCGATGAAGCCACGGCGCGGCAAGTGTTCGAGCGTCTGTGCGGCCCGCATTACAGCGAGTATGTCGACGAATTCCGCCGCATGCGCGCGGTGCCGACGCCGGCCGCCATGCTGGGCGACCTTACGACCGACCAGGTGTTCCGCATGGGCAGCCTGCGCTTGGCCGAAGGCCAGGCCAGGGCGGGCCATCCGGCCTACGTCTACCAATTCGACTGGCAATCGCCGACGCCGGGATTCAAGTCCTGCCACTGCCTGGAGATTCCCTTCGTCTTCAACAACCGCGACAACTGGCGCGACTCGCCCATGTTGAATGGCTGTGATGAAGCGGAATTCCAGGGCATCGCCAATGCGATGCACCAGGCCTGGATTGCGTTCGCCCGCAGCGGCGACCCCAACCACGCCGGCCTGCCGTGCTGGGCGCCGTACGACGAAGCGCAGCGCACCACCATGCGTTTCGATACGGTGATCGGCCCGGTCAACGACCTGGCGGGGTTGTCCTACCGGCTGCCTTGGCCGGTGATCTGACGATCAGCATACGGCCCGCTCTTGCAGCGGGCCGCTTTACTTGCTTACTCCAGGTCCTTCAGCAGCAAATACCAGAACTGCGTGCGCGCAGCGAGCGTGCTGACCAGGATGTGCTCGTGCAGCGTGTGCGCGCCGTCGCCGTCGGCGCCCAGGCCGTCGAGCGTGGGCACGCCCATGGCGGAGGTGAAGTTGGCGTCGCTGCCGCCGCCCGTCATGGGCGCGTCTTCCAGCGTGAAGCCGGCGGCGGTGGCGAACAGGCGGGCCTTGCCCAGCAACTGTGCTGTCGCTTCCGTCTTCACCATCGGCGGGCGGTTCAGTTCCACGTCGAGGTCCAGGCTGACGTCCTGGCCGACGGGCTGCAAGCCGCGCAGGCGCTTGAGGGTGTCTTCGGCCGCGGGCATGTCGGGCACGCGGAAGTCGACGACGCAGCGGCACAGGGCGGGCACCGTGTTGGTGGCCGTGCCGCCTTCGATGGTGCCGACACTGACGGTGACGCCGCGCTCGTAGTCGGTGATGCTTTCCAGTGCCAGGATCTGGTGGGCCATCTCGCGGATGGCGCTGCGGCCTTTCTCATGGGAAACGCCGGCGTGGGCGGCCTGGCCCTTCACGCTCAGGCGCACCATGCCCGTGCCCTTGCGCGCGGTCACGCATTTGCCGCCGTTGGCGCGCGCCGGTTCGCACACCAGGCCATAGCGCGCGTTGCGGGCATAAGCCTCGATGGAGGCGCGCGAAGCATGGCTGCCGGTTTCTTCGTCGGGCACCAGCACCATGTCGATGGGCAGGCGCGTCGAGCCGGGCGTCGCCAGGCGGCCCATGGCCAGCAACGCCATGTAGATGCCGGCCTTCATGTCGTAGCAGCCGGGGCCGTACAGCTTGTCGCCTTCGATGCGATAGGGCGTTTCCTTCAGCGTCCCGATAGGATGCACGGTGTCCATATGCGCCAGGATCAGGATGCCGGGCCGGGTGTCGTCCGCCGCGCGGTTGGTGACGACCAGTAGCGGACCGGTGCTGTCGCCCAGCGGCTTCAATTCTGTGCGCAGGCCGGCGGCCTGCGCTTCGGCTTGCACCAGGCGCGCCATGGCGGCGACGCCTTCCGGCGAGTTGGTGGGCGATTCGCATTCGATCCACGGACGCAGGCCGGCGGCGATGGCGGCCGATGCCGGCAGGGCGGATGCTTGGGGTTGAGCTGACATGATGAGTCCTTATTGCTGACAACGATTACGCGACGGTCTTGCCGGCCAGCCTGGCCATTTCCGCAGCGCTCGGCATGCCGCCTTCGAACCACAGGCTGGCGCAGACGACGGACATGGCCTTGCCGTCATGGCCGATGCCGGGCACGGATTGCAGGGTCCAGTTGAAGGGCACGCCCAGGCGCGTGGCCTCGCGCTTGCCGGCCTCGAAATAGTTGTGCGCGCGCGCATAGCGATGCGGCCCCTGGCGCTTCGCCGCCGGTTCGGACGGCAGGTTGGGGTCGGCGGTGGCAATATCCTGGTCGCCCGCCAGGATGGTCATGGGGTAGCCCAGCAGGCGCACCAGATGCTCCTGCGTCAGGCCCACGCCGTCCAGGCCTTCCGGATAGGGATGATCGAAGGTCGGCAACGTGTACCAGCCCGGATTGCCTATCGTCACGGCCTTGAAGGGTGCGTGCGACTGGCTGCTCATGAGCCGGTGCACGAACTGCCCGCCGGCCGAATGGCCGAACAGGTAGGCCTGTTCGGTTTCGGTGACGCCGGCTGCGCGCAGGTCGTTGAAGATGCGTTCCACCAGCACGTAGGTCCACGCCGACACCGGCCGCACATTGCCGCTGGGCGTGAACACCCGGCCGTTGTTGTAGCTTTCCACGCCCGGCCAGATCTCGTTGGAGAAAGTCGGCGCGACGATCAGCAGCTTGTGCCTGTCGGCGGCCGGGACCCAGAAATCGCGGTAGTCGTCGCCATTGCGCAGCACGCCATGCTGCACGAACACCACCGGCCGGTCGGGCGTGTAGCCATAGGGCCGGTAGGTATTCAGCGTGAAGGGACGATCGCTGTTGCGGTCTTCGTCGATATACGGGATGGCGTTGCGGCCCGCGTGGTTCAGGTCCAGGCTGATGCGTTCGGCGTTGGAGGTTTCCATGATGTTCCGCGTAGTCGGTATCGGTATGCGTGCGTGCGCTGGCCTCAGGCGGTGCCCGCGCCCGGGTCGTTCAGATGGCAGGCCGACCAGTGCCCCGGCGCGATCTCGGCCAGCGGCGGCACCTGCTCCCGGCAGCGCGGCATGGCATGCGGGCAGCGCGGATGGAAGGTGCAGCCCGGCGGCGGCGCCAGGGGCGAAGGGATCTCGCCCTGGATGGGCGTGAACTGGCGTCCGCGCCGCTTCACATCGGGCACTTCCGCCAGCAAGGCCTGCGTATAGGGATGGTTGGCGCGCGCGAAGATCTCCGCGGCTGGCGCGGTTTCGACGATGCGGCCCAGGTACATGATGGCGACGCGGTCGGAGATATGCCGCACCACGCCGAGATCATGGCTGATGAACAGGTAGGTGAAGTTGTTGCGCTCGCGCAGGTCCATGAACAGGTTGATGACCTGTGCCTGGATGGATACGTCCAGCGCCGCCACGGGTTCGTCGCAGACCAGGAAGGAAGGCTGCACCATCAATGCGCGGGCGATGCCGATGCGCTGGCGCTGGCCGCCGGATATCTGGTGCGGGAAACGGTCGCGGTAGTCGCTCCCCAGGCCGACATCGGCCAGGGCGCTGTCCACGCGCGCCGGGATGTCGGCGGTGGGGGCGAGCTTGTGGACCTTGAGCGCCTCGCCCAGTATCTGGCGCACGCGATGGCGCGGATTCAGGGAAGCCTGCGGGTCCTGGAACACCATCTGCACACCCAGGACGTAGTCCAGCCGCTCGCGGCCCCGCAGTGCGCTGACCGGCTGGCCCTGGTAGCGCAGCTCGCCTTGGCTGGGTTCGTACAGTCCGGCCACCACGCGACCCAGCGTGGATTTGCCGCAGCCCGATTCGCCGACCAGGCCGACGACCTCGCCGGCGGCGATCGTCAGGTTCACCCCATTGACCGCATGTACGACGGCGCGATCGATGCGGCGGCCGGTCAGCGCCAGCAGGCGCTGCGCCAGGTCCGGCCGCTGTTCGAAGCGCTTGTGGACGTCGCGAAGTTCGATCACCGGTTTATTCATGTTTCGGCTCCACGGCATTCACCGGCACGTAGCAATGGAAGCTGCGTCCCGCCAGCCCGGGAGGGCCTTCGCGGGTGACGCCCGGGAATTGCTCCGTACAGCGCGTGACGGCGTTTCCGCAGCGCGGACGGAAGGGACAGCCCGAAGGCCGCGCCGCCAGGCTGGGCGCCATGCCGTCGATCTGCCGCAGTCGCGTGCCAGGCTGGGCGGTGCCCGGCATGGAACGCAGCAGCCCTTGCGTATAAGGATGGCGAGGGGCATCCAGGACCTGGTCCACCGGCCCGGTTTCGACGATGCGGCCGGCGTACATTACCGCGATCCGGTCCGCCAGTTCGGCCACCACGCCCAGGTCGTGGGTAATCCAGATCAGCGCCGTATTGCGCGTGCGGCAGATCTCCTGCATGCGGTAGAGGATCTGCCCCTGGATCGTGACGTCCAGCGCGGTCGTCGGCTCGTCGGCGATGATCAGGTCGGGGTTGTTCAGCAATGCAATGGCGATCGCGACGCGTTGCCGCATGCCGCCCGAAAACTCGTGCGGGAAACTGCGCAGCCGGGCCTGCGGCGATGGAATGCCCACCATGGCTAGGGCTTCCGCGCAGCGCGACATGGCCTGCGCGCGGCTGACGTTTTCATGGGTCAGTATGGTCTCCGCCATCTGCTCGCCGATGCGCAGCACGGGATTGAGCGTCATCAGCGGATCCTGGAAGATCATCGCGATGCGGTTGCCGCGCAGCCTGCGCATGCTTTCCTCGTTCAGCTTGCGCAGGTCCTCGCCCTTGAAGCGGACTTCGCCCGCGACGATTTCGCCGGGCGGATCGATCAGGCCCATCAGGGAAAAGCCGGTCACCGATTTGCCGGAACCGGACTCGCCCACCAGCCCCAGGATTTCGCCGCGGCGCAGCGTCAGGTCCACGCCGTCGACGGCCGGCCAGGCGCCGGCGGTGGTATGAAACGCAGTGCGCAATCCGCGCACGTCCAACAGAAGCTCGCTCATCGACGCGGGTCCAGGCTTTCCCGAAGGCGATCGCCCAGGATGTTGATGGTCAGGATAAGAAACAGCAGGGCCAGGCCGGGGAACAGGCTGATCCAGTAATCGCCCGACAGCAGGTACTGGAAGCCATTGGCGATCAGCAGTCCCAGCGAAGGTTCGGTAATGGGCACGCCCACGCCCAGGAAGGACAAGGTGGCCTCCAGTGCGATCGCGTGGGCGATCTGCACGGTGGCGTACACCAGCACCGGGCTGATGCAATTCGGCAGCAGGTGGACCAGCATGATGCGCCAAGCCGGAAAGCCCAGGTTGATGGCGGCTTCGACGTACTCCTTGCGCCTTTCCTGCAAGGCGCGGCCGCGCATGATGCGCGCGTAATTCGCCCATTGCACCAGCACCAGCGCCAGGATGACCTTGTCGACGCCGCGCCCCAGCACGGCCAGCAGCACCAGTGCCACCAGGATGGAAGGAAAGCCGAGGACGAAATCGACCAGGCGCATCAGCATTGCGTCGACGCGGCCGCCCGCGTAGGCGGCCAGCAGGCCCACCGCGCTGCCCAGCGCGGTGGCGATAGCCACGGCCGACAGGCCGACCAGCAGGCTGATGCGGACGCCGTACAGGATGGCGCTGAGCATGTCGCGCCCCTGGTCGTCCGTGCCCAGCCAGTACATGTGCCCATCCATCGCCGCGGAGCGTGGCGGCAGGCGGCCATCCATGATGCTCAGGTTGGCCAGGTCGTAGGGGTTCTGCGGCGCGAAGAAGGGTGCGATCAGGATGACCAGCGCCAGCAGGGCCAGCACGATCAGCGTGCCGCGCGCGGTGGGCCGGCCGTGCAGCTTGCGCAGTATGGCCGCGCGTCGCGGCGTGTCGGCGAGGGGCTGGACGGTGCGCGTGCGGCCGGAGGAAGCGGAATCGGGCATGTCGTGGGTTATGCGAAAAGCGTAGGCGAGTAAGGCTGGTGCGAAAGTGCGGTGCGCAATGAAAGCAAACGGAAAGCAGTCGGTGGCCGGCGGGCGGTGTCGTGAGACGCCCTCGTTACCTAAGGCACCCTAATGCGCCGGCGCGGCCAACTGCACGCGCGGATCCAGCGCGGCATACAGGATATCGACGATCAGGTTGATCAGGACGAACAGGAAGGTGACGAACATCACGTAGGCCACCACCACCGGCCGGTCCAGCTGGTACACGCTGTCGATCAGCAGCTTGCCCATGCCGGGCCAGGCGAACACGGTTTCCGTGATGGTGGAGTAGGCGATGAGGTGGCCGAATTCCATGCCCACCACGGTCACCACCGGGATCAGGATGTTGCGCAGGATGTGGCGGCCGACGATACGCCCCGGGCGTATGCCCTTGGCGCGCGCGAACTTCACGTATTCCTGGCTTTCGGCTTCGGCCACGCCCGAGGCGGTCATGCGCAGCACCAGCGCCACGTTGGCCAGCGCCAGGTTCAGGGCGGGCATCGCCATATGCGCCAAACCGTCGCGCGTCAGGAAGGAAAACGGAATGCCGAACACGCTGACAGTTTCACCGCGGCCGGAGGCGGGCAGCCATCCCAGCCAGACGGCGAACATCAGGATCAGCATCATGCCCAGCCAGAAGGCCGGCAGCGAAAAACCCAGCACCGACGTCGCCAGGATGCCACGACCCAGCGCCGTGTCGCGGCGCAGGCCGGCGAGCAGGCCCAGGGGAATACCGAGCAGACAGGTCAGCAGCATGGCGGCCACGACCAGTTCGAAAGTGGCGGGCAGGCGTTGCAGGATCAGCGTGATGGCAGGCACGCCCTGGACGAAAGAGGTGCCCATATCGCCATGCAGCGCGCGCCACACGAAGCCGAGGTACTGCTGCCACACCGGCAGATCCAGGCCCAGGCGCGCGATCATCTGTTGGCGGTCGGCCAGGCTGGCCTCGGGGCTGACCAGAAGCTCGATCGGGTCGCCTATCGCATAGACGGCGAAGAAAACGACGATGGATACCGCGATGAGTACGAACAGGCTCTGGATGAGCCGGCGCAGGATGAACAATGCCACGCGGCAATTCCCCGGATGAAGTCTTTTGGATGTCGCGCAAGCGCGTGGCCGCTACTTTACTGCGGCCGGCGCGTGCGGGGTAGCCGGGAATAGCGTGGTTACGGACGTCGCCGGGCGGTCCTCAGGCCTGCTGCGACAGCGGCCTGGCCAGGCGCACCACTGTTACGCCGGCCCGCACGTTGGCCAGCGACGGCATGATGAGCACGCAGTCGTCATAGGGCGTGACCACCGGCTCGCCTTCCGACCAGCCGATGACGGTGCCTGCCTTCGCCAGCTTTTCCAGCCCTTTCCAAGGCTGAGCAAAACGGAAGTCCGCGCTTTTCGCGGCGATCGCATGGGTCACCCGTAAGGCTTCCTGGCTGGGCGCTGTGGGCGCGAACCACGTGCCGGGCAGGTCGGTGGATTCGACGATGCCGGACGCCACCAGGAAACGCGCGGTCTGGTCGATGGCGACCTCTCGCGCCGCCAGCGCGCCGTGGAAGCCGCATTCGATCAACAGGGATCGTGTGCCGTTGTCGTGTTCGTCGCCGAATTTTCCGTAATCGCGCATGCGCACGCCGGCGGCGTGACCCGCGTCCGAAATGATCTTGGCGGGATTGCCCAGCGTCAGCGCCAGATCGATGTTGCGCTGTTGCATGCCGGCCATCTGCAAGGGCACGGCGGAATTGCTCATGGAATGGATATCCAGCAACCAGTCGGCCTTTTTCAGCCAGGGCAGGATCATCGCCGCGCGGCGCCGCTCCTGCGTGCTGTCGTCGGCCAGCTTGTCGTCGGTCCACACCCGATTCAGGTCTTCGTCCACGTAGCGCGACGCGGCATAGTTCTTCGCGTCGAAACGGTCGAAGGCGGCCAGATTGCAGAAGGCCAGCGTCAAGGCGCCGGTGCGTGGCCGCACGCCATGCGACAGCACCGCCTTCAAGGCCCAGGCGCCGCACAGTTCATTGCCATGTATCAGGGCCGTCAGCATGACCGAAGGACCCGGCAGGCCGGAATCGAAATGCCAGATGCCTTCGGTGCCCGTGTTGCCCGCGCGCTCCACATTCAAGTCGGGGCAGGGCAGTTCGAAGGGACGGATCGGCAGGGTCGCTTTCTCGGGCAGCGAGGCGCCAGGCGCGCGGTTCAGGTTCGGCAGCATGGGAAACACGAGGGGCGGGCGGCGCCTTCCGGAGTCGGACGGCGGGTCGGATGGAGGATTCTGTGATGCCATGATCCAAAAGCAAAGCAGAAGCGGACGACGCAATCAGCCGGTGACAGGTAGCCATGAAGTAATCTGGCAATGATAGGCGCGATACGAATGTAACGGCATCGCCCTCGGGCCGGACGACTCGCGCGGCGGCGTCGTTCCTATTGTTTCCCCGAGCGCCCGGCACGGCATGTGCTTCCTGTCCCGCCGGCTTTTTTGTGTGGATTCTAGGGGTACGTGCGGCCAAGGGCTATTAGAATATTTCGTCCTTGTATTGCCGAAAAGGCAAATCTCCCTCTGCCCCGAGGTGGACCATGCACGGTGTCGCCCTTAAATATTTCGCCGAAGTCGCCGCCACCGGCAGCCTGAGCGCCGCGTCGGAACGCCTGTACGTGGCCGTTTCAGCCATCAGCCGCCAGATCGCCAAGCTGGAAGCCGAAGTCGGCGCGCCGCTGTTCAAACGCATGGCGCGCGGCATGGTGCTGAGCGAGGCCGGCGAACTATTGCTGACCCACGCGCGTCGCACCCTGCTGGAAGCGGACGCCGTGCTGCAGGACATCAGCGTCCTGAAAGGCGCACCCAGCGGCACCATGCGCGTCGTGGCGACCGACGGACCGGCCCATCATTTCCTGCCGGAAGTGATGGCGGCTTTTTGTGCCCGCCACCCGCATGCCCGCTTCAGCCTTTACGTCTGCACGCAGGCCGAGGCGCTGCGCCGCGTCGCGGAAGGCCGTGCGGACCTGGCACTGACTTGCGCCGCCGAGCAGAGCGCGGGGACGGTCACGCGTCATTCCGTGGCGGCGCCCCTGTATGCGGTCATGTGCGAATCGCACCCGCTGACACGCCATGCCCGGATCGCCCCGCGGCAGCTGCTGCCGTATCCGCTGGCCAGCGCCGATCCCGCCTCCGCCTCGCGCAAGTTGCTGGAGCACTGCTGGCGGCTGGACGGCTTGCGGTTCGACCCCGCTTTCACCAGCAATCTGTCGGCCGCGCTGATGTCCTTCGTGCGCGAGTCCGATCGGGTGATGCTGGGTCCCTATCTGCCCGCCGCATCGGCGCTGCAGCGCGGCGGCCTGGTGGCGCGGCCGCTGGCGCACCCGGAGATGGCGACGCGGCGCCTGCAGGTGCAGACCATGGAAGGCCGCCTGCTGCCCGGCATGGTAGAGGAGTTCATCAACCATATCGCGACCTCGCTGGCCGCTGTGGTGAACGGCCCGGCCGACCCCCGTGGGTCGGAAAGCGCGCTGGGCAAGCCGCGCCGGCGGCTGGGGGCCTCCGTGCGCAAGACCCCGGCGTTGGCTTGATACCCCCCGCGCGGGTTATAGTTTTGGCCCACACTCCCCACGGCGGACGCCATCATGCAAACCGACTATGCCGAACTCGTCCGGCGCACCATACGCAGCGTGCCCGACTGGCCCCGGCCAGGAGTGGTTTTCCGCGACATCACGCCGGTGCTGCAGGATCCGCGTACCTTCCGTGTCCTGATCGATCTTTTCGTTTACCGCTATATGCGGCAGCGGCTGGACCTGGTGGCCGGCGTCGACGCGCGCGGCTTCATCGTCGGCAGCGTGCTGGCGTATGAGCTCAATCTCGGCTTCGTGCCGGTACGCAAGCAGGGCAAGCTGCCGTACCGTACGGTGGCGGAATCCTATGCGATGGAATATGCCAACGCGACAGTGGAAATGCACGCCGACGCGGTGCGTCCGGGCCAGCGCGTGCTGCTCGTCGACGACCTGATCGCCACCGGCGGCACCATGATCGCCGCCATCAAGCTCTTGCAGCGCCTGGGCGCCAACGTGGTCGAAGCGGCCACCATCATCGACCTGCCTTTCCTGCACGGCGCGGCAGCGGTGGCCGAGACGGGCACGCCGCTGTACTCCGTTTGCCGGTTCGAGAACGAAGCGGACTAAGTGAGCGTCAAGACGGCCCTGCGGGTCATCGAAATCATCGAAGTCTATGCGCGCGAAAAGCGTCCGCTGGCGCTTTCGGAACTGGCGCGCCTGCTCCAGGTGCCAGTTTCGAGCTGCCTGGCGCTGATCCGCACATTGGCGGAGCTGGGCTATCTGTACGAGGTCGGCCGCCGCAACGGCTACTACCCGACCAGCCGGCTGCTGGCCATGGCGCAGCAGATCGCCCGCAACGATCCGGTGCGCGATCGCGTGTATCCCAGCCTGCTGGAATTGCGCGAGGCCACGCAGGAAACCGTGGTGTTCGCCAAGCTCACGCCCGAGCATCGCGTCGTCTACCTGGAAGTCCTGGATTCGCCGCACACCATCCGCTACGCGCCGGTCGCCGGCGAATTCCGCGAGTTGCACGCCAATTCGCTGGGCAAGGCGCTGCTGTCCACGCTGCCGCCCGCCAGGCAGTTGGAACTGCTGCGGCGCGGACCGCTGACCCGCTACAACGACAGGACGCTGGTGGAGCCGGAAGCGGTCCTCGCCGAAATCGCCGCGTCGCGCCAGCGCGGCTGGTTTCGCAACCTGGGCGAATCGCTGGCGGAGGTCGGCGCCATCGCCTGGCCGCTGTCGCTGGGCGGCGAACACTACGCCATTTCCGTGGGCGCGCCGGTGTATCGCATCGAGCCCAACCAGGATGCGTATGCGCGCATCCTGCGCGCCGCCTGCGCGGCGCTGGAGCAGAACGCGATCTGAATCAGTAGGACTTCGGCAGCCCCAGCACCTTTTCCGCGATGAAGCACAGGATCAGCTGCGGACTGACCGGCGCGATGCGCGGGATATAGCTTTCGCGCAGCAGGCGTTCGACGTGATATTCCTTGGCGTAGCCCATGCCGCCGAGCGTCAGTATCGCCGTCTGGCAAGCGTTGTGGCCCGCTTCCGCCGCCAGGTATTTGGCCGAATTGGCGTAGGGCGCGCAGGGCTGCCCGGCGTCATACAGCGACGCCGCCTTGAACACCATCAGATCGGCGGCTTCCAGCTGCATCCAGGCCTGGGCCAGCGGATGCTGCACGCCCTGGTTCTGGCCGATGGGGCGACCGAATACCGTCCGTTCGTTGGCATAACGCACCGCGCGCGACAAGGCGGCGCGGCCGATGCCTATCGCCTCGGCGGCGATGAGGATGCGTTCGGGATTCAAGCCATGCAGGATGTATTCGAAGCCGCGGCCTTCCTCGCCGATCCGGTCGGCAACGGGAATGCGCAACCCGTCGATGAACAGCATGTTGGAGTCGACCGCCTTGCGGCCCATCTTGTCGATCTCGCGTACTTCCACGCGCTCGCGATCCAGGTCGGTGTAGAACAGCGACAGGCCTTGCGTGGGTTTCGCCACGTCCGACAACGGCGTGGTGCGCGCCAGCAGCAGCATCTTGTGGGCGACCTGCGCGGTGGAAATCCAGATCTTGCGGCCGTGCACCACGTAGTGGTCGCCTTCGCGCACGGCGCGCGTCTTCAGCCGCGTTGTGTCCAGGCCGGCGTCGGGTTCCGTGACCGCGAAACAGGCCTTGTTGCGGCCGGCGATCAGGTCGGGCAGCCAGCGCGCGCGTTGCGCGTCATCACCGAACACGACCACGGGGTTCAGGCCGAAGATGTTCATGTGGACGGCCGACGCGCCGGCGAAGCCCGCGCCCGACGCGGCGATCGTCTGCATCATCAGCGCGGCTTCGGTCATGCCCAGTCCGGCGCCGCCGTGCTCGGGCGGCATGGCGATACCCAGCCAGCCGTCGCGTGCCAGGTCGGCATGGAAATCGTGCGGAAAGCCGCCTTCGCGGTCGCGCTCCAGCCAATAGTCGTCGGGATAGCGCGCGCAGATCTGTTCGACCGCGTCGCGGATGGCCAGTTGTTCGGGTGTGAAGCTAAAGTCCATCAGCGTGTTCCGTCGTGGGTGGCCTGGGCGTCGAGCAAGGCCTGGATGGCCGATTCGGCGAAGCCCGCCTCGCGCAGGACTTCGATGCTGTGTTCGCCCAGCCGGGGGGCCGGCCGGCGCAGATCCGTCGGCGTGCGGTCGAAGCGGCCCAGCGGCGCGGGCGTGCGCAGCCGGCCTTCGGTGGGGTGTTCGATGGTGCGGATGAAACCCGTGGCCCGCAGGTGCGGATCGGCGACCAGGTCTTCGATGCCGTACAGGCGCGATGCCGGTATGTCGGCGGCCGCCAGCAGCGCCAGCCAGTCCGCCGTGTCGCGCGTCAGCATGACCTGGGCGACGTAGGCATAGACCTCGCCGATATGCGCGGCGCGCGCGGTATGGGTGGCGAAGCGCGGGTCCACGGCCATCTCGGGCTGTCCGATCGCGTCGAAGAAATTGCGCCAGTGCTTGTCGTTGTAGATCAACAGGCAGACATGGCCGTCGCGTGTGGCGTAGGGTTTGCGGTGCGGCGCCAGCAACCGCGCATAGCCCGTTTCGCCCAATGGCGGATCGAAGGTCCAGCCGCCCAGGTGATCGCCCAGCACCATGTGCGCCATGCCTTCGAACATCGGTATTTCCACGCTTTGTCCTTGTCCGGACGCCCGCGCATGCACCACCGCCGCCAGCAGCGCGATGGCCACATGCAGGCCGACGGCGCGGTCCGCCAGCGTCAGCGGCGCATAGCGCGGTTCGTCCTGGCTCTGGCGGCGGAACAGGTCGGCGATGCCGGTCTGGCCCTGGATCAGGTCGTCGTAGGCCGGACGGCCCGCATACGGGCCGGACTCGGCATAGCCGTAGGCCCCGGCGTAGACAATGCGCGGCTGTCGCGCCGCGAAGGCGGCATAGTCCAGTCCCAGACGGGCCATGGCGCGCGGGCGTATGTTGTACAGCACGGCGTCGCAATCCGCCGCCAGCGCGAGGCAGGCATCGCGCGCCGCCGCCTGTTTCAGGTCCAGCACCACGGATCGCTTGTTGCGGTTCAGGTGCAGGTACAGGTGGCCCATGCCCGGGTTGCGCATGGGACCGACCGCGCGCATGTTGTCGCCCGCCGGGGATTCCACCTTGATGACGTCGGCGCCCAGGTCGGCCAGGATCTGCGTGGCGTAGGGGCCCATGACCACCGCGGTCAGGTCCAGGATGCGCACGCCCGCCAGCGGGCCTTGGGCCGGCGCGGGGGCGGTGGGCGCGTTTGCTTGCTGTGTCATTCCTGCTGTATCCCCGCGTCCTTGATCAGCTTGCCCCACAGTTGCAGTTGCTGGGCGACGAACGCCGCGAAGTCCTCGGGCGTGCCGCTGAAGGCGTCGAAGCCCAGGCCGGCCAGTTGCTTGCGCACCTGCGGGTCGGCGACGATCTTGTTGATGGCCGCGTTCAACGTATGCACCACGTCCGGTGGCATGCCGGCCGGGCCGAAATAGCCGTTCCAGGAGTTGATGTCGAAGTCCGGAACGCCGGAATCCTCCATCGACGGAATGTCGGGTACCACGCTGCTGCGCGCGGCCGTGGACACGGCCAGGGCGCGCATCTTGCCCGATTGCACGAAAGGCAGGCCGGACGCGACATCGGTGAACATCATGTCGACCTGGCCGCCCACCACGTCGGTGATGGCCTGGGGCGTGCCCTTGTAGGGGATGTGCACGATGTCGATGCCAGCGCGCCGGGCCAGGGTGGCGCCCGCCACGATGCCCGTGCTGTTGCCGCTGGCATAGGTCAGCTTGCCCGGGTGGGCCTTGGCATAGGCCACCAGCTCGCGCACCGATTTGACGGGGAGCTTGGGATTCACGACCAGGATGAAGGGCAGGTTGCCGCCGCGTGCGATCGGCGTGAAGTCCTTCACCGGGTCGTAGGGGACGTTCTTCATCAGGTAGGGCGCGGCCGAATGGGACGTGTTGGTGGTGACGAAAAGGGTGTATCCGTCCGGCTTGGCGCGCGCGACATAGGACGCCGCGATCGAGGCGTTGCCGCCTGGCTTGTTTTCCACCACGACCTGGCCGTTCAGGATGCGGCCCAGCTCCATGGCGAAGATGCGGCCCACGGCGTCGGTGCCGGATCCGGCGGGAAAGGGGACGACCAGGGTGATGGGCCGGTCCGGATAGGCTGCCGCGGCCTGGCCTTGGGCCAGCAGGCTGGCGCCGGCCAGGCATAGGGCGGCGGCTGCGGCGGCGAGGGCTCGGGTGCGGCGCACCGGCCGCGCCGGCGCGGCCGCTGGTGTCGGGTGGGGGAGGGTAGGCGCAATGCGGGGAGGCATGGGGGCCGGGATACGGGCCGGGTGGGCCGAGTGGGCCAATTGGGCCGGTATGAGGGTCGGGCGTGTCATGGTGCTTGTCTCCTGGTTTTGTTCTGTTTGCCGGATCGCCAGCGCGAGGCGTGCTCGCCGGATGCCGCGGACGCCGTCAGCGGACGACGCGGTCCGGGTTCTCTTCATAGGGCGGCGTATAGATCACCAGCAGCCGGGCGGGCTCGTCGCTGGTGACGGTGAACACGTGGGGAATATCGGGCGGGAAGTAGCAGCAGTCGCCCGCCTGCATTTCCGCCGCGACGCCGTCCACCTCGGCGCGCGCAGTGCCGGACAGGAGGTAGCAGACCTGTTCGATCCCGGGGTGGGCGTGCGGAAGCGCGCCCTTGCCTTTCTCGATCACGCCCAGGATGACCTCGACATGGCGGGCCCCGACGTTCTGCGCGCCGATCAGGCGCCGGTTGGTGGTGCCCAGGTGGTTGGCCGGGTGATAGCCCGGGACATCGGCCTCGCGGACCAGCCAGGCAGGGGTAGTGGACGCCATCGTTGTCTCCATTTTTCTGTACGTGAATCTATTTTCACAACCATGAAAAACGGAGTCAAGGCAAAAAAACGCCCTGGCCGCGAAAGCGGCCTGTCCTTGGGTAGCGGAGGCGGATCAGCTGCGGTCTTGCAGCCGCGGCTGGATGAAATCCAGGAAGGCGCGCGTTTTCGCCGGCACGGTGCGCGACGGCAGCAGCGCGAACAGCGGCAGGGGCGTCAGGCTCCAGTCCGGCAGGACCCGCACCAGCCCGATATTGGTGATGGCCTTTTCCATGGCATGGAAGACCGGCAGCGGCACGATGCCCATGCCGCGCGCGGCCAGCCGGCCCAGCATGCCGGCATTGTTGGCGACCAGCCGTCCGAACACCGATACGCGTTCGACCCGGTTGCCGGAATGCAGCATCCAGTTCGACGCGTTCCCGTCGCCGGCGGGGAAGCGTAGGCAATCGTGGTGACTGAGGTCCGCCGGTGTCAGCGGCTGCCCGTGCCGCTCCAGATAGGCCCGAGACGCGTAGAGCTGATGTTGCATCAGCATGATCTGGCGTGAAATCAGGCTGGAATCCGGCTGCGGACCCAAGCGCAGCACCAGGTCGAAGGGATTGCTGATCGGGTCGAGCTGGCGCTCCGTCACATCGAATTCACATTCGATGTCGGGATATTGATCGTTGAACTCGCGCATGACCACGGGCAGGACCAGCGCGGCCAGGCTGGGAAACATGGAAACACGCAGCCGGCCCCGCGGCAGGGCCGCCATATCCTGCAGCTGTTCGTGCGCGACGCGGGCTTCCTCGATGATGTGGCGGCAGCGTTCGAAGTACAGCGCGCCGGCTTCCGTCAGGTCGATGCGGCGCGTCGTACGCGTCAGCAACTGCAAGCCGATGCGATGCTCCAGCTCGGTCACCCGCTTGGACAGCGTCGCCGACGGGATGCTTAATGCCTCGGCCGCATGGCTGAAGTTCTTGCGCTTGGCCACTTCGACGAACAGGGCGATGTCATTGAGCTGGATGTCCATCCGGCGTCTTCCGCGGCAGTCAGAGTATCAGTTTATATGCCGGATTCTCGGTCTCGTTCCAGCACGGATACGCCAGTTCGGCGATGAAGTCCTTGAACTGCTTCTTATCCGAAGGCGGCACCTGGATGCCGACCAGGATGCGGCCATAGTCGGCGCCCTGGTTGCGATAATGGAACAGGCTGATGTTCCAGCTGGGGTTCATGGTGCTCAGGAAACGCATCAGCGCGCCAGGGCGTTCGGGGAATTCGAAGCGATACAGCAATTCGTCGTGCGCCAGCGCCGAGCGGCCACCCACCATATGGCGCAGGTGGGTCTTGGCCATTTCGTCGTGCGTCAGGTCCAACGTGTCGAAGCCGTGGCGGCGGAAATTGTTGGCCAGCTTTTCCGGCTCGGACGGCGACGCCACCTGGACGCCCACGAACACATGGGCGCGCACGGCGTCGGAAATGCGGTAATTGAACTCCGTGACGCTGCGGTCGCCCACCAGTTCGCAGAACTTGCGGAAGCTGCCGCGCTGCTCCGGCATGGACACCACGAATACCGCTTCGCGCATTTCGCCCACTTCGGCGCGGTCGGCGACGAAGCGCAGGCGGTCGAAGTTCATGTTGGCGCCGCAGGCGATCGCCGCCACGGTCTTGTTCTTCCATTTGTGCTGGGCCAGGTATTGCTTGGCGCCGGCCACGGCCATGGCGCCGGCCGGCTCCAGCACGCTGCGCGTGTCCTGGAACACGTCCTTGATGGCGGCGCAGATCGCGTCCGTATCGACCACGACGAAGTCGTCGACGTACTTGCGCACCAGCTTGAAGGTTTCGGCGCCCACCTGCTTGACCGCCGTGCCGTCGGAAAACAGCCCGACGTCGTTCAGCACCACGCGGCGGCCGGCGCGCACGCTGCGCAGCATGGCGTCGGAGTCCTCGGTCTGCACGCCGATGATCTTCACGTCCGGGCGCAACTGCTTGATATAGGCGGCGACGCCGGATATCAGGCCGCCGCCGCCGATGGCGACGAACACCGCGTCGAGCTGGCCGGGGTGCTGGCGCAGGATCTCCATACCCACCGTACCCTGGCCGGCGATGACGTCAGGGTCGTCGAAGGGGTGGACGAAGGTCAGCTTCTGCTTGCGTTGCAGTTCCTGGGCGTGGGCGTAGGCGTCGGAAAAGCTTTCGCCGGCCAGGACGACTTCGCCACCCAGGCGGCGGACCGCGTCGATCTTGACGTCGGGCGTGGTGGTGGGCATGACGATGACAGCGCGGCAGCCCAGTCGCCGTGCCGACAGGGCCACGCCCTGCGCATGGTTGCCGGCCGACGCGGCGATCACGCCGCGCGCCAGCGCCGCGGGCGCCATGTTGGCCATCTTGTTGTACGCGCCGCGCAGCTTGAAGCTGAAGACCGGCTGCGTGTCCTCGCGTTTGAGCAGCACCGTGTTCGAAATTCGCTGGGACAGCAGAGTCGCGGGTTCCAGCGGAGACTCGACGGCGACGTCGTAGACTTTCGAAGTCAGGATGCGTTTCAGATAGTCGGTGGACATGGACTGCACGGCACGGGATGGAAAGCGTCGGGCAGATTACCACGGACGCCGCCGCCGGCTACACTGCGCGGGATGGAAGCCGCCCTGACGTCCGCCGTGAATTGGCTTTTGGCCACCCTGGCCTTGCCCAATGTGGGGCTGAGCGCCATTTTCATCGTGAGCCTGGTGTCCGCGACCTTGCTGCCGCTGGGTTCGGAGCCGGCGGTCTTCGGCTACGTCAAGCTGATGCCCGATATGTTCTGGCCGGCCGTCCTGGTGGCCACCGCCGGCAACACCGTGGGCGGGGCGATCAGCTACGCCATGGGCTGGGGCGCCTGGCGGGCCGCCGAGCGCTGGAAGGAAAAGCATCCGCATCGCGCCCACGAGGCCCGCGCCAACGCCGGCGAAGGGCGCTGGCACCGCAAGGCCCAGGACTGGCTGCATCGCATGGGGCCGCCGGCCCTGCTGCTGTCCTGGGTGCCCGCGGTCGGCGATCCGCTCTGCGCGGTGGCGGGCTGGCTGCGCCTGTCCTTCTGGCCTTGCGCAATCTATATGGCCATCGGTAAATTCCTGCGCTATCTCGTCATGACGGGCAGCCTGATCTGGATGTTTCCCCACGTCTGACGCCGGCACGTCAGCCCCGTCCCGGCCGTGTGCCTGGACCTGCTTCAGCTCCGTGTCAGCCATGCGCCGCGTCGGCGCAATCCTGGGGTTATTTCCAGGCGGTTCCCTCCCATGGCGTAAAATATTTTTTTAAGGGCAACCCTTCGCTTCCATGAACGCCCCCCTCGCCAGCCAGCTACTGAACGCGGCGGTTCCGCCGGCACCGGGCACCCGCCTGCGTGAAATCCCCTACAACTACACATCGTTTTCCGACCGCGAAGTCGTGGGCCGGTTATTGGGCGAGGACGCCTGGCAACTGCTGACCGATCTGCGCGGGGAACGCCGCACGGGCCGATCCGCGCGCATGCTGTATGAGGTGCTGGGCGATATCTGGGTCGTGCGCCGCAATCCCTATCTGCAGGACGACCTGCTGGACAACCCCAAGCGCCGCCGCCTGCTGATCGAGGCGCTGCACCATCGCCTGGGGGAAATCGACCGGCGCCGCGAGCCCGGCCGCATCGATTTCCAGGAAGGCCACGACCTCTACCGCGACGAAAAGGTGCTGCAGCTGATCGAACGCGCCCGCGCGGCCGTGGCCAGCTTCGAGGCCCAGTTCGACCAGACCGCCCAGCTGCGCCGCCAGACGCAGAAGGTGCTGGGCCGCATCACTGGCCGCGACAACATCAAATTCGACGGCCTGTCGCGCGTCTCCCATGTGACCGACGCCACCGACTGGCGTGTCGAATATCCCTTCGTCGTCCTGACGCCGGACAGCGAGGACGAAATCGCCGCCCTGGTGCGCGGCTGTTTCGAGCTGGGCCTGACCATCATCCCGCGTGGGGGCGGCACCGGCTACACGGGCGGCGCCATACCGCTGACCTGGAAGTCGGCGGTCATCAACACGGAAAAATTCGAAACGCTGGGCACGGTCGAGCTGACCGAGCTGCCCGGCGTCGATGAACCCGTGGCGACCGTGTTCACGGGTGCCGGCGTCGTCACCAAGCGCGTGGCGGATGCCGCCGCGCAGGCCGGCTACGTGTTCGCCGTCGACCCGACGTCGGCGGAAGCGTCCTGTGTGGGCGGCAACATCGCCATGAACGCCGGCGGCAAGAAAGCCGTGCTGTGGGGCACCGCGCTGGACAACCTGGCCTGGTGGCGCATGGTGGATGCCGAAGGCAACTGGCTGGAAGTCACCCGCCTGGAGCACAACCGCGGCAAGATCCACGACGTCGACGTGGCGCGCTTCGAACTGAAGTGGTTCGACGGCCGGGGCAAGCCCGGCGAAACGCCGCTGCGCAGCGAGACCCTCGAAATCGAAGGGCGCCGTTTCCGCAAGGAAGGCCTGGGCAAGGACGTCACCGACAAATTCCTGGCCGGCCTGCCCGGCGTGCAGAAGGAAGGCTGCGATGGCCTGATCACCTCCGCGCGCTGGGTGTTGCACCGCATGCCGGCGCATACGCGCACGGTTTGCATGGAATTCTTCGGCCAGGCGCGCGACGCGATCCCGTCGATCATCGAGGTCAAGCACTACCTGGACAACGAGGGCAAGCAGCGCGGCGCCATCCTGGCCGGCCTGGAGCACCTGGACGAACGTTATCTGCGCGCGGTCGGCTACGCCACCAAGAGCAAGCGTGGCGTATTGCCCAAGATGGTGCTGATCGGCGACATCGTCGGGGACGACGAAGCCGCGGTCGCCACCGCCGCCAGCGAAGTCGTGCGCCTGGCGAATACACGCCATGGCGAAGGTTTCGTGGCCGTCAGCGCCGAGGCCCGCAAGAAGTTCTGGGCCGACCGCTCGCGCACCGCCGCCATCGCCCGCCATACCAACGCCTTCAAGATCAACGAAGACGTGGTGATTCCGCTCGGCCGCATGGGCGAATACACCGACCATATCGAGCGCATCAACATCGAGCTGTCCACACGCAACAAGCTGCGGCTGCTGGACGAACTGCAGGCCTTCCTGGACCAGCCGCTGCCCTTGGGCAAGGCGGAGGACGCCGAGGACGCCGAAATCACCCGGGCCGAAGTGCTGGCCGAGCGGACGCGCCAGGCGCACGAGCTGCTCGCCGTGACGCGCGCGCGCTGGCATTACCTGCTGAACGAACTGGACAAGCCCCTGACGCAGGCGCTGCCGGATCTGCCGGGCCTGGGCATGGGCCATATGCAGTCCACGCTGGCCGACCGCATCGCCGTGCAACCCGGCGCGCGCGTGTTCGACGTCGTGCAGGACCGCACCGTGCGGGTGTCCTGGAAAACCGAAATCCTGGCGCAGCTGCAGGGCATTTTCTCCGGCTCGGCGTGCAAGAAGGTGCTGGACGAGATGTGCGCCATCCACGCGCGCGTGCTCAAAAGCCGTGTGTTCGTCGCGCTGCACATGCACGCCGGCGACGGCAACGTGCACACCAATATCCCGGTCAACTCGGACGACTACGGCATGCTGCGCGAAGCGCATGAAGCCGTGGCGCGCATCATGCAGATCGCCCGCGACCTGGACGGCGTGATTTCCGGCGAGCACGGCATCGGGCTGACCAAGTACGAGTTCCTGACGCAGGAAGAGCTGCAACCCTTCCAGGACTACAAGCGCCGCGTCGATCCGCATGGCCGTTTCAATGCCGGCAAGCTGATGCCGGGCGCCGACCTCACGCATGCGTGGACGCCCAGCTTCAACCTGATGGGCCATGAGTCGCTGATCATGCAGCAGAGCGACATCGGCGCCATCTCGTCGTCGATCAAGGACTGCCTGCGCTGCGGCAAATGCAAGCCGGTGTGCGCCACCCACGTGCCGCGCGCCAACCTGCTGTATTCGCCTCGCAACAAGATCCTGGCGACGTCGCTGCTGGTCGAAGCCTTCCTGTACGAGGAACAGACCCGCCGCGGCGTCAGCCTGAAGCACTGGGAAGAGTTCGAGGACGTGGCCGATCACTGCACCGTCTGCCACAAGTGCTACAACCCCTGTCCGGTCGACATCGATTTCGGCGACGTGTCGATGAATATGCGGGCACTGCTGCGCCGCATGGGACGCAAGTCCTTCAATCCCGGCACCGCGGCGGCGATGTTCTTCCTGAACGCCAAGGATCCGGCCACCATCAATGCCACGCGCAAGGCCATGGTGGGCGTCGGATACAAGGTGCAGCGCGCGGCCAACGACCTGCTGTCGGGCCTGGCCCGCAAGCAGACGCGGCATCCGCCGGCCACCGTGGGCAAGGCGCCGATGCGCGAGCAGGTGGTGCATTTCATCAACAAGAAGATGCCTGGCGGCCTGCCCAAGCAGACCGCGCGCAAGCTGCTGGACATCGAGGACGCCAATTACGTTCCCATCATCCGCGACCCGCGTTCGACGTCGGCCGATACCGAGGCCGTGTTCTATTTCCCGGGTTGCGGATCCGAACGCCTGTTCTCGCAGGTAGGCCTGGCTACGCAGGCCATGCTGTGGCATGCGGGCGTGCAGACGGTGCTGCCGCCGGGCTACCTGTGCTGCGGCTATCCCCAGCGCGGCAACGGCATGAACGACAAGGCCGAACAGATCATCACGGACAACCGGGTGCTGTTCCACCGCGTCGCCAATACGCTGAACTACCTGGACATCAAGACGGTCGTGGTCAGCTGCGGTACCTGCTACGACCAATTGTCCGGCTACGAATTCGACAAGATATTCCCCGGCTGCCGGCTGGTGGACATCCATGAATACCTGCTGGAAAAGGGCATCAAGCTGGACGGCGCGCAGGGCGTGCGCTACATGTACCACGACCCTTGCCATACGCCGATGAAGCTGCAGGATCCGATGAAGACGGTCAAGTCGCTGGTCGGCGACGCGACCATCAAGAGCGAGCGTTGCTGCGGCGAGTCCGGCACGCTGGCCGTCACGCGGCCGGACATCTCGACGCAGGTGCGCTTCCGCAAGGAAGAAGAGCTGCGCAAGGGCAGTACGGCGGTGCGCGCCGACGGCTTCGACGGCGACGTCAAGGTGCTGACCTCGTGCCCGTCCTGCCTGCAGGGACTGTCGCGGTACAAGGGCGATACCGCGATGGAAGCGGACTACATCGTCGTCGAGATGGCGCGCCATATCCTTGGTGCGGACTGGATGGAGAACTACGTCAAGCTGGCCAACTCGGGCGGCATCGAACGGGTCCTGGTATAGCGCCGGCGCAAAACATCGCGGCATGCGCCGCGATGTTTTGAATAATGACAATAGCGCCGTTTCGTTTCCTGTCCGGTTGTATCATTGTGTGATGCGCCACAAGCGTGCAACATGATCGCCCTTCAGGAAACAACGAATGGAAATCAAGGCGCCTGTCACCATCCCGTACATGCTGTACGAGCAGCTCCGTCAGATGATCATCGACGGGACCCTGGCGCCGGGACAGCCGCTGCGCGAACAGGAGCTCGAACGGCGTTTCGGCACCAGCCGCAGTCCCATACGCGAAGCGCTGCGGCTGCTGGAATTGAGCGGTCTTGCCACCCACGCGCAGCGGCGCGGCTTCCGGGTGGTGCTGTACACCGAACGAGAAATTCGCCAGCTATACCTGTTGCGGGCCGAACTGGAGGCCTACGCGATCAGGGGTTTGGCCGACCAGCAGGATCTGGAGCCCTTGCTGGCGCGCCTGCGCGACGCCCACGAAAGACTGCGTGGCTGCGACCCCGGCAACGCCGTGCTCAGTTACCTGTCGACGGTGCGCGGCGCCTTCCTCACGATCGTCGATTCCCTGCGCAACCAGCCGCTGCGCGAAGCGGTGCATCGCTTGAACGAGCGCTGCGAGCCGCTGCGCTACAACCTGTTCCGCCGCGGGTTCTATGACGTCGGCGCGTCCGCCTGTTATGTCGGCAGCGTGGTGAACGCGCTGGCGCAGCGCGACTTTGCCCGCGCCGCTGAAATACGGCGCGAATGCGCGGAGTGGATATTGCCGCTGGTGCTGCGGGCCTATGCGGAGGAAGTCGACGCGCGCGGCACGGGCGACGCGTCGGCCTGAACCCTGGGCCGCGGGCGGCCCGGGCCGATGCCTAGGCGGCCGCGCGCGGCGCGGGCACCGTCTTCACGGTGATGCCGGCTGTTTCGAGCGCCCGGCGGATGCCGCTGGCGAATACCACCGCGTTCGGCTGGTCGCCGTGTATGCACAGCGTATCCGCGCGTACCGGCACGTCCTTGCCGCTGACGGAGCGCACCTTGCCTTCCTGCACCATGCGCAGTACTTGCTCGATGGCCTTGTCGACGTCGGTGATCATGGCTCCGGAATGGCTGCGCGGCGTCAGCGAACCGTCGTCCTGGTAGGAGCGGTCGGCGAAGACCTCCTGCGCCACCGGCACGCCCAGCGCTTCGGCCGCGCGGATGTGTTCGCTGCCGGCCAGGCCATACAGGACCAGGTTCGCGTCGACGTCGCGCATCGCGCGGCACAGGGCATCGGACAGCGCGCGATCCTTGGCCGCCATGTTGTACAGCGCCCCATGCACCTTCACATGGTGCAGCCGCGCGCCTTGGGACGCCGCCACGCCGGCCAGCGCGCCGATCTGGTAGACCATGAAGTCGTAGGCCTCGGCCGGGCTGACCTGCATGACGCGGCGTCCGAAGCCGGCCAGGTCGGGCAGGCTGGGGTGGGCGCCCAGCGCCACGCCGCGCGCCAGCGCGGCCGCCACCGTGCGTCGCATGGTGCCCGGGTCGCCACCGTGGAAGCCACAGGCGATATTGGCCGACGACACGTACTCCAGCACGTCTTCGTCATTGCCCATTTTCCAGGCGCCATAGCTCTCGCCCATGTCGCAGTTCAGATCGATGGATAAACCCATGGCCATGCTCCGTCAGTTCAATTCGGCTGTGTGGCGCGCGTACAGCGCGCGCAGAGGCGCCAGCGCCATGGCCAGGCGATCGAAGGCGGTTTCCCGCTCGCCGTCCAGCCGCTGCGCGTCCTCCAGGGTGATCATTGCAAACCGTATGGTGCTACCCGGGGCCGTCTGTGCCAAGAGCGGGAGATCGATGCTGGCGACCTGGGCGATCTTCGGGTAGCCGCCGGTGGTCTGGCGGTCCGCCATCAGTACGATGGGCGCGCCGTCGGCGGGCACCTGCACGGTGCCGAAACAGGTGGCTTCCGACAGCATCTGGCGCGGCGCCGCCATGGCCAGGGCAGGGCCGCTGAGCCGGTATCCCATGCGCTCGGATTGCGGCGTCACCAGGAAGGCATCGCCGGCGAAGGCATCGCGCGCGGCGGCGGTGAAGTCCGCCCATTGCCGTCCCGGCATCGCCCGCACGCTGCCGCGGGATTGCGCGGCCAGCGTCGACGGCAGGTACACGCGGGTGTCCCACAGCGCGTCTTCCAGCTCGTCCAGGCGCTCGGTCTCCAGGCATGCGCGCAGCGCGACCGTATCGCCCTTGGCCAGCGCGCGGCCCTGATAGCCGCCGAAACCGCTGCGCAGATAGGTGCTTTCGCTGCCCATGACGCGCGGCAGGTCGAAGCCGCCATGGACTGCCAGGTAAGCGCGCAGGCCCGGCGAGGCGCCCGCCGGCAGCGCGTCGCCGGCGCTTGTATCGACCCTGGTTTCGAAGGCCAGGATATCGCCGGCGCGGGCGAGCAGGGGCCGGTTCGTCGGCAGGGGCTTGCCGTTCAACGCCGCACCCAGCGACGCGCCGCCCAGCGCGAAGCAGGCGGCGCGGTCGAAGCGCAGCGTCGGCCCGCGCAAGGTGATTTCCAGAGAGGCCGTGCGCGCCGGGTCGTTGCCGGCCAGCAGGCTGGCCAGCCGATGGGCGCGCGGGTCCATGGCGCCCGCCGCCGGGATCCCTTGATGCTGGTAGCCTAGGCGCCCCAGGTCCTGGAAAGAGGACAGCAGGCCCGGTTTCAGTACGGACACGGTCACGGCCTGCGCTCCCGTCGCGGCGGGGTCATGGTTGCTCCGCCTGCATGCGCGCGAAAGTGGCGGCGTCGATGGGCACGAAACGGACGCGATCGCCCGGTTGCAACAGCGACGCGGGCTCGCGCGCCGGATCGAACAGCTTCAAGGGGGTGGCGCCGATGACGTTCCAGCCGCCGGGCAGCCGGCTGGGGTAGATGACGGTCTGCCGGTTCGCGATGGCCACCGATCCTTGCGGCACGGCGGTGCGCGGCGATGCGCGGCGGGGCAGGTCGAGCCGGGCGTCGTGAACGCCGATGTACGGATGGCCGGGCGCGAAGCCCAGCATGAACACCATGCTGCCCGGGCGCGTATGCAGGGCGACGACCTTTTCCGGCGTCATCCCGGCGGCGCGCGCGACATCCTGCAGGTCGGGGCCATGTTCGCCGCCGTAGCAGACGGGGATATCGACGTCGCGTGCGGCGCTGTCGTCTTCCGGAATGCCGTGCGAGAGCAATTGCTCGATCGACGCGGCCAGCGAGCTGAAGGTGGGGCCGGGCGGCGCATAGTGCACCGCCACGGCCGCGAAGGACGGTACGACGTCGGTGACGCCTGGCAAGGTGGCATCGCGCAGCAGCCGCGCCACGGCCAGGCAGCGGCGTCCTGTCGACGCCTCGATGGCGTCGCCCAGGACGATCAACAGGCAGCGATCGCCCTGCGCATGGATGCGCCAGGGCGCCGGGCGATCGGTCGCTGCGTCCACGTGCCGACGCGCCTTACTTGGCGAACAGGGAATCCATGTTCTTGAAGGCCTTGAACTCCAGCGCATTGCCCGACGGGTCCATGAAGAACATGGTGGCCTGTTCGCCGACTTCGCCCTTGAAACGGATATAGGGCTCGATCACGAACTTGGTTCCGGCCGCGGTCAGCTTGTCCGCCATGGCTTGCCATTGCTCCATGGACAGCACGGCGCCGAAGTGGCGCACCGGCACGTCGTGGTCATCCACAGGGCTGGTCTGCTTGTGGCCGCACTCGTCCGGCGCCAGGTGGGCGACGATCTGGTGGCCGTAGAAGTTGAAGTCCACCCATTCCGGCGCGCTGCGCCCTTCCGGACAGCCCAGCAGCTCGCCATAGAAGCGGCGCGCTTCGGCGATGTCCCGAACTGGGAAAGCCAGATGGAAAGGGGGCATGGCGGCTTGGGCACTCATACGGATCACTCCAGGAATCGAAAAACGAAAACGCTAGTGTATGAATTGTTTTTTTGATTGAAAAACGATATTTTTTGGGACTTAGCATCAATTTTATAAATGCCGGCGGGCGCGCCCTGCTGATTGATCATGCTTACTGAATTCCAGACCTTCGTTACCGTGGCTCGCGACGGCACCTTCACCGGCGCGGGGCGCAAGCTGGGCCTGACACAGTCGGCTGTCAGCGCGCAGATCCGCCGGCTCGAGGAATTCCTGGGCGTGTCGCTGTTCGACCGCACCGCGCGGTCGGCCCAGCTGAACGATGCCGGGCGCGAAATGCTGGCCCAGGCGGAGGAAATACTGGGCCTGGTGAATCGCATGGTGGCGCAGGCGGGCGGCGGCCACGTCACAGGGTCCCTGCGGGTGGCGGCCATCGCCTCGGTACAGCAGGACCTGCTGGTGCGTGCACTGGAGCTGTTCCGCGCCGACTTCCCCGACGTCAGCGTGCGCATCGTGCCCGGGGTGTCGCTGTCCCTGCTGGGACAGGTGGATGCCGCGGAAGTCGACCTGGCGGTGTTGATCCGCCCGCCCTTCAACCTGCCGCACGAGCTGGCGTGGCACCCCCTGATGAGCGAACCCATGGTGCTGGCGGTGCCGGACTCGCTGCCGGCCGTCTCATGGCGCGAGGCCCTGGCCGGGCATCCTTTCATCCGCTATGACCGGACGTCCTTCGGCGGCCGGCTGGTCGATGCCTTTCTGCGGCGCCATCGCCTGACGGTGCATGAAGCCGTGGAGCTGGACGAGATCGACGCTATCGCGAACCTGGTCCGCGCCGGCCTGGGCGTGGCCGTGATGCCGCGCACGCGCCAGCTGGACGCCAGCGGCTTGCGGCTGCTGGACCTTGGCGCGGCGGGCTTCGACCGGGAGATCGGTATCGTCATCCGCCGTTCCGCCGATGCGAACGGCGTCGCCGCCCGCATGGTGGCCTGCCTGAAGGCAGCCTTGCCCGGCTAGATGCGCTGGCAGCGTATCGTCACCGGATGGCCGCACAGGGTTTGCATGATGTCGTCGCTGACGACGCCGTCCACGTCCGTCACCACATAGCCGATATCGCCGCGGGTCTGCAGGTTCTGGCTGACGATGTTCAGCCCATGCTGCGCCAGCAGGTTGTCCAGCGTGCCGAGCGCGCCGGGCACGTTGCGATGGATGTGCAGGATGCGCGCGCTGCCGGTCCGTTCGGTGAAGGGCAGTTCCGGGAAATTCACTGCCCACTTCGTCGTGCCGGCCTGCAGGTAGCGCACCAGTTTTTCCGCCACTTCGCGGCCGATGTTTTCCTGGGATTCCTGCGTGCTGCCGGCGATGTGCGGGGTCAGGATCACGTTGGGCAGGCCGATCAGCGGATTGGCCAGCGGCTCGTCCACGCTCTTGGGCTCCACCGGGAATACGTCCAGCGCGGCGCCGGCCAGGTGTTGCGAGGCCAGCGCGCCATGTAGCGCGTCGATGTCCACCACCGTCCCGCGCGACGCGTTGATCAGGATCGCGCCGCGCTTCATCTGCGACAGCGTCTCGGCATTCATGATGTTCTCCGTACTGCGGCCGCCCGGGACATGCAGCGTGACCACGTCGCTCTGCGCGAGCAATTCGCCCAGCGTGGTGACCGCGTGCGCATTGCCCAGCGGCAGCTTGGCTTCCACGTCGTAATAGACGACGCGCATGCCGACGCTTTCGGCCAGCGTGCCCACCTGCGAGCCGATGTTGCCGTAGCCGATCACGCCCAGCGTCTTGCCGCGCGCCTCGAAGGCGCCGGATGCCGTCTTGTCCCAATGGCCCTGGTGCACGCGGGCGTTCTTTTCAGGGATCCGGCGCAGCAGCATGATCGCTTCGGCCAGCACCAGTTCGGCCACCGAACGCGTATTGGAAAACGGCGCGTTGAACACGGGTATGCCGTGGTTCATGGCGCTTTCCGTGTCCACCTGGTTGGTGCCGATGCAGAAGCAGCCTACCACCCGCAGGTCGCGCAGCTGCTCGAAAAGGCCGGCTTCCAGATGCGTGCGGGAGCGAATGCCCACCACTTCGGCGCCTTCCAGCGCGGCCCGCAGTTCGGCCGGCGGCAGGGACGACGCGTACGTCTGTATATCGGTGTAGCCCGCATCGCGGAAAACCGCGACGCCGCTGGGATGGATATTTTCGAACAGGACGATACGCGTCATGCTGCAAGCTCCCTGCTTGAGTGGCTCGATGTGCCCGGTCCAGGCCTGCGCGGCCGGACGGCCGTGCGATCCCGTGGGCTAGGGTGGAAATCTCGCAACCATCATGCCAGGGTGCGGCGCCGGCCTGCGGGTAAACCCCACCCGCATGAGGGCGAATCGGCGAATCCGCGAATCGGGCTTTGGCGCTCAGCCGTCGCTGTCGACCACCCGGTCCGCAGGGAAGATCAGCGAAAACGTGCTGCCCTTGCCGACTTCGCTGGCGATGCTCAGTTCGGCATCGTGGCGCATGGCGATGTGCTTGGTGATCGCCAGGCCCAGGCCGGTGCCCCCCACCGCGCGCGAACGGCCGCGATCCACGCGGTAGAACCGCTCGGTCAGCCGTGGAATGTGGCGCGCGGCGATGCCGATGCCGGTGTCCTGCACGCTGTAGCGCGCGCCGCCTTCCGGCAGGCGTTCCCAGCGCACGGTGATCGTGCCGGCCTCCGGCGTATACCGCACCGCGTTGGTCAGCAGATTGGAGATGGCCGAAGACAGCTCGCTTTCGGCGCCCAGCAGATCCACGCCTTCGTCCAGCTGCCAGGTCAGCGCATGGCGTCCCGCCGACAGCGCCTCGGTCTGCTGGCGTGCCGTCTGCAGCAGTGTCGCCATGCGCACGCGGTGCGGTTCGGCGTTGGGCGAGGATTCCAGCGTCGACAGCGTGAGCAGGTCTGCGACGATGGCCTGCATGCGCTGCGCCTGCTCGTGCATCATCGTCAGGTATTGCTCGCGCTGGTCGCGGCTCAGGGCCTCGTCCGGCATCTCGCGCATGGTTTCCAGGAACCCCGCCAGTACCGTCAGCGGCGTGCGCAGTTCGTGCGATACGTTGGCGACGAAGTCGCGCCGCGTGGTCTCCAGCTTTTCGATCTGCGTGACGTCGCGGGTGATCAGCAGGCGCTGGTCGCGCGCGTAGGCGGTCAGCTGCATCATCAGCAGGCGTTCCTGGCTGCCGACGGCCATGCGTACCAGGATGGGCTCGGGCCAGTCATCCTGGCGGCTGTATTCGATGAACTCGGGCGCGCGCACCAGATTCAGCAGGTTGCTGCCGCGATCGGCCGGCAGCCGCAGGCCCAGGTGCTGGCGCGCCACGCGGTTGCACCAGTCGATCTGCAGGTCCTGGTTCAGCGTGACGGCGCCATCGGGCAGCGCCTGGGCCGCCGCGAGCATGCCCTGCATGGCGTCACGGCTTTCCATCAACTGGCGCGCCTGGCCGCGCAGGTAGCGGTACAGGGGGGCCAGGATGTCGTCCCAGGGGCCGACGGCGGCGGGCGGCGCCGATTCGGGGTTGCGCGCCCACAGCGATACGCGCTGCAGGCGCGCGCTGCGGGCCAGCAGCGTGACCGCCAGCCCGGCGCACATCAACGCCCAGCCCAAGGGATTGCCCAACAGCCATTGGGCCAGTACCGCCAGGATCGCCCAGGCGGCGATCACCAATATCGTGCGCAACAAAATCATTGTGCGGTGGTTTTACCGGCCGGCAGCTGCGCTGTAAAGCGGTAGCCGCTGCCGCGCACGGTTTCCACATGCATGTCGTGGCCGGTGGGCTCCAGCGCCTTGCGCAGGCGACGGATATGGACGTCGACGGTGCGCTCTTCCACGAAGACGTGGTCGCCCCACACCTGGTCCAGCAGCTGCGACCGGGAAAATACGCGCTCGGGATGCGTCATGAAGAAATGCAGCAGGCGGAACTCGGTCGGGCCGATCTGCAGGGGATGGCCGGCGCCGTTCAGGCGATGCGTGACGGGGTCCAGCTTCAGGCCCGCCACGTCGATGACGTCGTCCGTCAGCTGCGGCGCGCGCCGCCGCAGCACGGCCTTGATGCGCGCCATCAGCTCTTTCGGCGAAAAGGGCTTGGTGATGTAGTCGTCCGCACCCGCTTCCAGGCCGTCCACCTTGTCCTGCTCCGAACCCTTGGCCGTCAGCATGATGACGGGCACCGTGCGGGTGCGCTCCTCCGCGCGCAGCTTGCGCGCCAGCGACAGGCCGGAGGTCCCGGGCAGCATCCAGTCCAGCAGGATCAGGTCGGGCAATTCCGCGCGTATCAGCGTCTGCGCCTGGTCGGCGTCGAAGGCCCGCAGCACTTTGTGGCCAGCGAACGACAGATTGACGGCGATCAGTTCCTGGATGGCGGGTTCGTCTTCGACAACAAGTATGGTGCTGGACATGGTGATTGCGACGTAGCGTGGCGGGCCGGGGTGACCGGAGGGCGGCGAACGTTGCGATAGTATGGCCGTAATATTTCAGGTATGTGACTCCTGCCTTCCGTCGGCACCGCCGGCTTGCCGGCGCCGGCCGCATCCGCCGATTGCGCCAGCCCCGACCGGCGATCCCCAATCGGCTACCATAACTGGTTGTTTCGGGAATCCACTATGCAAAACCCCCATTCCGCGCCGGGCGAGGCCACCTCGGGGTCCGCCTCGTCGCAGGGCACCACCCATTTCGGTTTCAAGACAGTCCAGGAAACGGAAAAAGCGGGCAAGGTCGCCGAAGTCTTCCATTCCGTGGCGTCGCGCTACGACGTCATGAACGACCTGATGTCGGCGGGGCTCCACCGCGTGTGGAAGGCCTTCACCATCGGTCGCGCGGCCGTGCGCCCGGGCATGAAGGTGCTGGACATCGCCGGCGGCACGGGCGATCTGGCGCGGGCCTTTGCCCGCCGCGCCGGCCCGGAAGGCCAGGTGTGGCTGACCGATATCAACGACTCCATGCTGCGGGTCGGCCGCGACCGCCTCGCGGATGACGGCCTGCTTCTGCCCCTGGCGGTCTGCGACGCCGAGCGCCTGCCGTTTCCCTCGGCGTATTTCGATCGGGTCAGCGTCGCCTTCGGCCTGCGAAATATGACGCACAAGGACCGCGCCCTGGCTGAAATGGCGCGCGTGCTCAAGCCCGGCGGCAAGCTGCTGGTGCTGGAGTTCTCGCGGGTGGCCAAGCCGCTGGCGCCGGTCTATGACTGGTATTCGTTCAATGTGCTGCCGTGGCTAGGCCGCAAGGTCGCCAAGGACGAAGCCAGCTACCGCTACCTGGCCGAATCCATACGCATGCATCCGGACCAGGAAACGCTGGCGGGCATGCTGCGCACCGCCGGCCTGGAGCGCGTGCAGTATTTCAACCTGAGCGCCGGCGTCGTCGCGTTGCACGAGGGCGTGCGCCTGGCCTGACCGGCCCCGCCGCCGCTCGCTTGTTACTCAGGCAAAAGTCGGATATCCTGTAGTTGTTCAGGTTTCTGTAAGAAAGCCCCATCCCCAGGCTTTCCAGGGAATTCGCCGGTGATGCACGGGCGGTTCGCTGGCAGTTGGTGGATGGTCCTCCGGTCTTGTCGGCCCCCGCTTCAGCGCGGGCCACGCGGTGGGCGGGGCGATGCAGAAACCGCCATAAACACTACAGGAGCACACCATGTCAGGCTGTTCTTACCGCCGATTCCTGGCCGCGGCGCTTATCGCCGTGACCGGTACGGCCATGATTGCCGCTTCCTTCGACGCCGAAGCCCGCCGCGCGGGCGGCGGCGCCAGCGTCGGCCGCCAGTCTCCCAACGTGACCATGCAGCGCCAGGCGACCACGCCGCCTGCCTCCGGCGCCAATTCGGCGTCGTCCGCCGCGGCACCGGCAGCGGGCGCGGCCACGGCGGGTGCCGCCGCCGGCGCGGCCAGCCGCAGCGGCGCCTCGCGCTGGCTCGGCCCGATCGCCGGCATCGCCGCCGGCCTGGGCCTGGCGGCGCTCCTGTCGCACATGGGCCTGTCGGGCGCGTTCGCCGAAATGCTCTCCAGCCTGTTGCTGATCGGCCTGGTGGCCTTCGCCGTGCTGTTCATCATCCGCCGCCTGCGCGGCGCCGGCCCGCGGCCGGCCATGCAGGGCGCCTACGGCGGCATGTCGCGCCAGGGTGATACCGCGGCCACGCAGGCGCCAGCCTGGCGCCAGGCCTTGCCGGCCGCCGGTGCCGCCGGCGCGGTTGGCGCCGCCGGTACGCCCGCTGCCCAGGCCGTCGCCGCGGCACCCGCCGCCGTGCCGCGCGCCGACGCGGATGGCAACTGGTTCGTTCCGGGCGATTTCGACACGCAGGGTTTCCTGAAGCAGGCCAAGGAACAGTTCGTCCGCATCCAGGGCGTATGGGACAGCGGCGATACCGACCGCCTGCGCGAGTACCTGACCGACGACCTGATCGTCGAACTCAAGCCGCAGCTGCTGGAGCGCCAGGGCGCCGCCAACCAGACCGAAGTGGTGCTGCTCAACGCCGAGCTGCTGGGCATCGAAGCCGTATCGGATGGCCATCTTGCCAGCGTGCGCTTCTCCGGCATGCTGCGCGAAGAACCCGGCGCCGAAGCCTTCCGCTTCGAAGAAGTGTGGAACCTCTTCAAACCGACGCAGGGCGGATGGTTGCTGGCCGGTATCCAGCAGATTCCCGTCCAGTACGCCAGCTGATCCGGTTTTTCCCGTGCTTCCGCGGTTCGCCTTGCTCGGGCAACCGCCCTCACGCCGGCTCCATTGGGGCCGGCTTTTTTTCGCCGCCGGGCCGCCCCAAGGCGAAAAAGCCCCCTCGGGGGCAGCGAGCCGGTTTTACCGGCGCGGCGTGGGGGTCTTTTTTTCGCCAGCGGGCCCCCGGTTAAACTTGCGGTCTGATCACCCATGGCGTCCTGGCGCCACGTCGTATATTCATGCTGCCTATCCCTGCCTTGCCCGACCCCGGTCGCCCGGCCGTAAGCGCGCTGAACGCTCTGCTGCGGCGGGAAGACTGGGCGCGCGCGCGCCTGGCCCGCCACGCCGGCAAGACGGTACGCCTGGCCGTGGGCGCCTTCAAGCTCTCCCTGACGATCGATAGCGAAGGCCATGCGGATCTGGCCGATCCGGCGGTGGTCCCGGACGTCACCTTGACGGTGGACCCCGCGCGGTTCAGTCTCGCGCGCCTGTTCCAGCCCGATGCCGCGGGCGATGCAGACGCCGCCGCGGCCGCCCGGGCGCGCGCCGACACCGTTGCCGACATGATGCATATCTCCGGCGACGCGGGCCTGGCGCAGGTAGTGGCCGAACTGGCCGCGCAATTGCGCTGGGACGTGGAAGACGATCTGGCCCGCTGGTTCGGCGACATCCCGGCTGGCCGCATGGTCGCCGGCGCGCGCGCGCTGTCCGCCGGGCTGCGCGGCGCCGCGACGCGGCTGCGGAACAACCTGGTGGAGTACCTTGGGCACGAGCAACCCATGCTGACGCCGCGCCCGCTGCTGCGGGCCTTGCCGGCCGATATCGGGCGGGCGACCGCGGCGCTGGACGCCGTCCAGGCGCGCGTTGCCGCATTGCAGGCCCGGCTGGGCAAGATCGAGGACAGGCACCATGCCGCAGCACAGCGTCAAGGCGGCGCCTGAACGATGCTGACCATACTTCGCTTTATCCGCATCGTTGTCGTGGCCATGCGCTACGGCCTGGATGACCTGGTGCTGTCCAGCCTGAACCATCCGCTCGCGACGATGTTGTTGCGTATCACGCGCTTCGGCCGGCGCAAGCCGACCGCGCCCCGCGGCGTCCGTTTGCGCCGCGCGCTGGAATCGCTGGGACCCATCTTCGTCAAGTTCGGCCAGGTGCTGTCGACGCGGCGCGACCTGATCCCCGCCGACATCGCGGCGGAATTGGCGCTCCTGCAGGACCGCGTTCCGCCGTTCCCGTCGGAGCAGGCGGCGCAGTGCATACAGGCCGCGCTGGGCGCACCGCCGGCCACGCTGTTCAAGCATTTCGAAGTCGATCCGGTGGCCTCGGCCTCCATCGCACAAGTGCACTTCGCGGTGATGCACGATGGCCGCGAAGTCGCGGTCAAGGTGCTGCGTCCCGGCATGCTGGACATCATCGAAAAGGACCTGACGCTGCTGCGCACCCTGGCGTCGGTCATCGAACGCCTGGGGCCGGACGGCCGCCGGCTCAAGCCGCGCGAGGTCGTGGCCGAGTTCGACAAGTATCTGCACGATGAGCTGGATCTGGTGCGCGAGGCCTCGAACTGCAGCCAGCTGCGACGCAACTTCGGTCCGGAAAGCGGCCGCGGCCGCATGCTGATCGTGCCGGAGGTGATCTGGGAGTTCACCGCCAACACGGTCTTCACCATGGAGCGCATGTACGGCATTCCGGTGGGCCAGATCGAACGCCTGCGCGACGCCGGCATCGACATCCAGAAGCTGGCGCGCACCGGGGTGGAGATCTTCTTCACGCAGGTTTTCAGCGATGGCTTTTTCCACGCCGATATGCATCCCGGCAACATCTACGTGTCGGATCGGGCCGATACCTTGGGCCACTATATCGCGCTGGATTTCGGCATCGTCGGCTCCTTGTCCGAGTTCGACAAGAACTACCTGGCCCAGAACTTCCTGGCGTTTTTCCGCCGCGATTACCGGCGCGTCGCCCAGTTGCACATCGAATCCGGCTGGGTGCCGTCCGACACGCGCGAAGAAGAACTGGAAGGCGCCGTGCGCGCGGTATGCGAGCCTTATTTCGACCGCCCGCTATCCGAGATCTCGCTGGGCCAGGTGTTGCTGCGCCTGTTCCAGACGTCGCGCCGCTTCAATGTGGAGATCCAGCCGCAACTGGTCCTGCTGCAGAAGACGCTGCTCAATGTGGAAGGGCTGGGGCGCGAACTGGACCCGGACCTGGATCTATGGAAGACCGCCAAACCGTACCTGGAGCGCTGGATGCGCGAACGGATCGGCATGGCCGGGCTGAAAAAACAGATGGAGAAAGAAGCCGCGCAATGGTCGCAGATCCTGCCGGCCATTCCACGGCTGGTGCATGACCGCCTGAACCGGCCCAACGTGGAGCCGGCCGTGCTGCTGGAGCTGGCCCAGCTGCGCAAGGCGCAACAGCATACGAACCGGCTGTTGTCGGTCGTCGCGGCCGTGCTGGCTGTCGGGGTGGCCCTGATCATCTGGCTGTCCACGCGCTGAGCGCCCCTGGGGAGGGGCGCTCGTCATGGTTCTGCCATGAATCTGTCATCACGCCTTCGCATGCAACGGCGATAAAGGAAACCCGCGTATGGGTTTTCACGCCGTCGCCTTGTGCACGTCCTAGTCTCGCGTGCGCATGCCAAATCTAAAAACGGGGCGCGCCCGTTCCGCCAGCCTAAATCTGGCGGGACGAGCGCGGGGGATACTTAATTAATTTCGGACCAAGATCATGCTTTATCCGCAACTTTTCAAATCCATGGAAGCCGTGCGCTGGAATATGTCTACCGACATTCCGTGGGATGACTTCGATGGCGCCAAGCTGTCCGATGAACAGGCGCGGACGATCAAAATGAACGCCATCACGGAATGGGCGGCCCTGCCGGCCACGGAAATGTTCCTGCGCGACAATCACGGCGACAGCGATTTTTCCGCCTTCATGTCGGTGTGGTTCTTCGAGGAACAGAAGCATTCCCTGGTTTTGATCGAATACCTGCGCCGCTTCCGTCCCGACCTGATGCCGACCGAGGAAGAGCTGCACAAGGTGCGCTTCGAATTCGATCCGGCGCCGCCGCTGGAAACCCTGATGCTGCACTTCTGCGGCGAAATACGCCTGAATCACTGGTACCGCTGCGCCGCCAGCTGGCATACCGAACCGGTCATCCAGGCCATTTACAAGACCATCTCGCAGGACGAGGCGCGCCATGCCGGCGCCTACCTGCAGTACATGCGCCGTGCGCTGTTCGAGCGTGGCACGACGACGCAGGCGCAGGCGCGGCTGGCGTTCTCCAAGATCGGCATGTTGATGGCGTCGGCCAGCCGCACGTCGCAGGCCATGCATCCGACCAATCTGCACGTGAACAAGGGGCTGTTCCCCAACGATACGGTGCAATCGCGCCTGCCGGAACCGGGCTGGCTGGAGCGCTGGCTGGATACGCAGATCCGCTTCGACGGCGTATGGGAAAAGAAGGTCGGCGACCGCATCCTGCACATTCTTTCCAAGCTGCTGGACCGCAGCTTCGAATCGGTGAAGGACCTGAACCGCTATCGCAAGGAAATCGTGTCGCTGATCGAGCGCGGCGGCGATGCGGCAATGACGGACCTGGGCATGGGCGGGCGCGGCGCCCCATTGCTCGTACCGGGCTGAGCCCCCACGGCCGCCGATGACGGCGGCCCACCAGCCACCGGTTGCGCCGGCCGATCTAAAATGCGGGCATGACAGCCCGCTTCGAATCGAAAATCCTGACCCCGCGGCAATGCCTGGATGCGCTTGCCGACGGCCGCCTGCCGCGCCCGCTGGTATTCACCAACGGCGTGTTCGACATCCTGCATCGCGGCCACGTCACCTATCTGGACGAAAGCGCCCAGTTGGGCGCGTCGTTGGTTGTGGCGGTGAATACGGATGCATCGGCGCGCCGCCTGGGCAAGGGGCCGGAGCGGCCGCTGAACAACCAGGACGATCGCGCCGCCTTGCTGGCGGCGCTGGCTTGCGTGGGCGCGGTCACGTCCTTCGACGAAGACACGCCCGTGGCGCTGATCGCGCAGCTGCGCCCCGACATCATCGTCAAGGGCGGCGACTACGATATGGAGAAGCTGCCGGAAACCGCGCTGGTCCGGAGCTGGGGCGGTCGCGCGGTGGCGGTGCCCTTCGAATTCCAGCGATCGACGACATCGCTGGTGCGCAAGATACAGGGCGCTTAGCAGGCCGCCTGGAAGGGCGCCTGCAAGGCCGCTTAGAACTTGAACTGCGACACGGTCGCGCCGCGCAGCGGCTTGATGAGCGTTTCGAACAGGTTCACCGTTTCGAAGCTGGCGGCCGTCGTGCGCGTGATGCGACAGGCGGTCATGACGGGGGCCGTGCCGACCACCACCACCAGCCGGCCGCCGATGCGCAACTGGTACTTCAGCCCGTCCGGCACCACCGGAACGGAGCCCGTCAGCAGGATGGCGTCGTATTCCGTCGTTCCCCAGCCGTTGCGCCCGTCGCCGGTTTCGACCTTGACGTTGGCGATGTTGTTCATCTGCAGGTTCTGCTGGGCGAAGGCCGCCAGGCGGCTGTCGATTTCCACCGTGGTCACCTGCTGCGCCAGTTCGGCCAGCAGCGCCGCCTGGTAGCCCGAGCCCGTACCGATTTCCAGCACCGCATCGGTGGGCGCCAGCAGCAGCTCCTGGGCCAGGCGCGCTTCGACCTTGGGGGCCAGCATGGCTTCGCGGGTATCCACCGCGTTGATCTGCAGCGGAATTTCAAGGTCGGAGAACGCCAGCGATCGTAGCGCGGGCGGCACGAAAAGCTCGCGGCGCACCTTGAACAGGGCGTCCAGCACGGTTTCGTCCAGCACGTCCCAGGGACGGATCTGCTGTTCCACCATATTGAAGCGGGCTTTTTCGACGTCGGGCAGAGTGGAAGCGTTCATGACAGCGGGAATCAAGAGTTCGGAGGCTGGGCAATTGTACCGATTTGCGTCGTCGGCCTACCACCACGCATGGAAATGATGGACCGGGCCGTGGCCCTTGCCCACATCCAGGCGATCGGCATGGCGGATGGCTTCGGTCAGATAAGCCTTGGCGCGGCGGGCGGCTTCCGGCACGTCGCCGGTCTGCGGGATCAGGGCCGCCAGGGCGGCGGACAGCGTGCAGCCCGTGCCGTGGGTATTGCGGGTGGCGAGGCGTCCGCCCGGCAGTTCTATCATGCGGTCGCCATCGTGCAGCAGGTCGATGGTCTCCTCGCCGGGCAGGTGCCCGCCCTTCAGCATGACCCAGCGCTGGCCGTCGTAGGCCATCCTGTTGCGCAGGCGCTCGGCGACGCGGCGCATCTCCTTGACGGTTTCCACCGGGCGTTCGTCCAGCAGCACGCCGGCTTCGGGAAGGTTGGGCGTCAGCACCGTCGCCTGCGGCAACAGGGCTTCGCGCAGCGCGCCCACCGCGGCCTTTTCGAGCAGCAGGTCGCCGCTCTTGGCGACCATGACAGGGTCCAGGATCACGTGCGGCGGATGCCAGCGGGCCAGCTTTTCCGCCACCACCTGGATGACGGCCTGCTGGCCCAGCATGCCGATCTTGACCGCGTCGATGCGCACGTCCGCGAACAGCGTGTCGATCTGCTGGCCCACGAAGGCCGGCGGGACCGGCGCGACTTCGCTTACGCCTTCGGTGTTCTGCGCCGTCAGCGCGGCGATCACCGCGCAGCCATAGGCGCCCAGCGCGCTCATGGCCTTGACGTCGGCCAGTACGCCCGCGCCGCCGGACGGATCGACGCCGGCGATGGAGAGCGCGTTGGGGATCATTTCAGCAGGCCTTCCGTCGGCGAGGACGGCGAGGCGCTATAAAGCTTGCGCGGCACGCGTCCGGCCAGGAAGGCTTCGCGGCCGGCTTCCACGGCTTTCTTCATGGCGCTGGCCATCAGGATGGGATCCTTGGCGCCGGCGATGGCGGTGTTCATCAGCACGCCGTGGCAGCCCAGTTCCATGGCGATGGCGGCGTCCGATGCCGTGCCGACGCCGGCGTCGACCAGCACCGGCACGCGGGCCTGGTCCAGGATCAGGCGCAGGTTCCAGGGGTTCAGGATGCCCATGCCGGAGCCGATCAGCGATGCCAGCGGCATGACGGCGACGGCGCCCAGGTCTTCCAGCATGCGGGCCTGGATGGGATCGTCGGTGCAGTAGACCATGACCTTGAAGCCGTCCTTGACCAGGGCTTCCGTGGCCTTCAGCGTTTCCGGCATGTTGGGGAACAGGGTATGCGGGTCGCCCAGCACTTCCAGCTTGACCAGGTCGTGGCCGTCCAGCAGTTCGCGCGCCAGGCGCAGCGTGCGCACGGCTTCGTCCGCCGTGTAGCAGCCGGCGGTGTTGGGCAGGTAGGTGAAGCGCGATGGCGGCACGAAATCCAGCAGGCTGGGCTCGTTGGCGTTCTGGCCCAGGTTCACGCGGCGGATGGCCACCGTGACGATATCGCAGCCGCTGGCGTCCAGCGCCTGGCGGGTCTGCTCGAAATCCTTGTACTTGCCGGTACCGACGAGCAGGCGGGACCGGAAGGTGCGCCCGGCGACGGTGAAGGTGTCTTGGGATGGCATGGCGGATGAGGAGAAGCTGCCGTTCGCCCGGATGGCGCGGCATACACCGCCATGATAAAGCAGCGGGGCGGCCGAGGTCCGGGGAAACCCTGCTGAAAGGTCGCGTGCCGCGAACCAGCGCGCCGGGCCCCATGCGTCCCATGGCAACCCGTATGCGGGCGCGGTCCGCAGCAACGCTGACAATTTGTCGAACTCTCAACGGTGGCGGCGTGATATATCCGCATGCTCAACCACAAAGATAAGTCACCATGAGCAGCCCGATTTTTCGCCGCCGTTCCAGGCGGGACTTAGCTTCAATACGCCGCGCCGGCCGTTGCGCCCGGCTGGTGCTGTTGGCCGCCGCCATGCTGGCAATGCCGGCCGCGCATGCACAGGCGCAGGGCACGGCGGCTCACGCCCACGTGCCGGCTCCGGCCTCGCCCACCGGTCCGACCACGGCGCCGGCTGCTGCTCCTCCCGTCGTTCCGGCCGCGACGACGACCATGCCCGCATCGCCGGCTGTCGAATTCCCTGCCTGGTCGGCGTCTTACCAGGGCACGATCTCCGGCCGCAAGATCCGCGTCGAATTCAAGCGTGTCGCCGACCACGTGTCCGGCAACTACTGCTACGAGCCTTGCGATTCGAACAAGATATTGAAGCTGCGGCTCGACGGCAGTTGGCAAGCCAATGGCGTGGGCATGCAGGAATACGACCAGACCGCCGCCGGCAAGGACAAGCCCGTGACCGGGCGTTGGGAGATGCGCCGCGATGGCGCCGGCTGGACGGGAACCTGGGCCAGCCCCGATGGCAAGCGCAGTCTGCCCGTGACCTTGGGCCCCGCGCCGGGCGCGCATGCCTTCCCTTATGAAATCCGCCTGGCCGCGGACCGCATGCCCGACCCTGGGGGCAACTGCGCCACCGACGTGCCGCATGTGACCCAGGTCCGCTTGTACAAGGACGGCAGGCTGGTGCAGGCGCTGCCCACCGATTCGGTTGGCACGTGCCGCATCTTCGTGCCGGAAACCCCGGACATCAATTTCGATGGCTGGCCGGATCTGACGCTGGCCCAGTTCCTGCCCGCCGGCCCCAATATTCCCACCAGCGCATGGATCTACGAGCCCGCGACGGGCAAGTTTGACGACGTCAGTGCCACCATGGAAAACATGACGTCGCCCAACTTCGATGCCGCCAACAAACTGGTGTGGGATTTTCAACGCGACGGTTGCTGCGATCACTACGTGACCATCGCGAAATGGAAGGGCAAGGAACTGGTCCAGGTGGAGCAGGGCGAGAGCTTTTTCCAGCCTGTGCGGACCAATGGCAAGATCCGTTATTGCTACGTGATGCCGACCTATCGCAATGGTCACGTCGAATATCCGGACGCCACCTGGAACGCGGGTGACCGGTTGCTGCCGCGCAACCCGTCTGAATGCGAGGCCGATCCGCCCGAATCCTGGGAACGTGTGCATATGGAGGTCTACCTGCGCGATACCCGCAGTGGAGACATATCCCACGAGTATTCCGAGAAAGTGCAGATGGAGGCTGTCGAGATCAAGGGCAAGCGCATGGAATGCCCCTACGTCCAGCTGTTGGACAACGGCCATGTCGCCGCCGTCACGCTCAAGGATCCGGACTACTGCACGGCGTCGAAGTAATGCTGGGGCCGGCTGGGGCGGTCAATGCCGCGCCCGGTCCAGGGCCGCGCACAGCGTTTCCGCGGCGTCGATCAGGCGTGGGCCAGGGCGATACAGCACGTCCGCGTCGATGCCGACGACATGGCCCGCCAGCGCCGCCGGCAGGCCCAGCGCGCGCCAGGCCTGGTCGGTGGCCGCCAGGCTGGCCGCGTCGGCCACGCCGGTCACCACCACGTCGGGGCGTGCGGTCAGCACGGCTTCGCGCGTGACCTGCGGCGCGGTGACGGGTGCATCGGCGAACACATTCAGGCCGCCGCAGACGCGCAGGGCATCGCTGACGATGCTGCTGTCGTTCAGGGTGTAGACAGGATCGCGGCCGGCCTGGATGAACACCCGGACCGGCACGCGCCCGGCATAGCGCGTGGCCAGCGCGTCGATGCGCGCCCGCAGGGCCGCGGCAGCCGGGGTGGCGACCGCCTGCGTGCCGAACAGCACGCCCATGCGTTCGACGGCGCGGGGAATGTCGCGCAGCGTGCGCGGGTCGCTGTAGTACACGGGGACGTCCAGCGCACGCAGGACGGGCAGCAGGGGCGCCGCGCCGCCCGGCAGCCAGCCCAGCACCAGATCGGGCCGCAGCGCCGCCACCCGTTCGGGATCGGGCGCCAGGCCGTCGCCGACGGAGGCCAGCGTACGCGCCTGGGGCGGATAGTCGCTGCCACGCGCCACGCCGACCAGCCTGTCGCCGGCGCCCGCCGCGTAGGCCAGCTCGGTGACGTGCGGCGCCAGCGAGATGGCGCGCCGGGCCGGATGCGGCAGATCGACGGCACGGCCGTCATCATCCTTGACCGAGACCGGGCCGGCCGTGGCCGCCGCGCATGCCAGCAGCAGCGCGGCGATCGTCGTCAGGCGGCCGTGCGCGCGCATCGCCGAACCTTACATCCGCCAGGTCAGGTTCACGAAGGCGTTCGAACCCGGCGTGTTGTAGCCCTTGACCAAGGTGTACTCCTTGTCGAACACGTTGTTCCAGCGTACCTGGACCTGCAGGTTGCGCGTCAGGTCGTAGGAAGCCAGCAGGTTGTACAGCGTATAGCCGCCCAGGCGATCGCCGGTCAGCGCATCGATGCGATCGCCGCTGGCATACATTTCCGCGCCCAGCAGGAAGTCGCCGAAGCGATGGTCCGCCGACACGCGCAACACCTTGCGCGCGCGCTGCGGCAGGCGGGTGTCCTCGTCCGTGTTGCGCGGGTCGCTCAGGTCCACGCTGGCGCGCAGCCGTGTGGCGCCGAACTTCTTCATGCCGGTCAGGCTGACGCCTTCCAGCAGCGCGTGCGACACGTTGAAAGGCTGGAACACGCTGAAGGGGTCGTTCGGATCGACGGCCTGGTTGATGATCAGGTTCTTGACCTTGTTGTGATAGTAGGTCGCACCCAGCTCGCTATCGTCGTCCTGGTAGCGCAGGCTGGCCTCGATATTGCGCGAGGTCTCGGGCTTCAGGTCCGGATTGCCGACGAAGCCGCCGTCGTTGGGCCAGTAGAGTTCGTTGAAGTTCGGCGCGCGAAAGCCGGTGTTGGCGCCCACCGTGGCGCGAATCCGGTCGGTGATGTCGTAGCCGTAGGTCAGGCCGCCCGTGGTGCGATTGCCGAACTGCGAATTGTCATCGTTGCGCAGGCTGGCCTGCAGGTGATGCGCGCCGAAATCGCCCAGGTAGACCCCGGTGAACGAATTCACATGCCGGCGGGTTTCCGCATAGTCGCCGAAGGTGACCGGGAAGTTGTTGAAGTTGCCGATGTCGCCTTCGACGCGCTGTTCCAGGTGCTCATAGGCCAGGGTGACCTTCTGGTCCTTGGTGAACTGCAGGTCGTTCTGCCACAGGTACTGGTTCTGCCGCGTGCGGAAGGTGCTCTTGCCATCGGGCGTGTTGAAAGGGTTCTCGTCGCCGGGAGCGTTTTCGTTGCGGTTGCGGTCCAGCGTGCTGCCGACGCGCAGGGTGCTGGTCCAGATGTCCGTCAGGCGGTTGGTGCTGGTCAGCGAGTAGCCCTGAAGGTCCTGGATCGAGCGGTCGTTGAAGTACGGCGAGCCGTTGTCGTAGCCGCCGTTCACGTGGGTCTGGTAGAACTGCGCGGTCAGCGTCTGGCCGCGCATCCATTCATAGCCCAGCGAGCCGGCCACGTTGTTTTCGTAGTAGCTGTCGCGGTCCGGATTGTGCAGGAAGTTCTTGTCGTTGGTCGCGTCGAAGCCGCGGCTCTGCTGGTAGCTGCTGGACAGGCTGTAGGTCCAGCCCTGGGCCGCGCCGGACAGCCCGGCGCTGTAGCTGCTGCTGCCGTAGGTGCCGCCGCCCACCGATGCGTAGGCCGACAGCGGGCGGTCCGCCTCCCGCTTGGTGATGATATTGATCACGCCGCCCAGCGCGTCCGCGCCGTAGAGGCTGCTGGCGGCGCCGCGCACGATTTCCACGTGGTCGATGCTGTTGGTCGGAATGGCGTTCAGCGCCGCCAGGCCGTTGGTGGCGTTGTTCACGCGCTGGCCATCGACCAGCACCAGCGTCTGGTTGCTGTTGGCGCCGCGCATGAACAGGCTGGTAACTGTCTGCGGGCCGCCATTGTTGGCGTATTCGATGCCGTGGGTGCGCGACAGTACTTCAGCCAGGCTGCTCTGCCCGGCGCTTTCCAGGGTGGCGCGGTCGATCACGCTGACGTCGCCCAGCACGTCTTTCAACGGTTCGGGCGACCGCGTGGCGGTGACGACCACGGTGTCGAGCTGGGTGATTGGTGGCTGGGCAGTCGTGGCGGCCGGAGTCTGTTGGGCAGCGGCCCACATGGGGGCCAACCCCAAGGGGGCCAGACAGGCGAGGAGCCCGGCGCTGCGCCGGGTAAAGAGGGGCTTCATAGCGAGACCTGGTGATGACGCGCGACCCCGCACGTCGTTCAAGGAAGCGGAAGACGGCTGGCGGCCGGCGCCGCAGGCACGGCAAGGCTGGCGTCACTTGTCGTCTTCCCCGGACGAACCGGCCGGTATCGGGCTGTCCCACCCGGTTCCAGGCGCCGTGGCGCGGCCTGGAATAATGGGGCGGGATGACCGTTGCGGGGGCAGCACAGGCCTGGCGCCGTCGCAGGCCGTCTCATGGACGGTCCGGCGGCGCGTTCCTGTTTCCCGTTTACCTTTCACCACGCGGCGCGCTTGCGCGCGTTTGCGTTGAAAGCACCGGTTCGAGGGCCCGGAATGTATCACGGCCCCAGGATTTCGCGGGCTTTGTTACCATTCCAGGTTGCTTCTTTGCAATCCATCCGCCTTCCCTGCAGGAACGCCCGTGCCGTCCTATCCCGCGCTGCCTTATCCCATCGATTCCTATACCCATGGCGCCGCCTTCGTGCGCGCGCTCGACTCGCGCATCATGATCCTGGACGGCGCGATGGGCACCATGATCCAGCGCTACAAGCTGACGGAGGCCGATTTCCGTGGCGAGCGCTTCGCGGGCCACGGCAAGGACCTGAAGGGCGACAACGAGCTGCTGTCGTTGACGCGCCCGGAGGTGATCGCCGAAATCCACCGCCAGTACCTGGAGGCGGGCGCCGACGTCATCGAAACCAACACCTTCGGGGCGACTTCCATCGCGCAGGGCGATTACGACCTGCCGGAACTCGCCTACGAAATGAACCTGGCCTCGGCCAGGCTGGCGCGCGTAGCCTGTGACGCCTACAGCACGCCCGAGCGGCCGCGCTTCGTCGCCGGCGCGCTGGGGCCGCAGCCCAAGACCGCGTCGATTTCCCCGGACGTCAACGATCCGGGCGCGCGCAACGTCACGTTCGACGAGCTGCGCGCCGCCTATGTCGAGCAGATGAACGGCCTGCTGGACGGCGGCATCGACGTCGTCCTGATCGAAACCATCTTCGACACGCTGAATGCCAAGGCCGCCATTTTCGCGGTCGAGGAAGTCTTCGAGCAGCGCGGCGTGCGGCTGCCGGTGATGATTTCCGGCACCGTGACCGACGCTTCCGGCCGCATCCTGTCCGGCCAGACCGTCGAGGCGTTCTGGAATTCCGTGCGCCACGCCCGGCCGGTGACGATAGGGCTGAACTGCGCATTGGGCGCCGCGCTGATGCGCCCCTATGTGGCCGAGCTGTCGAAGATCTGCGATACCTACGTCTGCGTCTATCCGAACGCCGGCCTGCCCAATCCCATGAGCGATACCGGCTTCGATGAATCGCCGGCCGATACGTCGAGCCTGCTGGAAGAGTTCGCGCGCGCGGGGCTGGTGAACATGGCGGGCGGCTGCTGCGGCACCACGCCCGACCACATCCGCGCCATCGCCGAAAAGGTCGTTCGCCTGACCCCGCGTGTGGTGCCCGACGTGCCGGTCAAGACGCGGCTGTCGGGCCTGGAGCCGCTGAACATCGACGAGGACACGCTCTTCGTGAACGTCGGCGAACGTACCAACGTGACCGGCAGCAAGATGTTCGCGCGCCTGATCCGCGAGGAAAAGTACGACGAGGCCCTGGCCGTGGCGCGCCAGCAGGTGGAAAACGGCGCGCAGATCATCGACGTCAACATGGACGAGGCCATGCTGGATTCGGTGGCCTGCATGACGCGTTTCCTGAACCTGATCGCGTCGGAACCCGACATCGCCCGCGTGCCGGTGATGATAGACAGCTCCAAGTGGGAGGTCATCGAAGCCGGCCTGAAGTGCGTGCAGGGCAAGCCGGTGGTGAACTCGATCTCCATGAAGGAAGGCATCGAGCCCTTCCTGCATCATGCCCGCCTGTGCCGCCGCTATGGCGCGGCGATGGTGGTGATGGCTTTCGACGAGCAGGGCCAGGCCGATACGCTGGAGCGCCGCAAGGAAATCTGCGGCCGTGCCTACGATTTGCTGGTCAATCAGGAAGGCTTCAATCCCGAGGACATCATCTTCGATCCCAACGTCTTTGCCGTGGCCACGGGGATCGAGGAGCACAACCGCTATGCGCTCGACTTCATCGAAGGCGTGGCGTGGATACGCCAGAACCTGCCGCATGCGCGCCTGTCCGGCGGTATTTCGAATGTGAGCTTCTCGTTCCGTGGCAATGAGCCGATGCGCGAGGCCATCCACACGGTATTCCTGTACTACGCCATCCGCGAAGGCCTGACCATGGGCATCGTGAATGCAGGCCAGTTGGGGGTGTACGCCGATCTGGATCCCAAGCTGCGCGACCTGGTCGAAGACGTCGTGCTGGACCGGGCCGAACCCGTGGGCAAGACGGAAGCGGACGACGAGCGCACGCCCACCGAACGGCTGGTGCAGTTCGCCGACACCGTCAAGGGCAGCGGCGCCAAGAAGGAAGAAGACCTGGCCTGGCGCGCGCAGCCGGTGGAACAGCGCCTGGCGCATGCGCTGGTGCATGGGATCACGAACTTCATCGTCGACGATACCGAGGAAGTGCGCCAGCAGATCGAGGCGCGCGGCGGCCGGCCTATCGAGGTCATCGAAGGCCCGCTGATGGACGGCATGAACATCGTGGGCGACCTGTTCGGCGAAGGCAAGATGTTCCTGCCGCAGGTGGTGAAGTCGGCGCGCGTCATGAAGCAGGCCGTGGCGCATCTGGTGCCCTTCATCGAAGAAGAAAAGCGCCAGATCGCGGCGGCGGGCGGCGACGTGCGCGCCAAGGGCAAGATGGTGATCGCCACGGTGAAGGGCGACGTGCACGATATCGGCAAGAACATCGTGTCCGTGGTGCTTCAGTGCAATAACTTCGAAGTCGTGAATATGGGCGTGATGGTGCCCTGCGCGCAGATCCTGGAAAAAGCGAAGGCGGAAAACGCGGATATCGTGGGCCTTTCGGGGCTGATCACGCCCAGCCTGGAAGAGATGGCCTACGTGGCCAGCGAGATGCAGCGCGACGAGTATTTCCGCGAACGCAAGGTCCCGCTGATGATAGGTGGCGCCACGACCAGCCGCGTGCACACCGCGGTGAAGATCGCGCCCCATTACGACGGGCCGGTGGTGTATACGCCGGACGCCAGCCGCGCCGTGGGCGTGGCGACCAATCTGGTGTCGGAGCAGGCGGACGCGTTCGTCGCGGACCTGAAGCGCGAGTACGAAGACGTGCGCCGCCGCCACGCCAATCGCAAGGCCACGCCGCTGGTGTCCCTGGCGGAAGCCCGCACGGCGCGGCCGGCGATCGACTGGTCGGGCTACGTGCCGCCGCGGCCCAAGTACATCGGCCGCCGGACCTTCAAGCATTACGACCTGGCGGAGATCGCCACCTACATCGATTGGACGCCGTTTTTCCAGACGTGGAGCCTGTTCGGCCAGTTTCCCGCGATCCTGGACGACAAGGTGGTGGGCGAGCAGGCGCGCAAGGTGTACGCCGACGCGCAGGCCATGCTCAAGCGCATCGTCGAAGGGCGCTGGCTGACGGCCAACGGCGTGGTCGCGTTCTATCCGGCCAACCGGGTGAACGACGAGGATATCGAGGTCTATGCCGATGAAAGCCGCACGCGCGTGCTGTTCACGTGGCGGAACCTGCGGCAGCAGGGGGCCAAGCGGGAAGGCGTGGCGAACAAGTGCCTGGCGGACTACATCGCGCCCAAGGACAGCGGCGTCGCTGACTATATCGGCCTGTTCGCGGTGACGGCCGGGCTGGGCATCGAGAAGAAGGAAGCCGAGTTCGCGGCGGCGCATGACGACTATTCGAGCATCATGCTGAAGGCGCTGGCGGATCGCTTCGCGGAAGCCTATGCCGAATGCCTGCATGCGCGGGTTCGGCGGGATTTGTGGGGCTATGCGGCGGATGAGACCCTGGACAATGCCGCGCTGATCGCCGAGAAGTACGTCGGCATACGGCCGGCGCCCGGCTATCCGGCCTGCCCGGAGCACGTGGTCAAGCGCGAGATGTTCGAGGTGCTGGATGCGGCGGAGGTCGGCATCGACCTGACCGAGAGCTATGCGATGTTCCCGGCGTCCAGTGTTTGCGGCTTTTACCTGAGCCATCCCGAGTCGCAGTACTTCAACGTCGGGACGATAGGGGAAGATCAGCTGCGCGATTACATCGCACGCAGCGGGCGCAGCGAGGACGACGTCAAGCGGACCTTGGGGCCGGTGTTGGGGTGATTGCTCGCTGTTTGTATTTGCTCGATCGTTAGCGGGTGGTGGTGGGGTTGGTCCTGGTGCTGGTGCTGGTGCTGGTGGCGGGGCTGGTAGTGCTGGTGCCGTCCGTCGGGGCGGTCACCCTGTCGGGTCCATCCCGATCGGCCGGTCCGGCGCGCGGGCGCCGGACTCCCGCGTCGTCTGCCTCGTCCGGCGGCCGAACGTCGTCAGCGTTCTTGGGTCTTTTTTGCCCGGCCGTCCTCCCTTCGTCAGCCCTCGCGCGGCCTCAACGGGCTGGCCCCGACAGGGCGACCGCCCCGCCGGACTCTGGTTTGCCTTAGTCACGGATGCTGCGGGCGGTGGTTTTCTTGGCCCTTCGTGGCGGCGTGATATGACTCAAGAAGGATCGTGCAGTGCCCGGCGATGCGTGGCCGCCCAGCGCGGCCACGCATCGCCTACGCATCTTGGCGTGCGTCGGATGCTTTGAGGCGCCGGCCCGCTGATCGTGAGTGGAAGTTGATGCGATTGGAAGTCGATGCCCGCCTCCGGGTGTGAGTCCAGTCATTCGGTCTTCCCAAGCCCCTGCGGTTCCGATACCCTTACCTTCCCATCTCCCAAGCCCGCGCCAGCAAGCAGAGGCACTCATACATCAAGGTCGCGCCCAGCAGCGCGGTGTTTCCGCTCGGGTCATACGGCGGCGCCACTTCCACCACGTCTGCCCCGCGAAGGTCCAGGCCCTCCAGGCCGCGTAGCAGCGCCAGGGTCTCGCGCGTGGACAGGCCGCCGATTTCCGGCGTGCCGGTTCCCGGCGCGTAGACCGGATCGAGCCCGTCGACATCGACGGACAGGTACGCCGGGCCAGCGCCCACCACGCGCCGCGCTTCTGCGATGGCCGCTTCCACCCCCATCCGGTCGAATTCCTCGATGAAGATCACCCGCATGCCCGAGTCGAGCGAATAGCGCCAGCCTTCGTCGGAATTCTGTGCTCCACGGATACCGATCTGCACGGTCCGTTTCGGATCCAGCAGTCCGGCTTCGACCGCACGGCGAAAGGGCGAGCCGTGGCTGAACTTGGAGCCGATGAAATCGTCCCAGGTGTCCGTGTGCGCATCGATATGCACCATGCCCAGCGGTTCGCGCGGGGCCATGGCCTGGAAGATGGGAAAGGTGATCGAATGATCGCCGCCCGCCACCAGGGTCCGTTTGCCGGCCGCGTAGATCGGCGCCAGGAAGCGCCGGATATCCGCGTGCGAATTCTCCAGATGGAACACGTCCGTGAACGGCACGTCGCCCACGTCCGCCACCCGGCAGGCGGCGAACGGGTTGAAGCGGGTCACGTGATGGATCGCCCGTGTCATCGACGACATATTGCGGATTTCCCGGGGACCGTAGCGGGCGCCGGGCCGCGCCGTGACGCCGCCATCGAAAGGCACGCCGACGATGCCGATATCGAAATCCTCCAGCCTCGTCGTATACGGAACGCGCATGAAGGTCGGGATGCCGCTGTAGCGCGGTTGCGCCTGTGCGCGGGTGTCCGTGGCGGAATGCATGTTGGCGGTCAGAACGTGGTGGGCGTGTTCACCCACAGCACCCGCGTCACCGTCTTGCCCGGATTGCGATAGCTGTGCGGAACATCGCTGGAGAAATAGAAGGAATCGCCAGCGTCGAGCAGGTGGATTTCCTCGCCCAGGCGCAGCTCGAAGCGGCCTTCGATCACGTAGCCCATTTCCTCGCCGGCGTGCGCGATCTGTTCCAGGCTTTCCGCCAGCGGCTCCAGCACGTGGATGTCCGCCTGCAGCAACTGGCCGCGCATCGGCACGATGACTCGCTCCAGCTTGACGCCGCCCTTGCGTCCGCGTGCCTGGCTGAACGCCAGGACGGGGCGGTCGGCCGCCCGCGTCACGGGCGAGGCCGGCGGGGCGTCGGCGGCGGTCAGCTCGGCCACGTTGGTGTCCAGGGCGTGGGCCAGGCGGTGCAGGGTGGCCAGCGATGGCATCGTCTGGCCGCGTTCGATGCGGGACAGCAGGCTTTCCGAACACTCGGCGGCCTCCGCCAGCGCCTTCAGCGTCAGGTTGTGCACCATGCGGGCATGCTTGACGCGCGGCCCTAGCGCGGCGAGTCCGCGCTCCGGCGTCGTAGGGGAAAGTCTGCGGGTGGCCATGGCGGAATTTTATGCCTGGTCGAGCACCTGGAAGTGCACTTCGACGGGACGGTTGTCGTTGATCGGAATGATGTCCTGCGGGCAGGCCGACATCACGACCACGCAGTCCATTTCCGCGCGCAGGTCCACGTAGTCGCCAGCCTTCGATACGGGGGCCAGCCATTGCACGCCGCCTTCCGCGTTCACGGGGATGTTCATCCACAGGTTCAGCGGCTGCGGAACTTCGCGCGCGCGCAGGCCGATGGCTTTCAGCGCCATGCGCATGTTGTCGGCGCAGTTGTCGTGATAGTGCTCGACGCCCAGGTTGCGGTAGCGATACGCGTCGCAGGCCGCCATCAGGGTGTCGTGCACGCCCGGCGAGGTATCGGCCGTCAGGGTCATGATGGGGCGGCGGCGGTTGCTGCCCAGCGGATCCCCCACTTTGGGAATGATGCGGTCGATCATGGCGCGCGCATGCTCCATGGACATGAACTCGCTCAGGTCGTCGGCCTTGAAGGCCCAGGTATCGCAGACCTGGCTGCCGTGGGTGTTGATGATGCGGATGACCTGGCCCTTGGACAGGCGGACGGCGCGGCCGTTGCGCGCGGGGACTTCATACACCTTGCCCGGCTCGGCGCGGCCGTCGGCCGAGATGGGTTCCAGATGGGTATTGTTCAGGCCGACCGGTTCGCCGTTGTCGGCCACCTGCGGGATGCGGGTTGCGGTTTCCATCGTGTTGATTCCTAGCGGGTGGGGGTGGATAAATCGGGGTGATCGAAAGCGGGCGATCCGGCGCGCGCGGCATCGGCGGCGCCGGCATTGCCGTCCTGAGCGAGTGCGGCCAGGCACCAGGCCAGCGCTCGCGCGCACGCGGTCAGGTCATCGATGCCTGTGTGTTCGTCGGGGTGGTGGCTGACGCCGCCGATGCTGGGCGCGAACAGCATGGCCGTGGGGCAGAAGCCGGCCAGCGGCATGGCATCGTGGAAAGCGCCGGACAGCATGTCGGCGTGCCGCAGCGCCAGCGACTGGCAGGCCTGCCGGGCGAGTTCGACCAGGCCCAGGTCGAAGGCCACCGTGGGCTTGTGCTGCAGGACCTCGATCGCCGCGCCGGCGGGCAGCACGGCCTGCAGGCGGGCTTCTAGCGCGTCCAGTACCGGCGCTTCGGGATGGCGCGCGTCGATGGTGAATGCGACCTGATCGGCAATGGTGTTGATCGAGTCGGGCCGGCAGTGCCAGCGGCCTATGGTCAGGCGCAGGGCGGCATCGTCCTGGGCGCGGCCGTATTCCAGCAGCGCATGCGCCAGAGCGATAGCCTTGGCCTGGGCGTCGTCGCGCGCGGCATCCGGCGTGGTGCCGGCGTGCGCGCTGCGCCCCGGCACCGTGACGCGGTACCAGCGCACGCCTTGTATGGCCGTGACGCAGCCCACTTGCAGGCCACGCGCTTCCAGGATGGGGCCTTGTTCGATATGGGCTTCGATATAGGCGTGCAGCGGACGCGCCAGCGGCGCGTCGAACCAGCGCCAGCCGGCCTCGCGCGCGGCCATGGAGAAGTCCTCGCGGGCATCGTTGCAGGCTTGCAGGAAAGTCACGCCCTGTGCGTCGGCCGTGTCGCGGAAAATGGCCAGGCGTGCCGGGTCGGTATAGGAGGCCGAGCCCATCAGGCCGGGCGCGAAGCGCGAGCCTTCCTCGTTGGTCCACATGACGGTTTCGATGGGGCGGTGGGTACGCAGCCCGGCGGCGTCCAGCGCGGCGAAGACTTCCAGGCCGGCGGCCACGCCGAAGGCCCCGTCCAGCCAGCCGCCCAGGGGCTGGGTGTCGACGTGGCTGCCGGTCAGGACCGGCGCGGCGTTGGCATTCTCGCCATGGCGCCGGATGTAGACATTGGCCGCGGCATCGATGCCCACGGAATAGCCGGGCCGGCAGGCGAATTCCGTGGCCAGCCAGCGGCGCGCCAGCAGTTCCTGCGGCGTGAGCGCCTGGCGCGCAACCCCGCCATGGATGTCGCCGGGGCGGGCGGCGCCGAAGGACGCCAGCCCCCGCAAGCGCGTTTGCAGGCGATCGGGGTCGACGGCTTGCGCCGCGCGCATGCCCAGGCTGGCGACAGGTGTGTCCTCCTGTCGCTGGGCGCTCTCCCGGGGGGAGGGTTCGCGCTCGAATTGGCCTGGCGTGCTCATTGTTGTGCCTCCGCCGGCGCCAGGCTGCGCCGTATCCAGGGCTGCAGGAAGGCGCGGATGCGCGGATGGGTGGGCCGGCGAATGATCTCGTCGGCGCCGCCGGTCGCCAGGATGCGTCCCTGCTCCATGAACACGATGCGATCCGACACTTCCGCTGCGAAGCTCATCTCGTGCGTCACCATGACCATCGTCATGCCCTCGCGCGACAGCGATTTGATGACTTCCAGCACTTCGTCCACCAGCTCCGGATCCAGCGCGGACGTCGGTTCGTCCAGCAGCATGGCCTCGGGCGATACCGCCAGCGCGCGGGCGATGCCCACGCGTTGCTGCTGGCCGCCGCTCAACCTGGCCGGCATGGCGTCGGCCTTGTCGGCCAGGCCGACCCGGTCCAGCGCCTGCAGGGCGATCTGCCGCGCCTGGCCGGCCGGCTTGGCGCGCGCCAGGGTAAGCGGCGCCATGACGTTGGCCAGCGCCGTCATATGCGGCCACAGGTTGAAGTGCTGGAACACCATCGCCAGCGGCGCGCGCACTTCGGCGACGGCGCGGTCGCTGTCGCGGACCAGCGTGCCGTCGGCGGCGCGGCGATAACCCAGCAGCGCGCCGCGGATATCGACTTCGCCCTCGTCATAGACTTCCAGGAAATTCATGCATCGCAACAGCGTGGTCTTGCCCGAGCCGGAGGGACCAATCAGGGTGACGACTTCGCCGCGGGCGATGTCCAGGTCGATGCCGGACAGCACGCGATGGTCGCCGAAGGATTTGCCGACGCCGCGCAGCGAAATCATCGGCAGGGCGGCGCCGGTGGAAGGGGTGTCGCTCATGATTGAATCCGGGTGGAAGAAGCTTGCGTGGATGTGATGGGCGCCTTCATGCCAGCCCCCGCGCCAGCCGCCGCGCCAGCAGCTTGCCGATGCGACCGATGGCCAACGCCAGCAGCCAGTAGCAGCCCGCCAGCAGGATGTAGGGCTCGACGTAGACGAATTGCGCGGACACGATGCGCGACGCCGTCAGCGTCAGTTCGGGATACGTGATCACCGAGGCCAGCGCCGACTCCTTCACCAGCAACACCGTCTGGTGCGCGACCAGCGGCACGGCCGCGCGCAACGCCTGCGGCAGCTGGATATGGCGGAAAATCCGGCGGCGATCGATGCCCATCACCTGCGCGGCCTCGATCTGCCCGGCGGGGATGGATTCCCAGCACGCGCGGAAGATCTCGGCGAAATAGGCGCCGCTGTAGATCGATAGCGTGATGGCGGCCGCCGCATAGGGATCCAGCGAGATCCCCACGCTGGGCAAGCCGAAATAGACGATGAACAGGTGGATCAGGAAGGGCACGCCACGCCATGCCACCGTGTAGGCCCAGTACAGCCAGACGAAGGGCCGCCGTCCCGTTTCGCGGAGCATGTGCGCGATGAAGCCGCACGACAGGCCGCCCGCCAGCGCGGCGATCACCAGGCCCAGGGTGTGCAGGACGCCGGCGCCGAAGTCCGGCAGCAGCGATAGCATCAGGTCGATATCCATCATGTCTTCCGGATGGCGTTGCGGCGGATGATGGCGCGGCTGGCGTGGCCGCTACCCGCCATGCGGTGCGCCAGCCAGGTCCCCAGCAGGAACACGGCGGTCGTCAGGGCCAGGTACACCACGCCGGTGGTCACGTAGACTTCCAGCGGCCGGTAATTGCCGGCCACGATCTGCCGCGCGCCACGCGCCAGGTCCGCGACGGCGATCACCGAGACGATGGCGGAGTTCTTGATCACGTCGATGGCTTCGGACACCACAGCGGGCCAGACCGCGCGGGCCATCTGCGGCAGCTGGATATGGCGGAAGACCTGGCGCGGCGTCAGCCCGAACACGGTGCCCGCTTCCAGTTGGCCGCGGCTCACCGCCGCCAGCCCGCTGCGCAGGATCTCGCATTGGAATGCCGCGGAGTTCATCGCCATCGCGGCCATGGCCGCGAGCAGCGGCGGCAGGTCCACGCCCAGCGCGCTGGGCAGGTAGAACAGCATCAGCATCTGCACCAGCATGGGCGTGCCGCGGAAGAAGCTGATATAGGCGATGACCGCCAGGCGCAGGGGGCTGCGCTTGCCGCCCGTCAGCGTGCAGCCCAACAGCAGGGCGCCCAGCAGGAAGCCGCCGACGATCGCCACCACCGCGACCAGCAGGGTGGTGGCGGCGCCGTGGCCCAGGATGGGCGCATAGGCGGCCAGGCGCTCGAGCAGGGTGGGACCGTTCATCGCCGCGTGCTCACATCTCGGGCGTGGGGACCTTGTCGGTGGGGACGTCCATGGTGAAGCCGAACCACTTCATCTGCAGCTTCTGCAATTCGCCGCTCTGCTGCGCGCGGGCGATGCCGTCGCTGAAGAACTTCACCAGGCTGGCGCTATCGGCGTCCTTGCGGCCGACCCAGCCGAAGTAGGTCTTGGGACCGATGGGGCCGTCCATCACCGCATAGACGTCGCCGCGCGTCTTGACCAGCGTGGCCAGGTTGGCGAGCGACTGCGCCACCGCATCCAGGCGACCCGCGGCCAGGTCGGCGTAGGCTTCGTCGAAACTGACGTATTCGCGTATGGTCACCGCCGGCTTGCCGGCCGCCTTCAGCTTGTCGGCGTAGGCCTGCAATGCCTTCAATTGCGCCGAACCGGTCTGTGAGCCCACCGTCTTGCCGGCGATGCCGTCGGTGCTGGCCAGGCCGGTATCGGCCTTGCGCTTGACCAGGGCGGTGGTGGCGTCGGCGATCGGCACGGTGAAGGCGAATTTGTCGGCGCGTTCCTTCGTCATCGTCACCGAGGTCACGATGAAATCGAACTTGCGCGTGGCCAGGCCCGGCAGGATGCCCTGGAAGGGCACGTCCAGCTGCTTGACCTTGACGCCGGGCAGCCCGGCCATGATGGTATTCATCAGATCGGGGCCGTAGCCGACGATCTTGCCGTCCTGCAGGTACTCGAAGGGCGCGAACTGCGCTTCGGTGCCTATGACGATTTCCTTCTTCTGCTTGACGGTGTCCAGCAGGTCCGCGTGCGCGGCACCGGCCGCGACGAAAGCCAGCATGGCCAGGATCGAACGACTGCGCAGCATGAGTAACCCCTTGATAGCGATGCCCGCCGACGGGCGGGAGACGTTAGTTGGTGCAAGTGGCATGTTTTACATGCAAGTCACTTGCATATCTAGCAAGCAACATGCATGCCAACTTTTGCGGCCTGGGGAAGGGGGGAAGGCGATCCGGCAGTGCCCAAGGGACGGGCGGAGGATGCATCGGGACGGTGCGTCGTGCACCATCCTGGATGCGGACGGCGCGCCGGCTACTCGGCCGGCGACGCCGCGGCCGATGCCGGCCGCGCCGCGCGCGGACGGGCGAGAAGGATCCCAGCCAGGATCAGCACCAGCCCGACGGCGTGGTACGGCTGGGGCGCCACGCCCAGCATCAACACCGACAGCAGCACGGTGAATATCGGCGTCAGGTTCATGAAGAAGATAGGCAGCTGCGGACTGGTCCGTGCCACCGCCGTCTGCCAGCAGAAGAACGCCACCAGCGACGGGAAAATGCCGATGTAGCAGACGATGGCGGCCGTCTTCCAGTCGAACACGATCGGCGCATAGCCGCCCCACGCATGTTCGGCCAGCACGAAAGGCAGGCTCCAGGCCAGTCCCGCCGCGATATGGGCGCTCATCAATACATCGGTCGGCAGCCGCGACGGACGGCGTTTCAGCAGCCAGGTGTACAGGCTCCATGCGAAGGTGCCGGCCAGCATGAACAGGTCGCCGCGGACGAAATGGATCGCATCCAGGCCGCCCAGTCGGCCGCCCAGCATCACCCAGGCGACCCCGATCACCGACAGCGCGGCGCCACAGGCGCTGCGCATGCCGATGGGCGCGCCGAACAGCAGGCGGCCCAGCAGGAGGATGAATACCGGCGCCGACGAGCCGATCAGCGACGTATTGATGGGGTTGGAGGTCGTCAGGGCCAGGTATTGCAGCGCGTTGTAGCAGGTGATGCCCCAGAAGCCCGCCACCACGAGGTCGCGCCACTCCGCCCGCAACACCTCGCGGTGCCGCGCCACGCGGCGCGCGACGAAGGGCAGCAGGACCACCAGCGCCATCGTCCAGCGCAAGGTGTTCAGCGTCACGGGCGGGATATGGCCGGCCGCCATCTTGCCCACGATGGCGTTGCTCCCCCACAGGAACGGCGGGAGCAGCAGGGCCAGGAACAGGCGCCCGTTCATGGGCGGGGGCCCGGGCCCAGCACCAGGTCGGCGAAGGCCTTGCCCTTGCCTATGATGTGATCCCGCATCGCCTGCGCGGCGGCCTCGCCATCGCCAGCCCGTATCGCCCGCACGACGGCGTCGTGTTCCGCGCAGGACACGCGCAGCCGCCCCGGCTGATCGAAGACATTGCGGCGGAAATTCGCCAGCCGCAGCCGCGCGTCCTCGATTTCGTCGCGCACGATGGTATTGCCGCTGCCGGCATAGATCAGTTGATGCAAGGCCAGGTTGGTCTCCTCGTAGCCCGGCCGGTCATTGTCGCCCGCCTGGGCGGACGCCCGCTCGTGCAGCGCGCCCAATTCATCACGCTGCGCCGCGCTCATGCGCTGCGCGGCCAGCCGCGCCGCCACGCCTTCCAATTCACCCAGGTATTCCAGCAGCGCGATCAGTTCGGCCGCGTCCGGCTTGTAGACGAAGGTCCCGGCGCGCGGAACGATGGCCACCAGTTTACGCGCGGCCAGCATCAGCAGGGCTTCCCTGATCGGGGTGCGGGATACCTCGAATCGGGCCGCCAGGGCTTTTTCGTCCAGCGGCACGCCGGGGCGCAGGACACCTTCGGCGATATCGCGCTCGATCAGCGCACGGATGCGCTCCGGGGTATTGACCGCGCGGCTATGGGTTTGCTCCATATTGATAATTTTATCTTCGGCCTTCATAATTACAACAAACGCATAAATTATTACTAACGAGGAGACAAGATGAGACGCGTCCTGACGACGGCCGTGGCCGCCGCTGCGGCATTACTAGGCAGCCTGGTATGTACGGCCGCTTACGCGGCCTTTCCCGAGCGTCCGATCCGCATCGTCGTGCCGGTGCCCCCGGGCGGCATTATCGATCAGGTCGTCCGCATAATTACGCCGCCGATGGCAGAAATGCTGAAACAGCCCATCGTCGTCGAAAACCGCCCTGGCGCCAGCGGCAATATCGCGGCGTCCTTCGTGGCCCGCTCGGCGCCCGACGGCTATACGATGCTGGCGGGCTACTCCATGTTCCATGTGGGCAACCCGGTCATGTTCCACAAGCTGGACTGGGATCCCGTCAAGGATTTCGCGCCGGTCGCCATGCTGGTGTCCTCGCCGCACGTCATCGCGGTCAATCCCAAGCTGCCGGTCAAGACGCTGCAGGAACTGGTCGACTATGCCAAGGCGCATCCTGGCGAGCTGAACTACGCGACCTCCGGCAACGGATCCGTGCCCCATATCGGGATGGAGCTGTTCAAGCAGCGCACCGGCGTGCAGATCACGCACGTCCCCTACAAGGGCGCCGGTCCGGCCATCCAGGACGTGCTGAGCGGCAATGTGCAGATGACCGTGGCCACGCCGCCTTCGCTGGCCGGTTTCGTCACGACCGGCCGGCTGCGCCCGCTGGCCGTCGCGGCCAAGTCGCGCATCCCCATGCTGCCCGACGTGCCGACCACCGCCGAGGCCGGCTTCCCGGGCTTCGAGCTGGAAGCGTGGGTGGCGTTGTTCGCCCCCGCCGGCACGCCCGCGGACGTGGTCGCGACGCTGAGCGAAGCCGCCCGGAAGTCGCTGCAGACCGACAAGGTCAAGGACGCGCTGGCGGCCGCCGGCGTCTCAGCCTGGTATCTGAACCCTCCTGGGCTGGACCAGCAGGTCCGCAAGGACATCGATTACTGGCAACCGGTCATCCGTAAAGCCAACATCACCATTGAATAGCGGGCGAGACGCCCAGGGAGTCATGCATGAATATCGATACCAACGACGCCAATGTCGTACGGGCCTCCAGGCTGGACTGCGGCGCCTTGAGCGATGCGCTGGATCGCCTGGGCATCGTGGGGCAGTGCTACAAGATCAAGCCCTGCGATCCGTCATTCCGGCTGACCGGTCGCGCCTATACCGTGCTGTATGAGCCCACCACCATCGAAACCGGCAACGTCGGCGAATACATGGACGACGTGCCGCCCGGGCGCGTCATCGTGATCGATAACCGCGGCCGCGACGAGATGGGTACGTGGGGCAATATCCTGACCGAGCTGGCGCATCATCGCGGCATGGCCGGCACGGTGATCGACGGCAACAACCGCGACGTCGCCCTGTGCCGCGAACTGGGATACCCGATTTTCAGCCACGACACGTGGATGCGTACCGGCAAGGGTCGCATCCAGCTCAAGGCGCTGGAAGTCCCCGTCATCATCGGCGGCGTGGTGGTCAACCCGGGAGACATCCTGCGCGGCGATGCCGACGGCGTGGTGGTCCTGCCCAAGGTGCGCGAGGCCGAGCTGCTGGACGTGGCCGAGCACATCGCCAGCCAGGAAAAGCAGCTGCGCGATGCCATCCGTGGCGGCATGCGCATGGACGAAGCGCGCAAGAAGTACCGTTATCACGACCTGCAGAGCCCGAAGTACTGAGCCGACCGGGCCGGTGCCCGGGTAAGATAGGGCGTTCGATACAGGTACCTGTCCTTGTTTATCCTGGTATGACGCCCGCCACCCTTGCCCATTCCGTCACGGCCGCCGAAGGCGCCACGCTGCGCCGCCGCACCCTGGGCGACTTCGTCCGCAATGCGCGGGCGCGCATCACGCCGCAGATGGCCGGCCTGCCCGCCGGCCTGCGTCGACGCACGCCCGGCCTGCGGCGGGAAGAGGTCGCCCAGCTCTGCGGCATCAGCGTGACCTGGTACACCTGGATAGAACAGGGCCGGGAGGTATCGGTGTCGCCCGCCGTCTGGGCACGTATCGCCAGCGTCCTGCAACTGGCGCGCGCCGAACGCACCTACCTGTTCGAGCTGGCGGAATGCGCCGATCCACAGCATCCCCGCGACGAACCGTCCGGCGTGTCAGGCATCCTGGCGGCCTGTGTGGACGCCATCGATGCGCCCGCCTATGTGCTGGACCGCGCCTGGAACGTCATGGCCTACAACGAAGCCATGCGCGATCTGTTCGACAACTGGCCTGTGGTCGACCCGGCGCCCAATCTGTTGCGCTATATCTTCCTGGACCCGGCGGCCCGCGGTCTGGTGGTGGATTGGGAGCAACGCGCGCGCCGCGCCGTCGCCGAATTTCGCCACGACGCCGGCCCGCACCTGGATGAACAGGACGTACGCGATCTGCTGGACCCGCTGTTGCGGGACAGCCCTGCCTTCGAGCATTGGTGGACGCGCCACGCGGTGGTCGAGCGCGAAGGCGGCCTGCGCGAATTCCAGCATCCCCGCCTTGGGCTGCTGCGCTTCCAGCAGGTGACCTTCAGGCTGGCGACGCACGCCGACCTGAAACTGATCATGTTGCTGGCCGAGGCGCCGGATCAGTCCTCGTAACGGGTCAGCACGCCGTCGCGCCAGACGTAGAGCAAGGCCGACAAGCCATAGGGCGAGCGCGCCATGATGTGGGCCGCGATGTTGCGGATACGGTTCTGGCCGTGGCGATCGTTCGAACCGCATACCAGCAGTTCCTCGCGCGCCGGTATCGCCACCACCGGTTCGCCGTCGATCTGCACGCGGTCGCGCCATTCCTCGGTCAGGAACACCAGGCTCGCGTCGTAGTTGCCGTCCAGGCGCACCCCGTAGCAGCCTTCGTCGCCTTCGATGGTCAGCTGCGGCAGCAGGCGCCGCAGGTTTTCCCGCGCCAGGGGCATCAACGCGTCGCGCGCCACGTCCAGGTCCGCCAGGTGATCCGGCGCGACATAGCTCATCGCGTCGGGACGGTCTTCCACGTAGACCGTCATCAGATCGTCCGTCAAGGGCTCGGCGACGAAACGATCGCCGTCTCCAGCGCCCGCTGACTGGAGCTGGCGCGTGCTGGCAGTCAGCCACATCCGGGTCTTGACGACCGGCAGGATGGCGGCGCGGCGGCTGGCGGCATCCGGCTTGGCGGCCGCCGGGGCGGCGTCGAGGTGCGCCGCCAGGATGGCATCCAGATCGGCCGGCGCCTTGGTATAGGCCGTATAGGCATTGCCCAGCGACTGCGTCACCTGCGCACCGCCGGGCAGCGACCAGCGCACCTGGACGGCCTCGCCAGCCACGTCAGGCTCGACGCTGACGCCGTCCTTGGGAAAGCGCGTGCGCGCCGCCTCGGCATAGGCCTGGGCAAACTGCGCCGCGTCCAGCGTGCGCGAGGTGCGCGGGGTCAACAGGCGTTTCAATAAGCTCATCGCATCGTCCATCGACGGCCGGCGCGGCGGCCGGGCGGCCAGGCAAGGCCGCCAGTACATAAAAGACGCGCCGGTCCATGTCCGGCGCGCCGACGTCCAGGCAAGCGGCCGGTCTCCGCGCGACCGGCCACCGCGTCAGGTCTGATGATAGATCTCGGCGCCCTTGCGCACGAACTCCACGGCCTTTTCCTGCATGCCTTTTTTCAGCGCCTCCTGTTCGGCCACGCCCTGGCTGGCGGCGTAGTCGCGCACGTCCTGCGTGATCTTCATGCTGCAGAAATGCGGCCCGCACATGGAGCAGAAGTGCGCCACCTTCATCGAATCCTTGGGCAGGGTTTCGTCGTGGAAATCCTTGGCGGTGTCCGGATCCAGCCCCAGGTTGAACTGGTCGTCCCAGCGGAACTCGAAGCGCGCCTTGGACAGGGCGTTGTCGCGGATGGCCGCGCCCGGATGGCCCTTGGCAAGATCCGCGGCATGCGCCGCGATCTTGTAGGTGATGATGCCGTCCTTCACGTCCTTCTTGTTCGGCAGGCCCAGGTGTTCCTTGGGCGTCACGTAGCACAGCATCGCCGTGCCGTACCAGCCGATCAGCGCGGCGCCGATACCCGACGTGATGTGGTCGTAGCCGGGCGCGATGTCGGTGGTCAGCGGCCCGAGCGTGTAGAAGGGCGCCTCGTGACAGTGCTCCAGCTGCAGATCCATGTTTTCCTTGATCATCTGCATGGGTACGTGGCCCGGGCCTTCGATCATCACCTGCACGTCGTGCTTCCAGGCCACCTGGGTCAGCTCGCCCAGCGTCTTCAGTTCGGCGAACTGGGCTTCGTCATTGGCGTCGTAGGCGGAACCCGGGCGCAGGCCGTCGCCCAGCGAGAAGCTGACGTCGTAGGCCTTCATGATTTCGCAGATTTCCTCGAAACGCTCGTACAGGAAGCTTTCGCGGTGATGGGCCAGGCACCATTTCGCCATGATGGAGCCGCCGCGCGACACGATGCCGGTCATGCGATCCGCGGTCATGGGAATGAAGGGCAGCCGCACGCCGGCATGGATGGTGAAATAGTCCACCCCTTGTTCCGCCTGCTCGATCAGGGTGTCGCGGAAGATCTCCCACGTCAGGTCCTCGGCCTTGCCGTCGACCTTTTCCAGCGCCTGGTAGATGGGCACGGTGCCGATGGGGACCGGGGAATTGCGCACGATCCACTCGCGCGTTTCATGTATGTGCTTGCCGGTGGACAGGTCCATGACCGTGTCGCCGCCCCAGCGGATGGCCCAGGTCATCTTTTCGACCTCTTCGCCGATCCCTGAACTGACCGCCGAGTTGCCGATATTGGCATTGATCTTGACCAGGAAGTTGCGGCCGATGGCCATCGGCTCCAGTTCCGGGTGATTGATATTGGCAGGAATGATGGCCCGGCCGCGCGCGATTTCGTCACGCACGAATTCCGGCGTGATGGACGAAGGAATGGCGGCGCCGAAGGATTGCCCCGGGTGCTGGCGCAGCATGCGCTTGACCAGTTTTTCGCCCTCCGGACCGCTGGCGCGCAGCGATTCCAGGTACTGCTCGCGGCGCAGGTTTTCGCGGATGGCGACGAATTCCATTTCCGGCGTGACGATGCCGCGGCGCGCGTAGTGCATCTGCGTCACGTTGGCGCCCGCCCTGGCACGGCGCGGCGGCCGTTGCAGGTCGAAGCGCATGGCGGTCAGCTTGGGGTCTTCCAGCCGTTCGCGGCCGTAGGCGCTGGACGGTCCGGACAGCAGTTCGGTATCGCCGCGTTCTTCGATCCAGCCGCGACGCAGCTCGGCCAGGCCGCGGCGGATATCGATCTTCACCGACGGGTCGGTGTACGGCCCGCTGGTGTCGTACACCGTGAGCGGCGGATTCTGTTCGCCGCCGAACATGGTGGGCGTATCGTGCTGCTCGATTTCGCGGAACGGCACGCGGATATCCGGGCGCGATCCCTGCTGATAGACTTTGCGGGATTTGGGCAGCGGGGCGACCGCGGCGGCGTCGACTTCGGCCGTGGCGGCCAGGAATTTCGGATTGGCGTTCATGAAAGCTCCAAGCGAGGGTTTGGAGCCGAATAGGGTCGAATTCCGGCGGTTTCCACCGGAACGCTCCCAGCATCGGCATTATCCGTACTGGTACGAAGGGACTCTCTCAACCTCTGGTGCGGCAGCCACCGGTTCATTCGAATCGGCGGAACGCTGGCCGGACCGTGAAGTACCCCTGCGTGCATGCGACAGTATAGAAGACATGGCAAAGCCATTACATCTGGAAGCAGTCTGCGCGGTGTTGTGCCTTGCCCGCCCTGTACACTTTTTTTGCAACGACCACCAAAGGAAAACCTGTTATGCACATCAGCTTCCGTAAGATCGCACCAGTGGTATTGATGGCTACGATCCTCCTGGCGGGCTGCCAGACGCCGGGCAACAAGAGCGGTACAGGATCCGCGCCCGCCAATGGCGCCAGCACGACCGCGCCCGCCGCCACGCCCGGCACGCCGGCGCCGTCGACCCCGCCCGCGGCGTCCTCCGTCGGCTTCTATATCGCGCAGACCGAGTCCGCCCCGGACCTGATGGAAGTCAAGCTCAGCGACGCCACCGTCTATGTGCAGCGCCAGCCCGTCCTGTCGCGCGCCGATCTGACCGAAGCCGCCGCGCTGGTAGATCGCCAGGGCCAGAACTTCGTCGGCCTGCGCTTCAGCCCGGAAGGCGCGCGCAAGCTGGCGCAGGTCAGCTCGCAAAACGTCGGCAAGCTGCTGGTGCTGGTCATCAACGGACAACTGGTGGCGGCGCCCCGTATCGCCGAACCCCTGAACCGCGGCGTGCTCGCCTTCGGCGTGGACTCGGCGCAGACCGCGACCGAGATCGCCGCCCGCGTGCGCGGCGACGCCCCCGCGGCCGGTGCGCGCCCGCCCGCGTCCCCGGCCAATGGCGGGTCGGCCGTGCCGCCCGCTTCGGATCGCGCCGCGCCGGCTTCCGGCACCGCCGCTCCGGCTCGCTGACGCATAAAGCTGGAAAAGCAAAGCGCCCCGAATGGGGCGCTTTGCTTTTTGCGGACCGAGCGGCGGGATCAGTCGCCGCGTCGCGTCCGGGGCTTGGGCTTGGAGAGCGTGTAGTTGCTGAGGCAGGCGTCGATGAAGGCGGCGACCATATTTTCCAGGTGCCGCTTGTCGCGCGTGGCCAGGCCTTCGTAGCGGCCGCGCGGAATGTTGGGGAAGGGCCACTCCAGGTCCTTGCCGGACAGCCCGAACGACGCTTGCGCGCCGTCCTCCATCAATGCGTAGCGCTGGCCGGCCGTGGCATTGGCGTTGGCGTAAAGGTCCGCGGGACGCTCCATCGGGCCCTTGCCAGTGTCCAGCCACTGCGCCTCTATCCGCAGCGCTGCCGCCAGCTTGAACAGACCGCGGCTGGATTTGCGTTCACCGCTTTCGTAGCTGGCCACCGCGCTTTGCGACAAGCCCGCCAGGCGCGCCAATTCGGCCTGGGTGTAGCCGCGCAGGGCGCGGGCGTGCCTCAAACGGTCTGAAAATTTCTTCACGAGACGATTGAAGCTTGCACGGATGCCACGTTGGTGTTTATATGAATCACATTCGTGGTTTTGTCGTTTGCAGGAGGAAAAACATGATCGATTACCTGGACGTCATCGTGCTGCAGGATGCGCGCGCGGTAAGAGACAATCTGGCGGAAGAACTCGCCAAGCGGAATTTCGCGGTGCGTTCTTGCGGCAGCCTGGCGGGACTGCGGCATCTGTACGCCACCCAGCCGGCGCCGCTGCTCGTGTTGACCGGCGATTCCGACGACCTGGCCTGCGATGCGCAGAGCGCACGCCTGGCCGCGCCGTCGGCCATCATCATCGCGCTGGGCACGTCGGCCGATACGGCATGGCGCACGCATGTCATGGCGGCGGGCGCGGACGCCTGCCACTCGGCATCCATCGACATCGCCGAGCTGATGGCCATCCTGCTGGCCTGGGGCCGCCAGGCCCTGCGTGGATTCAGCGTTGAATTGCCTGTACACGCGCGTGCCCTCGGCGGTGGGCTTGGCGGTGGCCTCGGCGGTGGCCTCGATATCCATGCCGAACGTGGCTTCTCCCCAGCACCCGCCCTGCCGGACGCACCTGCTGAACTTGCGGACGATGCGGGGGACCATGATCGCGACGATGACGACGACGGAGATGATCTCGATCGTCGCCATGACAGCGACTTCGGCCGCGCTGCCAGCGACCAAGCCTTCGACGTGCTGCGCCGGGCCCGGGCCGCCTCGCAGTCGGCACCGTCCTCGCTCTCCATTGTCCAGCCGCCGCCTCCCCGCATTCCACGCGCCGCACGCCTCGGTAGCGGATGGCGTCTGGATGCGAACTGCCGTGTGCTGGTCTGCCCCCACGATCGCACCCTGTTCGTAACGGCAGCCGAAAACAGCTTTCTCATGCGCATCGCCGCCTGCGAAGGCCAACTGCTGCGCCGCCAGCGCGGTCTCGCGTCACCCACATCACCAACATCACCCACGCCTGCCACGCCATCCGCAGAAGGCGAAGATCATGGCACGCAGCCCATGGACATCCGCAGCATGGACGTCCTGGTCTCGCGCCTGCGCCGCAAGGCCCGGCGCGCCGGAATCGAACTGCCCTTGCTGGCGGTGCGGGGCTGCGGCTATCTGTTCTCGGAATGCATGACGGTAACCCCATCAGCCCCCGCCCCCCGCGCCGCCGGCAACCTGAAACCGCACGCCGCAGCCAAACCCGTCACCTTGCCGCCCATCCAGCGTCCGCCTTACAAGCTGGAGGACAGCGGGCGCATGCATCGCCCGTATTATCGCGATGCTGACCTGCAATGCGATCTCAGCGTTCACGAGGTCGTATACCAGTTGCTTGCTGCCTGATCAGCGCCGTCAGCACCGTCCTCGGCCTCGCCCGTCTTATTGCTGTTTTCCAGTGTTGCCCTCTCTTTCCTTCCTGCCCGTTTCCCCACCCGCCTACCGCTAGCCCGCCGCCTGATCGGCCCTTTGCCGCACGCATTGCCGCACGCATTACCGCACGCGCGAGCAGCTGTTTAACCACGATCGTGATCATAAGTCCTCTAGCGGTCCGTCCGCTTTTCTTCGTTGCCTATCCCCGAGCCCAAAAACACAAATCCCTACCGGGCGACTACGCCGGGTAGGGATCGTTAAGCTTGCGCGAGTCAACGGCTCGTTTGTGGCTTGCAATCGCCGCTGATGATTGCCGCCAATGACTGCCGCCTGCCAGTGCCGCCTGCCAGTGCCTTACTTGGCGGCCTGCACCATATATTCCACGGCAGCCCGGATATCGGCTTCGGACGCGTTGGCCGCGCCACCCTTGGGCGGCATCGCACCCTTGCCCGTGATGGCCGTCTTGACCATGGTATCCATCCCGGTCTGGATGTACTTGTCCCAATCCGCCTTGCTGCCGAACTTGGGCGCGCCGGCCACCCCGGCGCCATGGCAAGCGAAGCAGGTGGTCTTGTAAAGCTTTTCACCCGCCGGATTCACGGCTGCCTGCTGGGCGGCCGCGGGCGCCGCAGCAGGCGCCTGGGCTTGAGCTTGTGGCGCGGGCGCCGGCGCGGCAGGCTGTGCAGCCGCCGGTGCCGCCGCGGGCGCAGCCGCCGCTGGCGCCGCGTTGGCCTGGGCCTGATTGCCGGCCGGTTGGGCGGGCGCTTCGGGTTCCTTGAAGTTGCCGCCGGACTTGTTCGCCATGAAGACGACCGCGCGTTCCACTTCGTAATCGCTCAGCGAGGGATTGCCACCCTTGGGCGGCATCGCACCCTTGCCATGCAGGGCGATGTTGAACATCGCTTCCAGGCCTTCCTTGATGCGCGGCGCCCAGGCGGCCGTATCGCCAACCTTGGGGGCGCCAGCCACGCCGGCCGTATGGCAGGACGTACAGACGGAACTAAAAACCTGTTCGCCGGTCTTGAAGACTTTGGGTGCGTTGGCGTCGACCAGTTCGAACCCGGCGACCGGGGCGATCCGCTTGTCGATGGATTCCGGCGTCAGGGCGTTGGACCCGACGCCGGCACGGCCGTAGGAGGCCACCATATTGACCAGCATCAGGATGATGATGATCGGTACTAGAAATGCCAGAACGACCGTGACGATCAACTGCTTCGGGGTCTTGATGAGTGAGGCGTGTTCTTGTACGTATTCCTGCTCTTTGCTCATAACCTAATCCTGCTGTCGGGTACCGGGGCGCCTGGGGCGGATAAAGTACTACGGCGGGCGGAGACCTCCTCAGCTCTCCACCTGCGCGCGTGCAAACGCTGGATTATATAACGTAGGGGTGCCGCCCTTCGTCGCGATGGCGGTGCCCACGGTCGGCGCGTCCCTTCGCAGCGCAACAATCGGGGGGCGATACGACCCCAGAGCAGCGCCAAGCGGGGATTCCTGTTTTAGGTACAATACCGCCTCTTCGCGCCCGTAGTTCAATGGATAGAATGAGAGTTTCCGAAGCTCTTGATACAGGTTCGATTCCTGTCGGGCGCGCCAGAATATCAGCAGGTTAGGTGTCGGTGCCCACGCGGCGCCCAAACCGCCAAATCGTCCTCGCGCCATTGCGGCGCTGGCCGGCGCGACTCGCGCGGCAAGCATGACGACCTCCGTGGTACCGCCGTACCAGCGCTACTCGGGATGTTTTATTGCAATCGCCGAGCCCTTTTTTCGATTTCCACGCGCATGTCCGCCCAGATTGCTCCCGGGTCTGCCGCCGGACGATATTCGATCGCAGCCGTCACGATCTGATCGATGATTTCAACGGGATGATCCAACTGGCAATGTGCCTTTCCGAATGCAACTAGTTCATCGCGAGTTGGCCAGGCCTTCGTCCTGTTCAACTTGAGGGCCAGGGTGTCCTTCGGAATGTATGTCGTCGTGCACACGATGTCGTACAGTGGAGAAAGCCGGACATCGTCGGATTGCGGCGTCGTATATAGAAGCCCGAAGTTCTTCAGGTGTGCGTCGCCATTGCCTACAGTCACGGAAAGCACCAGCGCCTTGAAGAAGGCTGCCAGGGACGCGGACTTCCGGGGCGGGCTGGCCATGAGGCTGATCGCCTTGGCGACGTTCTCGTAGCTGGAGTCGTACTTTTCCTGGTTCTGCCTCCCGGTCAGGGCTGTCATGTCTTCGAAGCCCAGGTACTGTCCTGTCTTCTGGTCGATGTCGAACCGCTCGACGACGAACAGCTCTTTGTTGTCGGAAATCCAGAAGCGCGGGACCTGCAGCCCCGCCTGTCTGGCGATGGTCATGCAATGGAACTCGTTTTCCGCGAGCCCTTCATATTCGGCGCCGCCGGCCTTGATGATCAGATTGCGGTCCTTCAAATGACCGCGTTCGACCGTGTCCTTGTCCTTGGCGCCCTCATCCACCGTGGCCGGGACGAGCACCTTCGGCTGGACACCGGAAATGCCCGAAGAAGACGCATACCTTTCCGCCAGGTGGTCGAAAAGGCTCTCGCTGCCTTTCCAGGCGAGAAGCGAACCAAGATCTTCCGGCTTGACCGGCTCGACCTGCTTCTCCTGGACGCTCACGCTCACACGCCCAATGGTGTCCGCGCCCGTGAGCGCCAACAAGTTGAAGTCGTCCATCTTCATCGTCTTGCCGAAATGGTCGTGCATCCAACTCAGCAAATACCCTTCGGGCAAGTTCTGCCGGAATACACCCGGCAAGATGTTGGACGAGTATGTCTGCGCGCGCAGTGGCAAGACGAGGCTGATTTCGCATGCGGCGTCGTCGGTGCGGTAGCCGAAGACTAGCTGTGATTCCCGCGAGAGTATGCCAGCGAAGCCTTGGGACGTATGGACGTAAAGATGCTTGAGCCGCGCCAAGGATTTTTGCTGCGCTCGGCGATCAGTCGACATCGCTATCCTCGTCGTCGAAGACCTTGCGCAGCTCGTCTTCGGTTGGGCGGCGATGCGCTTCCGTGACTGACAGCGTCAGGCCTACTGCATTGAGGATACGCTCAAATTTACGAAAGCCGATGTCGGTGGTTCCAGAACCGCTTTCCAGCTCGATCAGCGTGCGGCGTCCCACGCCGGCGCGGGCGGCGAGGTCGGTTTGGGTGAGTCGCAGAGCGCGGCGCCGTTCAGCGACGAGATGGCCGATTTCGTCCGGAGTCATGTTCGTAATTTAGCACTTTCGCAGTGAAGTAGCACGAATTTGAGCAATATCCTGCACTTTTCGGGCCGCCCGTCGGCTTTGAATTCTCCTTTTGTGGACGGCTCTACCTTCCCCCCGCGACGTCGATGAAGCCGCCGGTTGTATAGGCAGCCTCGTCAGACAGCAGCCAAAGTATCGCAGCTGCGACTTCTTCCGCCGTCCCGCCACGTTTCAGCGGCACGAATTGCTTGACGCGATCCACGCGTCCGGGCTCGCCGCCGCTGGCGTGCATATCGGTGTAGATGAACCCGGGGCGAACGCCGTTCACCCGTATGCCGTCCGCCGCGACCTCATGCGCCAGTCCTATCGTCATGGTGTCCAGGGCGCCCTTCGACGCCGCGTAGTCCACGTATTCGCCTGGCGATCCCGTCCTGGCGGCCGCCGAGGATACGTTGACGATCGCGCCACCTGAGCCGCCATGACGGCTGGACATGCGGCGCACCGCTTCACGCGCGCACAGGAATGCGCCGACGACGTTCGTGTCCAGCACCCGCCGCAGGCGTTCCGCGTCCATGTCCTCCAGGCGCATCTGCTTCTGCAGCATGCCGGCGTTGTTCACCAGGGCCGAGAGCGGGCCGAGCCTGCGGTCGGCCTCCTGGAACATCGCCACCACCTCCGCTTCCACCGCGACATTCGCCTGCAAGGCGACCGCCTCGCCACCGGCATCGCGTATGGTCGCCACCACTGACGACGCGGCGGCGTCGTTGCTCAGGTAGTTGACGCCCACCGCGTAGCCGCGCTGCGCCGCCAGCCTGGCGGTCGCCGCGCCTATGCCGCGCCCGCCGCCGGTAACGATCATGACTTTTTTCATATGAACTCCCGCAGGCCCGGATGCGGGCCGTTGAGCGTTATACCCCACGCCGTGATCGCTGCCGCGCAAGCCACACCAGCGGCATCAGCACCGAGCACACCAGCAACGAGGCGCCCGCAAGTGCGGCGGGAATGGTCTGCGTGTTCATGCGTTTTCTCCCCGGGGCGGCGTCACAGCAGCAGCCGCGACTCCATTTCTTCCGCTTCCCTCGTGATCCATTCCTCGAAGGCCTGCACGCGCTCCGGCTTGGGCCGGTCGCTGCGATAGGCCAAGTAGTACGCGCCGCCGGTGTCGGTGCGCTGGGGCAGGGGGGCGACCAGGCGGCCGGCGAGCAGGTCGTCGCTGACGAAGGCCAGTTGAGCGACCATGACGCCGAGCTGGTCGATGGCGGCCTGGTAGGCCAGCGCGGCGTTCTCGAATTTCAGGCCGCTGTTGCCGTCGATATGCTCGACGCTGGCCGCCGCCAGCCAGGTGGGCCAGTCCTTGGGCCGGTTCAGCGAGCACAGCAGCACGTGGTTGCCCAGGTCCTCGGGTCTTTCCAGGCGGGGCTCCTTGTTCAGCAGCCCCGGCGCACAGACTGGCAGCAGGATCTCGCCGAACAGGCGCCGGTAGCCCGGGCCGGTGGGCGGCTCGGCTTCCGAATGGATGCTGATGTCCACGTCCTCGCGATCGAAATCGGCGCGCAGGTGCGATGTGGTGATCTGCACGTCGATGTCGCGGCGCGCGGCGTGGAAGCGCGCCAGGCGCGGCACCAGCCATTTGATGGCGAAGGTCGGCGGCAGCTTGATGCGCAGGCAGCGCTCGTCGGGCTGCTGTTGCAACTGGCGGGTGGCCTGTTCGATCTGGTCGAGCGCGGCCTTGATGGTGCGGAAGTAGGCCTGGCCCGGCCCGGTCAGCTCGATGCCGTGGCGCCCGCGCACGAACAGCTGGGCCTTGGTCCAGTCTTCCAGCGTGGCCACGTGGCGGCTCACGGCGCCCTGGGTGACGCAGAGCTCCTCGGCCGCGCGGGTGAAGCTGGCGTTGCGGGCGGAGGCTTCGAAAGCGCGCAGCGCATTCAATGGTGGCAGTCGACGAGTCATTTGCTGCTCCTGATGGGCCAGGTCGTCGTGGCGGGGTGCTGCGGGCTGGGCCAAGGCCCGTGCTCCGTGCCTGTGTTCCGCCCGTGACCTTGCCCCCGGCCGTCTGGCCTGGTGGCCCGGCCAGGCCGTGGCATGACTATTAATCATATCTGACATGCCTTAATTTGCCTTGCCCGCCAAGAGAGGCAAGCCAAAAATAGCGCCGTATTCAAAACCAAAAATACGGAGACAACCATGAAGAAACCGCATGTCTGGCTGGCCGCCATGATGCTGGTGGCCTGCGGCTTGGCCCACGCCGAGTATCCCGACCACCCCATCAAGATGATCGTGCCCTGGCCACCGGGCGGCGGCGTCGACACCATGGGCAGGCTGGTCGCGCAGGGCCTGTCGCAGGAGCTCGGCCAGCCCGTCATCGTCGACAACCGCTCCGGCGCCGGCGGCAACATCGGCACCGAACTGGCCATGCGCCAGCCGGCCGACGGCTACAACCTGCTGATGGGCTCGATCAGCCCCAATGCCATCAACGTCTATCTGTATTCGCACCTGGGTTTCGACCCGGTCAAGGATTTCACGCCCATCACCTATGTGTCGGCCGTGCCCAACATCCTGGTGGTGCCGGCATCGTCGCCCTTCAAGACCATGCAGGAGCTGGTCGCCTACGCCAAGGCGAATCCCGGCAAGCTGAACTACGGCTCGGCGGGCGTAGGCTCGTCGCAGCACCTGGCGGCGGTGCAGTTCATGGACGCCACCAAGATCAACATCGTCCACGTTCCGTACAAAGGCACTTCACCCGCCGAAGCCGACCTGATGGCGGGCCACGTGTCGCTGATGCTGGACACGACGACCTGTCTGCCGCTGGTCAAGGCCGGCAAGCTGCGCGCGCTGGCCGTCGCGTCGCGCCAGCGGAACGACCAGCTGCCCGACGTGCCCACCCTGGACGAATTGGGCGTGAAGAACGTCTACGCATCGTCGTGGTACGGCCTGATGGGGCCCAAGGGCATGCCGCAGGACGTGGTCGACAAGCTCAACAAGGCCACCAATGCGGTGCTGAAGAATCCCGAGATCCGCCAGCGCATGCTGGACTACGGCGCCGAGATCGGCGGCGGTACGCCGGCGGATTTCACGAAGTTCATCAACGACGAGATCGTTCGCTACAAGCCCATCGTGGAGCTGTCCGGCGCCAAGCTGGATTGAGCGCGCCAGGCCACGCCGACACCAGGCAGCATACGAAGAAACCTTCAACCCAACTCACCAGCCGACATCCATGTCCCATGCATCCGCGCCTCGCACGCTGTTCGACAAGATCTGGTCCAGGCACCAGATCCTGCTGCGTGACGACGGCACCAGCCTGCTTTACGTCGACCGCCACCTGGTCCAGGACGGCTCGGCGCCCGCTTTCGCCATGCTGCGCGACCGCGGCCTGAAGGTGCGCAGTCCGCAGCGCAGCTTCGCCACGCCTGACCATTACGTGCCCACCGATACGCGTGAACTGGCGACCATTGCCGATCCGGAAAAGCGTGCCATGGCGAATGCCTTGCAGCAGGACGCCAAGGAGGCCGGCATGCAGTTCTTCGGCCTGGACGATCCCCGCCAGGGCATCATCCACGTGGTCGGTCCCGAACAGGGGCTCAGCCTGCCGGGCATGCTGATCGTGTGCGGCGACAGCCATACCGCGACGCACGGCGCCATGGGCGCGTTCGCCTTCGGCATCGGTGCCTCCGAAGTCGCCCACGTGCTGGCCACGCAATCCATCTGGCAACGCAAACCGCCGACCATGCGGGTCGTCGTGGAAGGACGTCTGCAGCCCGGGGTGGCGGCCAAGGACATCATCCTGGGCATCATCGCCAGGATAGGCGCGGCCGGCGCCACGGGGCATGTCATCGAGTATGCGGGGCCAGCCATCACGGCGCTGTCGATGGAAGGCCGCATGACGGTGTGCAATATGTCGATCGAAGCCGGTGCCCGCGCGGGCATGGTCGCACCGGACGATACGACCTTCGCCTGGCTGCATGGACGGCCCTACGCGCCTTCAGGCACCGACTGGGACCAGGCGGTGGCGCAGTGGCGCATGCTGCCCACCGATCCCGGCGCCAGCTTCGATCGCGAAGTGGTGCTGGACGGATCGGCGCTGCAGCCCATGGTCACCTGGGGCAACAGCCCCGAGGATGCGCTGCCGATATCCGGGCGCGTGCCGGACCCGGATAGCGCCGCCGATGCGGGGCGGCGCGCCGCGATGACGCGCACGCTGGACTATATGGGCCTGAAACCGGGCATGCCGCTGACCGACGTGGCCGTGGACCGCGTGTTCATCGGTTCCTGCACCAACGGCCGCATCGAGGATCTGCGCCAGGCCGCCGCGGTTGCACGCGGCAAGCGTGTCGCGCCTGGTGTGCAGGCCTGGGTCGTGCCGGGTTCGCAGCAGGTCAAGCTACAGGCCGAGCAGGAAGGACTGGATCGCGTCTTCCGTGACGCGGGTTTCGAATGGCGCTTCGCGGGCTGTTCGATGTGCCTGGGCACCAACGGCGACCAGGTCGCGCCGGGGCAGCGCTGCGCGTCCACCTCGAACCGAAATTTCGTGGGTCGTCAGGGTCCGGGATCGCGCACCCACCTGATGAGCCCCGCCATGGCGGCCGCCGCCGCCGTCAGCGGGCACCTGGCCGATCCGCGCCCCTTGCTGGACAGGAGCTGATCCATGGAAGCCTTCCAACGACTCGACGCGGTGGCGCTGCCGGTGCCGCGCAGCAATGTCGATACCGACCAGGTCGTGCCGGCGCGCTATCTGCAGAAACCGCGCAGCGACGATTTCGGCGCGTATCTGTTCAGCAATATGCGATTCGACAAGGACGGTTCGGAGAACCCGGACTTCGTGCTGAACCAGCCGCCCTACAGGGCGTCGCGCATCGTGGTCGCCCAGCGCAATTTCGGCTGCGGGTCCTCACGCGAACATGCGGTGTGGGCCCTGTACGACTATGGCATACGGGCGGTCATCGCGCCCAGCTTCGGCGACATCTTCCATTCCAATTCGCTGAAGAACGGCTTGCTGCCCATCGTGCTGCCCGACACGACCGTCGCGTCGCTGCTGCGGCAGATCCAGGATCGGCCTGGCGTACACATCGTCGTCGATCTGGCCGCGCAGACCGTGACCGCGCCGGACGGCGCCACCTACTCGTTCCAGATCGATGCCTTTCCCAAGCAATGCCTGCTGGAAGGCATGGACGAACTCGACTACACCCTGACGCTGAGCGATCGCATCGCCGATTTCGAGCGCCGGCACGCCACGTCTGCTGCGCAGGGCTGACACGCTTACCACTGAAGGAAAACCCATGAAAATCGCAGTCATGCCGGGCGACGGCATCGGCCAGGAAGTCACCGCGCAGGCGGTCAAGGTACTGCATGCCGTGCTGGGCTCCAACGCCAATCTGGAATTGACCGAAGCCGCCATCGGCGGCGCCGGCGTGGAAGCCGCTGGCGACCCCTTGCCGGCGAAGACGTCGGAAATCGCTCGCAAGGCCGATGCGATCCTGTTCGGCGCGGCGGGCATTCCGGGTGATGAAGCCATCCCTTATGCGATGCGGCCCGGCGCCAGCCTGCTGCGCCTGCGCAAGGAACTGGAGATCTTCGCCAACTTCCGCCCCGTATTCCTGTTCCCCGAACTGATCGACGCGTCGACGCTGAAGCCGGAAGTGATCCAAGGCCTGGACATGCTGATCCTGCGGGAGCTGAATGGCGACGCGTACTTCGGCGAGCCGCGCGGCATCCGCGTCAACGAGAAGGGCGAGCGCGAAGGCTACAACACCATGCGCTACAGCGAGTCGGAAGTCGAGCGCATCGCCCACGTCGCCTTCAAGGCCGCGCGCGGCCGGCGCCGCAAGGTCTGCTCGGTGGAGAAGGCCAACGTGCTGGAAGTCGGCCAACTGTGGCGCGAGGTGGTGATCAAGGTGGGGCAGCAGTACCCCGACGTCGAACTGACGCATCTGTTCGTCGACGCGGCGGCGATGATGCTGATGCGCAACCCCAAGCAGTTCGATGTGATGGTCACCGGCAATATCTTCGGCGACATCCTGTCGGACGCGGCGGCGATGCTGACCGGCTCGATCGGCATGCTGCCGTCGGCGTCGCTGAGCTATGGCCAGAAGGGGCTGTACGAGCCGGTGCACGGCACCGCGCCGGACATCGCCGGCAAAAACCTGGCCAATCCGATCGCGTCCATCCTGTCCATGGCGATGATGCTGCGCTACAGCTTCGACCAGGCCGCCAACGCGGAACGCGTCGAGGCTGCCGTGCGCAAGGTGCTGGCCGATGGGCTGCGCACGCCCGACATCATGCAGCCCGGCTGCCAGCGCGTGGGCACGGAGGAGATGGGCGATGCCGTCGCGATGGCCGTGAGGAACGCGCGCTGAGCCGCGCTGGCAGGGGTGGCACGGCGACGAGGGCGGCACTACAGGAAGCCGATCCAACGGCCGGCCACCACGGCGCCCAGCCACAAGGCCAGGGACGCCACGGCGTGCACACGAAGCCTGGCCGGGATTGCCACGCCTTGTTGCGCGGACCGCCAGTGCGGTCCCGCGTGAACCCATAGCGCATTCAGGACGCCCGCGGCGATTACCGCAAGCTTGATCAGAAACGCCCGGTTGCCCAGGTATTCGTCGGGCTTCACGGAGAACAGCAGCAGCCCCGTCAGGGCCGCCACGGCCAGCCCGCTGGCGGCCAGGTGCGACAGGTACGGGCCGGCCTCGCGCAGTGGCAAGGTGGCGCGCGATCGCAACAGGCGCAGGTCCAGCGCCGTGACGGCGCCGATCAGCACGCCCAGGGCCACGATGTGCGCGGCATTCACCAACAGATAGCCGATCGCCGATTCGCGCAGGAAGAGCGCGGGCGGCAGGCCGGCCAGCCATCGCGCAAGGGCATCCGCCGTCATCGTCCGATGCGTTCGGGATATATGTCGTAGGTCTTGCCGCCCACGGATATCTGCACGGCCTTCATGCGCTTTTCCGCGTGGTCCCGGGCGCGGTTGCCGACGGCCTTGATGGTTTGTCCGGCCTTGGCGGATTGGTCGTTGAAGCCGGATTCGCGCGTCTGCGTGGGGTTGCCCAGTTCGACCCGCCACACGCCGTCATTTTGCGTCTGTACGTCCAGATAGGGATGTGGGGGCGCCACGACTACCTTCTGCACGACACCGGTCAGGGTCATCTGCTCCGTATCGGCCCACGACCAGCCGTGGTGGGCCTGTGCCGGCACGGAAAATACCAGCGGCAATGCGAGCGCCGTGATGCCGGCGGCGAGGGATGAATAGCGTTTCATGGGGTGGGCTCCTCTGTTTTTCCTGGTGGCCGGCCACGCCGCGACGTGGTGGCCGCTGGGGGCATCGCTTACCGGGCGTTCAGCCTGGCTTCGCTTTGCGGGGTGTAGACCAGTTCGTCGACCGGGTAGCCTTCGGCCCGGGCGATCGACCTGGCCTTGTCCAGCGCCGCCGTGGGAAGCTGCGGCGTGCGGGCAAGTATCCAGAGCGATTGGCGGCCTGGCGAGCCGACCACGGACCAGCTGTAGTCGGGCGCCAGCCCGATGATCCAGTAGTCGGACGAGAAGGGTGGCAGGAAGGTGACTTCCAGCTTGGCGTTGTTGCTGCCGGGCAGCAGGTGCGCCGTGCCGTGCGCGGTGCGGATGTCGCCGTCCTTGGTGCGGCAGCTGTTCTCGATACTGATGGTCCGCTCGTCACGCGCCACGTACTGGGCGATGCTGTCGCTCACGCAATAGCGCTGGTAGAAGCGGGGCAGTCGGGCGATTTCGTACCACTTGCCCAGGATGCTGCGCACGTCCACCGATGGGACCGGCGTGGGGGCGGGGAGCTTATCGGCGATGGCCGGGGCCGGCAGCAGGGCGCCCATGGCCGCGAAACACCCGCACAACAACACGCACACCAAGCACGCCCGGATTTGCATGGGATTCCTCGCGGATCGGATGCAGGCGCGCCAGGACGAAACGTCCGGCGCCGCTTCCGATCATACGCGCGGAATATGTCACCTGGGAGGCTTCAGGGCCTGGTGGTAGCGGGCCACATATGTATCGAAATCCATCGTGTCGCCGGCCTCGATCGCAGCCTGGTCGGCCAGCGAGACGCGCGCCATTTCGGCGTACCGCGCCGCCTTGCCGGCTTCCAGCGGCGAGGCCAGCAGGGTATCGGCATGCTGGCGGCTCTGCCGCAAGGTGTATTCCAGGAAGCTGGCGCCGCTGCGCTTGAGCTCATCCAGCAGGCGCGCGGAAGGCGTGGACTGCGGTTCGTCCAGCTTGCCGAATTGCGCGGCCACCGCCTGACGATAGGCCGTACCGCCATAGGCGGCGTCCAGCAATTCGGCATAAGGCAGGATGCGGTCGAGCAGTTCCTTGCCCCAGGTGCGCAAGGGCACGGACGCGCCATCGCGCATCAGTTCCAGTCCGGGCCGGCGGCCTTCGTTGACGACACGGTTGAAGTTGCCCGCGCTGGCGCTACAGAAGCCGGCGTCGTCGAAATACGGGCTGTCGCTGGTGGCGCAGAACAGCAGGAAGGCATCCGCGAAACGCGCCGTGTCGGCGGCGATGCCGACGGGTTCGAAGGGGTCGATGTCCAGGCAGCGGACTTCCACGTACTGGACGCCACGCTCGGCCAGCGCGGTGATGGGACGTTCGCAGCGGCCGGTGGCGCGCTTGGGCCGGATGCTCGAGTAGTACTCGTTCTCGATCTGCAGGACGTTGGTATTCAGCTGGATCCATTCGCCGTCGCGCTTGGTGCCGATGGCCTCGTAGGCGGGCCAGGGCATGGTCACCGCCGCGTACAGGCGTTGCAGGAAGGTCGACAGATCGTTGTAGCAAGGCTTGAGCTGGGCCTGCGCCGGATTGTGATAGCCCAGGTCGCCCATGCGCAGGCTGGTGGCGTAGGGCAGGTACAGGGTATCGCCGTCCAGCGATTGCAAGGGGTGTTCGCGGCCGCGCAGGAAGTCCTTGGACAGGGCCGGCGCGGCGCCGAACAGGTACATCAACAGCCAGGAATAGCGCGTGAAATTGCGGATCAGGCCGATGTAGCCGGCCGAGCGGCGTTCCTGCTCGCTGGCACCGGGCGGCTCCAGCAGGGTCCAGATGCCGTCGTCCAGCGAGAAGTTGTAGTGCACACCCGCGATGCACTGCATGGTCTTGCCGTAGCGATGCGCGAGCCCGCGGCGGTAGACGTGCTTGAGCATGCCGGTGTTGGACTTTCCGTACCAGGCGATGGGAATGTCCGCCTCGGACGGCAGCGCCGCCGGCATGGACTGGTTCCAGATCAGTTCGCCGCCCAGGTTGGCGTTGACGAAGCGATGAACGTCCGCCAGTTCGCCCAGCAGGCTGCCGATGTCGCGGTGGGTGCCGGTGATCAGCTCCAGCAGCGCTTCGGAATAATCGGTGGTGATGTGCTCGTTGGTCAGCGCCGAGCCCAGCGCGACCGGATGCGGCGTACGCGCCAGATGCCCGTGGTCGTCGACCCGCAGGCCTTCTTTTTCGATGCCGCGCAGGGTACGGGTAAGCAGATCCCGGTTGGCGTCCAGACGGGCGTATCGACGGGCGGAAATATCGGTCACGGCAGGCTTCTTTCTTATGATCCAGGTTGATGGAGGCTGATTTTACGGGTTGCGTCCATGGGCGCGTCGAGTAACCCGCGCCGGCCAGGGCCTATCCCGGTGCCTGCTGGCGGCGGTCCGGTCCCGCGCTTGGGCGACAATGACGCATGACCGTTATACGCCGATCGGTCGGGGGAGCGATACGACGATGCCGCAGGGACGATACAACAGGCGCCGCTTTCCGGCCGTGCCGGGCTGCTGGTCCGTGGCGTTACTGGCGCTGTGCGCCATGCTGCTCGGCGCCTGCACGCCCACCTACAACTGGCGCGAAGTGCAGATCGCCGATGGCGCGGCCAGCGCCAATTTTCCCGCGCGTCCCGACACGGACACACGGAGCATCGGCCTGGGGGGCCGCATGCTGCGCTTTTCCCTGACGTCGGCCAGGGTGGACGATGGGGTATTCGCCGTGGGATACGCGCCCTTGCCGCCGGACCTGGTCGACGACCCCGCCGGGCAGCGCGCGCTGGCGGCGGACTTGGTGAGATCGCTGCATGAGAACCTTCACGCCACGCCGCCGGCCGTGGCGCCGGACTATGGCGTGGACGTGACGGTCCGCGGCCAGGTGGGCGGCCACACGGTCTGGGCGTTGGCGCGGGTATGGGTCCGCGACGGGATGCTGGTGGAGGCGGTCGCCACGGGGTCGGAACGTGGCCTGCCGGCGGCGCCGGCGCACGAGTTCGTCGGCTCGCTTCGGTTCAATGGCCGTTGAACGGCTGGGTGCCTGCTCAGTGCTCGCCGCCATCGACGCGGCAGGCAGCCAGCAGGCCGCAGGTCAGCGCCGTGGCCACGGCGGCGCGGCGGTTGCGCGCGCACAGCTTGCGGCAGGCGTTCTGCAGGTGGAAATTCACGGTCCGTTCGGCGACGCCGAGAATCATGGCGGTTTCCCGGCTGGTCTTGCCGGCTGCCGCCCATTGCAGGCAGGCAGCCTCGCGTTCTGACAACTTCTTTTCTGGCATCGGAGCATCGTTGCCGTGACGGCGGGATGAAGCGGGAAGGCGGGAATGCCGGCGATGGTGCGATAGCCGCCGGCCGCGGCCCAGCAATGACACGAATGGGAATTGCGGCTGCGATTCCGCTCCGGCGTGACCGTGGCGGCTTGCCCCGGGGCCGGGCTGCCTGGATTCCCCTTGGGTCGGCAGGGTTCCGGCCGAGTGCTAGAATCTGCCCTTCATTTCGGTGGCGCCGATTTGCCTGATCCGCTTGCGGGCGCCTGATAAATCCAGCTAAAGAGGTCTGCATGACTGCAACCATCGAGCAATCCGCTGGCGCGGGCGTATCCGCGCAACCTGCCGGTCGATCTTCTTCCGGCCACACCGCTTCCGGTGAACCCGGTTCCGGTCCGCCCGTTTCCGCCGCCGTCCCGGCCGTCGCGTCGCATTCCATCGGCGTGGTGGCGCCCGTCTTCCTGAAATTCACCGAACCCCTGCTGCTGGCCAACGGCCAGTCCCTGCCCAGCTACGAACTGGCGGTGGAAACCTACGGCGCCCTGAATGCCGACCGCAGCAATGCGGTGCTGGTATGCCACGCGCTGAACGCCTCGCACCACGTGGCCGGCATATCGGCGGACGATCCCAAGGATATCGGCTGGTGGGACAACATGGTCGGCCCGGGCAAGCCCGTCGATACCGAACGCTTCTTCGTGATCGGCATCAACAACCTGGGCTCCTGCTTCGGGTCGACGGGGCCGGCCAGCATCAATCCGGAAACCGGCAAACCCTGGGGCGCCGCCTTCCCGGTGCTTACGGTGGAGGACTGGGTGCACGCCCAGGCGCGCGTGGCCGACCATTTCGGCATCGGGCGATTCGCCGCCGTCATGGGCGGTTCGCTGGGCGGCATGCAGGCCCTGAGCTGGGCCACCGCATGTCCCGACCGCGTCGCGCATTGCGTGGTCATCGCCAGCACGCCGCGCCTGTCGGCGCAGAACATCGGGTTCAACGAAGTGGCGCGCCGCGCCATCATCACGGATCCCGATTTCCATGGGGGCGATTACTACGCCCACGACACGGTGCCGCATCGGGGACTGGCGGTCGCACGCATGCTCGGGCATATCACCTATCTGTCGCAGGACGACATGGCGGAGAAGTTCGGCCGCACGCAGCGCGAACCCGGCGCCAATGGCGAGTACCGCTATGGCTACGACGTCGAATTCGAAGTGGAATCCTATCTGCGCTACCAGGGCGAAAAATTCTCGCGCTATTTCGATGCGAACACCTATCTGCTGATCACGCGCGCGCTCGATTATTTCGACCCGTCGCGCACGCATGGCGGCGACCTGGCGCGTTCGCTGGCGGCGGCGAGCGCGGGTTTCCTGCTGGTGTCCTTCAGCACGGACTGGCGTTTCCCACCGGAGCGCTCGCGGGAAATCGTGCGGGCCCTGCTCAAGAACAACCGCCCGGTCACCTATGCGGAGATCGACGCGCCGCACGGCCACGACGCCTTCCTGCTGGACGACGCGCGCTATCACGCGGTGGTGCGCGCCTATTACGACCGGATCGCGCATGAACTGGGCTTGCCGCCCCGCGCGCTCGAACCGAGGGGGGCCGAATGATAGCGGGTGCCCGCACCGAACTGCGCGCCGACCTGGCGCGCATCGCCAGTTGGATCAACCCCGGTTCGCGCGTGCTGGACCTGGGATGCGGAGACGGTGAACTGCTGGCGTGGCTGCGCGATCAGCGCCAGGTGCGCGGCGCCGGTGTTGAAATCGACGACCATTACGTGATCGCATGCGTGCGCCGCGGGGTGGACGTGATCCAGCAAAACCTGGAAGATGGCCTGGCGCTGTTCGATGCCGGCCAGTTCGATACGGTGGTGTTGTCGCAGACCCTGCAATCCATGCATCGCAGCGAGCATATCCTGCGGGAAATGGCGCGCGTGGCGAAGTATGGCGTCGTATCGTTCCCCAACTTCGGTTATTGGCCGCATGGCTGGTCCATCCTGCGCGGGCGCATGCCGGTGACGGGGCAGATGCCTTACGAGTGGTACAACACGCCCAACATTCATTTGTGCACGCTGCGCGATTTCGAGGACCTGGCCGCCAAGCTGGGTCTGCGCATTCTGCAGCGGGCCACGTTCAACGACGACCGCGAAGTCAAGCTGCTGCCGGGATGGCGCAGCACGCTGGCGGTCTACCGCTTCGCCGCCGGTTGAATGCCGGCCGGCAGGCCCGCTGTCACGGAGACCAGGTATTTCGTCCGCCGCCCGCCTTTACACAAGCCGCCGTGTCGCGCCCATGCTGGCGCTGGGTTTTTCCAGCGGGCTGCCGCTGGCGTTGACCAGCGGGACGCTGCAGGCCTGGGCCACGGTCGCGGGGGTGTCCCTGCAGGACATCGGTTTCCTGACGCTGGTGGGCACGGCCTATACCCTCAAGTTCCTGTGGGCGCCCCTGATCGACCGTTATGCCGTACCCATCCTGGGACGGCGGCGCGGCTGGATGCTGGCGACGCAATTGGCCCTGGCGGTCGGCATCGCCGCCATGGGCATGCTGTCGCCGGACAGCGCCTTGATGCCGCTGGCCCTGCTGGCGGTGGTGGTCGCCTTCCTGTCCGCGACGCAGGACATTGCCTTCGACGCCTACAGTACCGACGTCCTGCACAAGGATGAGCGTGGCGGCGGCGCGGCCGTCAAGGTGCTGGGGTACCGCATCGCCATGCTGGTATCCGGGGGCTTGGCCCTGATCCTGGCCGATGGCTGGCTGGGCTGGGGCAACACCTATGTGCTGATGGGGGGCCTGATGGCGATAGGCGTGCTGGCCACGCTATGGGCGCCCGAACCGGAGCGCCCCGCGCCGTCGCCGCCCACGCTGCTGGAAGCGGTGGTGGAGCCCTTGCGGGAATTCTTCTCCCGCCGTGGCGCCATCAGCCTGCTGGTCCTGATCGTGCTGTACAAGCTGGGCGATGCGTTCGCCGGCGCCCTGTCCACCACTTTCCTGCTGCGCGGCGGCGGCTTCACGCCCACCGAAGTCGGCACGGTGAACAAGTTGCTGGGGCTGGCGGCCACCATCGTGGGCGCGCTGGCGGGCGGATCCATCATGGCCCGCATGGGCCTCTACCGGTCGCTGATGCTGTTCGGCGTGCTGCAGGCGGTGTCCAACCTGGGCTACTGGCTGGTCGCGCTCAAGCCCGGCAGCCTGCCCCTGATGGCGGCCGCCGTTGGCCTGGAAAACCTGTGCGGCGGGCTGGGCACGGCGTCCTTCGTGGCGCTGGTCATGGCGCTGTGCAGGCAGGAGTTCTCGGCCACGCAGTTCGCGCTGTTGTCGGCGATGGCGGCCGTGGGCCGGACCTATCTGGCCGGGCCGCTGACGCCGGTCCTGGTCGACCGGATGGGCTGGGCGCCATTCTTCCTGGTCACGGTGCTGATCGCGCTGCCCGGGCTGGTGCTGCTGTACCTGCGCCGGCGCGAAATCCAGGCGCTGGACCAGGCCTAGTCCCCATCCGCTTTTCGCGCACCCCTCTCACGACCCGCGCGCACCCCGATTCCTTCGGCGCATTGTCGTTTTGATTCCTGCGCGGTCATAATGGCTTCGTTGCTCACGGAGGCCATTCATGTCGACGTATGCGCATTCCCAGCCCGCCGCCCCCATCCTGGTGGCCACGGACCTCAGCGCCCAGGGCGATCGTGCCCTGGATCGCGCCGTCGCGCTGGCCCGGACACAGGGCGCGCGCCTTATCGCCATGCATGTGATGGAGCCCGGCATGCCGGCCGGCGCCGGCGGCGCGCCAGCCTGGCATCGGCTGAGCGAAGACCATCGGGCATGGGCTCGCTATCGCCTGCGCCTGGACCTGGATGCCGCCGGCATCGACTGCGATATCCGCGTGGAAAGCGGCGATGCCGCGGAGCAGATACTGGCGGCGGCCCAGGCGTCGGCCTGCGGGCTGGTCGTCACCGGTGTCGGGCGCAACGAATCGCTGGGCAAGCTGCTGCTCGGGTCCACCGTACGCAAGCTGGTGCGCCAATCGGCCGCGCCGGTGCTGGTGGTGAAGAACCGTCCGCACGGACCGTATCCGAAGGGCATCGTCGCCACCGACTTTTCGCCCGAATCGGGCCATGCGCTGCGGCTGGCGGCGGGGCTGCTGCCCGGCACGGCGCTCACGCTGTTCCACGCCTGCGACACGGTGCTGGGCATGCCCGGCGACGCGGCCCACGCGCCGGAGGCGCTGCAGCGCGACCTGGACAATGAAATGCGCCGTTTTCTCGAGGCCCAGGGCGATCTGCCACCAGGCGTGCCGGCCGACACCGTGGTGCAGTACGGCGAGCCCGAAACCGTGTTGTCGGAGTATGTTTTCCAGCAGCGCTGCGACCTGGTGATCGCCGGTGCGCAGCGCATGAAAGGCATCATGGGCGCAATGGTGGGCAGCGTGGCGGAACGCCTGCTGGAATCGCTGCCCAGCGATGTCATGCTGGTGCGCGGCCAGCCGACGCCCTAGGGCGCGTCCGCCCGGGCCTGCGCGGCGGGCCCGCCACGTGCTTGCGGCAGGCGTATCGGCACAAAAAAAAGAGCATGGACCGGCAGCCGCGCCGGCGGGGCAGGGATCACCCCATTCCGGGAGACAATCATGCACAGTTTTGCGGGACCTATCCTGCTTGCCACGGACCTGAGCGCGCGTGGCGACCGCGCCCTGGATCGCGCGATATTGCTGGCGCGCCAGTTCGACACGTCCGTCATCGCCTTGCACGTCATCGAGTCGCAGTCCCGGGCGCTGCTGACGTCGCAGCCTTCGGTGACGCAGCGTGAATCGCAGGCGCGGCGCGGCCTGCTCAGGGATCTCGAAGACCTCGATGTCGATGTCGACGTCGTGGTGCGCTGCGGCGAACCGGTCCGGCTGCTGCGCCAGGCAGCGGAAGAAAACGCCTGCTCCCTGATCGTGGCGGGCGTGGCGCGCGACGAAACCCTGGGCCGCATACTGCTGGGGACCACGGTTGAACGGCTGGTGCGGGAATCGCTGGCCCCGGTGCTGGTGGTCAAGCGGCGCGCGCGTCAGCCATATCGCAACGCAGTGGTCGCGAGCGATTTCTCCGAGGCCTCGCGGCCGGCCCTGCGCGCGGCGCTGTCGCTGTTGCCGGTGTCGGGATTGACTCTCTTCCATGCTTTCGATCTGCCGGGGAATCGCAGGGACGACCTGAATTCCAAGGGCTTCCAACGGACGGCGGAAGAGGCGGCCGCCCAGTTCCTGGAAGACATGCCGGAGCTGCATGGCGGCGAAAAGCCGAAGATCCAGGTCGCCGCCGGGCTGGCGGAACGGGTCCTGATCGCCTATGCCGAGCAGACGGATTGCGACCTGCTGGTCACCGGCACGCATGGCAGCACCGGCCTGGTCCGCACGGCGATCGGCAGCGTGGCGGATGCCTTGATGGAGAAGGCGCCGTGCGACGTCCTCGTCGTTCGGCAGCCCAGGCGCTAGGCCGCGACCCTCCCGCGACCGCCCATAATTACTACATTCTGTAAATGCACCTTAATTCTTCATGATTCCGTCCGATATCCCGTAAACGGTAATCCCCGCCAATCGTGCGGAGGGCGCGCCCGGGACGCCGCAGGCCGTTTCTCAAAGGGATCGGAAATGTACGTGGGCAGCTATAACACCGCGCTGGTGCTATGTTCGCTGGTGGTGGCGGTCCTTGCCTCCTATGCGGCACTGGACATGACCGCCCGCATCGCGTCGGCACGCGGCGCGGCGGCGCGCTGGTGGCTGGCCGGCGGCGCCGTCGCGATCGGCGTCGGCATCTGGTCCATGCATTTCGTCGGCATGCTGGCCTTCAGCCTGCCCATCCCCCTGGACTACGCGCCCGGCCTGACGGCGCTGTCGCTGCTTATCGCGATCGTGTCGGCCGCCTTTGCCCTGTGGCAGATCTGCCAGGCCACGCTGTCCTGGGGGCGCCTGGCCGGCGGCGCCCTACTGATGGGGGCGGGCGTGGCGGGCATGCATTACACCGGCATGGCCGCGTTGCACATGTCGCCGGGTATCGACTACCAGCCCTTGCTGGTCATCGCTTCCGTGCTGATCGCGGTCGTGGCATCGGGCTGCGCCATGTGGATCGGCTTCTGGCTGCGCCATGACCGACGCCACCCGTACCTGCTGCGGACGGGCGCGTCGCTGGTGATGGGCGGCGCGATCGTCGGCATGCACTATACGGGCATGGCGGCCGCCCGATTCCCCTTGGGCAGCATCTGCCTGGCCGCCGGCGGCGCCGAGCGCGGCCTGGACAACAACTGGCTGGCCATCGTGATCATCGTCGTCACGCTGGCGGTGATCGCCATCGCCCTGATCACGTCCGTGCTGGATCTGCGCATGGAGGCCCGCACGTCCGTGCTGGCGTCTTCTCTGGCGGAAGCCAACGAAGAACTGACTTATCTGGCGCTGCATGACAACCTGACCAAGCTGCCCAACCGGCTGCTGCTGGAGGATCGGTTGCAGCAGGCCATCCACACCGCGACCCGCGAACGCGGGTACTTCGCGGTGATGTTCATGGACCTGGACGGCTTCAAGGCGGTCAACGACGCCTATGGTCACCATACGGGCGACCGCCTGCTGATCGAAGTCGCCGCGCGCATACGCGCCAACGTGCGGGCCCAGGATACGGTGGCAAGGCTGGGCGGGGACGAATTCGTGCTGATCGCCCAGATCGACGAGCCCGCCGACGCGTCGACCGTGGCGGCCAAGCTGGTCAGAATCATCGAGAACGACTTCGACATCGAAGGCCATCAGCTGCACGTGTCGGCGAGCATGGGCATCGCGGTCTACCCCGGCGACGGCGACGACCAGCAGCAGCTGTTGGCCAATGCCGACGCGGCGATGTACTTCGCCAAATCGTCGGGGCGCAACACGTATTGCTATTTCGAAGCGTCGATGAACCGCGACGTCCAGAACCAGGTGGAGCTGCTGCGCGACCTGCGTCATGCCATGGCGCGCGACGAGTTGCTGTTGCAGTACCAGCCGAAATTCCACGCCGGCACGGGTGCCGTGATCGGCGCCGAAGCGCTGCTGCGCTGGAAGCATCCGGCGCGCGGCCTGGTGCAGCCGGCGGTGTTCATCCCGCTGGCGGAAAAAACGGGCCTGATCATCCAGATCGGCGACTGGGTGCTCGACGAGGCCTGCCGGCAGATGAAGACCTGGTACGACGCCGGCCATACCGAATGGTCCGTCGCGGTGAACCTGTCCCTGCAGCAGTTCAATCACGCCGGGCTGGTGCAGGCCGTGGCCGGCGCCCTGGCCCGGCACGGCCTGCCGGCGAGCAGCCTGACGCTGGAAATCACCGAATCCACCGCGATGCGCGACGTGGAAAGCACGCTGGTCACGCTGCGGCAGTTGCACGAGATGGGCGTGCGGATATCGATCGACGATTTCGGCACGGGTTATTCCAGCCTGATGTACCTGAAACGCCTGCCCGCCACCGAGCTGAAGATCGACCGAGGCTTCGTGCGCGAACTGCAGAACGATACGGAAGACGCCGCCATTGTGTCGGCCATCGTCGCGCTGGGTCAGACGCTGAACCTGCAGATCGTCGCCGAGGGTGTCGAAACCCGCGAACAGCAGGAGTTCCTGACGCGCCTGGGCTGCGACTCGCTGCAGGGCTTCCTGCTGGGCCGGCCGGTGTCACCCGATCGCTTCATGGAAACCGTCGGGGTGCAGCAGGGCCTGCGCCTGGCTTAGCGCAGGACACCGGCAGGGCTGGCAGGATGCGGTCAGGGCGTGGGCTGTAGGCGCGCGGCGCGCTACAGCGCGGTGTCGTAGTCGATCGTCAGCGGCGCGTGGTCGCTGAATCGTTCGTCCTTGTAGATGGACGCGGCCTTGGCGGTGGCGGCGATGTCCGGCGTGGCGATCTGGTAATCGATGCGCCAGCCGACGTTCTTGGCCCAGGCCTGGCCGCGGTTGCTCCACCAGGTATAGGCCTCGCCCGTGGCCTCGGGATGCAGGCCGCGATAGACGTCGGTCCAGCCCAGGTCGGCGAATACCTTGGTCAGCCAGGCGCGTTCTTCCGGCAGGAAGCCGCTGTTCTTCATGTTGCCTTTCCAGTTCTTCAGGTCGATCTCGTTGTGCGCGATATTCCAGTCGCCGCACAGCACGACCTGCCGTCCGCATTTCACGAGCGTGGCCAGGTGGCTGTAGAAATGCTCCATGAAGGCGAACTTGGCGGTTTGCCGGTGTTCGCCGCTGGACCCGGATGGCAGGTAGACCGAGATGATCGAGAGCCGGTCGTAGACCAGTTCCAGATAGCGTCCTTCGCTGTCGATTTCGGGCACGCCCAGGCCTTCTATCACCTGCAGCGGCTGCGTGCGGGCGTAGATGCCCACGCCGCTATAGCCTTTTTTCTCGGCGTAGTGGAAGTACCCGTACAGCCCCGGCGGATTGAGCATTTCCAGGGTCATGTCGGCGGCCTGCGCCTTGAGTTCCTGCATGCAGATGAAATCGGCGTTCTGCTTGGCGATCCAGGGAAAGAAGCCCTTGTTGGCGGCGGAGCGGATGCCGTTCAGGTTGGCGGAAATGATGCGGAGCATGGCAGCCTGTCGATCTTGGGATGGCCGCTAGGGTACTAGAAATGAGGGCAAACGTGCTCGGCGGCGAAGACCGGGAGCAGGCATAATTCCGGTTTGCCCCGTTATCCCTTTGCTTCTCGGTGACCGTATGACCGCTACCGCCGCTCCGTCCGTCGAATTCGTCCGTTTCGCCCTTGACCAGGGCGTGTTGCGCTTCGGCAGCTTCAAGGTCAAGTCGGGACGCATGAGTCCGTATTTCTTCAACGCCGGCTTGTTCAGCGACGGCGCGTCGATGAATCGGCTGGGGGCGTTCTACGCCGGGGCGCTGCTGGATTCCGGACTGCCCTTCGACATGCTGTTCGGGCCCGCGTACAAGGGCATACCGCTGGCGACCGGGACGGCCATGGCCCTGGCGGCCGATCCGCGCGGCGGCGGACGCGCGATTCCCTTTGCCTACAACCGCAAGGAAGCCAAGGACCACGGGGAAGGCGGCACGCTGGTCGGCGCGCCGCTCAAGGGCAAGGTCGTCATCATCGATGATGTGATCACCGCGGGTACGTCGGTGCGTGAATCCGTGGACATCATCCGCGCCGCCGGAGCGGAGCCCGCGGCGGTGCTGATCGCGCTGGACCGCATGGAACGCGCGGGGCCGGACGACGCCTTGTCCACGCATTCGGCGGTGCAGGACGTGGCGCGGACCTACGGCATACCCGTGGTCAGCATCGCGTCGCTGACCGATATCCTGGCCCTGCTCGAAAACGCACCTGAATTCGCCGAACACCGGCAGGCCGTGCTGGCATACCGCCAGAAGTACGGCGTGACGGGCTGAGCCCCGGCCGCCGCCCTGGGGCGGCGGCGCGGGAGGGCGCCCGCCCGCTATCCCAGCTTCTGCTTCAGCAGGTCGTTGACCTGCTGCGGGTTGGCCTTGCCCTTGGCGGCTTTCATGATCTGCCCCACCAGGGAATTGAAGGCCTTCTGCTTGCCCGCCCGGTACTCTTCGACCACGGCGGGGTTGGCCGCCAGGACCTCGTCGATCATGGCGCCGATCGCGCCCGTATCGCTGATCTGCTTGAGTCCGCGCGCCTCGATGATGGCGTCGGCCTGGCCGCCCTGTTCGCCCGCCCACATCCCGGCAAACACTTCACGGGCGATCTTGTTGGAGATCGTGCCGTCCAGGATGCGAGCGATCAGCGCCGCCAGCGCAGGCGCGGCGACGGGCGACGCGGCGACTTCGATTTCCGAGCGGTTCAGCGCCGCGGCCAGTTCGCCCATCACCCAGTTGGCCGCCTGCTTGGCCTGGCCGTCAGGCAGCGCGCGCGCGACCGCTTCGAAGTAGTCGGCCATGTCGCGGCTGGTGGTCAATTGCGCCGCATCGTAGGCCGACAGCCCATATTTCGTTTCGAAGCGGGCGCGTTTGTCGGCCGGCAATTCCGGCATGGTGGCGCGTACCTCTTCCACCCACGACGATGCGATCACCAGCGGCGGCAGGTCCGGATCGGGGAAGTAGCGGTAGTCGTGCGCGTCTTCCTTGCTGCGCATGCTGCGGGTTTCGTCGCGGTCCGCGTCGTACAGGCGGGTTTCCTGCACCACCGTGCCGCCGTCTTCGATCAATTCGATCTGCCGGCGCGCTTCGTAGATGATGGCGCGTTCCAGGAAGCGGAAGGAGTTGACGTTCTTGATCTCCGCGCGGGTGCCGAATTCCTTCTGCCCGACCGGGCGCACCGACACGTTGGCGTCGCAGCGGAACGAGCCTTCCTGCATATTGCCGTCGCATATCCCCAGCCAGACCACCAGGCTGTGCAGCGCGCGGGCATAGGCCACGGCTTCGGCGGCCGAACGCATTTCCGGTTCGCTGACGATTTCCAGCAGGGGCGTGCCGGCGCGGTTCAGGTCGATGCCGCTGGCCGGCGCGCCGTTGGCCAGGTGGAACTCGTCGTGCAGCGACTTGCCGGCGTCCTCTTCCAGGTGCGCGCGCGTCAACTGCACGGTCTTGGCCGTTTCACCGACGAAGAACGAGATCGAGCCGCCGCTGACCACCGGGATCTCGTACTGGCTGATCTGGTAACCCTTGGGCAGGTCGGGATAGAAATAATTCTTGCGGGCGAAGATCGAGCGCGGCGCGATGCGCCCGCCGACGGCGAGCCCGAAGCGGATCGCCCGCTCCGCCGCCGCGCGGTTCATCACCGGCAGGCTGCCCGGCAGGGCCAGGTCGACCAGGTTCGCCTGCGTGTTCGGCGCCGCGCCGAAGCGCGTGCTGCTGCCGGAGAAGATTTTCGATTCGGTGGAAAGCTGCGTATGCGTTTCCAGCCCGATGACGATTTCCCAGTTCATGTCAGTTGTGCTCCACCGTGCTGCCGGCGTGCTGATCGCCGGGGGACCGGCGGTGCCAGTCGCTTGCCTGCTGGTAGCGATCGGCGATCGCCAGCAGGCGGCCTTCGTCGAAGTAGTTGCCGATGATCTGCAGGCCCACCGGCCGGCTGGCGTGCGCGCCGGCGCCGAAGCCGCAAGGCACCGACATCGCGGGCAAGCCGGCCAGGCTGACGCCCAGGGTGTAGACGTCCGCCAGCCAGTCCGCCGTGGGATCGTCGCGGTTGTCGCCGATGTTCTTCGCCACCGTGGGCGCCACCGGTCCCATGATGACGTCGCACTGCGTCAGCGCGCGCTGGAAGTCCTGCGCGATCAGGCGGCGCAGGCGCTGGGCCTGCAGGTAATAGGCGTCGTAATAGCCGTGCGACAGCACATAGGTGCCGATCAGGATGCGGCGCCGCACTTCGTCGCCGAAGCCTTCGGCGCGCGAGCGGCTGATCATTTCCGTCAGGTCGCCGTACTGCGCGGCGCGATGGCCGTAGCGCACGCCGTCGTAGCGCGCCAGGTTGCTGGACGCTTCGGCCGGTGCGATGACGTAATAGGCGGGAATCGCCAGTTCGGTGCGCGGCAGCGAAATATCCACGCGCCGCGCGCCCAGCGCGACGAACTGCGCCAGGGCCGCTTCCACGGCGGCACGGACTTCGTCGGCCAGGCCGTCGCCCAGGTATTCCGCCGGCACGCCGATGCGCAGGCCAGCCAGAGGCTGGGCGCCGGCGGCGTCATAGGCCGCCTGGGCCGTATCGAAGTCGCGCCGCACGCGGCCCGGTTCGTTGGCGTCCTTGCCGCAGCGTTCGACGCTGGTGGCATCGCGTGGATCGAAGCCCGCCATGGCGTCCAGCAGGGCCAGCGCATCGCGGCTGCTGGCAGCCAGCGGACCCGCCTGGTCCAGGCTGGAGCCGAAGGCCACGATGCCGAAGCGCGACACGGTGCCGTAGGTGGGCTTGATGCCGGTGACGCCGCACAGCGCGGCGGGCTGCCGCACCGAGCCGCCGGTATCGGTGCCGGTGGCCGCGGCCACTAGGCGCGCCGCCACGGCGGCCGCCGATCCGCCCGAGGAACCGCCGGGCACGGCATTGGTGTCCCAGGGATTGCGTACCGGGCCGTAGGCGGAGTTCTCGTTGCCGGACCCCATGGCGAATTCGTCGCAGTTCAGCTTGCCGATGGACACCGCGCCAGCCTGTTGCAGGCGCTCGACCACGGTGGCATCAAATGGGCTGACGTAGCCGTCCAGCATGCGGCTGCCGGCCGTCGTGCGCCAGCCACGCGTCACGAAGGCGTCCTTGTGCGCGATGGGAACGCCCGTCAGTGGGCCGGCCGTGCCCGACGCCAGGGCGGCATCGGCGGCGCGCGCCTGGTCCAGGGTCAGCTCGGCGTCGATGTGCAGGAAGGCATTGAGGCCGGCGGCCGACTGGGCGGCGTCCAGCGCGCTGGACGCCAGCTCGACGGCGCTGACTTCGCGGCGGTCCAGCGCCTGGCGCAGGGCCGCGATATCGGCGAATTGTGTGTGCAGGGCGGATTTGCTCATGGTTACTCCAACACCTTGGGGACCAGGAACAGGCCGGCCTGCGCCTCGGGCGCGTTGCTCATCAGGGCCGCACGCTCGCTTTCGGAGCCGGATTCCGTCACTTTGTCTTCACGCAGGCGCAATTCGACTTCGTCCAGCGCGGACAGGGGATGGGCCATGGGCTCGACGCCCGCGGTGTCTTCCTGCTGCAGGCGCTCGATGATGTGGAGCATGCCGTTGAGCTCCTGCAGCGCGTGCGCGCGGCGTTCGGGAGTGAGCTCGATTCGGGCCAGCCGGGCAATGCGGGCCACGTCTTCTTCGTTAAGCGCCATGGGAGTGTAAAAAATGTGGAGCTGCTGAGGGTGCCGTTACATGACAGGCCAGCAGTGGTTACAAAGCCTGGAATAGCCGGGAATTGGGGTCTATTTCCCCTGAAATTATAAGTTATCATTCACGGTTTAATCGCTGCACCCGCAGGCGCGCCGTTCTTGGCTGGCGTCCGGTCGCAGTCACGTCCCAAATTCCCTGATCTAGCTGAGCCTATATCCATGTTCGGATTCCTGCGTAGTTATTTTTCCAGCGATATGGCGATCGATCTCGGCACGGCCAATACGCTGATCTACGTTCGCGGCAAAGGCATCGTGCTGGATGAGCCATCGGTAGTCGCGATCCGCCATGAAGGCGGCCCGAACGGCAAGAAAATCATCCAGGCCGTTGGCCATGAAGCGAAACAGATGCTGGGCCGGGTGCCCGGCAACATCGAAGCCATACGTCCCATGAAGGACGGCGTGATCGCCGACTTCACCGTCACCGAGCAGATGCTCAAGCAGTTCATCCGCATGGTGCACCCCCGCAACATGCTGGCGCCCAGCCCCCGTATCATCGTTTGCGTGCCCTGCGGCTCCACCCAGGTGGAACGTCGCGCGATCCGCGAATCCGCGCTGGGCGCGGGCGCGTCGCATGTGTACCTGATCGAAGAACCCATGGCCGCCGCGATCGGCGCCGGCCTGGCGGTGTCGGACGCCAGCGGCTCCATGGTGGTGGACATCGGCGGCGGTACGACCGAAGTCGCGGTCATCTCGCTGGGCGGCATGGTGTACAAGGGTTCGGTCCGAGTCGGTGGCGACAAGTTCGACGAAGCCATCGTCAACTACATCCGCCGCAACTACGGCATGCTGATCGGCGAACCGACGGCCGAACTGATCAAGAAGCAGATCGGTTCCGCCTTCCCCGGTTCGGAAGTCCGTGAAATCGAAGTCAAGGGCCGCAACCTGGCCGAAGGCGTGCCGCGCAGTTTCACGGTATCGTCCAATGAGATCCTGGAGTCGCTGACCGATCCGTTGAACCAGATCGTGTCGGCGGTGAAGATAGCCCTGGAACAAACCCCGCCCGAGCTGGGCGCGGATATTACCGACAAGGGCATTGCGCTGACCGGGGGCGGTGCGCTGTTGCGCGATCTGGACCGCCTGCTGCAAGAGGAAACCGGTCTGCCCGTAGTGGTGGCGGATGACCCGCTGACCTGCGTGGTGCGGGGCTGCGGCGAAGCGCTGGAGCATCTGGAAAAGCTCGGCGCCATTTTCATCAACGACTGATTCCTACGCCTGGCCGCGGCCGCCGCATCATGGTGGCTACGGGTGGGCGGCCGGCACCGGGCGCCTTACGCCCGTGAGTATCCATGCCTCAACTTAACGCCACCACACCGCGGCTGTTCCGACACGGCCTGCCCGCCGAGGCGAAGCTGGCGATCCTGGTCGTTCTGGCCCTGGCGCTATTGGTGGGCGACTCGCAGTGGCGCGTGCTGGAACCCGTGCGGCGCTACGTCTCCGTCGCCCTGTATCCCTTCCAGCGCGCCGTGCTGCTGCCGCGGGACATGGTCCAGCAGGTCAACGAGTGGTACAACGCCGCCAACCTGGTGCGCACGGAAAACGAAGCCTTGCAGCGCCAGCGCATCGAACTGGCGCAGGTGGCCACGCATGCCGCCCAGATGGCTGCCGAAAACGCCCAACTGCGCCGCCTGCTGGGCGTGACGGATACCCTGGCGCAACAGGCGGTGGTGGTGGAGGTGCTGTACGAGCCGCCCAATGCCTTCAACCAGCGGCTGGTCTTCAACAAGGGCAGCAGCCAGGGCCTCGCCCCCGGCATGCCGGTCATCGACGAAGGCGGCGTGGTCGGGCAGATCGTGCGTACGACGCCGATGACGGCGGAGGCCGCGCTGGTCACCGACGAGCAGGTGTCCATCCCCGTGCAGATCCTGCGCAATGGCCTGCGCCTCATCGCTTTCGGCGGTAATCAGCCGGGCAAGATGGAGGTGCGCTATCTTGCCGCCAATGCCGACATCAAAGAGGGCGATACTATTATCACCAGCGGTGTGGGCGGTCTGTTCCCCGCGGGCCTGCCGGTGGCGAAAGTGACCAAGGTGGAACGCGATACCGCCTCGGGCTTCGCCCGCGCCCTGTGCGAACCGCTGGCCCACCCCGAGCGGTATCGTCACTTCCTCGTTCTGCAGGTCGACGTCAAGCGCGCCGAAGTCAACCGCCAGGAGGCAGACTCCAGTGAGTCCGATAAACCGGAGTGAACCCCAGAGCGGGGTGCTGCGTCCGCGCAGGACGGTGGAGCCCGAACGGGTAGCGCGTCCCGCGCACGCCGTCATGGTGTGGGGCTCGGTGCTGCTGGTGTGGCTGATTTCCCTGCTGCCCTGGCGGCTGTGGGGACAGGCGCCCGACATTTTGATTCTTGTCATCGCGTTCTGGTGCGTGCACGAACCGCGCCGCATCGGGATGGTGACGGCGTTTGTGTTCGGCTTGCTGATGGACGTGCATGACGCCGGCGTGCTGGGGGGCAACGCGCTGTCCTACACCCTGGTCGCCTATGGCGCCGTCATTCTTCATCGCCGCCTGCAGCGTTTCGACCTGTTGAGCCAGGCGATGCACATGCTGCCCATCTTCCTGGTGGCGCGTCTCGTAACCATCCTGATCAAGGCCTGGATAGCCGGCAAATGGCCGGGCTGGGACTGGGCCGTGGGCGCGGCCATCACCGCGGCCCTGTGGCCCGTTGCGGGCTGGCTGTTGCACCTGCCGACCCGCGGTGCCGACGATGCCGAGTCGGCATCGGTCTGATCGTTTTTTCTCGACATGTTTGAATTCAAAAAAACCGGCGCTCAGCAGAAGCAGCGCTTCAGGTTGCGAGCATGGGTGGGCGGCGCGGCCGCCATCCTGTGTTTCGGCCTGCTGGTCGGCCGTTTCTGGATGCTGCAGGTGGACCGCTACGAAGGTCTGTCCGAGCGCGCCGACCGCAACCGCATCGCGGTGGTGCCCATTCCGCCGCGCCGCGGCGAGATCCTGGATCGTAACGGTGTCGTGCTGGCGCGCAACTACCGCACCTATACGCTGGAGATCGTGCCCGCGCAGGTGGGCAATATCGATGCGCTGTTCAAGGCCCTGACGCCGGTGGTGTACCTGAGCCCGACCGACCAGCGCCGGCTCAAGCGGCGCATCGCGGAAAACAGCCGGTACGCCACGTTGACGCTGCGCGACAACCTGAACGACACCGAAGCCGCCTGGTTCGCCGCGCACGCATTCCAGTTTCCCGGCGTGGAACTGCGCGCTCGCTGGGTGCGCGAATATCCCGAGGGCAAGGCGGCGGCGCACGTCGTCGGCTATATCGGCCGGATTTCCGATGGCGATATCGAGGAACTGGAGGCCAGCGGCCAACTGGGCAACTACCGCGGCACCGACGTCATCGGCAAGAAAGGCATAGAGAAGAGCTGGGAAACGCAGCTCCACGGCCGCACCGGGCTGGAGGAAGTGGAAGTCACCGCCGGCGGGCGCCCCGTGCGCACCTTGCGCCGCATCGATCCCGTGCCGGGTTCGGACATCAAGCTGTCCATCGACATGCGGCTGGAGAAGGTGGCCGAGGAAGCCTTCGGCGACCAGCGCGGCGCATTGGTGGCGATCGATCCGGACACCGGGGAAGTGCTGGCCTTCGTGTCGCAGCCTTCCTACGATCCCAATCTCTTCGTCGACGGCATCGACGTCGACAACTGGCGCATGCTGAACGAATCGCCGGATCATCCCTTGATCAACCGGCCCATCTACGGCACCTATCCCATCGGGTCCACCTACAAGCCCTTCGTCGCCATGGCCGCGCTGGAGCTGGGCAAGCGCCGGGCCACCGATCGCATTCCCGATCCCGGTTATTTCGAATTCGGCGGACAGAAATTCCGCAACGCGGCCGGCGCGGTCTTCGGTCCCACCGACATGCACAAGGCCCTGGTGGTGTCGTCGGACACCTATTTCTTTTCGCTGGGGCCGGAAATCGGCGTGGACGCGCTGCACGACTTCACCAAGCAGTTCGGATTCGGCCAGATCACCGGCATCGACCTGGACGGCGAAAAGCGCGGCGTGCTGCCGTCCACGGCCTGGAAGCGCAGCGCCTACAAGGACAAGGACAAGCAGCGCTGGTACGCCGGCGAGTCCGTGTCGGTGGCGGTGGGGCAGGGCTACAACGCCTTCACCATCCTGCAGCTGGCGCAAGCCACGTCGACGCTGGCGAACAACGGGCTGTATCGCAAGCCGCATCTGGTGCACTCGGTGGAAGATCCGCGCACGGGCCTGTTCGTCACCACGCCCAGCACGCCGAACTACCAGATACCGTTGCACCAGGCCAACCTGGACGTGGTGAAGGGCGCCATGGCCGACGTGGTGCGTGTGGGCACGGCGCGGCAGCCGTTTCGCGGCGCGGCCTACCAGGCGGCCGGCAAGACCGGCACCGCGCAGGTCTACAGCCTGCGTGGCGCGCGCTATCACGCCAGCGCCGTGGACGAGCGGCTGCGCGACCACGCCCTGTTCATGGGCTTCGCGCCGGTCGATCATCCACGCATCGCGGTCGCCCTGATCGTGGAAAACGCCGGCTGGGGCGCGAGCGCCGCCGCGCCGATCGCACGCAAGGTATTCGATGCGTGGCTGCTTCAGGATCAACCCGACATGCCCCCGAAACAGCCCAGCGTCGCGGCGAATGAGAACGGTGTGACTACTGCCGCAGCGCCCGTGACGCCCGCGCCACCCGCCGGGTCCCGCGTCGCCGGCAAACAGCCCGACACGCCGCCGCGCCGGCCGGACGCCTCGCGCAACCAGGCGGACGCGCCGCCGCGCCAACCGGTGGTCGCCGTCCGCACGGACGCCAGGCCGACCACGGGGACCGATCGATGAAGCGCCTGGCCCTGATCCTGCTGCGCGTCGTGACGGCGTTCGACTGGCCCTTGCTGTGCATCCTCTGCCTGTTGACGGCCCTGGGCCTGACCGTGATGCATTCGGCGGTGGGCAGCACCGACTGGCGCTTCGCCGACCAGTCGCGCAACTTCGTCATCGCTTTCTTCGCCATGTGGGTGGTGGCGCTGCTGCCGCCCAAGTGGCTGATGAAGCTGGCTCCCCCGGCTTATGTGGTCGGCGTGGCGCTGCTGCTGGCCGTCGAGCTTTTCGGCGAAACCAGCAAGGGCGCGACGCGCTGGCTGAACCTGGGCGTGACGCGCATCCAGCCTTCGGAAATGATGAAGATCGCGCTGCCCCTGATGCTGGCCTGGTATTTCCAGCGGCATGAGGGCCAGGTCCGTATACGCGACTTCCTGTTCGCCGGCCTGCTGCTGGGCGTGCCGTTCCTGCTTATCGTGCGCCAGCCCGACCTGGGTACCGCGCTGCTGGTGTTCGGCGCGGGTTTCTGTGTCATCTATTTCGCCGGCCTGTCGTTCAAGCTGTTGATACCGGTGGTGCTGGCGGCCGTCATCGGCATCGGCACGCTGGTCAGCTATGAAGACCAGCTTTGCCAGCCGGAAGTGGATTGGGTCGTCCTGCACGACTACCAGAAGCATCGCGTATGCACCCTGCTGGATCCCAGTACCGATCCCCTGGGCAAGGGCTTCCATACGATCCAGTCCATGATCGCGGTGGGCTCCGGCGGCCTGTACGGCAAGGGTTACATGAAGGGTACCCAGACCCACCTGGACTTCATTCCGGAACGTACGACGGACTTCATCTTCGCCGTCTACGCGGAGGAATTCGGGCTCTACGGCGGGGTGTTGATCCTGGTGCTGTATGGGCTGCTGATCGCCCGCGGCCTGACCATCGCGACCCGCGCCACCTCGCAGTTCGGGCGATTGTTGAGCGGCTCGCTGACGATGATGTTCTTCATCTACGTGTTCGTGAACATCGGCATGGTGACCGGCATCCTGCCCGTGGTGGGGGTGCCGCTACCCTTCATGAGCTATGGCGGCACCGCCCTGCTGACCGTCGGCATCGCCTGCGGGATGTTGATGAGCATCAACCGCCATCGTTCGGTCAAGACCTAGGCGCCAGCGCCGCCAGGTCGGCCGCGAACAGTCCGTCGACCAGTTTGCGCACCGGCGCCGGCAGGGCCACCGCGGCCAGGCCGGCCGCGTCGACCCACTGCCACGGCTTGCCGTCCAGATCCGGCGCTTGCGCCACGATGACGTACCAGGGCCGCACATGCAGCCGGAAGTGCGTGAACGTGTGCGCGAACGCCGCCAGTTCGTAGACGGTGTCCGGCGTCGCGCCCAGCTCGCGGCAGGCCGACGCCGCGTCCAGCGTGGGATCGAATTCCGGCAGGCTCCACAATCCGCCCCAGATGCCCGGCGACGGGCGCTGTTGCAGCAGGACGCGGTCGCGGTGCTGCAGCACCAGCATGCCCGTGCTTCGCTCCGGCGACGCCTTGCGCACCCTGGGCGTGGGCAGCTCGGCCTGGCGCCCATCGCGGCGCGCGATACAGGTCTCGCTGACGGGGCAGCGGTCGCACAAGGGCTTGCTGCGTACGCATAGCGTCGCGCCCAGGTCCATCAGGCCCTGGGTATAGGCGCCCATGTCGACCTCATGCCCCGCGCCGCCCGCCAACTGCGCGTCCGCCAGGTCCCACAGGCGGATCTCGGTCTCCCGGCGGGTGGGATCTCCCTCGATGCCAAAGTGGCGCGCGAATACCCGTTTGACGTTGCCGTCCATGATGGGCGAGCGTTCGCCATAGGCGAAGGCCGCGATGGCGGCCGCGGTGGAACGGCCTATGCCGGGTAGCGTCGCGATGGCGGCCGCATCGGGCGGGAAGCGCCCGCCCCAGTCGCTCACGATCTCCCGCGCACAGCGATGCAGGTTGCGGGCGCGCGCGTAATAGCCCAGTCCCGCCCAATAGGGCATGACGTCTTCCTGCTCGGCGCCGGCCAGGGCATGCAGGTCGGGGAAGCGTTCCAGGAAGCGCTGGTAGTAGGGGATGACCGTGCTCACCTGGGTCTGCTGCAGCATGATTTCCGACAGCCAGATGCGATACGGGTCGCGCGTGTTCTGCCAGGGCAGGTCGTGGCGTCCATGGCGCTGTTGCCAGGTCGCAATACGGGTTGCAAAGTCCATGCGCGATTATTGCATTCCGCCCCGGGTAAACGTCCGAATGCGAGCCCGCGGGCGGAACCTGATCGGGATCTCGGCGGGAACACCAATTGCGCCGCCGCGGCGCCAGGAGTAAAAGACCGGTACAGGCAAGGATGAAAAAGCCTGGTTCACTGTTTATGCCGGCCGGCACGCCTTCACAAGAGGCAAGCGCGCAGCCGGCGTGAGCCATCCAAGACAAACGGAGACTGCATGAACGCCCCCCTGACGCCGGCGCAGCGCGCCGCGCTCCAATCCGTCCAACTGGACGACAAATACTCCCTGGATACTGGCCGTGCCTGGATGAGTGGCATCCACGCCCTGGTGCGCCTGCCGATGATGCAGCGCACGCGGGATATGCGGGTCGGACTGAACACGGGGGGCTTCATCTCCGGCTACCGCGGTTCGCCCTTGGGCGGCGTGGACCTGAACATGTGGAAGGCCGCCAAGTACCTGGAAGCCCACCACGTCGTCTTCCAGCCCGGTTTGAACGAAGACCTGGCCGCCACCGCGGTGTGGGGCAGCCAGCAGGTGAATCTGTTCCCCGGCGCCCGCTACGACGGCGTGTTCGGCATGTGGTATGGCAAGGGCCCGGGCGTGGATCGCTGCGGCGATGTCTTCAAGCACGCCAATGCGGCGGGCACGTCGCGGCACGGCGGCGTGCTGGTCGTGGCCGGCGACGATCACCCGGCCAAGTCGTCGACGCTGCCGCATCAAAGCGACCATCTGCTCAAGGCCTGCCTGATCCCCGTGCTGTTCCCCTCCACCGTCCAGGAAGTTCTGGATTACGGCCTGCATGGCTGGGCCATGAGCCGCTACGCGGGGGTATGGGTCGGCATGAAATGCATCACCGACATCGTGGAAGTCTCCGCGTCGGTGGAGGTCGATCCCGAGCGCGTCCGCATCCTCCTGCCGGAAGATTTCAGGATGCCCGCGGACGGCTTGAACATCCGCATGCCCGATACGCCCCTGGAACAGGAAGCGCGCCTGCTGGACTACAAACTGTATGCCGCCCTGGCCTATGCGCGCGCCAACGGCCTGAATCGCGAGCTATGGCAGGTGCCGCCGGAATCCGCGCGCTTCGGCATCATGACCTCCGGCAAGGCCTACCTGGACACCCGCCAGGCCTTGTCCGACCTGGGGCTGGACGACGACACCTGCCGCCGCATCGGCGTGCGGCTGTTCAAGGTCGGCATGGTATGGCCGCTGGAGGCCACCGGCATGCAGCGCTTCGCCGAAGGCCTGGACGAAATCCTGGTGGTGGAGGAAAAGCGGCAGGTGCTGGAATACCAGTTGAAGGAAGAACTGTTCGGCTGGATAGGCAGCGGCAAGAAGATCCCGCGCGTGGTCGGCAAGTTCGACGACAAGGATGGCGGCGAGTGGGCGGTGCCCCAGGGCAACTGGCTGCTGCCGGCGCATTACGAGTTTTCGCCGGCCATCGTCGCCAAGGCCATCGGCGCGCGCCTGCTGAAGTTCGAGCTGCCGGCCGACGTGCGCGCCGGCATCGAAGCGCGCCTAGCCTTCATCGAGGCGCGCGAGCGCGCCCTGTCGCGGCCGCGCGTCGTGGCCGAGCGCAAACCGTGGTTCTGTTCCGGCTGTCCGCACAACACGTCCACGCGGGTGCCCGACGGGTCGCGCGGCATGGCCGGCATCGGCTGCCATTACATGGTGCGCTGGATGGGCCGCCAGACGGACCTGTTCACCCACATGGGCGGCGAAGGCGTGCCGTGGATCGGGCATGCGCCGTTCACCGACGAAAAGCACGTGTTCGCCAACCTGGGTGACGGCACCTACTACCATTCGGGGCTGCTGGCGATCCGCGCCGCGGTCGCGGCGAAAACGCCCATCACCTACAAGATCCTGTTCAATGACGCGGTGGCCATGACCGGCGGCCAGCCGGTGGACGGCCCGATCAGCGTGCCGATGATCACCCGCCAGCTGGCGGCCGAGGGCATCGAGAAGATCGTCGTGGTGACCGACGAACCGCACAAGTACAAGGGCGTGCAGGACCTGGCGCCGGGCGTGCCGGTGGTCCATCGCGACGAGCTGGACCGCGTGCAGCGCGAACTGCGCGAGTATCCCGGCGTTTCCATCCTGATCTACGACCAGACCTGCGCCACGGAAAAGCGCCGCCGCCGCAAGCACAATGCATATCCGGATCCCGCGCGGCGCGTCGTCATCAACGAACGTGTGTGCGAAGGGTGCGGCGATTGCTCGGACAAATCGAACTGCCTGTCGGTCGAGCCGCTGGAAACCGAATTCGGCCGCAAGCGCGCGATCAACCAGTCCAGCTGCAACAAGGACTTCTCCTGCCTGAACGGCTTCTGCCCCAGCTTCGTCACGGTCGAAGGCGGCAAGCTGCGCAAGCCCAAGGGCATAGGCAGCCAGGAGGCCATCGATGCCACTCTGCCCGAACCGGATGTGCCTACGCTGGAACGGCCTTATGGCGTGTTCATCGCAGGCGTGGGCGGAACCGGGGTCGTCACCATCGGCCAGCTTCTGGGCATGGCGGCGCACATCGAAGGCAAGGGCTGCTCGGTGCTCGATATGGCGGGCCTGGCGCAGAAGGGCGGAGCGGTGCATTCGCACGTGATCCTGGCCCGATCGCCGGGGCATCTCCTGAATACGCGCGTGGCGATGGCCGAAGCGGACCTGGTGCTGGCCGGCGACCTGGTGGTGGCCAGCAGCCCCGACGCCGTTGCCCGCATGAGTCCGGAACGCACCCGCCTGTTGCTCAATAGCGATGTGGCGCCCACCGCGGCCTTTATTTCCAATCCGGACTGGCGCCTGCCGGCCGGCAACCTGCAGCGTGACATCGACACCGCCTGCATGCCGGGGCAGGTCGACGCCATCGATGCCGCCGAACTGGCGGTAGGCCTGCTCGGTGACGCCATCTATGCCAACCCCCTGATGATGGGCTACGCCTACCAGAAGGGCTGGATCCCGCTCGGACGCGAGGCCTTGTTGCGGGCCATCGAATTGAATGGCACCCAGGTGGAGAACAACAAGGCCGCGTTCGCCTGGGGCCGCCGCGCGGCGCAGGACCTGGCGTCGGTCCAGCAGTTGATCGCACCGGCCGGCAAGGCGGCCGCGCCCGGGACGGCCGCTGCGCTGGAAACCACCGAGCTCGCCGGCAATCCGGGCGGCGCCATCGGCGGCGGCGCGGAGATCATCGAGTTGCGCCGGGGCGCGCCGCAACGCGGCGCCGATGGCGCGGCGTCGGGGCGATCGTCAGGCCTGTCAGGCCTTTCCGGCCTGTCCGGCCCGGCCGCCGATCTGGCGACGCTGGTGGAGCGGCGCGTACGCTTCCTGACGGATTACCAGAGCGCGGCCTATGCGCGCCGCTATGCCGACTTCGTCAACCAGGTGGCGGCCGCGGAACAGGCGGCCACCGGGTCCACACGCCTGGCGCAGGCGGTGGCGAAGAACTACTTCAAGCTGTTGGCGTACAAGGACGAATACGAAGTCGCGCGCCTGTACAGCGATGGCGAATTCATGCGCCGCGTGGCCGAGCAGTTCGAGGGCGACTGGAAACTCAACTTCCATCTGGCCCCGCCGGCGTTCTCCCGGCGCAATGCCGAAGGACACCTGGTCAAGCGCGCATACGGGCCATGGATGATGAAGGCGTTCGGCGTGCTGGCCAGGCTGCGCCGCCTGCGCGGCACGCCGCTCGATGTCTTCGGCTATACCCAGGAGCGGCGCACGGAGCGCGCGCTCATCCGGGAGTATCGCGACACCGTGGCCGCCTTGCTACCTGGCTTGAGCCGGGCCAGCCTGGACATCGCCGTGGCCCTGGCCAGCCTGCCGGAGGACATACGCGGCTATGGCCATATCAAGGAAGCCTCGATCGAACGCGCCCAAGCCAGGCGCCGCGACCTGCTGCAACGGCTGGAAGGCGGGGCGCGCGTAGAGGTGCGGGACAGCGCCCGCGCGGCTTAGCGGGGCTGGAGCCTGTCAGGTCGCCGTCGCGCGCCGCGCGCGCGGCGGCATGTTGAACAGCTCGACGCGCGGCTTGGAAACGGTCTTTTCCTTGAGCGTCTCCACCACCGCGACTTCGCGCTTGGCAATGATTTCCGTCGCCCGGGTCTTGGTGGTCATCTTGCGCACCATGACCCGCCCGTCACGCGGGAAGAAACTGATGCGGCGGGCGTAGACGTCGCCCAGGTCGCGCGCCAGCACCGGGATGTTTTCCATCGCCAGGTAATTCAGCACGAACTGCCCGTTGCGCTCGCCGATATTCATCTGCTGCATGGCTTCCAGCACCGCGCCGCCGCCGAAGACCTTGGCTTGCAGGCGTTCGCGCGCGGCGCCCGCCTTCAGCACTTCGTTGATCAGTACTTCCATGGCGAACGCGCCATAGCGCATCGTCGCCGACGCCGGCGACTGGCTGTCGCCTTCCGGAAGCATGAAGTGGTTCATGCCGCCCACGCCGGTCTGCGGGTCGCGGATACAGGCGGCCACGCACGAACCCAGCACGGTCGTGATCATCAGGTCGTCGCCCGTAACGTAGTACTCGTTGGGCAGCACTTTGACTGCCTGATAGTTGAAGGCACTATCAAAATAGTGGCGCGTCGCGCGGGCGTCACGGGCAGACATGATGGGTCGCGGGCTTCCAGGGGGAGTGCGGAACGGGTTCGGAGCGATATTACTAAATTTATCTGGAATTTCTATTTATTTCTGCTCTGCCATGATCGAAGGCGACGGATTGGGGAAATAACCCCTGTCCCGGCGGATTCGATCGGCACGGCAGCCACGTTTCCACTATCCCATGGAACGCCCGGCGCGATTGCCCGATTAAGCGGACTAAAAACGGGTACTGCGAGTGACTGACCAGCGCGCCGACAGGGCCGCGAGCACCGCGGCGGCCACGACCGCCACCGCCAGCCAGGAGGCCTCCGGCAGGTGCAGGGCAAAATCGGCGCCATAGCTGCGCGCCACGGCGGTGAGTGCATCATTCAGCGGGGACAGCGCCCACGCCGCGATCAGGATGGCCAGCAGGGCCGATACCGCCCCGGACAAGGCGCCCAGGTACAGGAAAGGGCGCCGCACGAAGGACTCGGTCGCGCCGACCAGCCGCGCCACGGCGATCTCCTCGCGCTGCGTCAGGGCCTGCATCCGGACGGTGTTGAACACGGTGGCCAGCACCACCACGGCGACGCAGGCCGCCAGGAAAACCAGGCCGATGCGGGCGAATCGCAGCATGGCTTCCATGCGCTGGACCCAGTCGCTGTCCAGCTGTACCTGTTCGACCTGGTCCAGGGCCTTCCAGGCCTGGGCCAGTTTCGCCGCGCGACCGGCCAGGTCGTCACCGTCGCGCAGGGTCGCCACCACGGCGTCGGGCAGCGGATTGCCGGGCAGCACCGCCAGGGCCTCGGCCCAGGTGGGATTGCGCCGCAGCGCGGCCAGCGCGCTGTCGCGGCCGATGGTGCGGACTTCGCGCACGTCGTCGCCGTAATCCTTGCGTATGCGGTCGGCCACTGCCTGCGCGGCGCCCGCCGGCGCGTCTATCTTCATGAAGACAGTCAGTTCCGGCGTCACGGAAAGCTGGCGCGCCACCGGCTGGACCGATACCAGGATGGCGGCGCCCAGGATGGGCAGCGCCAGTGCCAGCGCCATCACCAGCAGGTTCGCCAGCGACGAAAAGGGTTGTGCCAGCATGCGCCGCAAGGTGATGCCCAGCGCGTAGCGGTGTTGCCGCAGCCATGCGTTCATGCCTGGGCCTCCGCGGACAGGTCGGCGAAACGGCCGGGCTCGATGCGCAGCACCCGCTGGGCGTAATGGGACATCAGTTCCTGGTCATGGGAAGCGATCAGCGTCGTCACGCCGACGCGATTGAAGTCACGGAACACATTCATGATGCGCAGGGCGCTGTCGTGATCGAGGTTGGCGGTGGGCTCGTCGGCGATCAGGATGGCCGGCCGGTTGACGATGGCGCGGGCGATGGCCAGGCGTTGCTGTTCGCCGCCGGACAGCTCGATGGGGTTCAGGGTTTCCTTGCCGGACAGGCCGACCTTGTCGAGCGCGGCGCGCGCCCGCGCCGCCGCGGAATCCCGGGGCTGGCCGGTCACCGCCAGGGGCAGCATGACGTTTTCGAAGGCGTTGCGGTCATAGAGCAGGTGGGTGTCCTGCAGGATCACCCCGACGGCCCGGCGTAGATAGGGACGGGCTCGCTGCGGCAGCTTGTCCAACCGCTGCCCGTTCACCTGGATGGAGCCCCGGCTGGGCGGTTCCAAACCCCCGATCAGCTTCAGCAAAGTCGACTTGCCGGCGCCCGACGGCCCCGACACAAAGACGAATTCGCCCGCCGTGATGCGGAAGTTGATATCGGCCAGGATATTGCGGCCGCGTCCGTACGATTTGAATACGTGCTGGAATTCGATCATGGCGGATAGGGGGATGAAGCCGCAATAGTACCGTGTAGCGCGCGGCCCTACGCCATTGGGGGCAGGGCGGCCGACCGCCGTTTCGTGGCATGATATGTCCCCGGTATTCCGAGGGCATGTCGCAGGGATTTCCCCCATGTCCCTGGTTTTTACCGGGGGCTACCATGCGCCGCATCATAGGCGGTCAGTCGTGGCTGGCGTAGCCTGCCTTCTCGTCCCCCTAAGCAATGGAGACCACCATGAAAACCTGGAAAAAGGCTGCCCTCGGCGCCGCGATGCTGACTTTGTGCGGCAGCGCCTTCGCCGGTGCGACTTTCGACAACGTCAAGAAGAAGGGCTTCGTTCAATGCGGCGTGTCGACCGGCGTGCCCGGTTTTTCCGCCGCCGACAGCAAGGGCGAGTGGAAGGGGCTGGACGTCGACATGTGCCGTGCCGTCGCCGCCACCATGTTCAATGACGCCAGCAAGTTCAAGGTGACCCCCTTGAACACGCAGCAGCGCTTCACGGCGCTGCAGTCGGGCGAAGTCGACGTCCTGACGCGCAATACGACCGAAACCCTGACCCGCGATACCACCCTGGGCCTGATCGGCACGGGCGTGAACTACTACGACAGCCAGGGCGTCATGGTGTCCAAGGAATTGGGTGTCAAGAGCGCCAAGGAATTGAACGGCGCCACCGTCTGCGTGCAGCCCGGCACCACCACCGAACTGAACCTGGCGGACTGGTTCCGCGCCAACAAGATCGAGTTCAAGCCGGTCGTCATCGAAAAGTACGACGAGATCGTGCGGGCATTCTCGGCGGGACGCTGCGATGCCTTCACGACCGACAAGTCCCAGCTGGCTTCCACGCGGACCACGCTGGAGAATCCGGACAAGTACATCATCCTGCCGGAAGATTTCTCCAAGGAGCCGCTCGGGCCCATGGTGCGCCAGGACGACGTGCAGTGGTTCAACGTGGTGCGCTGGGCCTTGAATGCCATGCTGGAAGCCGAGGAATACGGCGTCACGACGGAGAACGTCGAAGCCATGCTGAAAAGCACCAATCCCAATGTGCAGCGCATCCTGGGCGTGACGCCCGGCATGGGCAAGAACCTGGGCGTGGACGACAAGTGGGCCTACAACATCGTCAAGCAGGTGGGGAATTACGGCGAAAGCTTCGAGCGCAACCTGGGCAGCGGCAGCCCCATGAAACTGCCGCGCGGCCTGAACGCGCAATGGAAGCAGGGCGGCTTGATGTACGGCTGGCCGATTCGTTGATGGCTCGTGATCCGGCCGCGCGCGCCCGCGGGCGCGACGCCGCGGCCGGTTGGATTGCATGGTGTATGGTGGTGACATGACGCCCGACTCCACAGCGCCGCCGGCGGCGGCGCCTGTCCGCAAGCTTTCCTGGAACGATCCAGGCGTAAGAGCCATCGTCTATCAGGTCGTCGCCGTGGCGGCGGTGGCCTGGGTGGCCTGGTTCCTGGTATCGAACACGCTGCACAACCTGGCCTCGCGCAATATTTCCACCGGCTTCGGCTTCCTGGGCCGCGAGGCGGGTTTCGCCATCGGCGAAACGCCGATCAGCTATACGCCGGCGGATACCTATGGACGAGCCATCGTCATCGGGTTGCTGAATACCCTGCGCGCGGCGGTCATCGGCATCGTGCTGGCCACCGTGCTCGGCACCTTGATCGGTATCGCGCGCCTGTCGCGCAACTGGCTGATCGCCAGGCTGGCATCGGTCTATGTCGAGGTCATGCGGAATGTCCCGCTGCTCCTGCAGCTGTTCTTCTGGTACGCCCTGATCACCGAGAACATGCCAGGGCCGCGGCAGGCGCATCAACCCTTGCCGGACGTCTTCATTTCCAATCGCGGCCTGAAACTGCCGACCTTGCAGGGCGGCGCGGTCGACTGGATGCTGGGGGGACTGGGGCTGGCGATCGTCGCCATCCTGGCCCTGGCCCATTGGGGCAACAAGCGCCGCGAAGCGACCGGCCGCATCTTTCCGCTGGCCCGTTGGGCGCTGCTCCTGATCGTCGCACTGCCGCTGCTGGGCTGGCTCGTCAGCGGCGCGTCGCTGAAGGTGGACGTGCCGGTGCTGCGCGGCTTCAACTTTTCCGGCGGCATGACGCTGACGCCGGAATTCGCGGCGCTGCTGGCGGGCCTGGTGAGCTACACCGCCGCCTTCATCGCCGAAGTCGTCCGTTCCGGCGTGCAGGCCGTCAACATCGGGCAGTGGGAAGCCGCCGGTTCCCTGGGGCTGCGACGCGGCCTGGTGCTCAGGCTGGTCGTGCTGCCGCAGGCCTTGCGCGTGATCATTCCGCCGATGACCAGTCAGTACCTGAACCTGACCAAGAACAGCTCGCTGGCCGTCGCCATCGGTTTTCCCGACATCGTGTCGGTGGTCAACACGACCTTGAACCAGACCGGCCAGGCCATCGAAGGCATCCTCATCATCATGGCCGCCTACCTGACGGTCAGCCTGTCGATTTCGGTGTTGATGAACTGGTACAACAAGCGCATCGCGCTGATAGAGCGCTAGCATGAATACGCCCGAACCGCCGCGCGCGGGTTCCGCGGATCTTCCCGTCGCACCGACGCCGGACGGCTTGCCGATCACGCAGCCGGGCGGCCCGGCCGGCGCGGCGTCGGCCGCCGTGGACAGCCTGCCGCCCCCAGGCAGCCAGACCGGCCTGTGGGGATGGCTGCGCCTGAGGCTGTTTTCGTCGCCGCTGAATATCCTGCTGACGGTACTGATCGCCTGGCTGCTGCTGCTGGCGATTCCCGCGCTGGTGGAGTGGCTGCTGGTCAAGGCGAACTTTTCGGCCACCACCGCGCAGGAGTGCCGCGCGTCGGGCGGCGCCTGCTGGGCCTTCATCCGGGAAAAGCACAGGCTGATCCTGTTCGGCACCTATCCCTACGATGAACAATGGCGCCCGCTGCTGGCCACCATCGTCCTGATCGCGGTCATCATATGCAGCGGCATCCGCCGCTTCTGGACGCCCAGGCTGGCCCTGTTGTGGGTGCTGGGGCTGGCCGCGGTGGCGGTGCTGATGTGGGGCGGCGTGTTCGGCATGACCTATGTCGAAAACGAACGCTGGGGCGGCCTGCCGCTGACCTTGATACTGGCGACCTTCGGCATCGCCTTCGCCTTTCCCTTCGGCGTGCTGCTGGCGTTGGGACGGCGGTCGCGTCTGCCGGCGATCAAGGCGCTGTGCGTGGTGTACATCGAGTTGATACGCGGCGTGCCGCTGATCAGCCTGTTGTTCATGTCGTCGGTCATGCTGCCGCTGTTCCTGCCCGAAGGATTCACCATCGACAAGCTGCTGCGCGCGCAGATCGCCATCATCATGTTCGCCGCGGCCTATATCGCGGAAACCGTGCGCGGCGGCCTGCAGGCCATTCCCAAGGGCCAGTACGAAGGCGCGGCGTCACTGGGCCTGACCTATTGGCAGCAGATGCGCAAGATCATCCTGCCGCAGGCCTTGCGCATCGTGATCCCGCCGCTGGTCAGTATTTTCATTTCGCTGTTCAAGGACACGTCGCTGGTGGTCATCATCGGCATCTTCGACCTGACCCTGGCGGCCAAGGCGGCGCTTTCGGATGCGGCGTGGCGCGGCTTCGGCGTCGAAGCCTATCTGTTCATCGCATTCATCTACTTTATTTTCTGCTTCTCGATGTCCAAGTACAGCCAGGCGCTGGAGCGCCGGCTGGCCAAGGGCTATCGACGATAGGACGGCGATCAAGGGAGCGCCCGCATGGCCGACGCAATCATTCGTATGCAGGACGTGAACAAGTGGTATGGCCAGTTCCACGTGCTGCGCAATATCGACCTGGACGTGGCGACCGGCGAACGTATCGTCATCTGCGGTCCTTCCGGATCGGGCAAGTCGACGCTGATCCGCTGCATCAACCGGCTGGAAGAGCACCAGCAGGGCCAGATCGTCGTCAACGGCACGGAGCTGACCAACGATCTCAAGCATATCGAGATGATTCGCCGCGACGTCGGCATGGTGTTCCAGCACTTCAATCTTTTCCCGCATCTGACGGTGCTGGAAAACCTGACGCTGGGACCCATGTGGGTGCTGAAGAAGCCGCGCGCCGAAGCCGAGGCCACCGCGCTGAAGTACCTGGAGCGCGTGCGCATCCCTGAACAGGCCAACAAGTTTCCCGGCCAGTTGTCGGGCGGCCAGCAGCAGCGCGTGGCGATCGCGCGCTCGCTGTGCATGAGCCCCAAGATCATGCTGTTCGACGAGCCGACGTCCGCCCTGGACCCGGAAATGGTCAAGGAAGTGCTGGACGTGATGGTCAAGCTCGCCGAAGAAAGCGGCGTCACCATGCTGTGCGTGACCCATGAAATGGGCTTCGCCCGCAAGGTCGCCGACCGCGTCATCTTCATGGACCGCGGCGAAATCATCGAGCAGAACACGCCCGACGAATTCTTCGATCACCCCCAGAACGAGCGGACCCGGCTGTTCCTCAGCCAGATATTGCATTGACGTCGGGCCAGTGCCGGGACAGCCTGCCTGACGCCGATCATCCGACTCCGCGATCGGAGGCCGCCGACACCGTTACCGTTACCGCCTACCTGGCGGCGGCTTGCCTGGCCCGCTCGCGATGCGCGGCGACTTTGGCGCGGTTCCCGCAGACGGCGGTGCTGCACCATCTGCGGCGATGGCCGCGGGTGTGGTCGGCGAACAGCAGCGTGCAGCGCGGGCCTTCGCAGGCCTTGACGTAGGTCAGGTCTTCACCACTGACGAAGGCCGAAAGGGCTACGCCTATCGGCAGCAGCAGGGATTCGGGAGAGCGCCAGCGGCGCATGGCGCGCACCTGCAACGCGTCTCCCTCCGCGATGACCTGCTGGTAGCTTTCATCCCGCTCGAGTAACCGGTTCAACGGCTCCAGTGCCCGCAAAGCGTCCGCGGTCAGCGGCTTGCCCATGTGCTGGCGGACGAAATCCCTGAACCATTCCCTGAGTGCACGGGCCTGGGCGGCGACGCCGTCCAGCTCGCCCGGCATGGCGCGCGCGCCCAGCGCGGCCAGGTCACCCCCGGGTACCAGGCCAGCCTGCTCCAGCCACGCGAGCAGGCCCGCACCGTCCTGGAGCCAGTCGACCGGCGTGTCGACCGGCGTCGCGATCGAATTCAGGAAATCCAGCGCCGTGGAATCGGCGATGAACATGGCGGGCGGATGGTGGTGGTCGTGCATCTGCTGTCCTTCGGCATGGCTCGGATATCGCCATTTGGCGTAACCCGTGAAAAACGAGTTGACAGGTTACCACCGCGATAGGTAACCTCACAACAGTTTTCAGAAAGGTTACTTCGGCGCGGCGTGTAATCGCTGGCGCCGCCCGCCATTCCACTCTCTTCGACCGAACAGGAAGACGCCATGACCAGGATTTCCCATCGCCGTATCGAGGCCGCCGGCCTGAATGTGTTTTATCGCGAGGCCGGCACGCGCGGCGCCCCCAAGCTGCTGTTGCTGCATGGCTTCCCGAGCTCCAGCCATATGTTCCGTGACCTGATTCCCTTGCTGTCCCGGGATTTCCATATCGTCGCGCCAGACCTGCCCGGCTTCGGACAGACCGACATGCCGCCGCGCGACCGTTTCGACTACACCTTCGATAATTTCGCCCGCGTCATCGAGGCTTTCACGGAAGCCGTGGGTTTCGATCGCTACGCCATGTACGTGTTCGATTACGGCGCGCCCACCGGGTTTCGACTGGCCTTGCGCCACCCCGAACGTATTCGCGCCATCATCTCGCAGAACGGCAATGCCTACGAAGAAGGCCTGAGTGAAGGCTGGAATCCCATACAGGCCTATTGGCGCGATCCCACGCAGGCGAACCGCGACGCCTTGCGCGCCTTGCTGACCCGCGAATCGACCCTCTGGCAGTACACGCACGGCGTCACCGACACCACCGCCGTGTCGCCCGATGGCTACGGACTCGACGATTACTACCTGGCGCGGCCCGGCGCCGATGAGGTCCAGCTGGACATCTTTGGCGACTACAAGAGCAACGTCGCCTTGTATCCCCAGTTCCAGGCCTATTTCCGGGCGCATCAGCCACCGCTGCTGGCGGTGTGGGGCAGGAACGATCCCTTCTTCCTGCCGGCGGGCGCCGACGCCTACAAGCGTGACATTCCGGCGGCCACGGTGCGCTTCTTCGACACCGGCCATTTCGCGCTGGAAACCCATGCCGACGAGATCGCGCGCGAGATACGCGGTTTCCTGAATTCCCTTTCCTGAATCCCCTTCCTGCGTTGGAGACAAGCAAATGCGTGCGATCGTTCTGGAGAAGTTCGGCGGGCTGGACAGCCTGGTCTACAAGGATATTCCCGAGCCCGAGCCGCTGGCCGGCCATGTGGTCATCCAGGTGAAGGCGTTCGGCGTCAACCACGCCGAGATGCACATGCGGCGCGGCGAGTGGGCCGAAGCGGCGCCCGTCAGCGGGATAGAGTGCGTGGGCATAGTCAAATCATGCCCGGGCGGCGAGTTTCCCGTGGGCGCAAAGGTGGCCGCGTTGATGGGCGGACTGGGCCGGACCATCAACGGCAGCTATGCGGAGTTCACTCGCGCGCCGGTGAGCAATGTGGCGCTCATCGATGCGGAGCTTTCCTGGGCGGATCTTGCCGCCATACCGGAAACCTATGCCACCGCATGGACCACCTTGTTTCGCAACCTGGATCTCCAGCCCGGGCAGACGCTGGTGATACGCGGCGCGACTTCGGCGTTCGGGCAGGCGGCTGTGAAGCTCGCCGTGAATGCCGGCGCGAAGGTCATTGCGACCACGCGCAGCGCCAGTCGCTTCGACATGCTGCGCGCCCTGGGCGTGGCGCGGGTGGAGCTGGAAGGTCCCGACCTGTCCAGGCGCATCGCCGAGGCCGGTCAGCTGGATGCCGTGCTGGACCTGGTAGGCAACAGCACGATCCTCGACTCGCTGGCGATGTTGCGGCGGGGCGGCAAGGCCTGCCTGGCCGGCTGGCTCGGCGGCCTGGCGCCCATCGCCGACTTCAATCCGCTGTTGCAGATGTCCAGCGGCGTGTACCTGACATTCTTCGGCAGCTTCGTATTCGGCATGCCCGGTTTCCCCCTGTCGGACGTGCCCTTGCAGGCGATCGCCCGCGATGTCGCGGCCGGCCGGCTGGAAGCGAAGCCCAGCCGGATCTTCCGCTTCGAGGAAATCCACGAAGCGCATCGCGTGATGGAAGCCAACGAGGCCGGCGGCAAGATGGTCGTGGTCCACGGCTGAGCCCCAATACAAATACAAATGGAGAAAAGCATGCACAAGAAAGTCGCCATCGTCACGGGCGCGAGCCAGGGTATCGGCAAGTCCACGGCAGTCCGCCTGGCCCGTGATTTCGACGCCATCGCGCTGGTCGCGCGCAATCGCGGACAGCTCGACGAAACCGCCGAGGCAGTGCGTGTAGCGGGCGCGGAACCGATGGTCATCGCCGCCGACCTGGCGGACGCTTCGACGGCAGCCGACGTTGTCGACGGCACCGTGACGGCATTTGGCGGCATCGACGCGCTGGTGAACATCGCCGGCGCGGTGCCGCAGATCGACCTGTTCGAGATGTCCGACATCCAGTGGGACCAGGGCATGGCGCTGAAGCTGCATGGCGCGCGGCGCCTGACCGTCGCGGCGTGGCCGCACCTGAAGTCGTCGAAGGGGGCGGTGGTATTGATGTCCGGCAATTCGGCGGAACAGCCCAAGGCGCCCGCCGCCGCGGTGGGCGTGATCAACGCGGCCATCGTGGCGCTGGCGAAGGCGTTCGCCGACCGTGGCATCGTCGACGGCGTGCAGGTCAATAGCGTGCTGCCGGGCGCCGTCATGACCGGACGCCGGCGGGCCTTCCTGGAACAATGGGCGGCCCGGCAGGGCATCACCATGGACGAGGCCACGGCCAGGTTTCCCAGGGATGCGGGCATCGCGCGCTTCGGCGAGGCCGAAGAAATCGCGGAGCTGATCGCGTTCCTGCTGTCCCCCGCGGCGCAATGGATGACCGGCGCGGCCTTGCGGATGGACGGTGGAGAAGTCAAGGCGGTGTGACGCAGGCTGGCCTGGCCGTGGGACATGGGGACAGGAGGACACGCCTGTCGCCACGCGCGGTGCAAGGCGGGATCACGGGTCTTGTTCTCTCGATAACGAAACCTTGCCTCAGTTATGCTACGGGCTGTTTCAAAACGAGGGAACGGAGGAGAGCATGTCCCCTAATATCATTGCGCGCCTTGCGCGCACCGTGGCCTGCGGCGCGATCGCCCTGGCCGCCGTCGCGCCCGGCCTCGGCCACGCCGCCGACAGCTATCCCAGCAAACCGCTGCGCTTCATCGTCCCGTATCCGCCCGGCGGCCCGCTGGATACGATGGCACGCATGCTGGCGGAGAAGGTGCGCGGCGACCTGGGCCAACCGGTCATCGTGGAAAACCGCGCCGGCGCCGGCGGCAACATCGGCGCCGACCTGGCGGCCAAGGCGCCGCCCGACGGCTATACGCTGGTGATGGGCGCCGTCGCGACGCACGCCATCAACCCCTGGCTGTTCAAGAACCTGCCTTACGACCCGATCAAGGACTTCGCGCCGGTGACCATCGTGGCGTCCGTGCCCAATGTGCTGGTCATGAACGTCGATTTCGCCAAGAAGAACAACATCAACAATCTTGGCGACCTGATCGCCTATGCCAAGGCCAACCCCGGCAAGCTGAACTACGGATCGGGCGGCAACGGCAGCGCCGGCCACCTGTCCGGCGAACTGCTGAAGGCGCGCGCCGGCGTGAATATCGAGCACATTCCGTATCAGGGCGCGGCCCCCGCCCAGCTGGCCTTGCTGTCGGGACAATCGGATTTCATGTTCGACAACCTGGCCGCCTCGGCGCCCCTGATCAAGGACGGCAAGGTCAAGGCGCTGGCCGTGACCACCAAGGAACGTTCCTCGCTGTTGCCGGACGTGCCGACCGTCGAACAATCCGGCGTCAAGGATTTCGACCTGGGTACCTGGTTCGGCGTCTTCACGACGGGCGGCACGCCCGCACCCGTGGTCGATAAGCTGAACAAGGCCTACAGCGCCGCGCTGATGCAGCCGGACGTGCGCCAGCGCCTGCTGACCATGGGCTCGGAGATCAAGCCCATGTCGTCGGCGCAGTTCGCCAGCTTCGTGCGCAGCGAGAAGGACAAGTACAAGGAGATCGTGCAGGTGTCGGGCGCCAGCACGAATTGATTGCCTGGCGGATTCTCCGGAATCCGCTAGGCCGTGTAGTCCGGCTGCTCGGAAGGCGCGGCACGCTGGAAGGCCGCTATCGTGTTGCAATGCGCGTAGACGGCCATGGCGCGCGGATAGGCCGACATATCGCAGCCCATGCGTTGCGCGTTGGCGATCTGCGGCACCAGGCAGACGTCCGCCAGCGTGGGTGCATCGCCGAAGCAATAGGGGCCGTGGCCGTGGCGTTCCAGCAGCGCTTCCACGGCCCGCATTCCATCCTGCACCCAGTGGCGGTACCAGGCATCCTTCTGTTCGGCCGTCACGCCCAGCACTTCGGTCAGGTAGCGCAGGATGCGCAGGTTATTGACCGGGTGGATGTCGCAGGCGACGACCCCGCTGAGCTCCAGCACGCGCGCGCGCTGCAGGGTGTCGCGGGGAATCAGGCGCGGCTCCGGATAGGTCGCATCCAGGTAATCGATGATGGCCATGGACTGGCCCAGTTCCATATCGCCATCGCGCAGCATCGGCACGCTGCCTGAAGGATTGCGCGCCATGTATTCCGTGGCGCGGTGCTCCAGCTTGCGGATATTGATGCCCTGGTAATCGTGGTCCAGCCCTTTCAGGGCCAGGACGATGCGGACGCGGTAGGACGTGGAGCTGTTGAAGAAGCTGTAGAGTTGCATGGTTCAATCCGCCTTGATGCCGGCGCGGGTCACGATGTCGCTCCAGCGCTTGGCGTCCTTGGCGATCAGGTCGCCGAATTCCGTCGGCGTGGACGTTGCTGGCACCATGCCTTGCGCTTCAAAGGCGGTGGCGGTGGATGGCGCCTTCAGCGCTTCGGCGATCTGCTTGTTCAGGCTGTCGACGATGGCGGCCGGCGTTCCCTTGGGCGCCAGCACGCCGTACCACATGTCGACGTCGGCGCCTTTCAGGCCGGACTCCGTCAGCGTGGGCACGTCGGGCAGCTGCGGAATGCGCTTGGGGCTGCCGGTGGCGATGGCCTTCAGCTTGCCGGCCTTGATCTGCGGCAGCGCCACGTGCACGGGCAGGAACATATAGTCCAGGCGCCCGGCCAGCATGTCGGTCACCGCGCCCGCCGTGCCCTTGTACGGTACGTGCAGCATCTGCGCCTTGGTCTGGTCCAGCAGCAGCGCCATGGCCAGGTGATGCGGCGTGCCCACGCCAGGGGTGCCGTAGGTCAGCTTGCCGGGTTCCTTGCGCGCGGCGTCCTCCAGTTGCTGGACCGTGTTGACGGGGTTGGAGGGGTGGGTCACCAGCAGCAGCGTGCCCCAGGACGTGAGGCTGACCGGCGCGAAGTCCTTCACCGGGTCATAGTGCAGCTTCTCCTTGTACAGCGGCTGGTTCATGACGAAGGTGTTCACCGTCACCAGGAAGGTGTAGCCGTCGGGCGCGGCGCGCGCCACCTTTTCCGTGCCGATGTTGCCGCTGGCGCCGGCCAGGTTTTCCACGATGACGGATTGGCCCAGCGTCTTGGGCAGTGTCGCGGCCAGTTGGCGCGCCACCAGGTCGATGCCGGTGGCCGGCGTGAAAGGCACGATCAGCGTGATCGGGCGCTCCGGCCAGGCGGCCTGGCTGACGGATGCCGTCAGGGCAAGAGCCAGCGCGGCCAGGGCGCGAAACAGGGTCTGCATGTTGTTCTCCTTGCGGGCAGGTGTCTCGGCGCTGCCCGATGGTGGATGCTGCGATGGTCAGATGAAAGAGGGGCGTGACTTCAGCGTTTCGGGGTCGTAGCCGGCCACCTGCTTGTAGCGGTCCGATATGGCTTGCAGCTCGTCGTGGCTGATGACGTCCTCGATGCGCTCGAAACGCTGGTCACGCGAGCGTTCGTACGCTTCGCGCAGAATGGCGTCCGGCGGATTGCTGCGATTGGTCAGCACCACCTTGGTGGTGGCGGCCACGCGCACGCGGTCGTATTCCTGCAGCGCGGCCGGCGTCAGGCCCTGCTTCTTCAACTGGCCCGCCAGGAAACGCGCGTCGATGATGGCCTGGCCGGCGCCGTTGGAGCCGCGCGGCACCATGGGATGCGCGGCGTCGCCCAGCAGGGTCATGCGGCCCTGCGTCCACGTGGGCAGCGGATCCTGGTCGACCATCGGATACTCCAGCACAGAATCCGCGTTCTGTATCAGCGCCGCCACGTCCAGCCAATCGAAATGCCAGTCGGCGAAGGCCGGGAAGAAGTCTTCCAGGCGGCCCTGGCGGGTCCAGTCGCGCACGGCGGGTTCGGGCGATTCGATTTCGGCGACCCAGTTCACCAACTGGTTGCCTTCGGCGTCGACGTTGTCGCGGATGGGATAGATCACCATCTTGCCGATCGACAGCCAGCCCGCGCGCACCATGCTGCCGCCGCTCAGGAAAGGCTTGCAGCGCGTGACGCCGCGCCACATGTTGACGCCGGAATAGCGCGGCGCCCCTTCGTTGGGATACAGCTGCTTGCGCAGCGCCGAATGGATGCCGTCGCAACCGACCACGATGGCGCCACGCACGGATGGCAGGGGCTTGCCGGCGCCGTCAGTCATGTGCACCGTGACGCCGTCATCGTCCTGTTCGACGCGCACGGCGCGATGATCCACGCGCACGCTGTCGTCGCCCAGGCGCTGGCGCACGGCATCGAGCAGCGCCATCTGCAGATCGCCGCGGTGGATGGAATATTGCGGCCAGGCATAGCCCGCCGCCTTGCCGGCGGGTTCGCTGTAGATGAACTGCCCGTGGCGGGTGAAGAAGATGGCTTCCTTGGTGTGGACGCCCAGCTTGTCCAGCGCCGGCAGCATGCCCAGTTCGTCCAGTTCGCGCGCGGCGTGCGGCAGCAGGTTGATGCCCACGCCCAGCGGCTTGATCTCCGGAACGGCTTCGTACACGCGGCAGGCGATGCCGGCCTGATGCAGGCTCAGCGCCAGTACCAGGCCGCCGACGCCGGCGCCCACGATGATGACATCGGTATCTTTCATGGCTCAGACCACCTTCGCGCGCAGCGTACCCAGTCCATCGACCCCGCCTTCCATGAGGTCGCCCTTGACCACCGGCCCCACGCCTTCGGGCGTGCCGGTGTAGATCAGATCGCCCGGCTCCAGGCGGAAGTAGCGCGACAGATAGCTGATGGTTTCGGCCACCGACCAGATCAGCTTGGACGTATCGCTGCGCTGCTTGTCCTGGCCGTTCACCTTCAGCCAGATGGCGGCGTCGTCGAAATGGCCCTTGGCGCCGACCGGGTACAACGGGCCTATCGGCGCGCTGTCGTCGAAGGCCTTGCCCAGTTCCCATGGCCGGCCGGCTTCGCGCATCTTCATCTGCAGGTCGCGGCGCGTCATGTCCAGGCCGACGGCATAGCTATGCACATGGCCGAGTGCATCTTCCACCGCGATGTTCGCGCCGGACTTGCCGATGGCGGCGACCAGCTCGATCTCGTAGTGATAGTTGGCGGTTTCGGTGGGATAGGGCAGGTTCAGCGTTTCGCCTTCGGCCACCGGCATGACGGCATCGGCCGGCTTGCAGAAGAAAAACGGCGGCTCGCGGTCGGGATCGAAGCCCATCTCGCGCGCATGCGCGGCGTAGTTGCGGCCGACGCAATACACGCGGCGCACGGGGAAGCTGTCGCCGGTTCCGGCAACGGGCACGGCGACGGTCGCCGGCGGAGCAAAGACGTAAGGCATGACAAGAAACCTTGTGGGAAAGGAAAGAAAACGGCGCCAAGAAACAGGTGCCGCCAAACCAAGACGCGCGCAAGAAACAGGTGCCCCCGATCAGGGACGCGCGGGTCCGGGTCCCCCGGTCCGCAGCGTCGCCCCCCTTGAGGGGGGAAGCGCGCAGCGCTTCGGGGGGTGGGTCACCTCTCTTCTCGAAGCAGGCCGAGGGCGGCCTGCACCGGGCGATCGGAATAGCTGAACAGGATGGCGTCGTCCAGGGCGGCCAGTTGCACCGGTTGCCACGACGGCGCGACGAACAGGTCGCGCGGGCCGAAGTGGAATTCCTGGTCGCCGACGCGCGCCGTACCGCGGCCTTCCACCACCGAGTAGACGGTGGAGTCCGTGCTGCGATAGGTCTTGCCCTGGAACCCGGCAGGCAACAGCTGCATGAAGGTCGCCATCGTCGGCATGGGATAGCCGCCCGTGGCCGGATTGACGTAGCGCAGCTTCACCCCATCCCAGGCATCCAGTTCGCCGAAGCGATAAAGCTGGTCCAGCGCCTCGCGGCTGCGCTCGTAGGGATAGTTGAAGATGGGCGAATTGCCGTTCGCGGGCACGTGCCGCACGGGCGCCATGTTGTTGCCGAAGCGCGCGTAGCTGTCGCCTTCCGCGCGGGTGACCGGCTGCGTGGCGGCCGGGTAGTTTTCGGCGAAGCCGGCATCCAGCATGCGCAGCAGCGGGATATCCAGGCCGTCCAGCCACACCACCGGCTCGCCGCCTTCGGCCGCTTCGATATTGCCGTGATCGTGGTACGTCCATGAGGGCGTGATGATGAAGTCGCCCGGATGCATGGTGGTGCGCTCGCCATTGACCGCCGTATAGGCGCCCGATCCTTCGACAATGAAGCGCAGCGCCGATTGCGTATGGCGATGGCTGGGCGCGATCTCGCCCGGCAGGATCAGTTGCAGGCCGGCATACAGGGTCTGCGTGATGCTGGCCTGTCCGGGCAGGCCGGGATTTTCCAGGATCAGCACGCGGCGCACGGCTTCTTCGGCGGAAATCAGCGTGCCGGCTTCCATGACGTCGGCGCGCACATCGTTGTAGCGCCACATCGCGGGTACGCAGCGCGGCTGCGGCGTGCGCGGCACCAGGTTATGCAAGGACTCCCACAACGGCGCCATGTTCTTGCGCGCGATCCGTTCGTAGTACGCGGCGCGGTCGGCGCGCGTGGAGCTTCCTTCGGCCATGGTGTTGTCTCCTTCAGGTTTTTGCGTATTATGAGAGCGCCGGTATGCCTCTTGAAATGAAATTATCTTATTATCCATACAATAAACAATATGGCTGCCGCCGGCGCCCGGGGGTGCCGGTCCGCCGGTAGACGTGCGGCAGGAAAAACCGAGACACCATGGACTGGACCTACCGCCTGCGCCTGCGCAACCTGAAAATGCTGTTGAGCCTGGCGCAGACCCGCAACATCAGCCACTCGGCCGCCATGTTGAACACCACCCAGCCCGGCCTGTCGAAATGGCTGAAGGACCTGGAAGACGATATCGGCCTGCCGCTGTTCGAGCGCCATGCGCGCGGGTTGCGGCCGACGCCTTATGGCGAGGCATTGATCGCGCATGCCCAGCGCATCGACGCGCAACTGGAGCGCGCCAGCGGCGACATGGCCGCGCTGCGGCAGGGCGGCGGCGGCCGCGTGGTGATAGGGGCGTCGGGGGCATCGGCGTCGGACACCGTGCCGCTGGCCGTCATGCGGCTGCTGGAGCGCATGCCGCAGGCACGCGTGAAGCTGGTCGAATCGACCATGGACCATCTGCTGACGCAGCTGGCCCAGGGCGAACTGGACATCGTCGTCGGCCGCTCAGCGCCCGAACATCACGATCCGGCCATCCTGTCCGAATCCTTGTACCTGGAGCCCGTGCATATGGTGGCGCGGCCCCGGCATCCCGTGTTCGGCAAGGCGCGCATCACGTGGGAAGACCTGATGGCCTACCGCTGGATCGTATGGCCGAAGGGCACGCCGATACGCAATGCCCTGGACACGGCACTGACGGCCGCCGGCAAGTCCATGCCGGCGGACCATGTGGAATCGAATTCGGTCACCATCAACCTGACCCTGGTCAGCAGCAGCGACCTGATCGGCGTGGCATCGCATCGCGCGGCGCTGCGGTTTTCGCAGATGAACGCCATGCGCATACTGCCCTTGCGCCTGTCCGGTTTCGGCGCCGTCGCGATGTACTGGCGCCAGGAAACCTTCCAGCCCGCCGCGGTGGAAACCGCGCTGGACAGCCTGCGCGCGGTCGTGGCGGAACAGCAGGGGTAGAGGCGGCGATCGCCGCGACGCGCGCCCTGGGGCGCGGTGCGACGATCGCGGCACCCCTGCCGGCTCAGTTCGCTGTGATGTGGGCTTTCTCCACCACGGTCTTGTAGCGGACCAGTTCTTCCTGGGTGTACTTGCCCAGCTGTTCCGGACCCATGAAGTCGGCTTCCGCGCCTTGTTCCGCGGCTTTCTTGCGGAATTCGTCGGTCTTCATGATCTTCTCGATCTCGCCCGACAGCTTGCCGATCACCTCCTTGGGCGTGCCGGCGGGCGCGTACATGGCGAACCAGGACGAGACGAGCAGGTCGGGGTAGCCGGCTTCCGCCGCCGTCGGGACATTGGGCAGGGATTCGAGCCGCGACTTGCCGGTCACCGCCAGGGGCTGCAGCTTGCCCGCGGCGATCTGTCCCAGCAGCGGCGGCGGCGTCGTGATGGTCATGTCGACGGAGCCGCTGAGCAGATCGGCCAGCGCGGGGCCGGTGCCCTTGTACGGGATGTGGGTCGTCTTGATGCCCGCCATCTGGTTCAGCAATTCGGTGGCGACCTGCTGCAGAGAACCGTTGCCTGACGATGCGTAGTTCAGTTCGCCGGGATGGGCCTTGGCGTAGTCCACCAGTTCTTTCATCGTCTTGATCGGCAAGGTTGGCCGCACCACCACCACTTGCGGCGCCGACAGGATGTTTGCCACGGGTGCGAACGACTTGATGGGATCCCAATTCAGGCCCTGGGTGATCAGCGGCGTGATGACCTGGTAGCCGGAATACTGCAATAGCAGGGTGTAGCCGTCGGGCGCGGCGCGGCTGACCGCCTGCGCCGCGATGCTGCCCGAGGCCCCGGGCTTGTTTTCCACGACGACCGATTGTCCCAGGGCCTTGGCCAGCGGCTGCGCGATCAGGCGGGCCGCGATGTCGGTGGTGCCGCCGGGCGCGGCGGAGACGATCAGCGTGATCGGCCGGTCGGGATAGGCGGCGTGCGCCGCCATCGGACCGAAGGCGAGCGCGCAGAGTCCGGCGGCAAGCAGCAGGCGGCGCAGGGGCCGGACGGTATTCGAGCTTTTCATGTTCATGTCTCCGTTCGTTGTTATGCGGTTGGTCGGCAGGCGGTGCCTTGCCGTGGGGACTGCGGGTTCCTGGGAGCAGGCCGCGCGTGGCGGCCTGCCCGCGGTCAGGCGATAACTCAGGCGATAACTCAGGCAAAACCTCAGGCAATGACGCCGGCGGCTCGCAGCGCCGCCAGGCGCTGCTCGTCCACGCCTATCTCGCGCAGCACGACGTCGGTGTCCTCGCCCAGCGTGGGCGCGCGCTCGCGGACTTCTCCAGGATTGCCAGAGAGCAGCGGGAACACCGCCGGCATCTCGACCGCGATACCGCTGGCCGACTCGACGGTGACGATGGCCTTGCGGGCGCGGTAATGCGGGTCTTCGGCGATATCGGCGATGCTGTAGATGCGTCCCGCCGGCACCCCCGCCTCGCGCATCGACGCCAGTACCTGATCGATGGTGCGGACCTGCGTCCACGCGCCGATGGCCTGGTCGATCTCCGCCACGCGTGCGACCCGTCCGTCGTTGCGGGCCAATGCCGGGTCGCGCGCCAGGTCCTCGCGGCCGATGCGCGACATCAATCGCGTATAGATGCCGTCGCCGTTGCCGGCGATCAGGACGTAGCCGTCCTGGCAGGGATAGGCGTTGGATGGCGCGATGCCGGGCAGCGCCGCGCCGGCGGGTTCGCGCACGGCGCCGAATACCGAGTATTCGGGCAGCAGGCTTTCGGTCAGGTTGAAGATGCTTTCGTACAAGGCCGCGTCGATCACCTGGCCGGTGCCGCCGCGCGCGTCGCGTTCGTACAAGGCCAGCAGCACGCCCAGCGCGCCGTGCAGGCCGGCGATGGTGTCGCCCAGCGACAGGCCGGCGCGCACGGGCGCACGTCCGGGTTCGCCGTTCAGGTAGCGCAGTCCCGCCATGGCCTCGCCAATGGCGGCAAAGCCAGGTTCACCGGCCCTGGGGCCGGTCTGGCCGTAGCCTGAAATGCGCAGCATGATCAACCGGGGATTCAGCGCGTGCAGGGCTTCCCACGACAGACCCCATTTTTCCATCGTGCCCGGGCGGAAATTCTCGATCAGCACGTCGGCTTCGGCGGCCAGCGTGCGGACCAGGTCCTGGCCTTCCGCCTGGCGCAAGTCGACGCAGACGGATTGCTTGTTGCGCGATTGCGCTTCCCACCACACGGACGTGCCTTCATGCAGCATGCGCCACTTGCGCAGCGGGTCGCCGACGCCCGGCGGTTCGATCTTGATCACCTGCGCGCCGAAGTCGGCCAGGGTTTTCGCGGCGAAGGGGCCGGCGATGAGCTGGCCCAGTTCCAGCACGCGGATGCCCGCGAGTATTTGTCGTGTCATGTCTCCCCCTGCGGTTGGCTGCCAGGGACGGACAGTGTGCCGCAGGCCGGTCGGCGAGGGGAATGACGCATCCGGCTAAGGGGGTTTCCGGAAACGCGAAAGGCGGGCATGCGGGAATACGGGCATGCGGGCGGCCGGGGCCGCGTTGCGGCAAACCCGGCGTCGATGTGGTGGGGACGTTCAGGCCGCCGTGACCGCCAGGCCGCGCTGCACGCCCGGGCGCGCCAAGGCACGGTCCAGCCACGCCTGCACGTTACGAAAGCGGTCGAAATCGACCACCTCGCGGGCTTCATAGAACCCGATCAGGTTGCGGACCCACCCGATCAACGAAATGTCGGCGATGCTGTAGTCCGCGCCCATCACCCAGTCCCGGCCCGCGAGCCGCTGGTCCAGTACGCCCAGCAGCCGTGCCGATTCGGCTGCATAGCGATCGCGCGGCCGCTTGTCCTCATAAGCCTTGCCGGCGAACTTGTGGAAAAAGCCGAGCTGTCCGAACATGGGCCCGACGCCGCCCATCTGCCACATCAGCCACTGGATGGTTTCGTAGCGCGTGTGCGGATCGGTGGAAAGAAACTGCCCCGACTTGTCGGCAAGATAGATCAGGATGGCGCCCGATTCGAACAGGGCCAGCGGCCGCCCGTCGGGGCCGTCCGGATCGTAGATGGCCGGAATCTTGCCATTGGGATTGAGCGAGAGAAAGGCCGGATCGTGGTTGTCGTTCGCCATGATGTCGATGCGATGCGGCTCGTAGGGCAGCCCCGTTTCCTCCAGCATGATGCCGACCTTCACGCCGTTGGGCGTGGGCAGGGAAAAGAGCTGCAGCCGGTCCGGGTGCAGCGCCGGCCAGCGTTTGAATATCGGATGATCGAGCATCACGGCGTTCCTCCAGGGTGTGTCGACGCACGTGCATGATATTCGCATCTGTGCAGGCCGCGTCGGGGAGCGCCGCGACATCGGCAACGCCGATCTTGTGCGGCGGGCTGCATTGGTGCTAATGTCCGGACGTTCTCGATCGTGGCACGGAAGAGATCGGTCATCACGACGACGCCGACGGAGCAACCGCCCCGGAAACTCTCAGGCAAAAGGACCGTGCGACGGGGAACATCTGGAGAGAGGCGCTGATCGCGCCCACCGAAGGGGAGCTTCGCCAAGGATGTACCAGGCGCGGGCGCAAACTCTCAGGTACATGGACAGATGGGGCATGGCGCCGGCCAACCGGCCGGCTATGTCGACCTCCACTGGACCATGTCATGCCACGCATCGCCATCATCGGCGCCGGAATCACCGGCGTCACGACCGCTTACGCCCTTGTCCGCCGCGGCCATGCGGTGACCGTATTCGAGCGCGGCCGCTATGCCGCCATGGACACTTCCTTCGCGAACGGCGGCCAGCTGTCGGCCAGCAACGCCGAAGTCTGGAACAGCCGTGCCACCATCCTGAAAGGCTTGCGATGGATGTTCACGCGCGATGCGCCACTGTTGCTCAATCCGCTGCCCAGCTGGCACAAATACACCTGGATCGCGGAATTCCTGCGACAGATACCCAGATATCGCGCCAATACGCTGGAAACGGTGCGGCTGGCGATCGCCGCGCGCGAGCATCTGTTCGAGATCGCCAGGCGCGAAGGGATAGATTTCGATCTGGAACGGCGCGGCATCCTGCACGTCTACGGGAGCAAGGAGGAGTTCGAGCGCGCGGCGGCGACGAACGCCCTGCTCCGGGAAGGCGGGCTGGAGCGCGATCCGGTCACGCCGGAAGAAATCCAGGCCATCGAGCCGGCGCTGCGGGGGCGTTTCCATGGCGGCTTTTTCACGCCATCCGACTCCACCGGCGATATCCATAAATTCACGCGCGGTCTGGCGGAGGCCTGCGCGCGGCAAGGGGTGGCGTTCCGCTACGACGCTGCCGTGAGCGCGCTCCGGCGCCTTGGCGCCAGTGGCGGGTCTGGCATCGCCATGGACTTCAGCCAGGGCGATGAAGTCGACACGGAAGCCTTCGACGCCGTCGTGGTGTGCGCGGGCGTCGCGAGCCGCCAGTTCGCCGCCATGGCTGGCGACCGCGTGAACATCTATCCGGTCAAGGGCTACTCCATCACCGTCTGCCTGGACGATGCGGAAAGCCAGGCGTCCGCGCCCTGGGTCAGCCTGCTCGACGACGCCGCCAAGATCGTCACCAGCCGGCTGGGGCGGGACCGATTTCGTGTGGCCGGCACGGCGGAGTTGAACGGGTACAACCGGGATATCCGGGCCGACCGCATCGCGCCGCTGGTGAATTGGACCCGCCGACATTTTCCCGGCGCTTCGACGGCGCGGGTGATCCCGTGGGCGGGGCTGCGTCCCATGCTTCCCAGCATGTTGCCCCGGGTCGGGCGCGGCCGGTCTCCGGGCGTGTTCTACAACACGGGGCACGGCCACTTGGGTTGGACCTTGAGCGCGGCAACGGCCGAGGCAGTGGCCGACGCGGTGACGCTTCCGCGCTAGTTCGCCGCGCGCAATTGCGTCAGCAGCATGCGCGCCGCCTGAGTGAGTGTGTCCACATCGCGCACGGCCAATAGCAGCCAGCGCCGCGTCCAGTCGTCGGTGAGTGGAATCAGCTTCAACTGCATCGACCGCGCATGCGGCTCTGCCGCGATGCGCGGCAGCACGCCGATGCCGCGCGTTGCGACCACCATGCGGCAGATCGCGTCGAAGCTGCGGACCTGGATGCGCAGTTTCATGGGCATATCCAGCCGCGTGCATTCCTGCGCCAGCAGGCTGGCCAGCGACGTGCTGGGCGGCAGGCTGACGTAGTCATACTCCAGCGTTTCCGCGAATGCGACGCTGGCGCGCGTGGCCAGCGGGTGGCTGTCGGGCACCACGAGCATGAGCTCGTCGCGCCGATAGGGGAAAGTCTGCAGCCCCGCTTCCGGCGTGCGTTCGCCGAAGATGCCGATGTCGGCGCGGTTCTCCGCCACGGCGGCGACGATGTCGCTGCTGTTCTGTTCTTCCAGGTCGATGCGGACGGCCGGATGTTCCGTCATGAACCGCGACAGGTCGTCAGGGAGGAACTGCGTGATCGACGACGTATTGGCCGCGATCCGAACCTGACCGCGCACGCCTTGCGCGTAATCGGACAGCGTGCCCGCCATCTGGTCGACTTCCTGCAGGATGCGTGTCGCGTGGGCCAGGCAGGCCTGGCCCGCATCGGTCAACTCCACGCCGGCCGCCTTGCGGAACAGCAGCGGCGAACCCAGCGCGGCTTCCAGATCGGAAATCCGCTTGCTGGCCGCGCCCACCGCCAGCCGCGACTGCCGCGCGCCCGCCGATATGCTGCCCAGCCGCGCCACCGAGACGAAGAGCGCCAGCGTCACCAGATCGATACGGGCCAGATTCATTCAATGCTCCACGTTCGCCGCAAAGATTGGGTGCTCCCCGACCCAGGACGCCGCGGATCCGGGTCCCCCGGTCCGCCGGCGTCGCCCCCTTGAGGGGGAAGCGCGTAGCGCTTCGGGGGTGGGGCCCTCCTTCCGCAAAAAACAGGTGCCCCCGACCCGGGACGCCGCGGATCCGGGTCCCCCGGTCCGCTGGCGTCGCCCCCCTTGAGGGGGGAAGCGCGCAGCGCTTCGGGGGGTGGGCTACCTACCCCCTCTACTCCAGTTCTTCGATAACTCCACCGCCTGTCCCCAGCGGCGCAGCCGTGCTTCGCGCTGGTCGGCCGACCAGGTGGGCTCGAAGCGCCGTTCCGCCTGCCATTGGGCGGCGAAGGCGTCCATGTCTTTCCAGAACCCGACCGCCAGCCCCGCCAGTCCCGCGGCGCCGCGTGCCGTCGATTCGGATACGCGCGGCCGCACCACCGGCACGCCCAGGAGATCCGCCTGCATCTGCATCAGCAGGTCGTTGCGCGCCGCGCCGCCATCCACGCGCAGCTCGGAAAGCGCTATCCCGCAGTCCGCCGTCATCGCCGTCATCAGTTCGGCGCTTTGCAGGGCGATGGCTTCCAGCGTCGCGCGCGCCACATGGGCGCGCGTCGTTCCGCGCGTCAGGCCCACCAGGGTGCCACGCGCATAGGGATCCCAATGCGGCGCCCCCAGCCCTGCGAACGCCGGCACCAGGAAGACATCGTCGGTATCGGCGACGCTGCCGGCCAGCGCTTCCACGTCTTCCGAACGCTGGATGATGCCCAGACCGTCGCGCAGCCACTGCACCGCCGCGCCGGCGACGAACACGCCGCCTTCCAGCATGAAGGTGGGCGTCCATGCGGGTCCGCCGCCGCTGAACACCTGCGCGTCGGCGGTGTCTTCTTCCGGCCGCGGCAGCCCCCAGCCCACCGTCGACAGCAGCCGGTTGCGCGACACCACCGGCTTGTCGCCGACGTTCATCAGCATGAAGCAACCCGTGCCGTAGGTATTCTTCGCCATGCCGGGCTCGAAGCAGGCCTGCCCGAAGGTCGCGGCCTGCTGGTCGCCCGCCACCCCGGCGATCGGTATCGCCCCGCCGAACCATTGCGGCAGCGTCTCTGCCACCACCGCGCTGCTGGGCGCCACGCCGGGCAGCACCGAACGCGGGATATCCAGGCATTGCAGCAGCTCGTCGCTCCAGTCCTGCTTGTGGATGTCGAACAGCAGCGTGCGCGATGCGTTGGTGCAATCGGTGCTGTGCACCTTGCCGCCGGTCAGTTGCCAGATCAGCCAGGTATCGATGGTGCCGAAAGCCACTTCGCCGCGTTCGGCGGCGGCGCGCGCGCCCGGCACGTTGTCCAGCAGCCAGGCCAGCTTGGTGCCGGCGAAATAGGCGTCCAGCACCAGCCCCGTGCGTTCCTGCAGGAAGTCGGCGCGGCCTTCAGCGCGCATGCGGTCGCAGGCGTCCGCCGTGCGGCGGTCCTGCCAGACGATGGCGTGGGCCAGCGGGCGGCCGGTCGCGCGGTCCCAGATCAGCGTGGTTTCGCGCTGGTTCGTAATGCCGATGGCCGCGATGTCGGCCGCGGTCGCGCCGGCGTTGTGCAGGGCTTCGCGGGCGACTTCCAACTGGCTGCGCCAGATCTCGTTGGCGTCGTGTTCGACCCAGCCGGGGTGCGGGTAATACTGGCGGAATTCGCGCTGGCCCATGCCGCGCGCGCGGCCTTCGCCATCGAAAACGATGGCGCGCGAACTGGTCGTGCCCTGGTCCAGGGCAAGAATGTATTCATTCTTCATCGCTGGTCTGCACCTTGCGTCCGTTCAGTTGATTGCCCGCCGCCGGATCCAGCCGCCGGAAAGAGAAGAAGGAAGCGGCGCACAGCAGCCCGATCACCAGGAAGCCGGCCACGATGTCGGTCACGGTGGCGCGCTCCGAGCCGCGCAGCGCCATGCTGACGTTCAGCGTGACCGCCGCCACGCCCACCCCCAGGCTGACGCCCAGCTGCTGCGCCATGGCGGCAAAGCTGCTGGCGCGGCTCATCTTGTCGGGCCCGATATCCGCATAGGTCAGCGTATTGACCCCGGTGAACTGCAGCGAACGGAAGAAGCCGCCGATCAGCAGCACCAGGATGATCAGCCAGGACGGCGTGCTGGGCTGGAACAGCGCGCAGACGCAGATGAAGGCGCCTGTCAGCACCGCGTTCACCGTCAACACCTGGCGAAAGCCGAAGCGGCGCACGATGGGCGTGGCCACGAACTTCATCAGCAGGGCGCCGGCGGCGCTGGCGAAGGTGATCATGCCGGCCGCGAAGGGCGACAGCCCGAAGCCCACCTGCAGCAGCATGGCCAGCAGGAAGGGCGTGGCCCCCACCGAAAAGCGGCAGAGATTGCCCGCCAGCGTGGAAATGGCGAAAGTGGGGATGCGCATCAGCGACAGGTCGATGATGGGGTGGGCCACCCGGCGGGAATGGTGCACGTACCAGAACCCGCTGACCAGGCCGATGGCCACCACGCCCAGTGCCTCGATGGAGGCGTCCCGGCCGGCGGCCTCGAAGCCGCTGACCAGCGTGGCCATGCTGATACCGCTGAGCAGGAAGCCCAGCCAGTCCAGGCGCGGCACGCCTTTTTCGCGGACTTCCTTGATGTAGCGCATGATCAGCGCGATGCCCAGTATCCCCATGGGCACATTGATCAGGAAGATCCAGTGCCAGGAGGCATAGGTCACCAGGAAACCGCCCAGCGGCGGCCCGATGACCGGGCCCAGCAGGGCGGGAATGGACAGGAAGGACATGGCCTTCAGCAGATCTTCCTTCGGCACGGTGCGCAACAGGATGATCCGCCCCACAGGCACCATCATGGCGCCCGCCACCCCCTGCGCGATCCGCGACAGGACCAGCTGCGTGACCGTCTGCGACAGCGCGCAGGCCACCGAGCTGAGGGTGAACAGGGCGATGGCGGCGATGAAGACGCGGCGGGCGCCGAAGCGGTCGGCGGCCCAGCCGCTGACCGGGACGAAAACCGCGGCGGCCAGCAGGTAGGACGTGATCGCCACGTTCAAGGCGACCGGCGTTGAATCCAGGGACGCCGCCATCGCCGGCAGGGCGGTGGCGACCACGGTCGCGTCCAGCATCTGCATGAACAGGGCGCAACCAACGATGAAGGGAATCATTTTTGCCGCCCGCAGGGCGGCGGGATCGGCGAGTGGGGGGACTGAGGCCAGCGTTTTCGTGGACATGTCGGAGGGGAGCGGCGGGGTGCCGGACCATTGTAACGCCGTGCTTTCGGCCGCCCTTGAAGTAAACTGGCGGCTGACGCAACTCCCTGACGCACGGTGCCATGGCCAATAACTACGAGTCGGAAATCACCCGTTTCCTGAAGGACTACAAAAAGCAGCATCCCGATGTGGAAAAGCGGCAGCGGGAAGGCCGTGGCCTGCTGTGGGACAAGCCCCAGGATCCGGAACTGCTCGAAGGCTTCCGCGCCGCGCGTGTCCCGCAACGGCCATACGTCTATCAAAACGACTGAGCGGCTGCCCCCCTCTTATGTCGCAGAACGCCTCGGTACCGGGCAAGGACCTGGCTGCGCTGGTGGAGCCCCCGGTGGATAGCACGCCCGACACGGTCGATAGCGTGGCGTTCGCGCGGCTGTATGGCGAACCGCTGTTCCAGCTGCCGCAGGACCTGTACATCCCGCCCGACGCGCTGGAAATCTTCCTGGAGGCCTTCGAAGGCCCGCTGGATCTCCTGCTCTACCTGATCCGCAAGCAGAACTTCAACGTGCTGGACATCCCCATGGCGGATGTCACCCGGCAGTACCTGTCGTACGTCGAACAGATACGCCTGCACAACCTGGAGCTGGCCGCCGAATACCTGCTGATGGCGGCCATGCTGATCGAGATCAAGTCGCGCATGCTGCTGCCGGTCAAGAAGAGCGATACCGGCGAAGAAGTCGAAGACCCGCGCGCCGAACTCGTGCGGCGCCTGCTGGAATACGAACAGATGAAGCTGGCCGCGCAGAAACTGGACGCGCTGCCGCAACTGGGCCGCGACTTCCAGCGCGCGCAGGCCGTCGCCGACCTCAGCGTCGAACGCGCCATGCCCGACGTGTCGCCGGAAGACCTGCGCCAGGCCTGGGCCGACATCATGAAGCGCGCACGGCTGAACGCGCACCACCACATCACGCGCGAGCAGCTGTCCGTGCGCGATCACATGACGCACATCCTGCGCCGCCTGAGCGACGTGCGGTTCATGGAGTTCGGCGAAATGTTCATGGAGCGCATCGACGAAGGCGCCCCTGCCGCCGTGGTCGTGGTGCATTTCATCGCCATGCTCGAACTGGCGCGCGAATCCTTGCTGGAAATCACACAGGCCGAGCCGTACGCGCCCATATACGTGCGCCTGGCCTACACCAGCGTGGCGGCCGAAGCGGCCTGATACCGGCGCGCCGCGCACGGCGCAGCCATTCCCGGAGACATTCTTGAAAGTCGTACACACCATCCAGGAGCTGCGCGATCACCTGCGCGGGCAGAACCGGGTTTCCTTCGTTCCCACGATGGGCAATCTGCACGAAGGCCACCTGGCCCTGATGAAGCTGGCGCGCCAGCACGGTGACCCTGTCGTGGCCAGTATTTTCGTCAATCGCCTGCAGTTCGGGCCCGCGGAAGACTTCGATCGCTATCCCCGCACGCTGGCCGAGGACGTCGAAAAGCTGGAACGCGAACGCGATGTCTATGTGCTGTTCGCACCCGACGAGCGTGAAATGTATCCGGAGCCGCAGAATTACCGGGTGCGCCCGCCGGATGACCTGGGCGATATCCTGGAAGGCGAATTCCGGCCCGGCTTCTTCACCGGCGTCTGCACGGTGGTCCTGAAGCTGTTTTCCTGCGTGCAGCCGCGCGTGGCGGTGTTCGGCAAGAAGGACTACCAGCAGTTGATGATCGTGCGGGCCATGTGCCGCCAATTCCAGCTGCCCGTGGAGGTGGTGGCACACGAGACCGTGCGCGCGGCGGACGGCCTGGCGCTGTCTTCGCGCAATCGCTACCTGACCGATGCCGAGCGCGCGGAAGCCCCGGCCCTCTACCAGCAGCTGCAGCAGGTGCAACGGCAACTCGCCGCCGGCCAGCACGATGCCGCCGCCCTGGAAGCGGAAGCCGTGGCCGCCCTGGCCGGGCGGGGATGGCAGGTGGATTACATCTCGGTGCGCCGGCGCCGCGATCTCAAGGCGCCGGATGCGGCCGATATGGCCGCCGGCGAGCCGCTGGTGGTATTGGCCGCGGCCAAGCTGGGCGCGACCCGCCTGATCGACAACCTGGAGCTCTAGGACGCCATCTGTTCTGGTCGGGTGGCGAAATTGTCACCCTGTCAGAACTGACAGCTTTCGGCCCGCGGGCATCCATGCAAGACTACCGGCCTACCCACCATCAGGGAGGCCAGCATGAATCACCCGCGGGGGTGCGCAGGGAATCGAGCGGTGGCGCTGACGCCCCGGGAGCGCGATATCGCGACGTATCTCGTCACCGGCAAATCCAACAAATACATCGCCATCGAGCTGAATATTTCATCGCGGACGGCCGAGGCCCACCGGGCTCGCATCTTCCGCAAAATGGGCGTGCGCAATGCCATGGAACTGGCATGCCGCATGTGCCCTTACAGCGGATGCAATGATTAGGCTACCCGGCGCCGTGCCGCGCCGCGCGGCCCGATCACAGGCATTTGGGCGGGGTCTGCTTGGCCAGTTCGTTGATCGGATCCAGATCCGGCTGACGCGTCAGGGTGTAGTTCAGGTTGGGCGTGACGCCGGCAATGGCGCGCAGGCGCAGCACGTTGTTGGCGGCGACGACGAATTCGGCCCGGGTATTGTTGTCCGGCCCGATCAGGAACACGCGCGGCGGTTTTTCGTCGGTCACCTGCCAGCAGCCCTGTTCCGCGATAGGTTTATCGCGGCTGGGCGTGTTGTCCAGATAGGTGGAACGGCCGCGCCAGCGTCCATTGGGCGCCAGCGTCAGCGTGATGCGCTGGGCTTCGCATTCCATGCCTGCCGCGAAGCAGGGCAGCGTTCCCATATAGGTCTGCGGTTGCGGCACCAGGTTGCGCTCGGCGGCGCTGGGTGTGGGGGCAGGAGCCGGCGCGGGGCTGGCGTCGGCCGACGCCGTGCCTACCGGCGGCACCGGCTGGCCGTCTTCGCTGGTGTTGCCTTCCTGGATCGCGCGGGCGCGCTGCGCTTCCTGCTGCTGTTGCTGGCTGGGCGTCGGCGCCTTCAGGTCGATCTGCAATTGCGAAGGCGCGCGCACCACCGGGCGGTAATCGGCGCCGGTGCCCAGGATCTGGGCATCGTTGACCGTGCTGGGGCGCGGCGGGTCGTAATAGCCCGCCTGTCTTTGCTCGGCACAGCCCGCTACGCCGGCTGATCCCGCGAGTATCACCGCCAGCACCGCGGCGGACCGCAGGCGCCGCTTAGGCAGGGAGTGGACCGGGCGTTCTTCGATGGCGGGAAGGGCGGGCATGAAAGCGTATCCAGAGTTGCAAAGCATGCGCGCAATTCTCGCATGAATGCTCTGCCGCGGCGCGCCGGCTCCCGCGTTGAATACGGGATCGGGTTCGGCATTGAACAAATTACGACATGTCGGAATAATGCCGGGCGCCCGCCGTCCGCGAACGGGCGTCATGATGGCCGAGCATGCTGCATGCCCGATGTGCCGCAGTCGGCGCCGGGCCGGGCGGCCGTTTCATTCATGGATACCTTACGTGTACATCGATCCCCACCTTGCCATCGTGCTTGCCTCCGTGTTCGGGCTGGCCGTCGGCAGTTGGCTGACGACGGTGGTGCACCGGCTGCCGCATATCCTGGAATATGACTGGGACGAGACGTCCCGCGATAATGACCAGGCGCATGCGCGGCCCAGCCTGTTTCGTCCCGCCTGCCTATGCCCCGCGTGCGCCGCGCCCATACGCGGCTGGCGACGCATTCCTGTACTGGGCTGGCTGGGCCTGCGCGGTCGCTGCGGCGATTGCGGCGCGCGTATCCCGTGGCGCTATCCCGCCATCGAACTGACGACGGCCGCGCTGTACGCGCTGTGCGTCTGGCACTACGGCGCCAGCCTCGCGGCCCTGTGCGGGCTGGTGCTCGCCGCTGCCCTGGTCGCGCTGGCGTGGATCGATGCGCGGACGGGGCTGCTGCCGGACGTCATCACCCTGCCGCTGGTCTGGGCCGGCCTGCTGATCAATACGCAGTCGGTTTTCACGACCCCGGTCCAGGCCATCCTGGGCGCGGCGCTTGGCTACCTGTTCCTGCGCTGCCTGCACCACGTGTTCCTGTGGACGACCGGCCGTGAAGGCATGGGCTATGGAGATTTCAAGCTGCTGGCCGCGCTGGGCGCCTGGTTGGGGGTGTCCGCGCTGCCCCTGATCCTGATCGTGTCATCGCTGGCCGGCGTCGTGGTGGGCCTGGGACTGATCCTGACGCGGCGCGTGGGCCGTCACCAGCCGCAGCCGTTTGGCCCGTATCTGGCCCTGGCTGGTATCGTTGGGCTTCTGATGGCGGGACCGCCCTGGGTCTAGGGCGGCATAGGGAGAAAACATGCGCGATGTGGGGACGCCATTGAAGATCGGGCTCACCGGCGGCATCGGTTCGGGCAAGAGCCGGGTCGCCGACCTGCTGGCGTCCTGGGGCGCGACGGTCATCGACACCGATGAGATCTCGCGCTCCCTGACCGCGGCCGGCGGCGCGGCGATGGCGGAAATCGTTCGAGCTTTCGGCTCCGAAGCCGCTGCCGCCGACGGGGCCATGGACCGCGCCTGGATGCGCGCGCGCGTGTTCGAGGATCCGCGGGCCCGCGCGCGCCTGGAAGCCATCCTGCACCCCTTGATTTCGCGCACCGCGCTGGATGCGGGCGCGCGTGCGACGGGATGCTACGTGGTCTACGTGGTGCCGCTGCTCGTCGAATCGGGGCGCTGGGCCGAGCGGGTCGACCGGGTCTGCGTGGTCGATTGCGATCCCGAAACCCAGATCCAGCGCGTGCGCTCGCGCAGCGGGCTGACGGCCGACACCATAGAGCGTATTATGGCGGCACAGGCCGCGCGGGAAACCCGTCTGGCCGCTGCGCACGACGTTATATTGAATGACGGCGCCACGTCCGCTGACACGCTGTGCGCGCGGACGAAAGCACTGCACGACCGATGGTGCGCCCTGGCGTCGGCCTCGGGCCACGCCGCGTAAGCGCGGCAGGCATCCATGACAACATCGGCGCGACTTCGGTTGCGACCGGTTCTACGACGGGTCTGTATCGAGCGTGATTCTTTACGAATATCCCTTCAATGAGCGCATCCGGGCGTATCTGCGCCTGGAATACCTCTTCGACCGGCTGTTCTTCTTCGCGCGCCCGGGTGATCCCAAGAATCACCAGATTGCCGTCGGCACCATTTTTGACATTCTCGACGCCATCGAGCGCACGGACGTCAAAAGTTCGGTGCTGCAGGATATCGAGCGCCAACGCCTGCAACTGGTTCCGCTGCGCGACCATCCCGATGTTTCCCAGGAAGCATTGGACGCGATGTTGCGGGATATGGAGAAAACCAGCACCTCGCTGGTGTCCCAGGGCAAGACCGGGCAACCGCTGCGGGAAAACGAATGGCTGGTGAGCCTGCGCGGCCGGCTGGCCGTGCCGGGCGGCGGCACCCAGATCGAAATGCCGTCGTATTACGCCTGGCAACAGAAGCCGGAAGCCGTGCGCTGCGCCGATCTGAAGGCCTGGATCGATCCCTTGCTGCCGCTGCATGAGGGCCTGCAGATCGGCCTGCGGCTGCTGCGCGAATCGGGCCGCCGGGTCGAAGCCGTGGCAGAGCAGGGCACGTATCAGCAGATGCTGGCTGGCAAGGCGCACCAGCTGCTGCGCGTGTGGGTGGATGGCGAAAGCGGGATTTTCCCTGAGATCAGTGCCAATAAGTATATGATCTGGATCAGGTTTTCCACCCAGGACGGCGAACTGAAGCCGCAGCAGGTGGCCCGCAATATCGCCTTCGAGATGTCGCTCTGCGCCTGAGGCGCCGATGGCCCGGGCGGCATACCTGTTGCGGCCGATTTCAAAACGCCCGCCGTCGCTATAAAACGGGACTGGTCTGGTAGACAATAGCGGTCCCGGTAGCGTCCCCCTTTGGCCCTCATGTCCGATCGTCCTCGCATCACTCCGCCCTCCCGGCCGCGCCGACGCGTCATCGCCTGGGTGGTGGCGATTCTTGTCCTGGCCGGCATCGCCTGGTTGGTGTTTCGCCCCAAGCCCGTCGCGGAAAACGGCCACACCCGGGTGGGGGCGGCCGGACAGCGGGCGAGCGCCGCCGGTGGTGGCGGAGGCGGCGGGCGCCATCGGCCCGGGGCGGGCGGACCGGGCGCGCCCATGGCCGAGCCGGCGGTGCCGGTGCGCGTCTATGCCGCCGCGACCAAGGACGTCGACATCCTGCTGCCGGCGCTGGGCACGGTGACCGCCTACATCACGGTCACCGTACGCAGCCGGGTCGATGGCGAACTGGTGCAGGTGAATTTCAAGGAAGGCCAGCGTGTCAAGGCGGGCGATGTGCTGGCGCAGATCGATCCGCGTCCCTTCAACGTGCAATTGCAGCAGGCCCTGGGCACCCAGCAGCAGGATCTGGCGCAGCTGGAGAATGCCCGCCGCGACCTGGCGCGTTATCAGGCCTTGTACAAGCAGGACTCCATCGCCAGGCAGCAGGTCGATACCCAGGCGGCCCTGGTGCGGCAGTACGAAGGCACGCTGAAGACCGACCAGGCGAATGTGGACAATGCCCGGTTGCAGCTGACTTTTGCCCGCATTACCGCGCCGATCGATGGGCGCCTGGGCCTGCGCCAGGTCGACCCCGGCAATCTGGTGTCGTCGGGCGATACCAATGGTCTCGTCGTGATCACGCAGACCCAGCCTATCGCGGTCATCTTCACGCTGCCGGAGACCCAGCTGCCCGACGTGCGCGAACAGATGCATGCCGGCAGGACGCTACGCGTCGATGCCTGGGATCGCACCAATACCAAGCGCCTGGCGTCCGGCGTGCTGGAAACCCTGGACAACCAGATCGACGTGACCACGGGCACGGTCAAGCTGAAGGCGCGCTTCGAGAATGCCGACGACGCGCTCTTTCCCAACCAGTTCGTCAACATCCAGTTGCTGGTGCAGACCCTCAAGGGCCAGACGGTGATCCCCAACGGCGCGGTGCAGCGTGGTTCGCAGGGCCCGTTCGTGTTCGTCGCCCAAGCCGACAATACGGTGGCCGTGCGGCAGTTGAAGCTGGGACCGGTCAGCGGCGACCTGGTCGTCGTCACGGATGGGCTCAAGCCCGGCGACCGGGTGGTGACGGAAGGCACCGACAGGCTGCGCGCCGGCGCCAAGGTGGAGGTGGTCAGCAATCCCGCCGAAGTGACGCCACCCACGCCGGGGGCATCGCTGGGGGCGGGGCCGGCCACTGCCACGCCCGGCACGGCCCCGCGGACCACGCCGTGAGTCCCCGCCCATGAGTTTCCGCCCGTGAGCCCCCGCCCGTGAGTCCCTCCCGCGTCTTCATCCTGCGGCCGGTCGCCACCACGCTGACGATGGTGGCGATCCTGATCGCCGGCCTGATCGCCTATCGGCTGCTGCCCGTCTCCGCGCTGCCGGAAGTCGATTACCCGACCATCCAGGTGGTGACGCTGTATCCCGGCGCCAGCCCGGACGTGATGACGTCGCTGGTGACTTCGCCGCTGGAGCGGCAGTTCGGCCAGATGCCCGGCCTGAACCAGATGTCTTCCACCAGTTCGGGCGGGGCATCCGTCATCACCCTGCAGTTCACGCTGGACATCTCGCTGGACGTGGCCGAGCAGGAGGTGCAGGCCGCCATCAATGCGGCGTCCAACCTGCTGCCGTCCGATCTGCCGCTGCCGCCCACCTACAACAAGGTCAACCCGGCCGACGCGCCTGTGCTGACCCTGGGCATCACGTCGCCGACCATGCCGCTGCCGCAGGTGCGCGACCTGATCGATACGCGCATGGCGCAAAAGCTGTCGCAGATTCCCGGCGTGGGGCTGGTCAGCATCGCCGGCGGCCAGCGGCCGGCCGTGCGCATACAGGTGAATCCGCAGGCGCTGGCGGCCAACGGGCTGGCGATGTCGGACCTGCGCACCGCCATCGTCGCCGCCAACGTCAACCAGCCCAAGGGCAACCTGGACGGGCCGCGACGGTCGACGACGATCAACGCCAACGACCAGTTGAAGGCGCCCACCGACTATAACGACCTGATCATCGCCTATCGCAACAATGCGCCGCTGCGGCTGTCGGACGTGGCCAAGGCGGTGCAGGGCGCCGAGGACGTGCGCCAGGCCGCGTGGGCCGGCGACAAGCCGGCGGTGCTGCTGAACGTGCAGCGCCAGCCGGGCGCCAACGTCATCGACGTGGTGAACCGCATCAACGCGCTGCTGCCGCAGCTGCGATCATCGCTGCCCGCCACGCTGGACGTGACCGTGGTGGCCGACCGCACCCAGACCATCCGGGATTCCATCGCCGACGTGCGCTTCGAAATGCTGCTGTCGATCGGGCTGGTCGTCATGGTGACCTTCCTGTTCCTGCGCAGCCTGACGGCCACGCTGATCCCCAGCGTGGTGGTGCCGCTGTCGCTGATCGGTACGTTCGGCATCATGTACCTGGCCGGCTTCAGCATCAACAACCTGACCTTGATGGCGCTGACCATCGCCACGGGCTTCGTGGTGGATGACGCCATCGTCATGATCGAAAACATCGCGCGCCATCTGGAAGAAGGCGAAACGCCATTGCAGGCGGCGTTGAAGGGCGCGGGCCAGATCGGCTTCACGCTGATCTCGCTGACGTTCTCGCTGATCGCGGTGCTGATTCCCCTGCTGTTCATGACCGAGGTGGTGGGCCGCCTGTTCCGCGAGTTCGCCATCACGCTGGCGGTGTCCATCCTGATCTCGCTGCTGGTGTCGCTGACCCTGACGCCCATGATGTGCGCGCGGCTGCTGAAGCCCGAAGGCAAGCCGGCGCGCGACGCCGCGGGCCGGCCGCTGCCGGACGATGGCGTGCCCACGGCGCCGGGCCAGCCGGCGCGGCCGGTGGCCCAGCACGGCCGTTTCCATCGATGGACGGGCGCGGCCATCGATCGCACGATCGCCGGCTACGACCGCATGCTGCGGGTCGTGCTGAACCACCAGCCCTTGACGCTGCTGGTGGCGCTGGCCACCTTCGCGCTGACGGTGCTGCTGTACGCCGTCGTGCCGAAAGGCTTTTTCCCGCCGCAGGACACCGGCCTGATCCAGGCCATCACGCAAGGGCCGCAGACCATTTCCTTCCAGGCCATGGCGGAACGCCAGCAGGAGGCCGCCCGCGTCATCCTGGCCGATCCGGACGTGCAGACCGTGTCGTCGTTCATCGGCGTGGACGGCAGCAACGCCACCCTGAGCGCCGGGCGCATCCAGATCGCGCTGAAGCCGCGCGAGCAACGCGAAGGCTCGATGCCCGAAGTCCTGGCGCGCCTGCGCCAGTCGCTGGCCAAGGTGCAGGGCATGACGGTCTATATGCAGCCGGTGCAGGACCTGACCATCGAGGACCGCATCGCCCGCACGCAATACCAGCTGACGCTGTCCAATCCCGACCTGCAGATGCTGAGCGCCTGGACGCCCCGCGTGGTCGAGCGGCTGCGCCAGTTGCCGCAGCTGGCCGACGTGACCGACGACCTGCAGGACGAGGGCCTGGAAACGTATATCGACATCGACCGCGACGCGGCATCGCGCCTGGGCATTACCGCCGCGGTGATCGACGAGGCCCTGTACAACGCCTTCGGGCAACGCCTGATTTCCACCATCTTCACGCAATCGGCGCAGTACCGGGTCGTGCTGGAGGTGCAGCCACAGTTCAGCCGCGGCCCCGACGCGCTGGCACAGATCTATGTGCCGACGGCCGCCGGCACGCAGGTCCCGCTGACCAGCGTGGCGCGCATCAGCGAATCCAGCACGGTGCTGGCGATCAACCGGCTGGACCAGTTCCCCATGGTGACGGTGTCGTTCAACCTGGCGCCCGGCGCTTCGTTGTCGGACGCCGTGGCGGCCATCCATGCCGCCGAACAGGACATGGGCCTGCCCGCCGGCATCGAAACGCGCTTCCAGGGCGCGGCGCAGGCCTTCCAGAATTCCTTGACCAGCACACTGTGGCTGATCCTGGCCGCGATCGTCACCATGTACATCGTGCTGGGCGTGCTGTATGAAAGCTTCATCCACCCGGTGACCATCCTGTCGACCCTGCCGTCGGCCGGGGTCGGCGCGCTGCTGGCGCTGCTGCTGACGCGCACCGAGCTGGACATGATAGGCATCATCGGCATCATCCTGCTGATCGGGATCGTCAAGAAGAATGCGATCATGATGATCGATTTTGCCCTGGAAGCCGAGCGCAAGCGCGGCCTGCCGCCGCGTGAAGCCATTCACGAAGCGGCGTTGCTGCGCTTCCGGCCCATCCTGATGACGACGCTGGCGGCCTTGTTCGGCGCGGTGCCGCTGATGCTTTCGACCGGTACGGGATCGGAGCTGCGCCAGCCGCTGGGCCTGGTGATGGTGGGCGGCCTGCTGGTCAGCCAGGTGCTGACGCTGTTCACCACGCCCGTCATCTACCTGATGTTCGACCGCCTGGCCCGCCGCTGGCGCAAGCGGCCGCAGACCGGCACCGCCGAGGCGCAGCGATGATCCTGTCGGCGCCCTTCATCGTGCGCCCGGTGGCGACCACGCTGCTGGCGCTGGCGGTCGTGCTGGCGGGTTCGCTGGCCTTCCGCCTGCTGCCGGTGGCGCCGCTGCCCGAAGTGGATATTCCGACGATCTCCGTCACGGCCAGCCTGCCGGGCGCCAGTCCGGAGACCATGGCGTCCAGCGTGGCGACACCGCTGGAACGCGCGTTGGGCGCCATCGCCGGCGTGACGGAGATGACGTCCAGCAGCACGCAGGGATCGACGCGCATCACGCTGCAGTTCGACCTGAGCCGCGATATCGACGGCGCCGCGCGCGACGTGCAGGCCGCCATCAATGCGTCGCGCACGCTGCTGCCCAGCGGCCTGAAAAGCAATCCCACCTATCGCAAGGCGAATCCGTCGGCCGCGCCCATCATGACGCTGGCGCTGACGTCCAGCACGCACACACAGGGCGAGCTGTATGACCTGGCGTCGACCATCGTGGCGCAGAAGCTGTCGCAGGTGAACGGCGTCGGCGACGTGACCGTGGGCGGCAGCTCGCTGCCGGCCGTGCGGGTCGAGGTGCTGCCCGGCGCGCTGACGAATCGCGGCGTGTCGCTGGACGAGGTGCGTACCGCGCTATCGAATGCCAACGCCAACCGGCCCAAGGGCTTCATCGAGAACGGTGATTACCAGTGGACCATCATGGCCAGCGACCAGTTGAGCAAGGCCGCGCAGTACCGGCCGCTGATCGTGGCGTGGCGCGATGGCGCGCCCGTGCGGCTGTCCGACGTGGCCACGGTCGAGGATTCGGTCGAGGACCTGTTCCAGACCGGTTTCTACAACGAACGCAAGGCCATCCTGCTGATCGTGCGCCGCGAGGCCGCGGCCAACATCATCAAGGTTGTCGACGACCTGCGCGAGGAGCTGCCGCAGCTGCAGGCGCAGATGCCCGGCGACGTGGAGATCCGGGTGGCGCAGGACCGTTCGCCCAGTATCCGCGCCTCGCTGCACGAGGCCGAGCTGACGCTGGCGATCGCCGTCGGCCTGGTCATGATCGTGGTGCTGGTGTTCCTGCGGCGGGTGCGCGCGGCGCTGATACCCAGCGTGGCGGTGCCGGTGTCGCTGATCGGCACCTTCAGCATCATGTACCTGTGCGGCTACACGCTGAACACCATTTCGCTGATGGCGCTGATCGTCGCCACGGGCTTCGTCGTGGACGATGCCATCGTGGTGCTGGAAAACATCATGCGCTACATCGAAAAAGGCATGCCGCCGGTGCGCGCCGCCATGCGCGGCGCGCGCGAGGTCGGCTTTACGGTGCTGTCGATGAGCCTGTCGCTGGTGGCCGTGTTCATTCCCATTCTGTTGATGGGCGGGGTGGTGGGACGCTTCTTCCGCGAGTTCGCCGTTACGCTGTCGGCATCCATCCTGGTGTCGCTGGTGACGTCGCTGACGCTGACGCCGATGATGTGCGGCAAGCTGCTGCGCGCCGAACGCCCGGAGAGTGAGCGCGAAGGCGCCGCCGGCGACCGCCGCCATCCCGGCCGCGTCCGCGCGCTGCTGGCGCGGATGGGCCAGTGGTCCGAGCGCGGCTTCCAGCGGCTGAGCGACGGCTATGCGCGCTCGCTGGGCTGGACGCTGAACCACGGGCCCCTGGTCATGGTGGTGCTGCTGCTGACGGTGTGCCTGAACGTTTACCTGTACGTCATCGTGCCCAAGGGCTTTTTCCCGAACCAGGATACGGGCCAGTTGCTGGGCTTTTTCCGGGTCGACCAGGGGACCTCTTTCCAGGCGACGGTGCCCAAGTTGGAGTACATGCGCAAGGTCGTGCTGTCGGATCCCGCCGTGCAGAGCATGACCGGCTACGCCGGCGGGCGCGGCGGCAGCAACAGCAGCTTCATGCAGATCCAGCTCAAGCCGCTGTCCGAACGCGGCGTGTCGGCGGACGTGGTGATAGAACGTCTGCGCGGGCGTTTGCAGAGCATTCCCGGCGCGCGCATGTTCCTGGTGGCGCAGCAGGATATCCGCATCGGCGGACGGGCCAGCAGTACGGGCTCGTACGACTATGCCCTGATGGCCAGCGATCTGTCGATGCTGCGCACCTGGATGCCGCGCGTGCAGCAGGCCCTGGCAACGTTGCCGGAACTGGTGGACGTGGATACGGACGTCGAGGACAAGGGCCAGCAGGTCAATCTGGTGATCGACCGCGAAGCGGCGACGCGGCTGGGGGTCAGCATGTCGGATATCTCGGCCGTGCTGAACAACTCCTTCAGCCAGCGGCAGGTGTCGGTCATGTACGGGCCGTTGAACCAGTATCACGTGATATTGGGCGTGCCGCAGAGTTTCGCGCAGGACGCGCAGTCGCTGCGCAAGGTCGACGTGGTGACCAGCACGGGCGCCCGCGTGCCGCTGGCGTCGTTCGCGTCCTTCGAGGTGGGTAGCGCACCGCTGAGCGTGCAGCATCAGGGCCTGTTCGTGGCCGACACGATTTCGTTCAGCCTGGCGCCGGGCGTGTCGCTGGGCCAGGCCAGCGAGGCCATCGACAACGCCGTGGCGCGCATCGGCCTGCCGACGGACCAGATCCAGGCCAGCTTCCAGGGCACCGCGGCGGCGGCCCAGCAGACCCAGCAACAGCAGCCGCTGCTGATACTGGCGGCGCTGGTGACCATGTATATCGTGCTGGGCATCCTGTACGAAAGCTTCGTGCACCCGTTCACGATCCTGTCCACATTGCCATCCGCCGGCATCGGCGCCCTGCTGGCGCTGATGGTGATGCGCAGCCAGTTCACGGTGATCGCGCTGATCGGGGTGTTCCTGCTGATCGGGATCGTCAAGAAGAACGCCATCATGATGGTGGACTTCGCGCTGGCTGCCGAACGCGGCCAGGGACTGATGCCGCGCGAAGCCATCTTCCAGGCCTGTGTGACGCGATTCCGCCCCATCATGATGACCACCCTGGCGGCCATCATGGGCGCGATCCCCCTGGTGGTCGCGACCGGCACGGGCGCCGAGATCCGCCAGCCGCTGGGTATCACCATCGTCGGCGGGCTGGTGGTCAGCCAGGTGTTGACCCTGTACACCACGCCCGTCGTTTATCTCTATCTGGATCGTTTGCGCCACTGGGCGCGGCGACGCCGCGCCGCGCGCGCCGTCGCGCCTTCCACGGATTATTCATGAGCCGTTCGTTGACCCGTCCGTCGACCCTATCGACGCAGCTTACGTCGCAGCGTTTTCCGATCCGCGGCCGGCCGCGTGCCAGGCTGGCGCGGATGGTCTCGATGCTGGGCCTGTGCGGCGCCCTGGCGGCCTGCGCGGTCGGCCCCGATTACGTGCGTCCGGCGGTGGACGTGGGGACGCAGTTCAAGGAAGGCCAGGAAGATACGCCGGGCTGGAAGCCGGCGCAGCCCAATGAACTGGCGGATCGCGGCGCGTGGTGGCGGGTCTATCAGGATCCCATCCTGGACGACCTGATGCGGCAACTGGACGCCGCCAACCTGGACATCGCGCAGGCCGAGGCGAACTATCGACAGGCGCAGGCGCTGGTGCGCGGCGCGCGCTCGGCCTTGTTCCCGACGGTAGGCGTGGGCGCGGGCGTGACCCGTTCGGGCGGCGGGGCGGGGTCATCGGGCGCCGGCGGCACCGTCGGCAATACCTATTCGCTGACCGGCTCCGTCAGCTGGGAAGCCGACATCTGGGGTTCGGTGCGGCGCTCCGTCGAAGCCAGCCGGGCCGGGGCGCAGGCCAGCGCCGCGGACCTGGCGGCCGCGCGGCTCAGCGCGCAAAGCACCCTGGCGCAGAACTACTTCCAGTTGCGCGTGCTGGACGAGCAGGACCGCCTGCTGCGGGAAACCGTGGAGACCAACGAGAAGTCCCTGCAGTTGACCGTGAACCGCTACAACGCCGGCGTGGCCGCCAAGTCGGACGTGGCGGTTGCCCGCACGCAACTGGAGAACACGCGCGCGCAGTGGGTGGACCTGGAATGGCAACGCGGGCAGTTCGAGCATGCCATCGCCGTGCTGGTCGGCCAGCCGCCATCGAAGCTGTCGCTGTCGCGCATGTCGTTCACGCAGAAGGTGCCGGCGATTCCGGTCGGCCTGCCGTCGCAACTGCTGGAACGCCGGCCCGACGTCGCCGGCGCGGAACGCCGCACGGCGCAGGCCAATGCGCAGATCGGGGTGGCGCAGGCGGCCTGGTTCCCGGATCTGACGCTGAGCGCCGACGGCGGTTTCCGCAGCGGGCAGTTCGCGCAGTGGCTGACCGCGCCGGCGCGCTTCTGGTCGATCGGGCCGGCCCTGGCGCAGACGCTGTTCGACGCCGGCTTGCGGGCGTCCCAGGTCGAATCGGCGCGGGCCGCCTACGATGCGCAGGCGGCTGCCTACAGGCAGGTTGTGCTGGGCGCGCTGCGTGAGGTGGAAGACACCATGATCCAGCTGCGGGTCTACGATCGCGAACAGCAGGTGCAGCAACGGGCGCTGGAAGCGGCGCGCGAATCGTTGCAACTGACGCGCAATCAGTACCAGCAAGGGCTGGTGGATTACCTGAGCGTGGCGGTGCTGGAAAACACCGCCTTGAGCTCCGAGCGACAGGCGATTTCGCTGATGGGCAACCGGCTGGTCGCCAGCGTGCAGCTGATCGCGGCGCTGGGCGGCGGCTGGGATGGCGATGTCGATGCGCCGACGATGTCGCAGGCGTCCGCGGCTGCGGGTGCGTCGGCGACGACACCAGCGCCAACGTCGCCAGCGCCTACGCCTATGCCCGCGACAACGCAGGCGCCTATGCCTGCGCCGGGAAAACAGCCCTGATCGCCGCGATGCCGTGGGCGCCGTGCTCGCGCGCGGCGGCCATGGTGTCCGGTCCCTGTCCGCCGATCGCATAGGCGGGCAGGCCGGCATCCCGGTTGATGTCCATGAAGGCTTGCCAGCCCAGGCCCGCCTGTCCCGGATGGCTGGCGGTTTCGGCCACCGGGCCCACCACTGCAAAATCCGCGTCCAAGGTCCGCGCCTGCGCCATCTGCGCGGCGTCGTGCACCGATACGCCGACCCAGTAGCCGTCGCGTGCCAGCGGCCGTTGCGCCAGCGCAGCGGCATCCGCGGCGCGCAGGTGCACGCCATCGGCCTCCGTCCACCAGGACTGCGGATGGACGCTGTTCACCAGCACGCGCGCCCCGGCCGTCCGGCATACGCGCAACACGTCCTGCAAGGCCTGATGCAGGCTGGCGGACGCGGGGCCGTCCGGCCAGCCCGGCTCGCGTAGCTGCACCAGCCGCACCCCACGCTCCAGCGCATGGCGCAGCCGCGCCATGAAGCCCGGCAACCCCGCCGGACTCCCGATGTTGCTGATGCCGTAGATATCCGGCAGGCGCAGCCAGCGCAAAGGCGGCAAGGTCGCGGGCAGCAATTGCCCCACGCCCTGCGCATGCGCCGGATCCACCCATTCCAGCCGCTGGTTCTCCAGCCCGCGCGGCTCGCCCCGCCAGCCGGTCACCCGGCAGAAGGCCAGGCGCACGGTGGTGTGGGGATAGGCATGCACGTAGGTGACCCAGCGCGTCGCCGCGGTCACCTGTATGCCCAGCTCTTCATCCAGCTCGCGCGCCAGCGCCTCCAGCACGCTTTCGCCGGGCTCGAGCTTGCCGCCCGGCAATTCCCACCAGCCCGCCCAGGGCTTGCCTTCCGGCCGTTGCCCCAGCAGCAGCTTGCCATCCGGCCGCAGGATCAGCCCGGCCGCGACGTCGAGTATCTGCTCAGACATGCCGCGCCGCCCAGTCGCGCGCGAACTGATACGCCACGCGGCCCGACCGCGAGCCGCGCTCGATGGTCCATTGCAGCGCTTCGGTGCGGGATTCTTCGATGTGTTCTTCCGGGCAACCCAGTTCGCGCAGCCAGTGGCGCACGATGTCCAGGTAGTCGTCCTGGCGGAAGGGATAGAAGGACAGCCACAGGCCGAAGCGTTCGGACAGCGAGATTTTTTCTTCCACGGTTTCGCCGGGATGGATCTCCCCGTCGGGCTGGTGCTTGGCCTGCAGGTTTTCGCTCATGTATTCCGGCATCAGGTGCCGGCGGTTGGACGTGGCGTAGATCAGCACGTTGTCGCCGGACGCCGCCACCGAGCCATCCAGCACGGACTTGAGCGCCTTGTAGCCGGCTTCGCCTTCTTCGAAGGACAGGTCGTCGCAGAAAACGATGAAGCGTTCCGGCCGCGCATCGACCAGTTCGACGATGTCCGCCAGGTCGCCCAGGTCGGACTTGTCGACTTCGATCAGGCGCAGGCCGCGCGGCGCGTACGCGGCCAGCATGGCCTTGACCAGGGAGCTCTTGCCGGTCCCGCGCGCGCCGGTCATCAGCACGTTGTTGGCGGGCTTTTTCTCCAGGAACTGCTGGGTGTTGCGATCGATGATGGCCTTCTGGCGCTCGATGTGTTGCAGGTCTTCCAGATCGATGCGAGCGACGTGCCGCACGGCGTCCAGCCAGCCGCGGGAGCCGCGCTTGCGCCAGCGGAAGGCGTGCGCGTTCCAGTCGATGTCGGGCGGAGCGGGCGGAAGATACGCTTCGAGTTGCGCCAGCACGCGCTCGGCGCGGGCGATCAGGTTGGTGAAGTCGGGAGCAGCGTTCACGAGCGTGATTCCAATTGCGTCGATCAGGACCGGTAGTCCGCGTTGATGCTGACGTACTCGTGCGAGAAGTCGCAGGTGTACACGGTGTCGGCGACCTGGCCGCGGCCCAGCGCGATGCGCACGAGGATCTCGGCCTGCTTCATCACCCGCTGGCCGTCTTCTTCCTGGTAGTCGGGATTGCGCCCACCCTGCGTGGCGACCAGCACGTCGTCCAGCCACAGGCGCAGCCGGCTGACGTCCAGGTCGTCGATACCGGCGTAGCCCACCGCCGCCAGGATGCGGCCCAGGTTGGGATCGGAAGCATAGAACGCCGTCTTGACCAGCGGCGAATGGGCCACGGAATAGGCGACCTTCAGCGCTTCTTCCGTGGTGCCGGCTTCTTCCACCCGTATCGTGATGAACTTGGTGGCGCCTTCGGCATCGCGCACGATCTTCTGCGCCAGTTCGGCGGCGGCATCGCCCAGGGCCTTGGCCAGTTCCGCATAGTGCGGATCGTTTTCGCTATCCACGCGCAGGCCCGACTGGCCGGTGGCGATCACGATGAAGGAATCGTTGGTGGAGGTATCGCCGTCGACCGTGATGCGGTTGAAGGACAGATCGGCGATCTGGCGCGTCAGCTTTTCCAGCAAGGGGCGCGCGAAGCCGGCGTCGGTCGCCAGGAAGCCCAGCATCGTCGCCATATTCGGCCGGATCATGCCGGCGCCCTTGCTGATGCCCGTGATGGTGACAGTCTTGCCGCCGATGGTCCTGCGCGACGAGGCGATCTTGGGCAGGGTGTCGGTCGTCATGATGCCGTGCGCGGCATTCATCCAGTTGTCCGGTGCCAGCGCCGCGATGGCGCGGGGCAGGCCGGCGACCAGGCGATCGACCGGCAGGGGCTCCAGGATCACGCCGGTGGAGAAGGGCAGGACCTGGGTCGGCTTGATGTTCAGCAGGCCGGCCAGCGCCTTGCAGGTTTCGTGCGTGCGGGCCAGGCCGTCCGCCCCCGTGCCCGCGTTGGCGTTGCCGGTATTGATCACCAGCGCGGTGATCGCGTCGCCGCTCGCCAGATGGCTTTCGCACACCTGAACGGGCGCGGCACGGAAACGGTTGCGCGTGAACACCCCCGCCACGGTCGCGCCGCCGGCCAGGCGGAATACGGTCAGGTCCCGCCGTCCGGCCTTGCGGATGCCGGCTTCGGCGACGCCGATCTCGACGCCGGCCACGGGATGAATTTCGGATTCGGAAGGGATCTTCAGATTGACGGCCATGTATGCGGTCTCTGTGGCGGTCGCGGCGGACCGGCGGTGGACGAATCGCCGCTCCTTGCGTCGGGCGTGCATGCCCGCGACGGCGCGCGTAAGCGGCGGAAAAGTCGCCTATTATCCCAGCCTTTTGCGCCAGGACTGTGAACCGGTGCTAAGGGGTCGTGCCGATGGCGGCGACGTCCAGCACGCCGGCGGCGCGGTTGCTCATCACGCCGCGCACCGTACCGTCCGGCGCCTGCAGCACCGATTTGCCCGACGGCACGTCGTCGCCGTCGTCGCGGCCGGCGGAGCGGCCGCGCGAGGGGCTGAAGACCAGGTCGCCCGGCTTGGCGCCGGCCACCGCCGCGCCGGCCGTCGCCACCCGCGTACCGGCGGGATAGGTCATCGGTCCCAGCACGTATTCCCGGGCCAGGCTGCCTTCGAACCAGACCAGCTTGCGCGCGCGGTCCAGGCGCAGGTCCGCCTTGAGCAGCGGCATGCCGGCGATCGAGGAAGCTTCGCTGCCATCGGTGCGCAACAGCCAGCCGTCCACATGCTGGAAGTCGCTGGCCGGGCGGGCGCCCTGGCGCAGCGCCACCCAGGTGCCGGCCGGCAAGGGTTGTCCATCCAGCTGGTTGCCCGCGGCCAGATGGCAGCTGCTGAAGCGCAGCGCCCCGTCTTCGCCCGGCTTGAATTCGACCTTGTGGCCGCGCGTGCAGCGCCAGCCGTCGGCGGCTTCGTCCACCGGCAAGGTGCCAGACGCGCCGGTAGCGCGGTATTCCCGCGCGCCGGCCTTGGCCAGGTAGCGCTGCAGGCCGATCACGGGCATGCCGGCGACGGGCACCGGGCGGGGAAAGCGCGCCGCTTCGAAGGTGTCCGGTTGTCCGGCCACCCGCACCAGCAGGCGCGTGCCGGCCGGCATATCGATGCCCGCCAGCGTGCGCGGGCCGTCCAGGACCATGGTGTGGGCGGCTTCCTCCGCCGCGGCCTGGCGGCCGTCGATCCAGTGCAGCGCAAGGCGTGCGGGGAAGATGCCGCCGATCACGGCCAGGGCCAGCATCGCCACCGCGTTGCTGCGCGGCCGGGCGCGCAGGCGCAGCCGGGCCTGGCGGTTGGTGCAAAGCACGGCGATCCACGTCAGCAACGTCGCCAGGCAGACCAGCGAAACGGCCAGCATGGGATAGAAGTTGCCGCCGGGCAGCGCGACCGGAATCATCGGGGTTTTGACGGATCGTTGAGGAAGTCAGGTGGACGGCCGCGCGCGGGCGCGGCTGGCCACGACCTGGAGTTTAAGCTCTCCGAGCGTCTGAAAGAGCGCGTGGCGGCTGCTTTCCGGTAAACCCGACAATAAATCCTTCACCCAGGCCTCGTGCGCCCGCGCCATGCGGGCGAAGGTCCTGCGTCCCAGGGGGGTCAACTTGATCAGCGAGCTGCGGCGGTCGGACGCCACCTTGGTGCGCATGACCAGGCCTTCCTTTTCCAGCTGATCGGTGATGCCGGTGATATTGCCGTTGGTCACCATCATGTGGCGCGACAGCTCGCCCATCTTCATGCCCTTGGGCGCGCGCTGCAGTTGCGCCATCAGGTCGAAGCGCGGCAGGGTGGTGTCGAATTCGGCGCGCAGGCGGCCGCGGATTTCGCCTTCCACCAGGTTGGCGCAGGTCAGCAGGCGCAGCCAGAGGCGCAGCGCGTGGTGATCGTCCGGCGCGGCGCGCGACTCCAGGTCGGGGGCCTGGGTCATGGCTGGGGCGCGGCGCCGTCGGTCGGCCGGGCGGGTTGCGCCGCCGTGTCCGGCCCGGCCGCGGACAATCCCATCTGGGCGAAGATGGCACGGGTGATCGGCGCGTCCGGGTCGTTCAGGCGCAACACGATGTCGAAGTGGTTGCTGCCCGGGGTCGCCACATAACGGGCGTCGCCTCCACGGGCGCGCAGCGCGTCCACGTAATCGCGGGTCTGCCGCTTGAACTCGTCGGTTTCGTTTTCGCCATGGCTGGCGACCACCGGACAGGGCCTGGCCGGCAGGTGCAGCATCGGGCTGTTGCGGGCGGCGTCTTCCGGCGTCAGGCGCATCCAGTCATTGATGTGCGTATGCACCAGCGGCGTCATGTCGAACAGTCCGGACAGCGGCGCGGCGCCGCGCACGATATCGGCCGGCACGCCGTAGCGGGCCTGCCAGTCGTCGGTCAGCAGCATGCCGGTCAGGTGGCCGCCGGCCGAACTGCCGCCGACGTGGATGCGGGCGGGATCGCCGCCATGGGCGGCGACATTGCGGTGCAGCCAGGCCATGGCGCGGCGTATCTGGTCGACGATATGGTCCAGCGTGACCGCCGGCGCCAGGGAATAATTCACCGCCACCAGCATGGCGCCGGCGCGCGTGAAGGCGGGCGCCATGCTGCTGGAGTCGTCCTTGGACAGCAGCCGCCAATAGCCGCCATGCAGGAAGACGAAGACCGGCGCCGGTCCTGTGGACGCGCGTGCGCGCTCGGCGGCGGGGAAGATGTCCAGCGTTTCGTCGGGATGATCGCCATAGGCCACATCCAGCATGCATGGCAGGGTGGCGCGCGCCCGCGCGCTTTCTTCGGCATACTGGCGCGTGATGACGCTGAAATCCGGTACCGTGGCGCGTGCGTTGTACTGGTCGTCCAGCGCGGCGCGATCGTAGTCGCGATAGAGAGTGGCCATGGGGGTATTGGTAAAAACCCTAGACTTGTTCCGCACATTACTTTAAACCTAAACTATGTCGGACGCCAGCGCGCAGGGGGAATTTCTAGCGCCGGCGGTCTCTGGAATCGCATCCCACACTTTCAAGAACCGGCCGGCGCGGCTCGCGCCAGGAGCATCGCATGCGTTTCATCCCGTCTCTACTCGCGGCCGTCGCGCTGCTGCCCGGCATCGCTTCCGCGGACGCCATCAAGGTCGGCATCGCCAATGACATTTCCGGCCCGTTCTCGGCCCTGGGCGCCGAAGCGCGCGATGGCTTCAACCTGGCCATCAAGCAACTGGGCGGCAAGCTGGGCGGCCAGCCCGCCGAATTCCTGCAGACCGATATGGGCGGCAATCCGGACCAGGCGCGCCAGTTGGTGACCCGGTACATCCAGCGTGAGAAGGTCGACTTCTTTACTGGACCGATAGGCTCGAACGTGGCGCTGGCCGTCGGCCCCGCGCTGTTCGCCGCCAAGGTGCCCTATCTATCCAACAATCCGGGGCCCAGCCAGTATGCCGGCGAGCAATGCAACGCCTACTGGTTCGGCACGGCTTACCAGAACGACGCGTTCCATGAGGTCGCCGGCAAGATGGCGGCCGATCGCGGCTACAAGAAGATGCTGATCATCGCGCCCGACTATCCCGCGGGCCGCGATGCCTTGACCGGCTTCAAGCGGGGCTACAAGGCGCCGGTGGCCGACGAGATCTACACCAAGCTGGGCCAGCTGGACTATGCCGCGGAGCTGGCCCAGGTGCGCGCCGCCAAGCCGGATGCCGTCTACATCTTCCTGCCCGGCGGCATGGGCATCAACTTCATCAAGCAGTTCGTCGGCGCGGGGCTGAAGAACGGGATCGCACTGGTCGGCCCCGGCTTTTCCGCCGACGAGGACGTGATCCAGGCCGTGGGCGCCGATATGGTGGGCATGTACAACACCGCCCAGTGGGCGCATGACCTGGACGTGCCGGCCAACAAGGACTTCGTCGCCGCCTTCCGCAAGGAATACAACGGCCGCTATCCCTCGCTGTACGCCGCCCAGGCCTACGACGTGATCATGGCCATGGACGCGGCGGTGCGCCAGAGCGGCGGCAAGGCGGGGGATCGCCAGGCGATCATCGCGGCCCTGGCCAAGGCGGACTTTCCGTCGGTGCGCGGCAAGTTCACGTACGGGGTCAATCACTATCCCATCCAGGCGTACTACACGCGCGTGGTGGACAAGGACGGTAGCGGCCGCGTGACCAACAAGCTGGTGGGCAAGGCCGTGGATCATTACCAGGACGTCTACGTCGGCCAGTGCAAGCTCTGACGGCGCCATGGGATACACGCTGGTTCTGGAGCAGCTGCTGAACGGCCTGCAATTCGGGTTGATGCTGTTCCTGATCGCCGCCGGGCTGACGCTGGTGTTCGGGATCATGGACATCCTGAACCTGGCCCACGGTTCGCTTTACATGGCCGGGGCCTATGTCGCCGCGGAAACCATGCAGCGCACCGGCTCCTTCCTGGCCGCCGTGTGCGTGGCCGCGGTGGCCACGGGCATCATCGGCGCGCTGCTGGAGCTGGTGCTGATACGGCGGCTGGCGGTGCGCGACCACCTGGCGCAGGTGCTGGGCACGTATGCGGTGATCCTGATCGCCGGCGACCTGGTCAAGATGATCTGGGGGCCCGCGCCCGTGATGCTGGCGACGCCGGCCGCGCTGAGCGGGCCGGTGCGGCTGCTGCCCGACCTGATGTATTCCTCCTACAGGCTGATGATCATCGCCGTGGGCCTGCTGGTGGCGCTGGGCCTGTATGCCTTCGTCACCCGCACCCGCGCCGGCGTGCTGGTGCGCGCGGGCGCATCCAACCGCCAGATGGCCACCCTGATGGGCGTGCGCGTGCCGCTGCTGTTCCTGGGCGTTTTCTGCCTGGGCGCCATGCTGGCCGCGGTGGCCGGCGCGCTGTTGGGGCCGTTGACGGCCGTCCAGGTGGGCATGGGCGAAGACATCCTGATCCTGGTGCTGGTGTGCATCGTGATCGGCGGCATCGGCTCCATACGCGGGGCTTTCGTCGGCGCGTTGCTGGTCGGCATGGTGGATACCGCCGGGCGTGCCTTCCTGCCGCTGCTGCTGCGGCAGGTCTTCGCGCCATCGGTCGCCGGCAGCGTCGGCCCGACGCTGGCCGCGCTGTCCATTTACCTGTTGATGGCGGTGGTGCTGGTGTTCCGGCCCGCGGGCCTCTTCCCCGCGCGCGGTTGATCATGCGGCATACGTGGCTGTGGGCGGTGGTGGGTGTGGCGGTGCTGGCCTTGTTCCCGCTGGTGGCGCCGATGGTGGGCCTGGACTTCTATATTTCCTTCGTCCGGCGCGTGCTGATTTTCGCGCTGGCCGTCGCGGGCCTGAATCTGGTGCTGGGCTATGGCGGCATGGTCGCCCTGGGGCACGCCGCCTTTTTCGGGGCGGGGGCCTACGCGGCCGCGATGCTGGGCGTGGCCGGCGTGCGCTCCGCGTTCGTGGTCTGGCCGGCGGCCGTGGCGCTGGCCGCGCTGCTGGCGTGGATCATCGGCGCGATATCGCTGCGCACGCGTGGCGTGTACTTCATCATGATCACGCTGGCCTTCGCGCAGATGTTGTTCTATGTCTTCATTTCGCTGCGCCAGTATGGCGGCGAGGATGGCCTGAACCTGCCGGGTCCGGTCGCCTTGCCCGGCGTCGACCTGGGCGCCGACGTGCCGTTCTACTACACGGTGCTGCTGCTGTTCGTGGTGCTGTCGGCGCTGCTTAACCGGCTGGTGGCTTCGCGTTTCGGCGCCGCCCTGCAAGGCGTGCGCGAAAACGAGTCGCGCATGGAGGCCCTGGGCTATCCGGTGTATCGCATCAAGCTGACGGCCTTCGTCATCGGCGGCGCCGTGGCCGGCCTGGCCGGCGCCTTGCTGGCCAACAACAATCTGTTCGTGTCGCCGAACCTGATGCATTGGACCCAGTCGGCCAATCTGCTGATCATGGTGCTGGTGGGCGGCATGGGGTTCCGCTATGGCGGCCTGGCCGGCGCGGCGCTGATGTTGACGCTGGAAGAAGTGCTGCGGATGTGGACGGAATACTGGCACTTGCCGCTGGGCCTGGTATTGCTGCTGGTGGTTTTCGCCGCGCCGCGCGGCCTGGCGGGGCTGGTGGCGCCGTGGTTCGGCGCGCGCGGCCGCGCGCCGGGCGCCGACGAGGAGGCGCGGCCGGCCACGCCGCGGGATGCAGCGGTTGCGACAGCGGGGGCGCCGGCGATGTATGCCGCCCCGGCCACACCGGGCACACCGGCCGCACCGGCCACACCGGCTATACCAGCCACAGCGGCCGCAGCGCCCAGGTCCGCCGACGCCGCGCCCCCGGCGCTGCAAGCCCAGGGGCTGGTGAAACGTTTCGGGGCCCTGGTGGCGACCGATTCCCTGTCGCTGACCTTGCTGCCCGGCGAGATACACGCGGTGATCGGCCCGAACGGCGCTGGCAAATCCACCTTGATCCATCTGCTGTCCGGCACGCTGCCGCTGGACGCCGGCGTCCTGCTGCTGAATGGCGTGGATACCACGCGCATGCCGGCGCATCGCCGCGTGGCCGCCGGCCTGTCGCGCTCCTATCAGATCACCAATATATTCAAGCGCTTCCCGGTCCGGGACAATCTGCTGCTGGCCGTCCAGGCCCATGACGGCGGTGGCCTGGGCGGCTGGCGACCGCGCGCGGACGACCGCGCCTTGTACGCCGCCGCGCGGGCGCTGGCCCGCGAATGCGGGCTGGAGGCCGATCAGTTGGACAGGGTGGCCGGCACTTTGCCGCACGGCGAGCAGCGCAAGCTGGAATTCGCCCTGGCGCTGGCCGCCCGCCCCAGCGTGCTGCTGCTGGACGAGCCGATGGCCGGCATGGGGCCGGATGAAACCGCCCGCCTGACCGAGCTGATCGAAACCATGCGCGGACGCGCCGCCATGCTGCTGGTCGAACACGACATGCAAGCCGTATTCCGTCTGGCCGATCGCATCTCGGTGCTGGTCTACGGCCGCATCATCGCCACGGGGACGCCGGATCAGATCCGCAACGACCCGGCCGTGCGCCAGGCTTACCTTGGAGACGAGATGGACGCAAGCCCGCTCGCCGCGGCATGACGCCTGGCGCCGGTCGCGGGCCGGCAAGCAGCCCGCCGTTGCTGGAAATGCGCGACGTGCAGAGCGGCTATGGCGCCAGCCAGGTGCTGTTCGGCGTGGACCTGTCCATCGGCGCCGGCGAAGTCGTCACGCTGCTTGGGCGCAACGGCATGGGCAAGACCACGCTGCTGCGCACGCTGTACGGGCAACTGCCGCTGAAATCCGGCCGCATCGGTTTCGATGGACAGGAGATAGGCGGATGGGCCACCGACCGCGTCGCGCGCGCCGGGATCGCCATCGTGCCGGAAGGGCGGCAATGCTTTCCGAACCTGACTGTGCGCGAGCACCTGACCGCCTTCGCCACCCGGCGCGCCCGCCTCGCGGCGGCGGCCGATGCCGCGATCTGGACGCCCGAGCGGGTCTGCGCCATGTTCCCGCGTCTGGCCGAACGCGCAGGCCACATGGGCAACCAGTTGTCCGGCGGCGAGCAGCAGATGCTGGCCATCGGGCGGGCGCTGGTCACCAACCCCCGCCTGCTCATACTGGACGAGGCCACCGAAGGCCTGGCCCCCAAGGTGCGCGAGGAAATCTGGGCCTGCCTGGCGCGCTTGCGCGCAGCCGGCCAGACCATCCTGGTCATCGACAAGTACGTGGACAGGTTGCTGGCCCTGGCCGACCGCCACGTCATCCTGGAGCGCGGCCGCATCGTCTGGACCGGCGATTCTGGCGAGCTGGACGCGGATCGCGGGCTGTGGACGCGGTACCTGGGAGTGTGAACCCGCCGCCGCGCCTGGCCGGACCCGCCCGCGCTTGCTTTCCTCATGGCGACGCAAAGAAACGACATTAAAACGTACACGATCGCTGTTTTGCGCCGCCTTGACGCAAGTCCACCCGTTAAGCCGCTTGGAGCAGCCATAATTGGCTTTTCTTCAGGGGTAATCCGCAAGGATCGGCCCTCTACACTTAGACTCGACCGTACGTGGCCCCGCGGGGGGCGCGACGCCGGTAGGACACCACAGCCGTGTCGATGCATGGTGCAGTAACGGCGTGGTGGAAGGAAAAAGTTCATGGCGAAGTTAGGTTTGCGAGCAAAATCCTTGCTCGCCCTTGTGCTGGCATGCCTGCTGGCGCTGATCCCCACCGTCTTGCTGGGCTGGCACGCCATGGAGCAGGTGCGCGAGCACTTCGGACGGGCTTACGCGGACAATTTCGCCCTGCTGAGCCGCCAGCGCATCCTGGCCCCCATCACGCGCGAGCTGGCGCTGTCGCAGCGGCTGGTCGATTCCCAGTTGACCACCGACTGGATGCTGGACGAAGACAACGCCGCCAAGCGCGCGCGCTTCTTCAAGGAGGCCGAGGGCTATCGCACCGCCCTCCGTTCGCATGCCTATTTCGTGATCAACGCCGCCAGCGGCAAGTATTACTTCAATGAAGCGGACAAGCCGTTCTCCGACGCGCCGCGCTACCAGCTGCGGCCCAACGATCCGGAAGACCGCTGGTTCTACGACAGCCTGAAGGCGCCGGCCGGTTACAACATCAACGTCAATCCGGACGCCAAGCTCAAGCTGACGCGGGTCTGGTTCAACGTCATCCTGCGCCATGACGGCCAGCCGCTGGCCATCGGCGGTGCCAGCCTGGACCTGAGCGAGTTCCTGCGGGAATTCGTCGGCAGCGGCGAGCCCGGCGTGACCCCCATGATTATTGATGAGCAGGGCAATATCCAGGCTCATCCCGACCCCACCCTGATCGATTTCAATTCGGGCGTGGCGGCCGGCGGCGCGGAAAAGCGTGGCCGGGTGTTTACCCTGATCCAGGATGACCCCGGGCGCGCCGCGATGGAGCAGGCGCTGCGCGACGCGCCGAAGACACCGGATGTCGCCCAGACCATCTGGGTGCGCATGCAGGGCAAGCGCCAGCTGATGTCGGTCTCCTACGTTCCGGAACTGCATTGGTACGTGCTGGCCGCCGTCGACCTGCACGCCGCGCGCATCGTCGATACCGCCGGGCTGTGGCCCGCGGCGGCCGCGCTGGTGCTCCTGATCGGTGGCCTGCTGGCCGCCTTCGGCTACGCCGTCAATCGCCTGGTGCTGCGTCCCATCCGCAACCTGCAGCAGTCGGCGCGCGCGATTGCCGACGGCCGCTATGACGTGCGCCTGCCGACGGGGGGCGCCGACGAGATCGGCGACCTCAGCCGCGCCTTCGGCGTCATGGCCGAAAAGGTGCGTACCCATACCCAGGAACTGGAAACCAAGGTGCGCGAGCGCACCCGGGCGCTGGAAGCCGCCAACCAGGCCATGGCCAGCGCGAACAAGAAGATCGGCGATTCCATCGACTATGCCAGCCTGATCCAGCAGGCCATCCTGCCACGGCGGCAGATGGCCCAGTCCCTGGGCGCTCGCCATTTCGTCATGTGGAAGCCGCGCGACGTGGTGGGCGGGGATTTCTACGTCTTCCAGGCTGACGGCGACAACTGCCTGCTGGGCGTCATGGATTGCGCCGGCCACGGCGTGCCGGGGGCGCTCATGACCATGCTGGTGCGGGCCGCCGTGGACGTGGCGATCGCCGAAGCCGGGCCCTCCGACCCGGCCGGCATCCTGACGCGCACCGATGCCGCCATCCGGGGCATGCTGGCCGATATGCAGCTGCCCAACGCCCTGGCCACCAACACCGACGCCGGACTCGTTTATATTGACCGCGCTGCCGGCCATGTGTTGTTTTCCGGCGCCAAGATTTCGCTATACGAAAGCGACGGGGTCGAGTGCCGCGAGTATCGCGGGGCACGCCGCGCGCTGGGGGACAAGCGCCAGGGCGAATACGACAACCTGACGCTGCCCCTGCGGGCGGGGATGACGTTTTACCTGACCACCGACGGGTTCCTGGACCAGGCGGGAGGAGAACATGGGTTTGGCTTCGGCAGTACGCGATTTACCAACATGCTGACGGAAATTGCCCGTCTGCCGCTGGGTGCGCAGGCCGAAGCGCTGGATCGCGCCCTGCATCAATACCGGGGCGACTTGCCCCAGCGCGACGACATCACCATACTTTCCTTTCGCTTCGAATAACTTCCAGACGGATAGCCATGAAAGCTTCGGATCTTTATGCGCTGCGAGAGCGATTCAATCAGGACCGCACGCTGCTTTGTTTCAACGGGCCGATCTCGCGGAGCCTGATCGAGGAAATCGGCAACGCCCTGAAGAACTACCTGGAGACCCAGGAGGCCCGTCCGGCCGAAGCCATGGACGTGTTCTCCGCTTATATCGAGATGACGCAGAACATCCGGCAATACGCCCTGCAACAGGGCTATGGCGACGCCGACGCGGCGGCGACGGTGGTGATATCGCGAGACCAGGAAGGCCGTTACACGGTCAGCGCCGGCAATCGCGTCGAGCCCGCCGACGGCGAGCGGCTGGTGGCGCGGGTGCATCAGCTGGCGGCCATGGACAAGGCCGAACTGAAGGCCGCCTACAAGACACAGCTGCGCCAGCCACGCGACCCGGCCGCCACCACCGGCGCCGGCCTGGGCCTGATCGACCTGGCGCGGCGCGCCACGGCCGGCATCGAGGCTTCACTCAGCAGCCATGGCGACGGCCGTGCGTTTTTCAGTCTGAGCGTCGTCATCTGATCCGAATTGCCTCGAGCAACAACGCAAATGAAAGAACTCAATATTCCTGCTTCCCAGTCGACGCCGTCCATCGTGACCGACAGCGAGAACGGAAGCCTGCATCTCAGCGGTGATTCCTATCCGGAAAACTCCTTCGAGCTGTTCGGCCCGGTTATCCAATGGGTCGACGAGTATCTGGCGGCCACGCAGCGCGGGCTGACCGTTACGCTCGAGTTGCAGTACCTGAATACCAGCAGCGTCAAGGCCGTGATGGACATCTTCGACCTGCTGGAGGCCGCGCACGACAGCGGCCATCAGGTCTCCGTTACCTGGTACTACGACAGCCGCAACGAGCGGGTGGGCGAACTGGCCGAAGAGTTCAAGGAAGATTGTTCCTTCCCCTTCACGGTAGTCGGTCGCTGATGAAGAAGCGCTACCAGGATCTGGAGGCGCGCATCCAGTCCATGCTGGATGAGCCCGCCTACGCCGATCACCCGTTGCGGGGGGTGCTCGCGGATCTGTGGCAGCACACCAACGAACAGCTGGACCGGATCGAACGGATCTCGTATCTGTCCGACGCCTTCCAGATGATGGCGCGCCAGCGCGAGCTGGGGCTGGTGGCGCGCTATGACCGCGAATTGAAGCGTCTGGCCAAACTGGTGCGCATTTCCGACGGCTACCAGGAAATGATGCGCGACATGAACGCCGCGCTCAAGGAATCGTCCATCCGCGACCCGCTGACCAATCTGTTGAACCGGCGCGCGCTGATGGAGCGCATGAAGGAACTGTCCCTGACGGCCGATGCGGAGCAGCCGGCCTTCGTGGTGGCCATGCTGGATGTGGATCATTTCAAGCGCATCAACGACCGCTACGGCCACGACGCCGGCGACCGGGCGCTGACCCGCCTGGCGGACATCATGCGGGCCTCGGTGCGGGACAGCGACGACGTCGCGCGCTGGGGCGGCGAGGAGTTCCTGGTCTTGCTGCCCAACATCAGCCTGGAAGAAGGCGAGGCCGTCATCGACCGCATCCTGGCGGGCGTGCGCGGCAACACCATCGAAGTCGAAGGCGAGCAACTGCTGCTGACGGTCAGCGTGGGCATGGCCCTGCACCGCAACGGCGAAAGCGTTTCCACCACGCTGAGCCGGGCCGACCGGGCCCTTTATCTGGCCAAGCAGGCAGGCCGCGACCGCGTCGCCCTGGAGCGCCGCCCGGCTGCCTGACGCCGGCGGATCGCGCCCTTCTCCCTGCGCGCGCCGCGCGCCATCTCCGCAGAAACCCGTGTTGCACGCGGCTTCGCTCCGGGTATATATTTCAAGCCTAAACTATCCAGGCTTGAAACTCTCGGCCCTCGCGGCTGACCCGATCGCAGGTGACGCAATGAAGATAGTGTGCCTGGGCGGCGGCCCAGCCGGCCTGTATTTCGGTCTGTTGATGAAATTGCGCGACCCCGCCAACGAAGTCACGGTGGTCGAGCGCAACCGTCCGTACGACACCTTTGGCTGGGGCGTGGTCTTTTCCGACGCCACCATGGAAAACCTGCGCCGCGCCGACCCCGTATCCGCGCGCCAGATCAGCGACGCCTTCAATCATTGGGATGACATCGACATCCATTTCAAGGGCCGTACGCTGCGTAGCGGCGGTCACGGCTTCATCGGTATCGGCCGCAAGAAGCTGCTGAACATCCTGCAGGCACGCTGCGAGGAAGTGGGCGTCAAGCTGGTATTCGAAACCGTGGTGGAGGACGACCAGGCGCTGGCCCGGCAATACGATGCGGACCTGGTGATCGCTTCGGACGGCATCAACAGCCGGGTCCGCGCCACCTATGCCGACACCTTCCAGCCTGACATCGACCAGCGCCTGAACCGCTTCGTGTGGCTGGGGACGGAAAAGGCCTTCGACGCCTTCACCTTTGCCTTCGTCCAGACGCCGCATGGCTGGTTCCAGGCCCATGCGTATCGCTTCGAGCCGGGCCTGTCCACCTTCATCGTCGAAACGCCCGAGGCCACCTGGCGCGCGGCCGGGCTGGACACGATGACCCAGGAAGAGGGCATCCGCTATTGCGAAACCCTGTTCGCGCCCTGGCTGGACGGCAAGCCGCTGATGAGCAATGCCGGGCACCTGCGCGGTTCGGCCATCTGGATCCGCTTTCCGCGCGTGATCTGCCAGCACTGGGTGCACTGGAACCGTATCGACACCGCGCGCGGCCAGCGCGACATACCGGTCGTGCTGATGGGCGATGCCGCGCATACCGCGCATTTCTCCATCGGCTCGGGGACCAAGCTGGCGCTGGAGGATGCCATCGAACTGGCCGACCAGTTGGCGGCCAGCACGATGCCGGGGGACGACCAGGGCGCGGTCGGCCCGCTGCGTGCCGCGCTGCAGCGCTATGAAGACATCCGCGGCGTCGAAGTCCTGAAGATCCAGAACGCCGCGCGCAATTCCACGGAATGGTTCGAGCACGTCGATCGTTACGCCTGCCTGGAGCCCGAACAGTTCGCCTATTCCCTGCTGACGCGCTCGCAGCGGATTTCCCACGAAAACCTGCGCCTGCGCGATCCTGCCTGGTTGCAGGACTACGAGCACTGGCTGGCGGCGCGCGCCGATGCCCGCGCCGGTGCCCGCCCCGACATCGACGGCGCGCGAGGCGCGGAAGGCGGGACTTCCGAACGCCCGCCGCTGCCCATGCTGACGCCTTATGAAGCGCGCGGCGTGCGGTTGAAAAACCGCATCGTGGTGTCGCCGATGGCCATGTACGCCTGCACCGACGGCGTGCCGGGCGATTTCCATCTGGTGCATCTGGGCGCCAGGGCGCTGGGTGGCGCGGGACTCGTCATGGTGGAAATGACCTGCCCGTCGGCGGATGCCCGCATCACTCCGGGCTGCCCGGGCCTGTGGAACGACGAACAGGCGCGCGCCTTCGCCCGCATCGTCGCCTTCGTACACGGCAACAGCGATGCCCGCATCGGCATCCAGCTGGGACACGCCGGGCGCAAGGGCTCCACCCAGGTGGGCTGGCAACAGATGGATCACCCCCTGCCGGAAGGCAACTGGCCCCTGCTGTCGGCGTCGGCCTTGCCCTATCTGGCAGGCGTTTCGCAGACGCCCAAGGCCATGACGCGGCAGGACATGGACCGCGTGCGCGACGATTTCGTCGCGGCGACGCGGCGCGCGGCCGAGGCTGGTTTCGACTGGCTGGAACTGCACTGCGCGCACGGCTATCTGCTGTCCAGCTTCATTTCGCCGTTGACCAACTGGCGCGACGACGAATACGGCGGCGACCTGGATGCGCGGCTCCGCTATCCGCTGGAAGTCTTCGCCGCCGTGCGCGCCGCATGGCCGGCCAAGCGGCCACTGTCGGTACGGATCTCGGCCCATGACTGGGTCGAAGGCGGCATCACCGCGGACGACGCCGTGGAGATCGCGCGGCGCTTCAAGGCGGCTGGCGCCGATATGATCGACTGCTCCTCGGGACAGGTCAGTCCCGACCAGCATCCCGTGTACGGGCGCATGTACCAGACGCCCTTCGCCGACCGCATCCGCAACGAGGCCGGCATACCCACCATCGCGGTGGGCGCGATCTTCGAGGCCGATCATGTGAACGGCATCATCGCGTCGGGGCGCGCGGACCTGTGCGCGCTGGCGCGGCCGCACCTGGCCGACCCGGCCTGGACGCTGCGGGAAGTCGCGCGCGTGGGCTACACCGGCATCGATTGGCCGGTGCACTACCTGGCCGGCAAGCGCCAGCTGGAAACCAATTTCGCCCGTGCCGCCGCCGTCGCCGCGCCGGCGGGCGACGCCAGGAGCGATGCATGAGCGCACACGACGTATCCGCGGCCGGCGCTGGTGCCGGCGATGAGCGGGCCGACACCTCGCTCGCCGGTCGGCATGCCCTGGTCACCGGCGGCGGCCGGGGTATCGGTCTTGCCATCGCCGAACGGCTGCTGAGCGACGGTGCCGCCGTCACGCTGCTGGGCCGTGACGCGGCGTCCCTGGAAGAGGCCACGCGGGCGCTCGCGCAGCGGCACGACGCCACCGCCCGCGTCCACTGGCAGGCCGCCGACGTCACCGACCCCGACGCGCTGGCCGACGCCTTCGCACGGGCTGCCAGTGCATCCGGACCCATTGGCATCCTGGTCAACAACGCCGGCCAGGCGCGCAGCGAACGCTTCGACCGCACCGACGCCGCCTTGTGGGCAAGCATGCTGGCGGTCAACCTGACGGGCACCTTCCACTGCATACAGGCCGCGCTGCCCGGCATGCTGGCCGCGGGCTGGGGCCGTATCGTCAACGTCGCCAGCACGGCGGGACTGGCCGGCTATGCCTACGTCAGCGCGTATTGCGCGGCCAAGCACGGCGTCATCGGGCTGACCCGCGCGCTGGCGCTGGAAACCGCCGCCAAGGGCGTCACCGTGAACGCGGTGTGCCCGGGCTACACCGACACCGACATCGTCCGCGACGCCGTGCGCAACATCGTCGCCAAGACCGGCATGGACGAAGCGGGCGCGCGCGCCCGGCTGGCCGAACGCAATCCGCAGGGCCGGCTGGTGCAGCCACGCGAGGTCGCCCATGCCGTGGCTTGGCTGTGCCAGCCCGGCGCGGGCGCGATCAATGGCCAGGCCATCCCGGTGGACGGCGGCGAGATCATGGCGGGATAGCGACAGGAGACGAACAGTGAGCAATACCCTGCAAAACGGCACGGCTTCGAGCGCCGACGAGTATCCCGGCATGGCGCATCACCGCCGGCCCATGGCCGACACCCGGCCACGCACCTTCCGCTGGGAGACGCGCGACGGCGGCAAGGTCGGGGTCATCACCCTGGACCGTCCGGAACGCAAGAATCCGCTGACCTTCGATTCCTATGCCGAATTGCGCGACCTGTTCCGCGCGCTGGTCTACGCGACCGATATCAAGGTGCTGGTCGTGACCGGCGCCGGCGACAACTTCTGCTCCGGCGGGGACGTCCATGAAATCATCGGTCCGCTCACGCGCATGACCATGCCGGAGCTGCTGGACTTCACCCGCATGACGGGCGACCTGGTCAAGGCCATGCGCGCCTGCCCGCAGCCCATCGTGGCGGCGGTCGATGGCGTCTGCGCGGGCGCCGGCGCGATGATCGCGCTGGCCTCCGACATGCGGCTGGGCACGCCGCGGGCCCGCACGGCCTTCCTGTTCACCCGGGTCGGCCTGGCCGGCGCCGACATGGGCGCGTGCACGCTGCTGCCGCGCATGATCGGGCAGGGCAGGGCGTCGGAACTGCTGTACACCGGCCGGTCGATGAGCGCCGAGGAAGGCGCGGCATGGGGCTTCTTCAACGCCCTGCACGAGCTGGACGCGCTGATGCCGGCCGCCCACGCCCTGGCCGAGCAACTGGCCGCCGGCCCGACCTTCGCGCATGGCATGACCAAGAAGCTGCTGCACCAGGAATGGAATATGGGCGTGGACGAAGCCATCGAGGCGGAAGCCCAGGCCCAGGCGATATGCATGCAGACGCGCGACTTTCGGCGCGCGTACGAGGCCTTCGTCGACAAGAAAAAGCCCCGTTTCGAAGGTGATTGACGAGGACATCCACATGAATGCACATCCCGACTGGCTAGACTGGCCTTTCTTCGCGGACACGCACAGGCGACTCGCTGCCGAGCTGGAGCCGTGGTGCGCGTCGTCCCTGGGGGAGCCGGACCATGGCGACACCGATGCGGCTTGCCGTGCCCTGGTCGCGCGGCTAGGCCAGGCGGGGTGGCTGCGCTACTGCGTGCCCGCGGGGCCGGACGGCGCCTGGGGCGGCGCGCTGCCCGCTGTCGATTCGCGCGCCGTCTGCATCCTGCGCGAAACGCTGGCGCGCCACGATGGCCTGGCGGACTTCGCCTTCGCCATGCAGGGCCTGGGCAGCGGCGCCATCGCGCTGGCCGGATCGGATGCCCTGCGTGCCCGCTATCTGCCGCGCGTGGCGCGTGGCGAAGCGATCGCCGCGTTCGCCCTGTCCGAAGCGGAAGCCGGTTCCGACGTCGCCGCGATGTCCTGCGAAGCGCGCCTGGATGGCGATCACTACGTGCTGAACGGCAGCAAGACCTGGATTTCCAACGGCGGCATCGCCGACTTCTATTGCGTGTTCGCCCGCACGGGAGAGGCCCCCGGCGCGCGCGGCATCAGCGCGTTCGTGGTCGATGCCGGCACGCCGGGCTTCGACGTCGCCGAGCGCATACAGGTGATCGCGCCGCATCCGCTGGCCACGCTGCGCTTCGACGACTGCCGCGTCCCCGTGTCGCAGCGCCTGGGCGAAGCAGGGCAGGGGTTCAAGCTGGCCATGATGACGCTGGACATCTTCCGCGCGTCCGTCGCGGCGGCGGCGCTGGGATTTGCCCGCCGCGCGCTGGCGGAAGCGCTGGCGCGCGCGACCTCCAGGCAGATGTTCGGCCAGACCCTGGGCGATCTGCAACTGACGCAGGCGGCGCTGGGCGACATGGCGACGGCCATCGACGCATCGGCGCTGCTGACCTACCGCGCCGCCTGGCAGCGCGACGTCCAGGGACGATCCACCACGCGCGAGGCCGCGATGGCCAAGATGATGGCGACGGAATCGGCGCAGACCGTCATCGACCGCGCGCTGCAGATGTTCGGCGGTGCCGGCGTGGTGTCCGGCATGCCGGTGGAAAGGCTGTACCGCGAGATCCGCGCCCTGCGCATTTATGAAGGCGCGACCGAAGTGCAGAAACTCATCATTGCCCGTGCATTGTTGAAGGGCGGTTGAGCCGGGGCAGGACTCCGGCATCAAGGGGAACGTCATGCAAGCAACGCTGGAAAAGACGGCAACGGCCCATGTGGATACGTTCGCCCGCGACAACCTGCCGCCGCCGGAAGAATGGCCCGAGCTGCTGCTGGAAGGCCTGGACGCGGTGGCCCCGGGCCCTGCCCGCCCTGACCGCGCCGGCGCGAACAGCGACGACGCATCCTGGCCCACGACCGCGTACCCCGCGCGCCTGAACTGCGCCGTCGAGCTCGTCGACGCCGTCGTCGCGCGCGGGCAGGGCGATCGCATCGCCCTGCGCTGGCCCACGGCGGACGGCGGGCAGGCCGCCATGACCTATGCCGAGCTGGCCGACCTGACCGACCGCGTCGCCCGCGTGCTGGTCGAGGACATGGGCCTGGTGCCCGGCAATCGCGTGCTGCTGCGCGGCCCCAACAACCCCATGATGGCCGCATCCTGGCTGGGCGCGATCAAGGCCGGCATGGTCACCGTGCCCACCATGCCGCTGCTGCGCGCCAAGGAACTGAAGCAGATCATCGACAAGGCGCGGGTCAGCGCCATGCTGTGCGACGTGCGGCTCAAGGACGAAGCCTTGCCCTGCACGCAGCCCGACCATGAGTATTACAGCGCCGACCTTCAGCGCATCGTCTATTTCAACGATACGGCGCCCGACAGCCTGGACGGCCTCGCGCGCGCCAAGCCGGCGGGTTTCACCGCCTGCGACACCGCCGCCGACGACGTGTGCCTGATCGCCTTCACCAGCGGCACCACCGGCAAGCCCAAGGGCTGCATGCATTTCCATCGCGACGTCCTGGCGATGTGCGACCTGTTCCCGCGCCACGTCATCCGGCCGAATCCCGACGATATCTTCTGCGGCACGCCGCCGCTCGCCTTCACGTTCGGCCTGGGCGGCCTGCTGTGCTTTCCGCTGCGCGTCGGCGCCTGCGCGCTGCTGGCGGAGAAGCTCACGCCGGACGGCCTGCTGAAACTGATCCAGGATTTCGGCGCGACCATCGTATTCACCGCGCCCACGTTCTACCGGCAGATGGCCGGACTGGCGGATCGCTACGACCTGCGGACGCTGCGCAAGAGCGTGTCGGCTGGCGAAGCGCTGCCCGACGCCACGCGGCAGTTGTGGAAGCAGGCCACGGGCATCGAGATGATAGACGGCATCGGTGGCACTGAAATGATCCACGTCTTCGTCTCCAGCCCGGAGCACGAAGTGCGCCGTGGCGCCATCGGCAAGGTGGTACCCGGCTACATCGCGCAGGTCGTGGACGAGAACATGCAGCCCGTGCCGGTCGGCCAACCCGGCCGCCTGGCCGTCAAGGGCCCCACGGGCTGCCGCTACCTGGCCGACCGACGCCAGCGCGAATTCGTGCGCCAGGGCTGGAACCTGCCCGGCGACACCTTCGTCCAGGACGCCGATGGCTATTTCTTCTACCAGGCCCGGAACGACGACATGATCGTCTCCGCCGGCTACAACATCGCCGGCCCCGAGGTCGAGGACGCCCTGCTACGCCATGCCGCCGTGGCCGAATGCGGCGTGGTCGGCGCGCCCGACGACGAACGCGGCCAGGTGGTGAAGGCCTATGTCGTGCTCAAGCCGGGCTACCGCGGTGACGCGGCGCTGGCCATGGCGTTGCAGGAGTTCGTGAAGGCCGGCATCGCGCCATACAAATACCCCCGGCAGATCGAATTCGTGGAAGCCCTGCCGCGCACCGAAACCGGCAAGCTGCAGCGCTTCGTGCTGCGCCAGCAGGTCCAGGCGCGATGACCCGAAGGCGATGACCCGATCGCAATGTATCGAAGGCAACGGATAAAAGGATGGACCCCATGCAAATACTGCAACCGCCCGACTGGCTGCCGCCGCGCGGCTATTCCAACGGCGTGATGACCGAAATGCGACCCGGCAGCCGGCTGGTCTTCATCGGCGGCCAGATAGGTTGGAACGGCGCCCAGCAGTTCGAAACCGACGATTTCGCCGACCAGACGCGCCAGGCCTTGATGAACGTCGTGGCGGTGCTGGCCGAGGCCAAGGGCGAACCTCGCCACATCACGCGCCTGACCTGGTACGTGACTGATCGCGCCGAGTACGTGGCGTCATATCCGCGTATCGGCGCGCACTATCGCGAAATCATCGGCCGCCATTTTCCGGCGATGACGGCGGTTCAGGTCGCGGCCCTGGTCGAGCCGCGTGCCAAGGTGGAAATCGAAGCCACCGCCGTCATACCGGGCTGATCGCGGGTCAGTGCCTTAGCGCTTCATGGACGCGAAGACCTGCTCGGCGGCGTCCAGCGTCGCGCCGATGGCCGCGTCGTCATGCGCGGCCGACACGAAACCTGCTTCGAAGGCCGACGGCGCGAAATGCACGCCGCGTTCCAGCATGGCGTGGAAGAACTTCTTGAAGGCCTCGGTATCGCAGGCCGACACCTCGGCCAGCGTGGTGGGGATCGCGTCGCTGAAGTAGATGCCGAACATCCCGCCGATGGCGTCGGCGCTGAAAGGCACGCCCGCCGCGCGCGCGCGTTCCCGCAAGCCGTCCACCAGCTTGCGCGTGGCCGCCGCCAGCTTGTCATAGAAGCCCGGCTGGCCGATCAGGCGCAGCGTTTCCAGTCCCGCCGCCACCGCTACGGGATTGCCCGACAGCGTGCCGGCCTGGTACACCGCGCCCAGGGGAGCGATGTGCCGCATGATGTCGCGGCTGCCGCCGAAGGCGCCCACCGGCATGCCGCCGCCGATCACCTTGGCCAGCGTGGTCAGGTCGGGCTTGATGCCCGTCAGTCCCTGCACGCCCTGCGGCCCGACGCGGAACCCCGTCATGACCTCGTCGAAGATCAGCAGCGCGCCATGCTCCGTGCAGAGCTCGCGCAGGCCTTCCAGGAAACCCGGCAGCGGCCGGACCAGGTTCATGTTGCCGGCCACGGGCTCGACGATCACGCAGGCGATATCGTCGCCATACTGGGTGAAGGCCGCGCGCACCGCGTCCAGGTCGTTGTAGTCCAGGACCAGCGTATGTTCGACGAATTCGGCCGGCACGCCCGCCGACGTGGGATTGCCGAAGGTCAGGAGGCCCGATCCCGCCTTGACCAGCAGGCTGTCGGCGTGGCCGTGGTAACAGCCTTCGAACTTGACGATCTTGTTGCGGCCGGTCGCGCCGCGCGCCAGCCGGATGGCCGTCATCGTGGCTTCCGTGCCGGAGCTGACCAGCCGCACCTGCTCCATCGACGGCAGGCGCGCGATCAGGGTTTCCGCAAGCGTGATCTCGGCCTGCGTGGGCGCGCCGAAGGACAGCCCTTGGGTGGCGGCTTCCTGCACCGCCCGCACCACGTCGGGATGGGCATGGCCCAGGATCGCCGGGCCCCAGGATCCGATGTAGTCCACATAGCGCGTGCCTTCCGCATCCCAGATATACGGCCCCTGGCCACGGGCGATGAAACGGGGCGTCCCGCCTACCGATCGGAAGGCCCGCACGGGGGAATTGACGCCGCCAGGGATGCTGCGGCTTGCGCGTTCGAAGAGTTCGGCGTTGCTGGACATGAAAGCCTGCTCGATAAAAGGTTGGGCACCGGCCGCGCTTGTTCATATACCCGTTCGCCGGTTCGCGCGGCGCGACGGGGGCCGGCCGTGGAGAAGTCAGCCGGCCGAATCGCCGCGCGGTGGCGGCGCCGACAGAGGCGATAGAAATGGACGCGCGCATTCTGCCGCGGCCCGGCCGATATCCGGCGCCTCGAAGACTCCGGTGATGACCGCCACGGCGTCGGCGCCGGCCTGCGCCACCAGCGCCGCATTGGACGGCGTGATGCCACCGATCGCCACCACCGCGGGCCGCGGGGCGGGGCGCGACTGCGCCAATGCCACGGCCTGCGCGAACAGCGAGAGCGGTGCGCGCACCGCCGCCGGTTTGGTGGGCGACGGAAAGACCGCGCCGAAGGCGATATAGTCCGCGCCCGCCTGCAGCATGGCGCGGGCGCGCTCGATATCGTCGTAGCAGGATGCGCCGATGATCAGGTCGGGCGCCTGCGCCCGTACCTGGGCCAGGTCGCCGTCGTCGCGGCCCAGGTGCACGCCATCGGCACCGACTTCCAGCGCCAGTTCCCAGTGATCGTTGATCAGGAACACCACACCCAGCTCACGGCACAGCGGCGCCAGTGCCGCCGCCTGTTCCCGCCGGGTCGCGGCCGGCACGTCCTTGCGGCGCAACTGCAGCGAACGCATGCCGCCGGCCGCGGCCTGCTTCACCGCGCGCAGCAGCCTGCCGGTGTCGTCCCATTCGGGCGTGACGCCATACAGGCCGCGGGGAAAGCGCAGCGATGTCATTGCAGGCGCATCCGATTGGCCACGCGCCGCCCCATGCCGGGCAGGAAACTTGCTGAAATGCCGGAGTCAGCGTGCGCCAGGGCATGTTCCACCGCTTGCGGCACCGGCATTCCATGCGCCAGATAGGCCGTGAGCGCCGTGGCCAGCAGGCCGCCGCTGTCGCCGCTGCGTTCCGGAGGCGCTTGCCAGGGAGTGTTCGTGGTCGTGCCATTGGGCCCGATCAGCGTGTTGGCGAAATGTCCCGGCCGCAGCGGCGCGCCCAGAACCAGAACCCATTTGGCGCCGGCCCCCAGCATCGCATGAGCCGGCGACGAAGCCTCACCGATATCCATGGTCCCGTCCGCCAACCATTGAGCCAGCCGCGCATGCTCGACGACCACCACATCCGCCTGGGGCAGGACCAATTCCAAGGTAGCGGCCAGCAGATCGTCGGCGTCTTCCTGTTCCGCCGCGTCCTCGGGCAGCGGTCCGCGCTGGCCCAGGTGCAGCACCAGCGGCACGTTGCTGTAGTCCGCCGCCACCTGCGCCACCGCGCTCGCGGCTTCCGCCGTGTACAGGGCGCCCACCTTGATCGCCTGCACGGGCATGTCTTCGAGCACGCAACGGGCCTGGTCGTCCAGCAGTTCGGGGGAAATCGCCTGCACGTCCTCGACGGCGGCCGTATCCTGCACCGTCAGCGCGGTGACGGCGGCCAGCCCGTGGCAGCCCAGGCTGGCGCAGGTCACGGCATCAGCCGGGAGCCCGTCCGAACCCGTGGGGTCGAAAGGGCCGAAAATCAGTACGATGGGGGGAGTGGGGAATGTCACTTCGACGGCATGGCCGGCCCCGTTTTTTGCGCAAACCGGGACTGGAACCTATTGGGTTTCGGTAAGATCGACCCCATTCTAATTGATCGCGTCCGCTTGGGCGGCTTTATCCCCCGGCCAGGCCGTAACTTTGATTTCAGGGAAACTATGCGAACTTGGATGTGTCTGATCTGTGGCTGGGTCTATGACGAAGAGGCCGGCTTGCCCGACGAAGGCATCGCGCCCGGCACCCGCTGGGAAGACGTGCCGCCCAATTGGGTCTGTCCCGAATGCGGCGCCCGCAAGGAAGATTTCGAGCTTATGGAGATCTGACGCCATCCATGCCGTTTTTCCGGGGATCGGTGATTCCCGGCTCCGCGTGATAGGGCGCGAATTGTCCTAGGGGGACATTATGAGCGACGACAACGACAAGCCGGACAGCGATGACACGCCGGCGGTTGATTTTTCCAATCAGTTTCTGGTCGCTATGCCCAACATGGTCGAAGGAAGTCTGGCGGGAGCGGTTATCTATATCTGCGAGCACACTGCCAAGGGCGCCTTGGGCCTGGTGATCAATCGGCCCACGGACCTGACGCTGGGTACCCTGTTCGAGCGCATCGAGCTGAACCTTGAAATCGCGCCGGTCAAGGAAACGCCGGTGTTCTTCGGCGGTCCGGTGCAGACGGACCGGGGTTTCGTGCTGCACGCGCCACCTGGCGACTACACGTCCAGCATCAAGTTGGGCGGCCTGGCGTTGACCACGTCGCGCGACGTGCTGCAGGCCGTGGCCGACGGCAACGGGCCGGCGCGGATGCTGGTCACCCTGGGGTATGCCGGCTGGGGGGCGGGGCAGCTGGAAAGCGAAATGTCGCGCAATGCGTGGCTCAGCGTGTCGGCCGACCCGGACATCATTTTCGACGTGCCTCCGGAAGACCGCTATCCCGCGGCGCTGAAGCTGCTGGGCATAGACCCGGTCATGCTGGCCGGCGATGCGGGCCATGCCTAGCGAGGCCCGACCGGACCCGACTCCGCCTGATGCGGCCCGGCCTGGCGCGGCCCGGCCCGACGCGGCGCCGCGCGTGGTCGAGGAAACCTTGCTCGCCTTCGACTACGGCACCAAAAAGATAGGCATTGCCATCGGCAATACCCTGGTCCGCCAGGCCACGCCCATGGAAATCATCCACAGCGAGGTCCGTGACGTGCGCTTCGGCCGCATCGCCGCCTTGCTGCGGGAGTGGCAGCCCCAGCGCCTGATCGTCGGGCTGGCGCTGGCCGCCGACGGCGGCGAACAGGAGGCCACCGCGCGCTGCCGCCGCTTCGCCAACCAGCTGCATGGCCGGTTCGGGCTGCCGGTGGTGCTGGTCGACGAGCGCGGCTCCAGCATGCAGGCCCAGGCGCTGCTCGGCACCCATGCGCCGGACGACGCCGCTGCCGCGGCCGTCATCCTGCAACGCTACCTGGACGCCCTGCCGGGCTAACGTCAGGCATCCAGCCAAGCATCCGGCCGAGCGCACTGCCCAGTCAACCGCCGCGCTAGCCGCCGGGGCCACCGCGCGCCCGTCGTCGATCTGAAATACTGCGCCATGGTATGGTGGCGTCCGCGCCGCGGCGCGCCCACCAGCCACCACCTTTCGCTCATGACAGACCCAGGATCCACCGCCCAGCCGCGGTCCGGCGCCGCGCCCGCGCAGGTCCCCCCTTACGACCGCCACGATCCCGCCATCTTTCCCGTGCGCTTACTGCGTTTCCTGCCACGGGCGCTGATCGTCGCTTCGCTGGTGCTGCTGGGCTTGCTGCTGGTCGGCACGGTCTATCCCATCGTCGGCGCGCGTGGCCGCGACACGCTCAACCGCACCTGGTCCCGCTGCCTGCTTCGCGTGTGCGGCGTGCGCCTGCGGGTGCAGGGCCAGCCGCTGATGCAGGGGCCCGTGCTCATCGTCGCCAACCACGTGTCATGGCTGGATATATTCGTGATCAACGCCGTGCGGCCTACCGCCTTCGTGGCCAAGAGCGAGATCCGCCGCTGGCCCATCGTCGGCTGGCTGGTGGCGGGCGCCGGCACCCTGTTCCTGCAGCGTGGCCATCGCCACGCTATCCATTCGGTGGGCGAGGCCATGAAAGGGCGTTTCGCCCTGGGCGAATCGGTGGGACTGTTTCCGGAAGGAACCACCACGGAAGGCTACGTGCTGCTGCCATTCCATGGCAGCTTGTTCGAGCCCGCGCGCCAGGCCGGCGTGGCCATCCAGCCGGTGGCGCTGCGCTTCATGCGGCACGGCCAGCGCGATTCCTTCGCGGCCTTCGTCGGCGACGAAACCCTGGTGGGAAACCTGTGGCGGGTGCTGGGCGCCCGTGGGCTGGGGGTGGAAACCTTCTACCTGCCGCCGCTGGATACCGGCGGGCAGACCCGCCTGGAGATGGCTGCCGATGCGCGCTCCCGCATCCAGCAGGCCCTGGGCGACTGATACCTGGACCGGTACCTAGACCGACAGCGGGTCCAGCCCCTTGCCGCATTTGACCTGCACCAGCTTGCGGTCCTGCAGGCGTAGCGCCGTCAGCATGCCGCCCCACACGCAGCCCGTGTCCAGGCAGATGACGTCCTTGCGCAGCAGCAGCCCCAGCGTCGACCAATGGCCGAACACCACGGTGACGTCGCGCGTCTTGCGGTCGGGCACGTCGTACCAGGGTATCAATCCCGCCGGCCAGGCGCCGGGGGCCACCTTGGTATCGAACTCCATATGCCCCTGGGGCGTGCAAAGCCGCATGCGCGTCAGGGCGTTGATGATGACCCGCATGCGCTTGCCGCCGTGGATGTCATCGTTCCACGTGACCGGCTGATTGCCATACATCTTCTGCAAGGCGCGTTGCCAGTTGGGGCCGCGCAGCGCGTCCTCGACTTCGGCGGCCAGCGCCAGGGTCTTCTGCACGTCCCATTTCGCCAGGGTGCCCGCATGGACCAGCAGGTGTCCCTGTTCGAAATGCGCCAGGGGACGGCGGCGCAGCCAGTCGATCATGTCGGCGGCGTCCGGCGCATCCAGGATTTCCTGGATGGTGTCCGATTTGGTGGGCCGGCGCACGCCGGCGGCGGCCGCCAGCAGATGCAGGTCGTGATTGCCCAGCACCGCCACGGCGCGGTCTTCCAGCGCCATGACGCGGCGCAGGGTGGCCAGGGAGTGCGGCCCGCGATTGACCAGGTCGCCCGCGAACCAGAAACGCGATTCGGGTTCGCCGACCAGCTCGGGATGCGCTAGCAGCCTTACCAACGGCTCGCAGCACCCTTGCAGGTCGCCGATCATCCAGATGCTCGCGGTCATACCGGCGAACGGCGCCAGGGCCAGCGTTGGTCCATCACGCGCGAGACGGTGTGGCGGTATTCCATCAGCGTCAGCGCCCCCAGGGCGATCAACAACGCGCCCAGATTCGGCACGATGGCGGTGACCCAGGGCGGCCAGTGGCTGAGCATGCCGACGTTCAGGGACAGCTGGTTCACCATGAAGAACCCGACGCCCACCAGGATGCCGATAAACACCTTGGCGCCGACGCCGCCGCGGCGCGTCTGCATGAAGGCCACCGGAGCGGCGATCGTCATCATGATCAGCAGGGTGAAGGGGTACACGCCCTTGCGCCAGACCGCGACGATCTGCCGGTCGGCCTGCAGCTGGTTGTGGCGCAGGTAATCGATGTAGTCGAGCAGGGTGACCAGCGACATGCGCTCCGGCGTCAGCACGCGCGCCAGCAGGCGGCCAGGGGTCAGGGTGGTGGTGAGCTCGCGCTGCGGGATCTTGACGACCTGGATGACCGGATCCGTCGGCGGCTTGGCGTTGTCCAGCGCCTGTACGGCATCGTGCGAGATGCGGTTTTCCACGACGTTGTACAGGATCAGCTTGCCGTCCGCGAAACGCCCGGTCTCTGCCTTGGACAGGGCGATCAGCTCCAGGTCCTTGCGGAATTCGTAAAGGATGACGCCTTCGACCTCGCCATCGGCCTTCAGCTTGGCGATGTTCAGCGTGCGGGCGCCCCCATCCTTGGTCGGCTCCTTGAACCAGTAGCCGCTTTCCAGCCGATTGCCGCCCGCACTGCCGCGATACAGCAGGTTGGCCTCGCTGCTTTTGATTTCGGCGATCGGGGTGACCCATTCCGACAGCACCGTGGCGCCGATCATGACGGGTATCGTCACCACCCACAGCATGCCCAGCAGTTTCAGGCCGCTGACGCCGGATACGCGCAGGATGACCAGCTCATTGCGCTGCGCCAGGCCGGCCAGCGCCAGGATGGAGCCTATCAGCAGGCCGATCGGCAGCAGGTCGTACAGCCGCGTGGGCATGGCTAGGGCCTGCAGATAGAACAGCGCGAAAATGGTGAACTTGCTGCCCACGTTGTCCAGGTCATCCACCAGCGCGAAGAACGTGAACAAGCCGAGCAGGGCCAGCAGCACCACGGTGCACGAGCGGTAGATTTCTTTGGCCAGGTATCGGCGGGCGGTTCGCATGGGTGACGAAGGTGGCGGGCGAAACGAAGTAGCTTAACAAAAATGACGCATCAGGGAATATCCACCTGCTGCATGCGCCGCTGCAGGATGCCCATGCGGCGACTCAGGTATGACGTGATTCCACGCTTGTCGTAATAGCGGGGATTGGGCAGCATCGCCGCCAGCCGGGCGGACTGCGCCGCGCTCAGCCGGGCCGCGCTGGTGCCGTAATAGTGTTGCGCCGCCGCCTGGGCGCCGAATACGCCCGTGCCCCATTCGGCGATGTTCAGGTAGATCTCCAGGATGCGGCGCTTGGGCATGACCCATTCGATCATGTAAGCCAGGATCAATTCCTCGCCTTTGCGCAGATACGTGCGCGAACCTGAAAGAAAAAGATTCTTCGCCACCTGCTGCGTGATGGTGGATCCGCCCCGCATGCGGCTGCGGCCCAGCTCGGCCTGCTCCTGGTTGTATTCCCAGGCCTTGCGAATGGCATCCCATTCAACGCCGTCGTGGTCGATGAAGTTGGAATCCTCGGAAGCGATCACCGCGCGCTTCAGCGTGTTGTTGATCTGGTCGTAGTCGACCCATTCGAAACGCAGCTGCGCCTTGGGATCGGTTTCGCGCAGCCGCGCGATTTCCTCGCGCATGACCGAACTGCTGCCGGGATTGCGATGGGAATACCACACCACCATGCAGAAGAGCCAGAGCTGGTACAGGATCGCCAGGCAAAGCAGCAGCATCACGCCGGCCGAAATGAGCCGGAACCATGAAATCCTGCCGGTGGAACCGCGGCGCGCCGCCATCCTGGCCATTACCGCGGCGCGGCCGTCGCCAGCTCCCGCCGCAGCGCGGCCAGGACCGGTTCGGCATCGGGGCGCACGCCATGCCAGATGAAGAAGCTTTCCGCCGCCTGGCCCACCAGCATGCCGAGCCCGTCGGCCGTGGCCGCCGCGCCATCGTCCCGCGCCTGGCGCATGAAGGGCGTGGGCTGGGCGCCGTACATCATGTCGTAGGCGAGCGCCCCGTCCGCATAGAGTCCGGCCGGCAGGGCCGGAGGCGCGTCGCCCAGGCTGCTGGAGGTGGCGTTGATGACCACCTCCCACGGGCCGCCCTTGTGGGCCTCTTCCAGGCCGCCGGCGCTGACGGCGGGCGACGCCGCCCCCGTCGCCCGCAGCCATTCCGTGGCCAGGGCGTGCGCCTTTTCCGCCGTGCGGTTGACGATGTGGATGCGCGCGCAGCCGGCCTGCGCCAGCGGTTGCAGCACCCCGCGCGCGGCGCCGCCGGCGCCGGCCATCAATATCCGCGCGCCGTTCAGCTCCACGCCCAGGCGGCGCAGGTCCGCGACCAGGCCCACGCCATCGGTGTTGCAACCCCGCAGGGCGCCGTCGTCCTGCCACAAGGTATTCACCGCCCCCGCCAGCCGGGCGCGCTCGCTGAGCCGCGGCCCCGCCAGCGTCCACGCCTCCTGCTTGAAGGGCACGGTCACGTTCAGCCCGCGCCCGCCGCTGGCGAAGAATTCCCGCACGCTGGCTTCGAAACCGTCCAGCGGCGCCGGCAGCAGGCCGTAGTCGACCGGAATGCCCGTCTGTTCGCCGAACATGGCGTGGATGCGCGGGGAACGGCTATGCGCCACCGGGTTGCCGATGACGGCGTAGCGACCTGGCGCCGCGCCGGCTACATGGGTAGAAGAAGGCATCGTCATGGCGCCCGGGTCTCCAGCGTGTCGTTGACGAAATTCCAGGTACGCGTGATTGCCAGGACGTCGGTATCGCGCGCGATGTCCGGTGGAAACGGCGCGAAGGGCGCCGCCAGCTGGACGATGCGCCGCGCCGCCTGGTTCAGCACCGGGTATTGCGATGGCGTGTCGATTTCCACGTCGGCCACGCTGCCGTCCGCGCGCACGTAGACGGTCATGCGCAAGGTGCCGTAGAGCTTGCCGCGCGCTTCTTCCGGGTAATTCTGCGTGCCGACGGCTTCGATGCGGCTGCGCCAGCCATCTAGGTACTGCGCATAGCGGGATGCCTCGGCGGACGGCGCGACGAAGGTACGGCGCGGACGCTTGTTGTAGGCCTGCACCCTGGCCGCCAGCGCCGCGACCTGGGCATTCTGCAGCACGCTATCCTGGTCCTGGTCCTCGCGGCCCGGCGTGCTGGCGTCCGGCACCGGTTCGCCGGATTGGTGTGGAGGGCTGACCTGGCTGCTGGCCTGAAGCTGGGACAGCAGGCGCTGCTGGGTTTCCTCCAGGGACGCCTGGCGCTTGCGCATGGCTTCCAGCACCACGGCGCTGGGCGCCTCGCCCGATTGCGGCAGGGGCGACTGGGCCATGCCTTTTTCCGCGTCGCCGCCACCTTCCACATTGGCCTGCGCCCGCGCTTCCGCCTTGACCGGCGCCGTGTCCGTCTTGGCGTTCACCAGGATGATTTCCAGCGATTGGGCCGGCGGCCGCGGCGTGCGGGGCGGCGCGAAGCGCACCGCCAGGATGGCGGCATGAACGATCAGCGAGATCGCCAGGGCCAGCCATAGATGGTGCTGGGCGCGCGCGCCCATCCAATGGGCCGCCCGGGTAAAAGAGGAGTCGTGATCGTCTTGCACCCGGGCATTTTAGTCGGGTTGCACGGCAGCGCCGCCGTGCCGCGCGCTTCCTATGCCTGGCGCGGAAAAATCCACAGCCGGGATGGCGGCAGGGCCAGCCTGTGCGCGCCCGGCGCCCGGTGTTCCTGGCCGTAGGCGCGCAGCGCCATGGCGCTGACCGATTCTTCTCCGGGAGGACGGAAAACGTATTCCCAGCGATCGCCCAGGTACATGCTGGTCATCAGCCGCATGTCGACGTGGTTGCCTTGCGCTTCCTCGCCCAGCCGCACGCTTTCCACGCGGATCACGCCGACGGCCTCCTGGCCTTCCTGCACCCCCGCGCCGGCCCGGCCCCATAGCGCCCAGCCCTGGCCTTCCAGCCTGGCTTCGCCATCGCGCACTTCGACGACGCGGCCGTTCAGGCGGTTGTTGGTGCCCATGAACTCGGCGGCGAACAGGGTGGCGGGCGAGCCGTACATTTCCTGCGGCGTGCCCTGTTGTTCGATACGCCCGTTGTTCAGCAGCAGGATGCGGTCGGAGATCGCCATCGCTTCGCTCTGGTCATGCGTCACCATCAGCGCCGACAGGCCCAGCCGCACGATCAGTTCGCGCAGGAAGGCGCGGGCTTCCTCGCGCAGCTTGGCATCCAGGTTGGACAAGGGTTCATCCAGGAGTATGACCGGCGGGTTGTAAACCAGCGCGCGCCCGATGGCCACGCGTTGCTGCTGGCCGCCCGACAACTGGTGCGGATGGCGCTGCGCCAGGTGTCCCAGGCCCAGCTGGTCCAGCACTTCCTGCACGCGCTGGCGGGTTTCCGCGGCGGACGTGCGGCGCAGCTGCAGGGGATAGGCGACGTTGTCGAACACCGTTTTATGCGGCCACAGCGCGTAGGACTGGAACACCAGGCCCAGGTTGCGCTCTTCGGCCGGCACTTCGCGGCGCGCCGCGCCGTCGTAGACCAGGCGTTCGCCGATGGCGATCTTGCCGCGCTTGGGCGCTTCCAGGCCGGCCACGGCACGCAGCAGCGTCGTCTTGCCGCTGCCCGACGGGCCCAGCAGGGATACGACTTCGCCCTGCTTCAGGGCCATCGATACGCCTTTCAGGACCGGATTGTCGCCGTAGTCCAGGTGCAGGTCGTCAACGGATAGTTCAATCATGAAGTTTCACTCCGAATCGCAGGGCGATGCCCAGGCCGACCACGACCAGCGCGATATTGATGAAGGAAAGCGCCGCCACGATGTCGATGGCGCCCGCCGCCCATAGCGAGACCAGCATGGAGCCTATGGTTTCCGTGCCGGGCGACAGCAGGTAGACGCCGGTGGAATACTCGCGCTCGAAGATCAGGAACATCAGCAGCCAGGAGCCGATCAGCCCGTAGCGCGCGAGCGGGACGGTGACGTGGCGCGTCACCTGGCCCCGGCGCGCGCCGGCACTGCGCGCGGCTTCCTCGAGTTCCGGGCCGACCTGCAGCAGCGTCGACGAGATCAGGCGCAGGCCATAGGCCATCCACACCACGGTGTAGGCCAGCCACACGCTGAAGATGGTGCTGCGGATCGAGCGCAGCCATTCCACAAAGTTCTCGCGCAGCCAGTCGGCGTAGGGCAGGAAGTGCAGCAGCCCGCCTTCGTCCAGGGCGTTGTCCAGCCACAGCGGCACGAACAGGAACACCCACAGGAAAGCCAGGCCGGCCAGCAGGCCCGGCACGGCGCGGGGGACCAGCACGCTGTAGTCCAGGAAGCGCGTCACGTGGTCCTGCTTGCGGTGCATGGCCAGGCCGATGAAGGTGTAGCACACGACCGCCAGCGCGCCGCCGAACACCCCGATCGCGACCGAATTGACGATGGCGCGCAGCAGGTTGGGTTGGCCCCACACCGAGCGGAAGGCGTCCAGCGACAGCACGTCCAGCAGCGAGACGCCCATGCCCCAATTGGAGACGAAGGCGCGCAGCACCACGCCGGCGAGCGGCACGAAGATCGCGACGATCAGCCACAGCCACACCACCGCGCTGGCAATGCCGCGCCATTTGCCCAGCGGCAGCGGCCGCGCACGCGAGGCCTTGCCCTTCACGGTCACGAAACGGTTGGCGGTGCGCATCAGGCGCCGCTGCAGCGCCACCAGCGGGATCGTGATGCAGATCAGCACCACGGCCACCGCGGCCATCAGGTGGTACGACGGCGTGCCCAGTTTATTGGTCAGCTTGTACAGGTAGGTGGCCAGCACCAGGTTGCCTTCCGGATCGCCCAGCACCAGCACCAGGCCGAAGACCTCCAGGCCCAGGAAGAACAGCAGCACCGACGCGTACAGCAATGCCGGCCGCACCATGGGCAGGCTGACCGACATCATTACGCGCAGGGGCGATGCGCCGGTGACGCGCGCCGCTTCCTCCACGTCCGAACCCATGCTGCGCAGCGCCGACGAAATGTACAGATAGGCGTGCGGCACGTGGGTCAGGCCGGCGATGATGACGATGCTGGTCATGGAATAGACGTTCCACGGCACGAAGCCCAGCAGTTCCTTCGCCCAGATGGAGAAAAAGCCCACCGGGCCGGCCGCCACCACATAGCCGAAACCCAGCACCATCGGCGATACGAACACCGGCACCAGGATCAGCGGCTGGATCCAGTTGCGCCCCGGGAGGTCGGTGCGTACCAGCAGGAAAGCCAGCATGCCGCCCAGCGGCACCGCGATGATGAACAGGCCGAACGCCAGGATCAGGCCGCTGACCAGGGCCTTGTAGAAATCCGGATCGTCGAAGATGAAACGGAAGGCATCCAGGCCGACTTCTTTCGATGGCGAGAAGAAAGGCGCGGACAGGAAGCTCTGGTACACGATCAGCGACAGCGGCACGTAAATGGCCAGTGCGGTGATCAATACCACTACGCCGCGCGGCAATGACTGCCATCTGGAGCGCAATGTCTGCATGGTGATGTCCCGGGTTGCGAACGCGGTGCGCCGGATGCCGGCGCGTAAGTTCCAGGCACGGCGGGGGCGGGGCGGCAGTGCTTATGGCCTCGCCGCCCCACCCGGCGCGCGCTTCACTTCGGCACGCGCGCCGACCGTTCCTTCGTGCGCGGGTTTACTTGCCCGCCGCCTTGCGCCAGTCGTTGATGAATTCGAGGCGCTTCTTCTGCTGCAGGTAGTCCAGCAGCGTTTCGTTCACGGGGATGGGCTTGAGCGCCTTGCCCAGCTTCTTGGTCATGCCGTCGACGTCGTTGTCGCCCGGGATGTCGTCGCGGATCGACGCCATGTCGGCCTTGTTGGCCACCAGGTCCTGGCCCTTCTGCGACAGCAGGTAATCCAGCCACAGCTTGGCGGCGTTGCGGTGCTTGGATTTCTTGCTGATGAAGGCCACGCGCGACAGCACCAGCGTGTAGTCGGTCGGATAGACGATGCCCAGCGATTCGTCCTTGCGGGCCCGCGCTTCCGCATAGGAACCCAGGATGTTGTAGCCGATCAGGTTTTCGCCGGACGACACCCGCTCCATCATCGTGCCGGTCGACGACTGCACCACCAGGCCGCCCTTGGCGGTATCGCGCAGCGTGTCGAAGTAGTGCGGGTCGTTCATCTTGTCCTGCACCGCCAGCATGAAGCCAACGGCGGATTTCTCGATGTCGTAGGTGGTGACCTTGTTCTTGAACTTGTCGGTCTGCGCGGCCACCAGCTTGGCCAGGTCGCCGTGCGTTTTGGGAACGTCTCCCTGCGGGATCAGGCGCTTGTTGTAGATGAAGACCGCGGGTTCGTAGGTGGTGCCGTAGGCGGTGTCCTTCCACACGGCCCAGGAAGGCAGCTTGCCTTCTTCCGGCGACTTGTATTGCAGGGCGTAGTCCTTGGCCAGCTGCAGCGCCGAATCCATGGACGAACTCCACACGACGTCGCCGCTGTTGCCGCCCGAAGCCTGTTCGCTGATGTAGCGGTTGTAGAGCTCCGTGCTGTTCATGTCGTTGTATTCGACCTTGACGCCCGGGTAGGCGGCTTCGAAGCCCTTGATGATGGGATCGGCCGTCTTGGTGTCCGTGGTCGAATAAATCACCACCGTGCCTTCTTTCTTGGCGCCGTCGATGATCTTCTGGTAATCGGAGGGGTAGCCCGTGGGGGTCTGCGCCAGCGCGGACGCGGCGGTCAGGGAAAAAGCGGCGGCGCAGGCCACCGCCAGGCGTGACGGGACTAGCATGGTTGTCTTCTCCATTTGGAATAGTCGTACTGGACGGCGCCAGTGTGGCGGCATCTTAGTGGCCGCATGCTGTCGCCGTCCTGTCATGGCGCGGCGGTCAGGGCGGCGGCGTCCTGCCCAAGGCCGGCGTATCGGTCACCAGGCGCGTCCAGTTCTGCACGAAGCGCGCGTTGCGCTGGCGGTCCAGGCCCACCAGCAGCGCCGGGCCAAGGACGACCGGCTGGACGATGCCCGACGAGCGCGCCAGCACGGCGTCGCCGCCGCGGCCGGCGCCGCCTTCGTCCACCATGGGGCCCAGGCCGCTTACGTTCGCGAGTTCGTTCTGCCCCGCCGCCGACAGCAGCCAATCGATGAAGGCGCGACCCAGCGCGGGCTGCGGCGCGTGGCGGGCGATCATGGCCGAGCGCGGCAGCACCAGCACGTAATCCTGCGGAAAGACCACGCCTATGCGGCGTCCCGCCGCCTGGCGGGCCAGGGCGTAGGAACCCAGCACGTTGTAGCCGATGTCCAGTTCGTCGTTCTCGATGGCGTCCAGGATGCCGGCCGTGGTGACGCTGAGCCGCGCGCCGACCTGGCCCAGGGCGTTCGTCAGGCCCCAGAAGTTGGACGACACCTGCTCGTCTTCCTCGGCCAACAGCTGCCCCACGCTGCTGCGACTGATGTCGTAGGTGCCCACGCGTCCGTGCAGTCGCGCGCGATCGCTCTCCAGCAGGCGCAGCAGCTCCTGCCGCGAACGCGGCACGGTGCCTTCGTTGAAACGGCGCGGGTTGTAGACGATGACGGCGGGCTCGAATGCGAAGCCGAACACTTCGTCGCGCCACACCGCCCAGGGCGGCAGGCGGTCGGCGCCGGGTGCGTCGTAGCGCATCGCGTAGCCGTCGTTGGCCAGCCGGATCTGCAGGTCGGCCGCCGAGCTGATCAGTATGTCGGCGTCGCCCAGCCGTCCCGCGACGGTGGCCTCGTAGAGCTCGCGGCTGCCCATTTCCCGATACTCGATCGTCACGTCCGGCTGGCTGGCCTGGAACGCCACGATGACCGGCGCGGCGGCGGGCGTATCCGTGGTGCCCGCGATGACCAGCAGGCGGCCAGGCGGCTGCGGGGCGGGAAACCGGGTCACCGTCGACGGTGCCGCCGCGCCACGCGCGGCCGGTATCCGTTCCGTCGCGCTCCGTGCCGCACTGCTGGCCGCGTCAGAAGCGATGGCTTGCGCACGGACAGGCTGTGGCGGGAGCGCGGCCAGGCTGGCCATCACCATGCCCGCCGCCAGCAGCAAACGCGGATACACCGGCCGCGCGCGCGGCAGCACCACGCGCGCCGACAGGCCGCCTCCCGCACGGTCCTGCAGCCACAAGGCGCCGCCGTGCGCTTCGGCCACCGTCTTGGCGATTGCCAGGCCCAATCCGGATCCCGGCGTGCCCGTCACGTCGCGGCCGCGCGTGAAGCGCTGTTGCACCGCATCCTTTTCGTCGTCGGCGATGCCCGGCCCGCAATCGTTGACCGTCAGCGCCACCCGGTAGCCAGCGACCGGCGTGGCCTGGATTTCCACCGGGCCATCCGGCGCATAACGCAAGGCGTTGTCCACCAGGTTGCGCAGCATCTCGCGCAAGGCCACGCGGTCGCCCACCACGCGCGCGCGCCGCACTTCGGGCGCGATGAAAATCCGCAGGCGCTGCGCGTCCAGCGGACCGATGCGGCGCCGCGTTTCGTTCACGGTTTCCGCAATGCCCACGGACTCGTGGCCGCGCATGCCCAGCCGATGCGTGATGGTCGCATCCATCAGCAGCTGGTTGATCAACTGGCTGGCGTGCGTCGCGTTCTGGTGGATCCGCGCAACGCGGGCGCGCAGCCGCTCGGGGTCGGTTTCGTCCATCGCCACTTCGGCCTGCGCGCGCAATGACGCCAGCGGCGTGCGCACCTGGTGCGCCGCGTCCGCCACCAGATTGTTCAGCGACGACATGATGCCGCTCAAGCGGCGCATGAAGCCGTTGAGCGCCTCGGCCAGGCCTCGCACCTCGCGCGGCACCGGCGCTTCCAGCGGCGTCAGGTCATCAGGCGCGCGGGCGCGCAGCGAGCGTTCGATCAGGGCCAGCGGCGCGAAGGCGCGCTGGATGCCGAACCACAGCAACGCCAACGCCACTGGTACGACCACCAGCAGGGGCAGGGCGCTGCGGTTCAGGATTTCCGCCGCCAGCGCATCGCGCGAGTCGCGCGTCTCAGCCACGCGGATGGTCACCCAGCCCGCGTGCCGCCCGGCGGAGATCAGCCTGCCGACCGTCGCGATGCGTATCGATTCGTCGTGATAGACCGCGTCCGAAAACACCGGCGACGCCGACCGCGCCAGCGGCAGCCCGGGCGCCAGGTCGTCGTAGCCGGTAACGGGCCTGCCGCTGGCATTGCGCACGCTGTAGAACACGCGGTCGTTGCCCGACAGCATGGCCAGCGAAGAAAACGGCGGCTCGGCGGTCACGTCGTTGTCGTCGATCTGCACCGATCCGGCGATGGTCAGCGCGGACGCCGCCAGCAGGCGGTCGAAGGCCCGGTCGGCCGCGCGGTGGGCGTAATCGCGCAGGAACAGGCTCACGGCGATGGAAGCGCACAGCAGCAGCAGGCAGCCCATGGCGAACACGCGTCCGCGTATGGAGGACGCCGCGCCCAGCGTGATTCCCTCGGCCCGCGTCGTCGCGCTCGTATCCATGCGCCGCTACGAAGCTTCGTGGATGCGCGCCTGGTATCCCACGCCGCGCACCGTGACGATATCGACCGTCGCCCCGGTGATCTTGCGCCGCAGCCGCGACACCAGCAGTTCCAGTGCGTTGGGCAAGACATCTTCCAGATCGAACAGCTGGCTCATCAGCCTTTCCTTGCCCACGGTACTGCCCATGCGATCCAGCAGGATCTCCAGCAGGCGGAATTCACGCCGTCCCAGCGTGACCGGCACGCCGCCGATATGCGCCGTGCGCCCGGCCACGTCCAGCGTCAGGTTGCCGTGCACCGCCACGCTGGTGGTGCGGCCGGCCGGCCGGCGCAGCAGCGCGCGCAGGCGGGCTTCCAGCTCGCGCAGGTCGAAGGGCTTGACCAGGTAGTCGTCGGCACCCAGGTCCAGCATGTCGATCTTGTCCTCGATTTCCGCGCGGGCCGTCACCACCAGCACCGGGGCCTCGATGCCCGATGCGCGCAGTTCGCGGATCACGTCGAAGCCGCTTTTGCCGGGCAGCATGATGTCCAGCACCAGCGCGTCCCATTCCTCGTGGCGGCTCCATTGCAGCGCCGTTTCGCCGTCCTGCACCCATTGCACGCTATGGCCCGAAGCGCGCAACTTGCTTTCGATCGCGTCGCCCAGGTCGGGATTGTCTTCGATCAGCAGTATCCGCATGCTTGTTCCCTCCCGCATCGGGCCGGTGTCGCGGCATGGGCGCCGCGGCGTTATTCGGTTTCGGCCGCGCCTTCTTCGGCGGCCGTCGCGGCCAGTTCGCCGACGAAGCGGCATTCCACTTCGAGCGTCAGCTCGTCGCGGTCCAGCAGGTCGATTTCCACCTGCGCGCCGCGCGCCAGGGACGGCAGGCCGCCCACCCGCGTCACCAAAGGCGCGTTGTTCAACCGCACCAGGTCGTCGCGCAGTACGCTGGCCGTGGTCCGCGTGATCCCCTGCTGGGCCAACCAGCGCAGGCACCAATACCGTTCCATGGTGTTCTGGAACTCGCCCCAGGCCGCGTATTGCGCGTCGAAGGCGCCAATGATGGCGAACAGGTCGGCATCGCGCGGCTTGAAGGGCGCCACCAGGCGCGCCGATACGCCGTTGTCCACCGCCGCGATCAGCTGCCACTGGTTCACCAGATCCACGTAGCGGCGCAGCGGCGACGTGCTCCAGGCGTACTGGGGCACGCCGATGGCCTCGTGCGGCAGCGGCTGGGTGCTCATGCGCACCCGTCCGGCCTGCTGCGAACGGTAGATCCCCGGCACGCCGTGCTGGGCGAGCAGGCCGCCCCATAGATTGTTCGCCAGGATCATGTATTCCGCCACCATGCGGTCCAGCGGGGCGTTGCGCTTGCGCGGCACCAGCCGCACGGGCGTTTCGGGGTCGTCAGGGTTGCCGTCGACGTAATAGCTGTATTCGACACGGCTATTGTTTTCCGGCTTGCCGCGCACCTCGTCGCGTTTGGCGGACAGGGCTTGCGCCAGCCGCCACAGCGGCCGCAGCCATTCGGCGTAGGGCAGGGCGGACTGGGGGTCGGCCAGCGCGGCCTCGCTGACGGCTTCGTCCAGCAGGTTGTGGCGCAGGTTTTCCTTCACCACGATGCGTTCGATCCGGCTTTCGGACGCCAGGATTTCACCGGTCGCGGGATTCGCGGTCACGTACAGCGACAGGGCGGGCACCTCGCGTCCCGCGTCCAGCGAAAAGGCCTGGATGACGGCGTCCGGCTGCATCGGTATCTTGTCGCCCGGCATATAGACCGTGGACAGGCGCGCGCGCGCCAGCTTGTCCAGCTCGCTGCCGCGCGTCACCGTCAGGCCCGGCGCCGCCACGTGGATGCCCACGCGCACCGTGTCGTCCGGGAGTACCGATACCGACAGGGCGTCGTCGATCTCGGTGGTCGTCACGTCGTCGACGGAATAGATTTCCGCATCGGCCAGCGGCAGCTCGCGATCCGACGGCGGGATCTGTACCTCCGGGAACCCGGTGCCGCGCGGAAAATACTGCGCCAGGAAGCGGCGCTTGTGCAGCGCCAGCGCGTTGGGGAAGGCGCCCAGGTCCAGCAGCAGCCGGTCGGGGCTCTTCGACAGCCGCGAGCAGGCGCTTTCCAGCGCCTTCCACTGCATGGTGTTCTTGTCCGGCCGCACCGCCAGCGCCTCGGCCATGGCGGCGATTTCCTCCGGCAGCCGTCCGGCCACCATATCGTCCACCCATTGCTGTTGCTGGGCCGCCTGCTTCTGCTTCTTTTCCAGGGCGGCCAGCGCGGCCGCCAGGATGTCCGGCGGCGCGGGGCGGTAGCGGCCCTTGCCGCGCCGGTGGAAGTAGGCCGGTGCGCTGTGCAGGCGCAGCAGCAGCGCCGCCTGTTCCGTGGGCGAGGGCGCGTGCCCGTAATAGTCCGCCGCCAGCGCGGGCGAGTCGAATTCCTCCTGGGGGGCGCATTCCCACAGGAACTGCAGGTCGATGTCCTCGGCCGCCGCTTCGGCCTGGCGCAGCAATTCCGCCGGCTCCGGCGCGGAGAAGGTGAATATCGCGTTGGCCCGCTTGATCTTGCTGCGCTTGCCCGATTCGGATTCCACCTGCAGGCTGGCGTCCGCTTCGGAAAGGATATGTCCGGCCTTGAACTGGCCGTCGTCTTCGTAAAACACGTGCATGGCGAGGTCCATCTGGGGCGCGGGGCGCGGCTGCGCCGCCTGCGCGCAATACTGCTGAATAGTTATTGGGTCAGGGCTGGTCGCCGTTCGGAGAATTGTCCAGCGCGAAATCGAGTACTTCCGGCATCAGGGCGGCGAAATCGGACAGCCCATGGTCGCTGCCTTCGACGATGTGCTGCCGGCAGCCGGCGTACCAGTCCCGCATTTCGCGCCAGTCGAGTACTTCGTCCCCCGTGGCCGCGATCAGGAAATAGCGTTCCAGGCGGGTCGGCCGGGCCACTTCCAGCGCGGCCAGTTCATCCACGTATTCCGGACGGAAGTCGAACGGCGCGCCCGAATGATACATACTCTGGCGGCCCACCTGCGTGGCCAGGTCGCGCGGCGCGTACACCGCGGGGTTCAGCAGTACCGCCTTGCAGTCGAGCTGTTCCGCCATCCAGGCGGCGTAATAGCCGCCCAGCGACGAGCCGATCAGCGTCAGCGCGCGCGGCGAGCGCTGGCCTCGCCGCGCCAATTCGCCCAGTTGCTCGCGCGCCAGTGCCATGGCGAGCTCCACCGCTTCGCCAGGACTGGGAGGCAGTTGCGGACAGCGCCAATCGGCCGACAGCCCGCGCCGCGCCATTTCGGCCGCCATCAGGCGAGCCTTGTAGGAAGTCGGCGATGACCGAAAGCCATGCAGGTAGAGAATCATGGGCGCTCCGGGGAAGTCAGCGCATCCAGCAGTTTGCCGTGTATGCCGCCAAACCCGCCATTGCTCATTATGAGTATGTGGTCGCCGGCCTGCGCGGTGCGCGCGATGGCGGCCACCATGGCGTCCAGGTCGTCATAGGCCGCCGCGCGGTCGCCCAGCGGGGCCAGCACGCGTGCCGGATCCCAGCCCAGCGCATGCTTGCCGGCCTTCGAACCGAAGCAGAACACCCGGTCGGCCGCCTGCAGCGCGCCGGGCAGCCGTTCCGCCATGGTGCCCAGCTTCATCGTATTGGAGCGCGGCTCCAGCACGGCCAGGATGCGTGCATCGCCCACGCGCCGGCGCAGGCCCGCAAGCGTGGTTTCGATGGCGGTCGGATGGTGGGCGAAATCGTCGTACACCGCGACGCCGCGCGCGGTGCCGCGCAGCTCCATGCGCCGTTTGACGCCGGCAAACAGCGACAGCGCCTGTATGGCGTCGCCCGGTGCCACTCCCGCGTGCTCGGCGGCAGCGATGGCCGCGAGCGCGTTGAGCCGGTTGTGCTCGCCGAGCAGGCGCCACCGGACGGTCCCGATCGCGTCGCCACCCCGGGATACGGCGAAGGCGCCGTCGGTGTCGGCCTCGCCGGCCTGCCATTCGCCATCGTCGCCGAACCGCACGGTTTCGGACCAGCAGCCGCGCGCCAGCACACGGTCCAGCGCCGCCGAGCCGGTAGGCAAAACGATCCGGCCCTTGCCCGGGATGGTGCGCACCAGGTGGTGGAATTGGGTTTCGATGGCCGCCAGATCGGGGAAGATGTCGGCGTGGTCGTATTCCAGGTTGTTCAGGATGGCGGTGCGCGGCCGGTAATGGACGAACTTGGAGCGCTTGTCGAAAAAGGCCGTGTCGTATTCGTCGGCCTCGATCACGAACAGCTTGCGCGCCGGGTCGTAGCGGGCGGACACCTGGAAGTCCTGCGCGACGCCGCCCACCAGGAAGTTCGGCCGCATCCCCGCATGTTCCAGTATCCAGGCCAGCATGGCGCTGGTCGTCGTCTTGCCATGCGTGCCAGCCACGGCCAGGACGTGCTGGCCCGCCAGCACATGATCCCCCAGCCACTGCGGTCCGGATACATAAGGCGCGCCCGTATCCAGGATGGCTTCCATCAAGGGGTTGCCGCGCGAGACCACATTGCCGATGACATAAAGGTCCGGGCGCAACGCCAGCTGGTCCGCGCCGTAGCCTTCCATCAGTTCGATCCCCTGTTCCGCCAACTGGGTGCTCATGGGCGGATAGACGCCTGCGTCGCAGCCGGTGACACGGTGGCCGCCTGCGCGCGCGATCAGCGCCAGGCCCCCCATGAAGGTGCCGCAGATGCCTAGAATGTGCAGATGCATGTGCTGTTTTCTCCTGCCGGCATTGTAGATGCTCGATCGGACGCCAGCCGGTCGCCGACCGGCGGTAAGATGACACGATGAAACGACGCACTGTTCTCCGTACGCTGCTGCTGGGCGGCCTGTCGAGTGGCCTGTCGGGCGGCTTGGCCGCCGCCGCATCGGCCGCCTCGCCCGCCGACGCCAGCGCCGGGCTGCTGGCCCAGACCTATCCCGATCTGCAGGGCAGGCCACAGCCCCTGGCCCAATGGAAAGGCAAGCCGCTCGTGGTCAACTTCTGGGCGACGTGGTGCCCGCCCTGCGTCAAGGAAATGCCGGAATTCGATGCGCTGCACAAGCGGCATCCGCAGGTGACCTTCCTGGGGCTTGCGGTGGATACGGCGGCGAACGTCGTTAAATTTGTGTCTAAAGTGCCGGTCTCCTACCCCCTGCTGGTGACCGGGCCGGGCAGCATCGACCTCATGCGCAAGCTGGGTAACGATCCTGGCGGCCTGCCGTATACACTGGTTTTAGACGCAGATGGCGGAATTAGGAAGCAGATCCTCGGTCCCGTCGATATGGCCGAGCTCGATCGTATGCTCGGTGCGGGCGCGGCGTAACCTCAATAGACAAATAGACGAAATTGTCGTAAAAAGCGGGGCTATTCGAGGTTTTCGCGACAAAAGGCTTGCTGGCGTAACCGGCTGGTCATGATCGCGGACGTTGTGCGGGCGGCCACGGCCGTCCGTTTCCGATTCACCCCGGCATACATCAGGCGGCGCTGCGGCGCGGCCGCGCCGGTCTTCCAGTCTGGCAGCAATGGCGCAACGCATACTGGTCCTGCACGGCCCCAATCTGAATCTGCTGGGTACCCGCGAACCGGGTATCTACGGCAGCCTCACCTTGGCGCAGATCAACGACGGCCTGGCCGCCCTGGCGGCGGACCTGGGGGTGTCGCTGACGGCCTGGCAAACCAACCACGAAGGCGCCCTCGTGGAGCGCATCCAGGCCGCCCGTGAAGACGGCACGGATTTCATCGTCATCAACGCCGCGGCCTACACCCATACCAGCGTGGCGGTGCGCGACGCGCTGGCGGCCGTGTCCATCCCGTTTATTGAAGTACATTTGTCCAACTTGTATAAGCGCGAGCCATTCCGGCACCACTCCTATCTGTCCGACCTCGCGGTTGGACTGATTTCCGGGCTCGGGCCCGATGGCTACGAAGCCGCTGTCCGCTACGCGGCGCGTCACTGATCGCGGCATCGTTCCACCGGTTTTCCCCTGTCTCCTCAAACCAGATATCCAATACGGCGCGGCAGCACGGCCGGCCGTCGTCAACATTCCGGGAAGCACTTATATGGATCTCCGAAAACTCAAGACCTTGATCGACCTGGTGGCGGAGTCCGGCATCGCCGAACTTGAGATCACCGAGGGCGAAGGCAAGGTCCGCATCGTCAAGTTCTCGCAGACGGTGCAGCCGGTCGCCTACCACCACGTGCAGGAATCCGCGCCCGCGCCGCAGGCCGCCCCCGCCGCCGCGCCCGCCGGGGCCGCCCCGGCGCCCGCGCCCGCGGTGCAGGGCCATGTGGTCAAGGCTCCCATGGTGGGCACGTTCTACCGTTCGCCCAATCCCGGCGCCGCGCCTTTCGTGGAAGTCGGGCAGTCGGTCAAGGAAGGCGATCCGCTGTGCATCATCGAAGCCATGAAGCTTCTGAATGAGATCGAGGCCGACAAGTCCGGCGTCATCAAGGAAATCCTGGTCGAAAACGGCGAGCCCGTCGAGTACGGCCAACCCCTGTTCGTCATCGGCTGATCGTTCCCATGTTCGAAAAAATACTGATTGCCAATCGCGGCGAGATCGCCCTGCGCATACAGCGCGCGTGCCGCGAGCTGGGCATCAAGACCGTGGTCGTGCATTCCGAAGCGGATCGCGACGCCAAATACGTCCGCCTGGCCGACGAGTCGGTATGCATCGGGCCGCCGCCGTCGCGCGAAAGCTACCTGAACATGCCGGCCATCATTTCCGCGGCGGAAGTCACCGACGCGGAAGCGATCCACCCGGGATACGGATTCCTGTCGGAAAACGCCGACTTCGCCGAGCGCGTCGAGAAAAGCGGTTTCGTCTTCATCGGTCCGCGGCCGGATTCCATCCGGCTCATGGGCGACAAGGTCAGCGCCAAGCGCGCCATGATCGAGGCCGGCGTGCCGGTGGTGCCCGGTTCGGAAGGCGCGTTGCCCGACAATCCCCAGGAAATCATGCGCATCGCGCGTGAAGTCGGCTACCCCGTCATCATCAAGGCGGCGGGTGGCGGCGGCGGCCGCGGCATGCGCGTGGTCTATACCGAAGCCGCGCTGATCAATGCCGTCACCATGACGCGTTCCGAAGCGGGCGCGGCCTTCAACAACCCGGAAGTCTATATGGAGAAGTTCCTCGAGAACCCGCGCCATATCGAAATCCAGGTGCTGGCCGACGGCGGTCGCAACGCCATCTGGCTGGGCGAGCGTGACTGTTCCATGCAGCGCCGCCACCAGAAGGTCATCGAAGAAGCACCCGCTCCCGGCATCGCCCGGCGGCTCATCGAACGCATCGGCGACCGTTGCGCCGACGCCTGCCGCAAGATCGGCTACCGGGGGGCTGGCACCTTCGAATTCCTGTACGAGAACGGCGAGTTCTATTTCATCGAAATGAACACGCGCATCCAGGTGGAACACCCGGTCACCGAACTGATCACCGGCATCGATCTGGTCCAGCAGCAGATCCGCATCGCCGCCGGCGAAAAGTTCATGCTGCGCCAGCGCGACGTGGTCCTGAAAGGCCACGCCATCGAATGCCGCATCAATGCCGAGGACCCGTTCCGATTCGTGCCCAGTCCCGGCCGCATCACCAACTGGCATACGCCGGGCGGGCCGGGCGTGCGCATCGATTCGCACGCGTTCAATGGCTACTTCGTGCCGCCCAACTACGACTCCATGATCGCCAAGGTCATCACCTATGGCGATACGCGGGAGCAATCGCTGGCGCGCATGCGGATCGCCCTGTCGGAAATGGTGGTGGAAGGCATTTCCACCAACATTCCCCTGCACCGGGAAATGCTGCAGGATGCGCGCTTCATCGAAGGCGGCACCAGCATCCACTACCTGGAACAGAAGCTGGCCCAGCGCCCCTGACCGCCCGGCGGGCCTGGGGCTTGCGCGACCGAAAGGCGGCGCGCGGGGAACGTACAATACGGCCAACGGCGGCACGGCGTGGCCGGCCGGTACGTCCCCGCAGTCACTGAATACCTCAGACGGAAGATCCTTTCATGCGTGAGCTGGTGCTCCATTCTTCGGAGACGCAGGCCGAGGCCTTGTCCGATGCGTTGCTGGACGCCGGCGTGCTGTCGGTCTCGGTGGAAGACGCCGACCGCGACACCGACGCGGAACAGCCGCTGTTCGGCGAGCCCGGCACCGAACCATCGGTCCAGGCCTGGGAGCGCAACCGCGTGGTGGCACTGCTGCCCGACGGGGCCGATCCCGCGCAGATCATCGAAAGCGTCGGCGCCGAACTGGGCGCGGATTATGCCGCCGCCCTGGCCGCATGGTCGCTGCGCGACGTGCCGGACGCCGACTGGGTCCGCCTGACCCAGCAGCAATTCGGCCCCATCCATATCGCCGACCGCATCTGGATCGTTCCCAGCTGGCACCGCGACGATCCTGAAGTCCCCGGCCTGGGCCGCCAGGAAGAGCAGGGCGGCGACATCCATATCGAGCTGGACCCGGGCCTGGCGTTCGGCACTGGCAGCCATCCCACCACCCATCTTTGCCTGGCCTGGCTGGAAGCCCAGCTGCCCGCCGGCGCCACGGTGCTGGACTACGGCTGCGGCTCCGGCATCCTGGCCATCGCGGCCCGCAAGCTGGGCGCGGGCCGCACCTGGGCAGTCGATATCGACGAACAGGCCGTCATCGCCACGCGCGAGAACGCCCGCGTCAATCGCGTGGAGCTGCAGGCCATGCTGCCCGACGAACTGGGCGACGGCGCAAGCGACGTCGTCGTGGCCAACATTCTGTCCAATCCCCTGAAGGTGCTCGCCCCCATGCTGTGCGGCCGTGTCGCCGCCGGCGGGGCGCTGGTGCTTTCCGGCGTGCTGGCGCGGCAGGCCGAAGAGGTCTGCGCCGTCTATGCGCGCTGGCTGCCCATGTCCGTCTGGCGCGAGCGCGATGGATGGGTGTGCCTGCACGGACGCAAGGCCTGACGACGACACGGACGGTAGCGCACATGGCCATGACCACCCGCTGCCCGCATTGCGGCACCGCCTTCAAGGTGGTCGCGGATCAATTGCGCGTGCGCAATGGGCTGGTGCGCTGCGGCGTCTGCGCGCGCGTATTCGACGGCCTGGCCTGCGCGGTGGATGGCCAGGCGGCGGAAGGCGCCTTGCCCCGGCCAATGCCGCGCGCCGACACGCCCCGCGCCGACACGCACCGCGCCGACACGCCGGTGCAACTGCCTGCCGAAGCCTCCCCCGTATTGTCGGTCCAGGTCCCGGCCGAACCAGCCCAGTCGCCTCGGCCCTACGCGCCGCCGCGGCATCAGCCCGCGCCCGTCGGTCCTTTGGTACCCACGTCCACCGCGGCGCCAGTGCCGCCGGCCTCGCACATGCCGCCTGCCGCGCCTGCGGTGCCTGCCGCGCCTGCGGTGCCTGCCGTGCCTGTCGCGGCGGCCGCCGTGCTGCGCGGCCGCGATAGCGCGCGCGGCCTCGCATCCGATCCGCGCGAACCGGTGCTCGCGCCTTATGTGCCGCCCGGCGCCGCCCACGTGCCGCGGATCGAGCCGCCAGCCGAGCCATCGATCGGGCCATCATATGGATCGTCGTACGGATCGTCGTTCGTTCCCCCGATCGAGACGCCGACGTCCTATCGTCACGCGGATGACGTCGACGACGTCGACGACGGTGATGACGTCGCTTACGACAATGACGACGACCGCACGATCGACGACCGCCAACCGTACGCGCGCGTCCGCCCCGGCCCCTATCGCCAGGACGACATCGACGACGCGCCGCCCCCCGCCCGCGACGTCCCGCGCGGCAACCGCTTCCCCATCTATGCCGACCGCGATGCCGTGGAGGAAGACGATCCCGACTTCGTCTCCATTCCTGGCGAGTCCCGCACGCGCTACGACGACCTGACCGATGCCGGCATGGCGCCGCCCGTCTTCATGGACGAAGAAGTGCAGCGGCGCCGTACGCTGCTTTCCCGGGTCTGGCTGGCCGGCGTCCTGGTCGCGCTGCTCGTGCTGGCGCTGCAATGCCTGTATATCTACCGCACGCCGATCGCGACGTCCATGCCGGCGCTGCGGCCCGCCATGGAAGCCCTCTGCCGCCAGGTGGGTTGCCAGGTCGGTTATGCGCGGCGCCTGGAACGTATATCGATCACCGCGTCTTCCCTGCAGCCGCAGAGCGGCGTTGCCTCGGAAGACGGCGTCATGCGGTTGACGCTGCGTGTCACCCTGCGCAACCGCTTCGACAAGCCGCAACCCTGGCCGGGGCTGGTGCTGCAATTGACCGACCTGTCGGACACCGTGGTAGTGCGCAAGGTCCTGCTGCCCGAAAACTATCTGCCGCCCGGTACGCAGGGTCCGTTCCCCGCCGGCGGCGAGCTCAGCCTGGCCGTGCCGCTGCAGGTCAACGGCCTGCACGTGAACGGCTACCAGCTCGACAAATTCTTCCCCTGACTTCTCTGGATTAAAGGATTTCCCATCATGGCAGCTCCGGTTCTGGTGTGCGGTTCCATGGCGTTCGACACCATCGCCGTGTTCGAAGGCCGTTTCAAGGAACACATCCTGCCCGACCGCATCCACGCGCTCAGCGTTTCGTTCCTGACGCCTTCGATGCGCAAGGAATTCGGCGGGTGCTCGGGCAACATCGCCTACAACCTCAAGCTGCTGGGCGGCAATCCCGTTCCGGTGGCCACCGTCGGCGAGGACGCTGGCGACTATCTGCAACGCCTGTCCGGCCTGGGCATCGATACCCGCCTGGTCAAGGTCATCCCCCAGACCTTCACGGCGCAATGCTTCATCACCACCGATCTGGAAGACAACCAGATCGCGGCGTTTCACCCTGGCGCGATGTCGTTCTCGGCGCAAAACGATCTGAGCGGCACGCCGGCGCAATGGGCCATCGTCGCGCCCGACGCCAAGGAAGGCATGTTCGCCCATGCGGAACGCCTGAAGGCGGCCGGCATTCCTTTCATATTCGACCTGGGCCAGGCGATGCCCCTGTTCGACGGCGCGGACCTGCAACGCATGCTGGGTATGGCGCAGGCGATGACCGTCAACGACTATGAAGCCAGCATCGTGGAGCAGCGCACCGGCAAGACGATCGCCGAACTGGCCCGCGGCCTGCGTGCCGTCGTGGTGACGCGCGGCGCGGAAGGCGCTTCCCTCTGGACCGAAGGCGCGGAACACAAGATCGAGCCGGTACGCGCGCAAGCCGTCGTGGACCCCACCGGCTGCGGCGACGCGCATCGGGCCGGTCTGCTGTACGGCCTGACCAGCGGGTGGAGCTGGCTGGACAGCTGCAAGCTGGCGAACGTCATGGGCGCCATCAAGATCGCGTCGCGCGGTCCGCAAAACCACCAGCCTACGCGCGACGAAATTGGTAAGTTGCTGCAACAAGCGTACGGCGTCCAGCTCTGACGCGCCGTCGGCGGGGGACGACGCGGCCGGCCGCGGGTTTTTCGGCTGCCCGTTCCCCCCGGGATCGGCGCAGCGCCGCAACAATGAAAAATCGTGAAAAACGGCGCGGCCTGAAACTTGCGGACGTCGCGACGGACTAAGCTAAAACAGACGTTGCAACGTATTTCCCGCTGCGTAATTTCGGCAGTCTGGCCCGAAGGGCGGGGAGTATCATCCGTAACGCTGGTATATACCGAACAGGAGCCCGCACTATTATGAACAATACCGTTCCTTCCGTTTCCTACAGTCTCGCGCGGGTTCGCGGCTCGCGCACGGCTCGTTGGGTCGCTATCGGCGCGGTCGCCATGTCCGTCGCGTTGGTGTCGGGCTGCGCCAATCGCAGCGCCTCCAGCGCCGTCTACAGCTATGACCAGGCCCAGCGCGAACAGATCGTCCGCACCGGCGTGGTCACCGGCGTGCGTCCGGTCACCATCCAGAACGACAAATCCAGCGGCGCTGGCCTGCTCGCCGGCGGCGCGCTGGGCGGCGTGGCCGGTAACGCGATCGGCGGCGGCAGCGGCCGCACCATCGCCACCGTGGGCGGCGCCATCCTGGGCGCACTGGCGGGCAATATGGTGGAAAACCGTGTCGGCACGACCTCCGGCCTGGAAATCACCGTGCGCTTGGATAACGGCGAAACCCGCGTCGTGACGCAGGAAGCGGACGTGCCCATCAGCGTGGGCCAGCGTGTGCAGGTCATCAGCGGCAACGGCCCGACTCGCATTACGCCGATGTAAGGCAAGGCGCGGCATGCACGCCGCGCCTTCGATGGCGCGTGCAACTGGCGCGCGCAGCTGGCGCGCCAGCGGGCCCGCCTGGCGGGTCCGCCTCTGGCAGCCTAGAGCCCGAACGCCGCGTACGTAATGCGCGTGATCACCATCAGTGCCACCTGCGCCAGCACCAGCAGGACCAGCGGCGAAAAGTCGATGGGCGTGCGCTGCAGGATGCGCCGGATCGGATCGAGCAGGGGATCCGTCATCGCTTGCAGTACCGGCATCAGCGGCGCGCCCGGGTTCACCCACGACAGGATGGCCTGCGCCAACGTCACCCAGACGATCAGGTTGAACACCCACTTGACCACCGTCAGGAAGGAAATCCCCAGCGCTATCGGTAGCGCGGAAAGCGGGATGATCATTCCCAGCGACGTCACCCACATCAGCAGCAGGTAGACCAGCGCCGTCAACCACGCCGCGATCAGCGCTGCCCAGTCCACGGCGCCGCGCGACGGCAGGATGCGCCGCAAAGGGTTCACCAGCCAATTGGTGACCTGGTAAATGAACCGCGCGATGGGATTGAAGGGATGCATGCGCACCGCGTGCATCCAGGCCCGCGCGATCAGCGCGGCACCGAAAAGCGTGAAGAGCGTATCAAGCAAAAAACGGGAGATATCGCCGAACATGGCCGCCTGCTTTGTTGGAAAGAAATATGAAAGGGGTCTTACGGCAGGCCAATTGTCGCATGATGTCGTGACCTGAGTCGCGGACGTCAAAAAGCCGCCTGGCCAGGCCAGGCGGCTTCGGTACTACGGTGCTGCGCCAAGGACCTGGCGGACCGTACGATCCATATGGACCGTATGGTCCGCAGGCACCTTAGGGACGGCCACCCGTCGGGAAGGGCCACGACGCCGCCGGATTCAGCGCGGTCTTCGCGCCCGGGGCGGCAGCGGTCGAAGGCGGCGTGGCCGGCTTCTTGGCGGCAGCCTTCTTTGCGGCAGGCTTTTTGGCAGCAGGCTTCTTGGCAGCCGCCTTTTTCGCAGGCGCCTTTTTGGCGGCCGCTTTCTTGGCGGGCGCTTTCTTGGCAGCCTTCTTGGCGACCTTCTTGGTTGCTACTTTCTTGGTCGCGGCTTTCTTGGCCGGGGCCTTTTTGGCAGCAACCTTCTTGACCGCCTTCTTTGCTACTTTCTTGGCCGGTGCCTTCTTGACGGCCTTCTTCGCTACTTTTTTGGCAGCGACTTTCTTGACGGCCTTCTTGGCGGCGACCTTCTTGACGGCGGTCTTCTTCACCGCGGCTTTCTTGGCCGGGGCCTTCTTCACAGCTTTTTTGGCTGTGGCTTTCTTAACCGCCTTCTTGGCGGCCTTCTTGGCAGTTGCCATGGCATTGCTCCTTAGGTTCAGGGGTCCCAGAACTTAAACCCGTGCGCCGCCCCGCCTTCTGGCGGAACGACGCCCGGGCTATTCATCGGCGCATACCGCTGCTCCGTACAGGCTGCAGCTACTTCGATGTGCGCTAATGAATGCGGCACTGCCATTTGATATGGCCCCCGCTCCTATGGCGCGAGCCATTTCAAATGGCGCCGACAGGCGACGCGGCCATCCGCGTCACCTATCGCTACGTTGCTTCCGACACCCTGGACCGGTTCATTCCCAGCTCAGCGTGCCTCCGGTTTGATATTCGATGACTCGAGTTTCGAAAAAGTTTCGCTCTTTCTTGAGGTCGATCATTTCCGCCATCCACGGGAAGGGGTTTTCTTCCTGCGGGAACAGCGCTTCCAGGCCGATCTGCTGGCAACGGCGGTTGGCGATGAAGCGCAGATACGACTTGAACATCGGCGCATTCAGGCCCAGCACACCGCGCGGCATGGTGTCTTCGGCGTAAGCGTATTCCAGTTCGACGGCTTTCACGAACAGAGCACGGATTTCTTCGCGGAACTCGGGCGTCCAGAGGTGCGGATTCTCGAGCTTGATGGTGTTGATCAGGTCGATGCCGAAATTGCAGTGCATGGATTCATCGCGCAGGATGTACATGTACTGTTCGGCGGCGCCGGTCATCTTGTTCTGGCGGCCCAGCGCCAGGATCTGCGTAAACCCGACATAAAAGAACAGGCCTTCCATCAGGCAGGCGAAGACGATCAGCGACTTCAGGAGTTTCTGATCGGCTTCCAGGGTGCCGGTGTGGAAGTTCGGGTCCGCGATCGCGTCGATGAACGGGATCAGGAACTCGTCCTTGGCGCGGATGGACGGAACCTCGTTATAGGCATTGAAGATTTCCGATTCGTCCAGGTCCAGGCTTTCGACGATGTATTGATAAGCGTGGGTATGGATCGCTTCTTCGAATGCCTGGCGCAGCAGGAACTGGCGGCATTCGGGGGCCGTGATGTGCCGGTAGGTGCCCAGCACGATGTTGTTGGCGGCCAGCGAGTCGGCCGTGACGAAGAAGCCCAGGTTGCGCTTGATGATGCGGCGCTCGTCCTCGGTCAACCCGGTGGGGTTCTTCCACAGCGCGATGTCGCGCGACATATTGATTTCCTGCGGCATCCAATGGTTGGCGCAGGTGGCCAGGTACTTTTCCCAGGCCCACTTGTATTTGAACGGAACCAGCTGATTGACGTCGGTCTGGCCGTTGATGATGCGCTTGTCGGCAACCTTGACGCGCTGGGCGGCGCCGTCCGGCTGCGCGCCGGCGGCCTGGGCCGGCACGGCGGCCGGCAACGCGGCGTCGTCGAAGGCGCCCGTCGACGGGCGCACGGACATGCCGGCCGCCGGCTTGGCGGCGGGCTGGCCCGGTTGCAGTGCGACGTTGTCGTCTTCCCAATTGATCATGTGAATTCTCCGGGGCGGTCGATTACTGGCAGGCTTCGCACTCTTCGAAGCCGGGGTCGCCCGGCCTCATGGTGCAAACCGCTCCGACGATTTCAGGTTCCGGCAGGACGGGGGCGGGGGACGCCGCCACGGTGCCGGGTTGGCTGCCCGACGCGACGGCATTCAATTCGCCGCCGCGGCCGGTGGATTTTTCCGCGCTGGTGGCACCCAGCGTACGCAGGTAGTAGGTGGTCTTCAGGCCGCGCAGCCATGCCAGCTTGTAGGTTTCGTCGAGCTTCTTGCCCGACGCGCCAGCCATATAGATATTCAGCGACTGCGATTGATCGATCCACTTCTGGCGACGCGACGCGCATTCCACCAGCCAGCGCGGTTCGACTTCGAACGCGGTGGCGTAGATTTCGCGGAGTTCGGCGGGCACGCGATCGATACGGGACAGGCTGCCGTCGAAGTACTTCAGATCGGCCACCATCACTTCGTCCCAGAGACCGAGTTTCTTCAAGTCGCGGACGAGGTATTCGTTAACGACCGTGAACTCGCCGGAGAGATTCGATTTCACGTACAGATTCTGATAAGTGGGTTCGATGCACGCAGATACGCCAATGATATTGGAAATCGTCGCGGTTGGGGCAATTGCTACGCAATTGGAGTTACGCATGCCGTGCGCTTTGATGCGCGCACGCAACGCATCCCAATCCAATGCGGCCGACATATCGACATCGACACTGCCGCCGCGTTCTTCACGCAGCAGATTCAACGTGTCTTGCGGAAGGATGCCGCGATCCCACAGCGAACCCTTGTAGGTCGGATAGTGGCCACGCTCTTCGGCCAATTCGCTCGAGGCCCAATACGCGTAGTAGCACACCGCTTCCATCGAACGATCGGCGAATTCGATAGCGGCTTGCGACGCATACGGCACGCGCATCATGTGCAGGCAATCCTGGAAGCCCATGATGCCCAAACCCACCGGGCGATGACGCTGGTTGGAGTCCTTGGCCTTCTTTACCGCGTAGTAGTTGATGTCGATGACGTTGTCGAGCATGCGCATCGCGACGCCGATCGTGCGCTTCAGCTTTTCCAGGTCGAGCTCGTAGCCGCCGTTGGCGCTGGGCTTCATGTGCGCGACCAGGTTCACCGAACCCAGGTTGCACACCGCGATTTCCTCTTCGTTGGTGTTCAGCGTGATTTCCGTGCACAGGTTGGAGCTGTGCACCACGCCGACGTGCTGCTGCGGCGAGCGGATGTTGCAGGGATCCTTGAACGTGATCCACGGGTGGCCGGTTTCGAACAGCATGGACAGCATCTTGCGCCACAAATTGATGGCGGGCATCTTTTTGTAGAGCTTCAGGTCGCCGCTGGCCACGCGCGCTTCGTAGCCCAGGTAGGCCTGTTCGAATTCGCGGCCGTACTTGTCGTGCAGGTCGGGGCAATCGGACGGCGAAAACAGCGTCCACTCGCCATTTTCCATGACGCGCTTCATGAACAGATCGGGGATCCAGTTCGCGGTGTTCATGTCATGGGTGCGGCGGCGCTCGTCGCCGGTGTTCTTGCGCAGTTCCAGGAATTCTTCAATGTCGAGGTGCCACGTTTCAAGGTAGGTGCAGACGGCGCCCTTGCGCTTGCCCCCCTGGTTCACCGCCACCGCGGTGTCGTTGACGACCTTCAGGAAGGGGACCACGCCCTGGCTTTCGCCATTGGTGCCTTTGATGTGGCTACGCAAGGCGCGTACCGGAGTCCAGTCGTTGCCCAGGCCGCCGGCGTATTTGGCCAGCAGCGCGTTTTCCTTGATGGCGTCGTAGATGCCTTCCAGGTCGTCGGAGACGGTGGTCAGGTAGCACGACGACAGCTGCGAATGCAGGGTGCCCGAGTTGAACAGCGTGGGCGTGGAGCTCATGAAGTCGAACGACGACAGGATCTCGTAGAACTGGATGGCACGCGCTTCGCGATCGACGCCGGCTTGCGTTTCGCCCAGCGCCAGGCCCATGGCCACGCGCATGTAGAACACTTGCGGCAGCTCGATGCGGCGGCCGCGGATGTGCAGGAAATAGCGGTCGTACAGGGTTTGCAGGCCCAGGTAGCTGAACTGCAGGTCACGCTTGGCGTCCAGCGCGGCCGCCAGGCGCGGCAGATCGAATTGCGCCAGCTTGGTGTCGATCAGGCTGGCCTCGATGCCGCGCGTGATGAAGGTCGGGAAGTACTCGGCATAGCGCTGCGTCATCTGCGCTTGCGAAACTTCTTCGCCCAGGACTTCCTTGCGGATCGTGTGCAGCAGCAGGCGAGCGGTGACCTGGCTGTAGGCCGGATCCTTTTCGACCAGCGCGCGCGCCGACAGGATGGCGGACTTGTAGACTTCGTCGACCGGGATGCCGTCGTACAGGTTCTTGACGGTTTCCTTCAGGATGGTCTCGGCGTCGATGTAGTCGGACAGCCCTACACCCGCGGCTTCGATGGTCGCGCGCAGCGTGGCCAGATCCAGCGGACGCTTGACGCCCTGGTCGGTCACATTCATGACGTGATCGGTTTGCGCGGCGGCGGCCGGCTTCGCCGGTTCGGCGGCGGCGCGCTCCTGCGAACGCTTTTCGCGATACAGCACGTAGGCGCGCGCGACGTCATGCTCGCCCGAGCGCATCAGCGCCAGTTCGACCTGATCCTGGATTTCCTCGATATGGAAAGTGCCGCCGTTGGGGCGGTTGCGCAGCAGGGCATTGACCGCCTGGCGCGTCAGGTTGTCGACCAGTTCACGCACGCGGGCGGAGGCCGCGCCCTGGCCGCCGTTCACGGCCAGGAAGGCCTTGGTCATCGCGATGGCGATTTTGCTGGGCTCGAAACCGACGACGGCGCCGTTGCGCCGGATGATCTGGTAACCGGCCCATTGGCCGGAAGCAGGTGTGGGTTGAGTGTTGTCAGAAGGCGGCACGGCGCTCGGCCGGGTCACAGAGGCGATCGAAGTCTGCTGCATGGAAGCTCCTGTGCGTAGTAGAAAAGGCGCGACAGAGGCCGCGCCTGGGAATTTGGAAATCCGGGGGGAAGGAAGGCGGTTACCAGAGGACGCAGATAGGCCGGAAATGCCCCCGGCCGCGCCCTTAACCACTAGATGTTGTGTCTAACCCCGACCCCAGGCCAAATTCTAGTGGTCGTTGGGGTTGGCTACAAGCGTGATTTGAATCGCGATACTTCTTTAAGTTGTTACGAAGTATATCGTGCTCAGGTTATCTGGTCCGACGGCGAAGTGCCCGCTCCGTATAGCGCTATTGTCGCATGCGCGGCGGCCGGGGAGGGCCGCCGAAGGGGGCGCCGGAGAGCCGGCTACTGGGGCGTGATCCCCGCCGTGGCGATCCATTGTTTCCAGCGTTCGGCGTCCTGGCGCACGAAACTGTCGAACTCCGCCGCATCCATGCGTTTGGGCTGCAGCCCCAGGCGGGTCAGCTTGCCGCGCACGTCGGGATCGTCCACCGCCTGCGCCATGTAGCGGTTCATGGCCTGCACGACGGCTTCGGGGGTGCCGGCGGGCGCCGACAGCCCCAGCCAGCCGAGCACCACGAAGCCAGGATAGTAGGAAGACATGGGCGGGACGTCCGGCCAGGCCGGATGGGCCGCTTCACCCGTCACCGCGATGGCGCGCAGGCCCTTGCCGTCGATCTGGCCCATGGCGGTCAGGTAGTCGACGAACGCGAAATCGATCTGTCCGCCCCGCAGGTCGGTGATGATCTGCGTGACGTTCTTGTACGCGGCGCCGTCGATCTGCAGGTCGGCACGCGCCTTCAGCAGGGCGGACGGCACCTGCGAGGACGAACTGTAGTAGCCGTAGAACACTTTGCCGGGGTGCTGCTTCGCATAATCGACCAGTTGCGGCATGTCGCGGAAATTGCTGCCCGGCGCGACCACCGCGACCGAACCGAAGGTGCCCAGCATGCCCACCTGGCGGAAGTCCTTCAGGGGGTCGTAGGGCAGGGATTTGTACAGATAGGGGTTGGCGGCCTGGGTGGAATTGGTCGACAGCAGGAAGGTGTAGCCATCGGCCGGTGCGGTCTTCACCGAATTGGTGCCGACGATGCCGCCGGCGCCGGGGCGGTCTTCCACCACGACGCTCTGGCCGGTCTTGGCGCCCAGGTATTGGGCGAAGGTGCGCGCGGTCAGGTCCGCGGCGCCGCCCGCGGCGGAGGGCACGATGATCGTGACGGTGCGCTCCGGCCACTGCGCCGCATGGGCCGACGGCGCCGTCATCCACGCGCCGCACATGGCGAGCGCCGCGAACAGATTGGTATGTCTTTTCAAGGTAAGCCCCCTTTGGTAGCGGAGCCGCGGCAGGCGGTCTCCGTGTGTCTCTCTATATATATAGTGCGCGCCGGTGGCGGCGGCCGGTGCGTAAACCGTCAGTGCGTGTAGCGGCGCTGGTACCACTCGCGTATCGCGTCCGCGCTTTCCTGCCAGCCGCGCGCATACATCATGCAGTGCGGCAAGGCCGGCAGCAGGCGATATTCAAAGCCGTAGAGATCGGCCACCGCCTTGTCCTGTCCGGCGGGATGGCGATCGGGATCATCGTCGCCGGCTTCCAGGCACAGGCCCGGCGCGTCGATGGCCTCTGGCGGAATATGTACCCGCAGCAGGTAGCGGTCGTTCATCGCTTCGGCGCTTTCCGGGCACAGCCTGGTGGCGACGGCCGTCACTTCATGTCGGCTCATCTCGCCCGTGAAACGTTGCCGGACGCCGTCCAGCCCGGGCGGCTGCCGGCTCGCGCCGATCGGCACCGGCGCGATGGGCCGGGCGCCGGGCACGTTGCCGGGGGGCGATGGGGCCATCAACACTACGCCCGCCGTTTCGCGCTGGCTTGCGGCGTACAAGGCCGGCAACGCGCCCATGCTGTGGCCGGCCAGCACCACCGGGCCGTCGATCAGATCCATCGCCTGCGTCACGCAGGCGCCGAAGTCGCGCACGCCAAGGCGATGGAATCCCGGGGCCTGCGGCAGCCATCCGTGGCCCGGCAGATCCAGCGCGGCGCATGCGATATCCAGGCTGGTGAAGTATTCCAGGTAGCCCGCATAGCACCACGCGCCATGAAAGGCCCCCGGAACGAAGAGCAGCGTGGGCATGCCGGGGCGGCCGCGGCCGGCGATGACCAGCCTGCCGCCGCCGGCCGCCCGCGATGGCAAGCGGTCGACCAGATCGAAATCGGGAAGGGCGGAGGGGAGCGCCGAGGAGTCCATGCGGCGAATGGTAGGGCCGTCGTCGCGATGAGAAAAATTTATTTTTTCTATCCGATAATAAGTCGGCCAAATACCAGGAATTGCTCGATGAGCCTGCTTCCCGACCTTTCCATCGCGCATTACCGGCATTTCCTGCTGGTGGCGGAACTGCGCAGCTTCCGCGCGGCCGCGGCGCGCGCCTTCCGCTCGCAGCCCGCCTTGTCGCTGTCCATACGCGAGATGGAGCAGCGCCTGGGCCAGCCCCTGTTCGAGCGCGGCGCGCGCGTCACGCTCACGCGGTTTGGCGAGTCCTGCCTGCCCCTGGCCCGCGAGCTGGTCGACCATCACGACCGGGTGGCCCTCAGCATGGGCGGCATGGCGCGCAGCGAAACGGGCCTGCTGACGCTGGCCGCGGTGGCCACGGCCGCGTGGTTATGGATCCCCGATCTGGTGGCCCGCTACCGCGCCGCGCATCCGGGTGTGTCGATGCGGCTCTACGACGACAATTCGGAAGGCGTGGAGCGCATGGTACTGGCCGGCCAGGCGGAGCTGGGCGTGTGCAGCCCGGTGCTGCGCGACAAGCGTCTCGTTTTCGAACCCATGTGGCGGGATGAATTCGGTCTGGTGTGTCGCGACGATCACGCGCTCGGGGGCCGCGCCTGGGTGACGTGGAAAGAGATTTCCCCGCTGCCGCTCATCGGTACCGTCGGACACCGGCAGCTCGCCGGGCACCGGGCGGCGGCCTTCCTGATGGATCCGCCGCTGTTCGTATCGCACATGATGTCGCTGACCGCGATGCTGGAGCGCGGCCTGGGCGTGACGGTGCTGGCCGAACTGGGCAAACCGCCCGATGCGCGCAACCTGGTGTTCGTGCCGTTGCGCCGGCCGCGCATCGCGCGCTCGCTGGGCATCACGCGGCTGGCCGGCCGCACGCTGTCTCCCGCCGCCGCGGCGATGGAGGCCCTGCTGCGCGAAGCAGCCGCGGCTTCCGCACATTCGGCATGAGCCTGACTTGCCGCATGCTCGACAGTAGGCGGCATGCGTTGAATATTGGGCACGTTCACGTTCGCAATGTTGCGCGCTTCGCACAAACGAAGGGGCACATGCGCGTCACGCAAGCCTGGACGTTGCGTCTTGCCGTCACGCTCTTCAGAATCGACATGTCGCACCGAAGCCTTTTATTCCGCGCCATGTGGACATCTCGGTGGTCTGTGAGGATTTCATGAGCAGTGCATTTTCGCGTTTCGCCGGCGTAGCCTGCGCCGCGTTCATTCTGGCTGGTTGCGCGACCAAGAAAGAAGTGTCCGCGCCGGCTTCCCAACCGGCTCCGCCGCCGAAGCCTGTTGCCTGCGCCGCCAGCGCCGGTGCCGAGGCCTTGGCCGGAACCTGGTATTCGGTGTCGACGCCGCGAGGCGTGGGCGGCACGCAGCAGACGCTGCTGGTGCTGGCGCCGGACGGAAAGATGCGCTACCAGACCCAGTTGAAGATACGCAACAAGGCGCGCCCCGGCCTGGACGAAACGGGCTGCTGGACGTTCTCCAACGGCGTGTACACGATGCAGACGACGGAATCGAACGGCGACCCCGTGGATCTGTCGGATCCGATCTATACGAATCGGTACAGGGTGGAAACCGTCAACAACTCCACCCTGGTGCTGCGTGACCAGAAACCCGGCGGCGAGGTCCTGAAGGCGCGCCGCATGCCGCAAGGCTACGTGCTGCGCTGAGCGGAGCCGCCCGCCTGATGGTCGGGGCGGCTCGGGTCGGGTCGGGACGCCCGTCGTGGCCGGGTGATCAGCCTCGGGCGCCTGGCCGTTCAGCCCAGCGCGCGTTGCAGCCGTTGCAGCACCTTGTCCCTGCCCAGCAGGGCCAGCACCGCATCGATGGCCGGCGTCTGCGTCTGGCCGGTGACCGCCACGCGCAAGGGAATGGCCAGCTGCGGCATCTTGATGCCGCGCGCCGCCAGCACCCGTTTGATGGCGGCCGACAGCGCGTCCTTCGTCCAGTCCGCGCCGCTGGCTTCGGTGGCGAAATCACGCAGTGCGTCGCGCGCGGGCTCGGTCAGGTGCTGCGCCGCCAGCTCGGCCGGTGCGCCTTCGAACGGACCGCAGAACAGCATCGCGCCGTCAGCCAGTTGTTCCAGCGTTTCCGCGCGATCCTTCAGCAGCGCCATCACGGCGGGCAGGTCGGCGGCGGCCGGGTCGCCGCCGCGGCTCGCGATACGGGGCTCGACCCGCGCGGCCAGTTCGGCGTCGGTCATCTGGCGCATGTAATGGGCGTTGACCCAGTTCAGTTTTTTCGGGTCCCATTGCGATGCCGACTTCGACAAGTGGCGCGTGTCGAACCATTCCACCAGCTGTTCGCGGGTGAACAACTCGTCATCGCCGTGGCTCCAGCCCAGGCGGGCCAGATAGTTGATCATGGCCTCGGGCAGGTAGCCGTCCTTGTCGTACTCCATGACGCTGACCGCGCCATGGCGCTTGGACAGTTTTTCGCCGTCCGGCCCCAGGATCATCGGCACGTGGCCATACTCCGGCAATTCGGCGCCCAGCGCGCGCAGGATGTTGATCTGCCGCGGCGTGTTGTTGACGTGGTCGTCGCCACGCAGCACGTGCGTGATGCCCATGTCCCAATCGTCCACCACCACGCAGAAGTTGTACGTCGGCGTGCCGTCGGGGCGCGCGATGATCAGGTCGTCCAGTTCGCCGTTGTCGAAGCTGATCGGGCCCTTCACCATATCGTTCCAGCTGGTGGCGCCGGTCAGGGGATTCTTGAAGCGCACCACGGGCTGGCGGCCTTCCGGAATCGGCGGCAGGGTCTTGCCCGGCTCCGGGCGCCAGGTACCGTCGTAGCGCGGCTTCAGGCCCTGGGCGCGCGCGCGTTCGCGCATGGCCTCGACTTCGTCGGGGGTGCAGTAGCAGTGGTAGGCGGTGCCGGCCGCGAGCATCTGCGCCACGACCTCGCGATAGCGGTCCATGCGCCGCATCTGGTAGAACGGGCCTTCGTCGGGCTGCATGCCCAGCCAGTCCATGCTGTCCAGGATGGCCTGGACGGCTTCCGGCGTCGAACGTTCCACGTCGGTATCTTCGATGCGCAGGATGAATACGCCGCCATGGTGGCGGGCGAACGCCCAGGAAAAAAGCGCCGTGCGCGCGCCGCCCAGATGCAGGTAGCCGGTGGGCGAAGGAGCGAAACGGGTGCGGACGCGGGAATTGGAGGTTTGAGTCATTGAAAAGGCCGGCGGTTATATTGCGCGATGGCGGCATTTTAGAATAGGGTAGGCGTCCATGCTTCGACACGCGCTGGCTTCTCTGTTCGATCCGCGTTCCCTGCTCATCATCGCGGACCGGCCCTTGCCGGGCGCGGCGATGCTGCCGGCGCGCCTGCGCGCACGCACCACCAGCCTGGCCTGCGAGCCCGGCGTCGCCCCCGAACTTCCCGAAACCCTGGCCGGCCTGGCGGCGGACGAGCGACCGGACCTTGCCCTGGTCTGTGTCGCGCCATCGGTATTCGCCGAAACGCTGCGCCGCCTGACGCCGCGGGCGCCGCGCGCGCTCATCGCACTGCCGCACGAGCAACCCGATCCCTATCCGCGCGGGACGGTAGCCTTGTGCCAGGCCTGGGCGCAGGAAAACCGCTGCAAGCTGCTGGGGCCGCGCGCCTTCGGCGTGCAGCGTCCGTACGCCGGGCTGAACCTGAGCCAGCATCCGACGCTGGCACGCGACGGCCGGGTGGCGCTGGTGGCGCAATCGCGCTCCATCATCGCCGCCGTCATGGATTGGGCCGAGGACGTGCACATCGGCTTTTCCACCGCGATCGCGCTGGGCGACGAAGCCATCGTCGGCCTGGGCCCGGTCCTGGATTATCTCGCCACCGATCCGCGCACCGACAGCATCGCCCTGTATCTCGAAGACGTCGGGCCCGCGCGGCCCTTCATCAGCGCGCTGCGGGCCGCCGCCAGCGCCAAGCCGGTGGTGGTGCTGAAGGCGGGACGCGGCGACGACGACGATGCTGTATTCGATGCCGTGCTGCGCCGCGCCGGCGCCGTGCGGGTGCGCTATTTCGTGCAGCTGTTCTCGGCCCTGAAGGTGCTGGGCTATGCGCGCCGGCCGCGCGGGAGGCGGGTGGCGCTGTTTTCCAACGGCAGCGGGCCGGGCCAGCTGGCGTTGGACCTGATCGGCCCGGACGCCGCGGTCGCGCGCGCCGAGCTGTCGCAGGGCACCGTGCAGGCGCTGGAAGCATTGCTGGAGCCCGGGTCGGCGGTCGGCAATCCGGTCATCACCCATGCGCCGCTGACGCCCGACAGGACCCAGGCCGTCCTGGACGCGTTGATCGACGATCCCGGCGTGGACGGCGTGCTGGTGCTGCTCGCGCCCGATGCCCTGGCGGACCTGCGCGCGGTGGCCGAAAGGCTGGCGCAGATCGCGCCGCGCGCGCGCAAGCCCATCGTGTCCTGTTTCATGGGCGATGCCGGCATGCGGCCCCTGCGGCGCATGCTGGACGATGCCGGGACGTCCGCCTTTCGCACGCCGGAATCGGCGGCCGATGCCTTCGGCGTGCTATCCACCCACTACTACAACCAGCAGTTGCTGCTGCAGTCGCAGCCGCCGCTGCCCCAGGGGCCCCAGCCGGCGCTGGCCGATGCCCAGGCCATCGTCGACGCGGTCCGGCGCGATGGCCGGCACGCGCTGACGCCGGCGGAAGCGCGCGACCTCATGGCAGCCGGCCTGGTGCCGATCAACGAGTCCATGCCCAGCGGCGCTTTCGAGCCCCTGTCGCGTCCGATGGCCATACGCGTCCATCGCGACGCCCGATTCGGTCCGGTCATCCGCTTCGCGGCGGGCGGTCCCGACGCGGTGCTCGGCGCCGCCGATCGCGGCATGGACCTGCCGCCGCTGAACGGCTTCCTGGCCCAGCAACTGATAGAGCGCAGCCGACTGTGGCGCAAGGTGCTGGCGCATCGCCTGAGTATCGCGGCCTTCGAGACCCTGCAGCAGGCGCTGGTGCGCGTTTCCGAGCTGATCACCGATATACCGGATATCGAAGCGCTGGACATCGACCCCCTGTTTGCCGGCGAGGCCCGCCTATACGCGCGTTCCCTGCGCGTGACCCTGACGGCCGAGCCGGCGACGCCTTCCCTGCACCTGGGCGGCTATCCGCACATGGCCATCCACCCCTATCCGGCGCGGCTGGTGCAGGTGCGGCGCTTCGAGGACGGCACGCCGTGGGTGGTACGCCCCATCCGCCCGGAGGACGCCGATTCCCTGCAGGCCTTCATCCGCGATCTGTCGGAGCGTTCGCGGTATATGCGCTTCGTTTCGATGATGCGCGAGCTGACGCCGCGCATGCTGGCCCGCTATACCCAGGTGGACTACGACCGCGAGCTGGCGCTGGTCGCCACGACCGAGCTGCCCAATCCCGCGCATCGCGGCCATCGCCACGACGCGGTGATCGGCCTGGCGCACTACCTGCGCAATCCCGACGGGCGCGGCGCGGAGTATGCGCTGGTGGTGGCGGATGCCTGGCAGGGGCGGGGCCTGGGACGGCAATTGATGACGCTGCTGATCGATGCCGCCCGCGAACAGGGGCTGGAATACATCGAAGGCCTGGTGCTGGCCGACAACCGGCCCATGTTGCGCTTGATGACCAGCCTGGGGCTGAAGAACGACCCCGATCCCGATGACCCATCCTTGCGCCGGGTCTGGCTGGATCTGGGGCGGCCCGCGTAGGCCGGCCCGCACAGGCCGGCCCGCACAGGGCGGGCGGCCTCAAGCAGCTACTTGATCACCTGCAGCAGGAAGTCGCGCATGTCGGCGACTTCTTCCGCGCAGACGGAATGCTGCATCGGATAGGTGTGCCAGCGCACGTCATGGCCCAGGGAGCGCAGCATGTCGCGCGAGGCCGTGGCGCGGGCGATGTCCACCACCGGGTCGTATTCGCCGTGCGCCAGGAAAATAGGGGTATCCGCATTGGCGGACTGCCGTTCCGCCGCGGCCAGGTCCAGCAGCGGCAGGTAGC